>CAISCU010000041.1 GCA_903883965.1 uncultured Bacteroidota bacterium
TACGGGCTACTCTAATCATCAGCAACTATGTTCAATACTTCAGGTGCTTTTTTTAGCCATAGGGTATTGCCTGCTCCTAGGTCTCGCTCAATGCTAAAATCATTCACCGAATGATTTCTATACGCATTGCCGTCCTACGGGCTACTCTAATCATCAGCAACTATGTTCAATACTTCAGGTGCTTTTTTAGCCATGGGTATTGCCTGCTCATAGGTCTCGATCAATGCTCAAATACATTCACCGAATGATTTCTTTACGCATTGCCGTCCTACGGGCTATGTACTTTCTACCTCAAATTCGCTACCTTTTTTATACTTATTCAAAAATATTATCTTTACGAACATGAATTTGATTGAATTAAACATAGACAATATAAGGCTGTTGTGCTCAAAACATAAAGTCAATAAATTGTTTGTCTTTGGTTCCGTTCTCAAAGATTCTTTCAATAAAGATAGTGACATTGATTTGGTAGTTGATTTCCGTGATGTTGATTTGCTTGAGTATGCCGATAACTACTTTGATCTTAAAGAGCAATTAGAATCTATTTTTAATCGACCTGTAGATTTGCTTGAAGAAAAAGCGATTCGAAATCCTTACTTTAAAAAGCAAATAGACACTGAAAAACAATTGATTTATGGATAATAAAATCAATACTTGGTTATATGATATTCTCAATTCAATTGAAGAAATAGAAGGTTATTTTGAAAATAAACCTTTGAATTTCTTAGAGTATCAAAAAGACACTAAAACTAAAAGGGCAGTAGAAAGAAATATAGAAATAATTGGAGAAGAAGTAAATCGAATTCTAAAGGAAAATCCATCTATTGAAATTGAAAATTCTAGAAATATAGTTGGCACCAGAAATAGAATCATTCACAGTTATGACAATATAGCCGATGACATGATTTGGTCAATCATTGTCAATAGCCTACCCAAATTGAAAATTGAAATAAAAGACCTATTGGCAAAATAGGAACTAAATTATAGTGCAGGTATTGAAAGCCGAATGATTTCTTCACGCATCGCCGTCCTAAGGGCTACTCTAATCATCAGCAACTGTGTTCAATACTTCAGGTGCTTTTTTAGCCATAGGGTATTGCCTGCTCCTAGGTCTCGCTCAATGCTACTACCAAAAATGGACTATTCTTATTTAATATAATTTAAGCTTAAAATGAATTTACTATAAAAAGTAAAAACTGTATATTTGAATCAAATGACACTCCAAATAGATATTTTAAATCCTAAAGCCAAAAAACTTCTCAAAGATCTTGCCGACTTAAATCTCATTTCAATTAGAAATGAAGAGGAAAATGATTTCATGAAGACTGTAGCCAAACTACGCAAAAATGCAGCCTCAGACAATCCCAGCATAGAATTCATTACTAAAGAAGTTGAGCTTGTAAGGAATAAGCGTTATGCGCAAAAAAAAAGCATAGAATTATAGTTGATACCAACCTTTGGATAAGTTTTCTATAATCCAAAAGAACATCTGGTCTTGATAAATTATTCATAGAAAAATCTGTGATTGTAATTTTTAGCCAAGAATTACTTGAGGAATTTATTGAAGTCGCTAGAAGACCCAAACTAAAAAAGTATTTCAAATTGAAAGATTTGGAGGCACTTTTATCACAGATAAATTTATATGCTGAATTCGTTTCAGTTCAATCAGCTATTTATATTTGCCGCGACAAAAAGGATAATTTTTTACTTTCTTTAGCCATAGATAGTAAAGCCAATTACTTATTAACTGGTGATAAAGATTTATTAGATATTGAACTCATAGGCCCGACAAAAATTATCACAATGAGGGAATTTTTGAACGAAATAATTTCAAACTAATTAGAATTAGACCAATCTCAAAACAAATCTTTTAATTGTATTTTTTTGAATCAGGAAGTCAAACACAAGGGTATTGCCTGCACCTACACCTCGCTAAATGCTCAAATACATTCACCGAATGATTGCTTTACACATTGCCGTCCTACGAATAGTATATAATACTCCATGCGTATTAGAATTAATTAATTTCGAAGAAGCTGAGCCTCAAAATCAACTCAAATAAAAATGTAAGAATTTTATCTAGTATATACCAAAAAGATATACCTTTGTAACATGAAAATACTTTCATTAAAATTAGATGACGAAATCTTCAAAGAAACTGAAGAAATCACCAACAAAATAGACCAAGCTAGGAATAGATATATCAATGAAGCTGTCAGAATTTATAACGCTTTCAATAAAAGAAAACTTTTAAAGCAACAACTTTCTAAGGAATCTAAAATTACCAGCAAAGAATCAATGGACATTTTACACGAATTTGAAAAGTTAATGGATGAAAATCAATCAATTTGACATTTGGCTGGCAGACTTAAACCCAAGTCGAGGAACTGAGCCAGGAAAAACTAGACCCGTTGTCATTGTTCAGACTGATTTATTAAATGACCAGCACCTTTCTACTATAATTTGTCCAATTACCAGCAATGTTCAAAAAGACCTCGAACTTTTGAGAGTTCATTTGAAAACAAATCAGCTCGACAAATTAAGTGACATTCTAGTAGATCAAATCAGAGCCATAGACAACAAAAGGCTTATTAGCCGACTTGGAAAACTTACCAAAGAACAACAGGCTAAGCTAAAACAAAATCTCAAAATTGTTTTAGACCTCGATTGATTCTTCTAAAAAAATTCAATTATTGTTCTAACTGATTAGAATATTCACATAACCCACTCTAAACCTTTCACTTAAATCCATTACTGATTCCTCAGCTTAAACCCCATTTCCAACAACATTTCCATCAATTCCTTTTGAATCTTACTGAAAATGTTTATATTTGCCCCTCATTATTCAACATTAATTATTTAAAATCATGCATTTGACCACTGAAGCGAAGAAAGAAATCTTCGAAAAATTCGGTAAAGCCAAGTCTACTAAAGACACTGGTTCAGCTGAAAGTCAGATCGCTCTGTTTACAGAGAGGATTAACCACATTACCGAGCACTTGAAAATTAACAAACAAGACTTCTCTGCAGAGTTGAGCCTTGTGAAGTTAGTAGGTAAAAGACGTTCATTATTGAATTACTTGCAACGCAAAGACGTTTTCCGTTACAGGGCTATCATTAAAGAATTAGAAATCCGTAAGTAATCTCTATACCTGTTCAAACAGGTATCGTAATTTTTTTATTTTATTCAAAAAGGGCAGGCCTAAAGGTGCTGCCCTTTTATTTTTAAAAATCGAACAGACAAAAAATATGTCACAAGGAACAATTAAAACATTCACTATTGACGGTAAAACCATCAGTATTGAAACAGGAAAACTAGCCAGACAAGCAGATGGTGCAGTTGTTGTAAAACAAGGCGATACCATGATTCTGGCTACCGTTGTATCTGCATCAGAGGCCAAGCCCGATGTAGATTTTATGCCGCTAACTGTTGATTACCAAGAAAAATTTGCCTCAGTAGGCAGAATCCCTGGTAGTTTCCATAAGCGCGAAGCTAAATTAAGCGATTACGAGGTATTGGTAAGCCGTATTGTAGACAGGGCGTTGCGTCCGTTGTTTCCAGACAATTACCATGCAGACACACAAGTCATGTTGAGTTTGATTTCATCAGACAAAAACATTTTACCAGATGCATTGGTTGGATTGGCTGCATCGGCTGCTTTGATTGTAAGTGATATTCCGTTTAACGGACCTATCTCTGAAGTAAGGGTTGCTCGTATTGACGGCAAATTTGTAATTAACCCTTATAAAGACGAATTGGAACGCGCCGACATGGATTTAATTGTGGCGGGTACTGAGCACGATTTAAACATGGTTGAAGGCGAATGTGCCGAAGTAAGTGAAGCTGATATGTTGGCTGCATTGAAACATGCACACGAAGCCATTAAACTTCAAATCAAGGCTCAATGGGAACTTTGCGATATGTTGGGAGGCAAAAAACCTACCCGTACATACAACCACGACAGAAGCAACGAAGAATTAGAAGCGGCAATTAAAACCTATGCTTTTGATAAAATTTATGCCATTGCCAAATCAAAATTGGGCAAAGCAGAAAGAACAGCTGCTTTCAAAGCAGTGCGTGAAGAATATAAAGCCAACTTGCCAGAAGGTACTGAAATTGATTCATTTTTAACCAATAGGTATTTCCACGATGTTGAATACGATGCGGTTCGCAAAATGATTTTAGACGAAAAACAACGCTTAGATGGCAGAAATTTAGACCAAGTAAGACCTATTTGGTCTGAGGTAAATTACTTGCCAGCTGCGCATGGTTCAGCAGTATTTACCCGTGGCGAAACCCAATCTTTAACCACTGTTACTTTGGGTTCTAAATTGGACGAGCAAATGTTGGATAGCCCTATGAATGAAGGTTATGCAAAATTCATGTTGCATTACAATTTCCCAAGTTTCTCTACAGGTGAAGTTAAACCAAACCGTGGCCCTGGCCGTAGAGAAATTGGACATGGAAACTTGGCTTTGAGAGGATTAAAAAGAGTATTGCCTAGCAGAGAAGAAAACCCTTATACCATCCGTATTGTGAGCGATATCTTAGAATCAAATGGTTCTTCATCTATGGCTACTGTATGTGCGGGCTCATTAGCTTTGATGGACGCTGGTATTAAAATTAAAGGAGCTGTTTCAGGAATTGCAATGGGTTTAATTTCAGACGAAAGCACAGGTAAATATTCTATTTTATCTGATATTTTGGGTGATGAAGACCACTTAGGCGATATGGACTTTAAAGTAGTTGGTACAGCTAACGGTATTGTGGCTTGCCAAATGGATATTAAAATCAATGGCTTAAAATGGGAAATGGTTGAAGAAGCCTTGAACCAAGCAAAAGCTGGTCGTTTACATATCATGAACGAAATGAACAAAACCATTGCCACGCCTGCTGCCGACTTAAAACCTCATTCACCACGCATTGAAACCATTTATATTGACAAAGAATTCATTGGTGCGGTAATCGGACCAGGTGGCAAAGTCATTCAAGGTATTCAGAAAGAAACAGGTACAGTTATTTCTATTACCGAAGAAGGTGAAAAAGGCATTGTAGAAATTGCATCTAACAATGGCGAAGCAATGGCCAGAGCCTTGCAAATTGTTCGTGGCATTGTTGCAGTCCCTGAAATTAACCAAGTATATACTGGTAAAGTAAAATCGATTGTTGATTTTGGCGCTTTCGTAGAAATTTTACCTGGTAAAGATGGCTTGTTGCATATCAGCGAAATTAGCTACAACCGCTTGCCTAGTATGGAAGGTGTTTTACAAATTGGTGAAGAGCTTGAAGTAAAATTAATTGAGGTTGATAAAAAAACCGGTAAATTAAAATTGTCAAGAAAAGCCTTGTTGCCTAAGCCTGAAGGATATGTTGAACCTGCTCCTAGAGAGAACAGACCCCCTAGAAGAGACGACCAACGCAGACCTCATAGAGAACAAAACTAACAGAGGAATTCAATAGAGAAGGGGCCGAAAGGCCCCTTTTTTCATCTCTTTTTATATATTGCAAGTATGAACAGTCCTAAAAATATTGCAGTTATTGGTGGAGGAAGCTGGGCCACGGCCTTGGTTAAGATATTGAGCGAAGAAAAAAAGGCTGCCAATAGCCAAATAAACAGTTTACAGTGGTGGGTAAGAAGCGAAGAAAAAGCGCAATTCATTAGACAATACAAACACAACCCCGATTATTTAAGCTCGGTTGAAATTCACCCTGAAACCGTTCAGGTAAATGCCAATTTAAAAGAAGTAATTCAACAAGCAGACTTGCTATTGGTAGCTGTTCCAGCAGCATTTGTAGAAGCCAGTTTTGAGCAAATTACTCCAGCTGACTTGGCGGGCAAAGTAATTGTATCGGCCATCAAAGGTTTGATACCAAGCAGCAAAGAAATTGTAGGCGATTTTTTCATCTCACATTACGGAGTTAAAGAAGACCAAATTTTGGTAATTTCAGGCCCATGCCATGCAGAGGAAGTGGCTTCAGAAAAACTTTCTTATTTAACCATTGCTGGTTTGAACCAGTCTTTGGCTAGGTATATTGCTGAACTGTTAAAATGTAGGTTCATTAGAACTGTTGTTTCTAGTGATGTAAGAGGAACAGAATATGGTGCAGTACTTAAAAATATTTATGCGGTGGCTGCCGGCATTTGCCATGGCTTGGGTTATGGAGACAATTTCCAAGCAGTCTTAATGAGCAATAGTATCCGTGAAATGAAACGTTTTTTGCTCAATATAACAGATACCGATAGAAAAATAAACCACAGCGCCTACCTGGGCGATTTATTGGTTACAGGCTATTCTGTTCACAGCCGTAACAGAACTTTTGGCAACATGATAGGCAAAGGCTACACCGTTCAAGCCGCACAGCTCGAAATGAAAATGATTGCCGAAGGATATTATGCCACCAAAAACATGTTTGAACTCAATAAAAAAACACAAGTTACCATGCCTATTTTAAATTGTGTTTACAACATACTATACGAAGGCAAATCGGCCAAAGCCGAAATTGAAAAATTAACAGACCACTTGGTTTAATTAAGCCCTGATAACCCCCAATTTGTATGCTTCTGTAATGGGTTGATGATTGGCCGCTTCAATACCCATGCTAATCCATTTACGGGTTTCTTGAGGGTCTATAATGGCATCAATCCACAAACGAGCAGCAGCATAATAAGGAGTAGTTTGTTTGGCATACTTTTCAGTAATTTCCTTAAGCATGGCTGCTTTCTTTTCTTCTGTAATGGTTTCCCCTTTTGATTTGAGTGAGGCCTCTTCTATTTGCAACAATACTTTAGCCGCTTGAGCCCCTCCCATTACCGCAATACTTGCATTGGGCCAAGCCACAATTAAACGTGGATCATAAGCCTTGCCACACATGGCATAATTACCCGCTCCATATGAATTTCCTGTTATGATGGTAAATTTTGGAACAATAGAATTGGCTTGGGCGTTTACCAGTTTAGCGCCATCTTTAATAATGCCTCCATGTTCACTTCTAGAACCTACCATAAAACCTGTGACATCTTGTAAAAATACCAATGGAATTTTTTTCTGGTTGCAATTCATAATAAAATGAGCGGCTTTGTCGGCACTGTCGCTGTATATGACCCCTCCAATTTGCATTTCTACTGGGTTGTCTGTAGCACTTTGTTTAGGCTTTTTGGCTTTTACAACTTGTCTGTTATTGGCCACAATTCCAACTGCCCATCCATCTATCCTAGCATAACCACATGTAATGGTTTTACCATACCCCTCTTTGTAAGCTTCAAAAGAATTGGCATCAACCAACCTTTCAATAATTTCTGTTACATCAAATGGTTTTGCAAAATCATTGACAGCAGCATATACATCTAACATTGATTTACTTGGCGTGATGGCTTCTGTTCTGTTGAAACCCGCTTGCTTACTCGCTCCAATTTTTGAAAAAATACTTCTAATGCGATCTAAACAAGCTGCATCATTGTCAAATTTGTAATCGGTTACCCCACTTATTTCGCAGTGGGTAATTGCCCCACCTAGGGTTTCGTTGTCAATGTCTTCGCCTATAGCTGCTTTTACCAAATATGAACCTGCTAAAAAGATTGAACCTGTTTTATCTACAATCATGGCTTCATCACTCATGATAGGTAAATAAGCCCCGCCTGCTACACAAGAACCCATTACCGCAGCTATTTGAGTAATACCCTTACTGCTCATGACTGCGTTGTTTCTGAACATGCGTCCAAAATGTTCTTTGTCAGGAAATATTTCATCTTGCATGGGCAAATAAACCCCAGCACTGTCAACCAAATAAATAATTGGCAAATTGTTTTCTATTGAAATTTCTTGTGCCCTTAAATTCTTTTTACCAGTTATAGGAAACCAAGCTCCAGCCTTCACAGTAGCATCATTGGCTACAACCACACATTGCACTCCACTCACATAGCCAATTACTACAACTACCCCACCTGCTGCACAGCCACCATGTTCCGCATACATTTCGTAACCTGCGAATGCCCCAATTTCTATGCTTTGAGAATCTTTGTCCAACAAATAAGCAACACGTTCTCTTGCCAGCATTTTGCCTTTTTCTTTTTGTTTGGCAGCTGCTTTGTCTCCTCCACCTTTGTATTGTTGGGCCAATTTGGCATGTAAATCATTTAAAATTTCATTCATAACAGGTTCTTATTTAATCACAAATCTAAAATTAAGCAGACAAAATCAAACTGAGTTTGTTACTTCTGTTTTATTGGTTAATTTTGCACTTGGGTAAGCTCTGTACGACTAGCTCCCTCTAATCCCCCAGGTCAGGAATGAAGCAAGGGCGTGAGGTTGTAGCGGTGCGATGCAGTCGGCTTACCCTTTTTTATTGTTAAAATTTCAAAAGCAATCTAAAGTTCAACCTTCTGTTGGTAAGGTAATTAGGCACTGCAAATCGGTTGGCTTCAACATCTTCTATCCAAATATAACTGATGGTATTGTTTACTCCCAAAATGTTAAACACCTCTATTCCAAACCATGCCGACTGAATGTTTCGCTTCAAAAAAGTATTTCTTTTCTTGAGGTTCTCATCAATCATTACTTTGCTAAAACCAATATCTACACGCCTGTAACTGGGCATACGGTTCAAGTCATTGTTTCTATTTTGATCAGGTACACCAAATGGGAAACCAGTACCATAAACCAAATTCAAATTCATTTTATAGCTCTTGTTCCTTCTCAAATAATCCTGAAAATAAATGGCAAAAGTTACACGCTGGTCTGTTAACCTTGGAATGTACTTTGGTGCAACGGCATTACCTAATTGGTCTTTCTGTCCGCTTACAATTTCTTTGGTATCTAATACGCTGATACTGGCCCAACTTTCGGCTCCTTTCACAAATTCTCCATTCACTCTTAAATCAATACCAGTGGCATAACCATTGCTTTGCAAATTGGGCATGTACCTGATACGTACATTGTCTATTTCATAAGGAATCAAGTTAGACAATTGCTTGTAATAAGCTTCAGCAATAAATTTAAAAGGACGGTTCCAAGCTTTGAAATTCATGTCGGCACCAGCCACATAGTGAATAGATTTTTGAGCTAAAATATTGGGCTGTAAAACCCCTTGGTAATTTCTAAGTTCTCTGTAAAAAGCAGGTTGGTAATACCAACCATAAGCAAATTTGAGTAGCCAATCTTTTTTATAATGAACTACATCATGAGTAGGCTTCAATTGCTTGTTGTATTTTCTATTGGGTTCAAAAGAAACCTGTGCTCTAGGACTCAGCAACAATTCTTGGTTATAAGTCCAGAAATTGGCCCTGAGCCCGTAATTGATTTGAAGATTATTGGCTTTGTTGAGTGTAACTGCATTTTGTATGTACCCATTGTATCGGTTCGAATTCATTTGCAATCGAGTACTCAAGTAACTGTTCAATTCAAATAGGCTATCATTTACCAATGCTGGCCTTGAAAACCCGGCAGAATCATCGTAATGCCATTCATGCAAACGGTCAACAATTTGTTCTTGCTGCATGCCTAAACCCCATTGAAGTTGGCCTTTGGCATGGGTAAAACTGCCTCTATGAGACAATTGATTCACCTGCGCCTGCACATAATTTCTGGCATTATTGATAAAGTAGCCAACTCCCTTTAAATTCCTGGCTCTGGCAAAATTATCTGAACCCATATTGGTTTCTATATCACTCAAACGGTATGCTCCTTCTACAGTAAACACTTCGCTTTCATTCGAAAAATATGAAGAAGCTATGAGTTTGAGCTGGGTTTTTAAATTGGGCTTGAACACCAAACTTGCTGCTTGCATAGTAGTTTGATAAGACATTAAATCAGCCCCATCAAAAAATATCTGCAATTGGTAAGCTGCTTTTACGGTTCCAAAAACTGTTTCTCTATTTTGTGGAATAAAGAAATAATCGTTTTGAGCATAGCTTCCTAAATATGACAAACTCAAGTTGTCTTTGAGGTGATAGGTGAGCAATAACTGAATGTCAGAAAAACTTGGTCTGTAATCTCCTTTGGTATCGAGGCTGCCAATTACATAGCTATTGTTCCAATACCTGGCTCCTAACAAATACGTGAATTTGTAATTCTTTGAAGCGCCTTCTAAGTGAGTCATAACGCCCATTAAACTGGTATTGACCGACGCAGCAAATTTCTTTGGTTCTTTGTACTTGATATCTAATACACTGCTCATTTTATCGCCGTATTTGGCTTCAAACCCACCTGCTGAGAATTTCACTTGTTGCACCAATTCGCTGTGTATAAAGCTCAAGCCTTCTTGTTGTCCTGAACGAGGCAAAAAAGGGCGGTATATTTCAATGTCATTGACATAAATTAAATTTTCGTCAAAATTACCACCTCGCACATTGTATTGTGCACTGAGTTCATTGTTAGAACTCACACCCGGAAGTGTGCTCAAAATCTTTTCAAAACTACCACTCACATTAGGCAGATTTGCCGATTTTTTTGGGTCAATGGTATAAGTCGAGGCCTTACCTCTGTCTATTTCTTCAGTAAACACAAATTGATCTAAAGCCAAGCCATTTCCCATTACAATTGACAATTCATACACTTGACCAATGCTTAATATAGGAATCTTGAGTTTAACTGGAGGCCTACCAACAAAAGAGGCAACCAATTCATGTGCTTGACCTTCTTTTACTTTTAATTGAAAAAAACCGTTTTGTTCGCTAAGTGTGTTTTGGTTCTGACCAATTATCTGAATATTGACATCGGCTAATTTTTGTCCACTAGAATCTGCTACATAACCCCTGATACTTGCTTCTTGAGCAATGGCCAGCTGGGTCAAACACAAAAATCCAATGAGAACATACCAATACCTATTCATGAACAATAATTAACGAAAAACTTTGTAGTTTCTGATGTACCTTACAAGGTTAATAGATTCTGAGTCGGAAACAAAATAAAGCGGGAACACTTGTTTAAAGCGATTTCAAATCGGCAATGGCTTGAGTTGGGTTGGTAGCTCCAAACACAAAATTACCAGCAACCAATACATCTGCTCCGGCTGCAATGAGGTCTTTGGCAGTTTGCTCGTTCACACCCCCATCTATTTCAATGAGGCAATTTGATTGTTTTGCTGTAATCATGGCTTTGAGCGTTGCACATTTTTGAACAGTTTGTTTGATAAATTTTTGTCCACCAAAACCTGGATTTACGCCCATTAAACAAACCAAATCAAGGTCTAAAATCACATCTTCTAACAGCGAAACCGGTGTATGTGGATTTACAGCAACACCCGCTTTCATACCCAACTCTTTGATAGCATGAATGGTTCTGTGTAAATGATTGCATGCTTCAATATGAACTGTTAAAACTTCAGCTCCTACTGCTTTAAAATCGGCCAAGTAACGGTCAGGATCAACAATCATTAAATGTACATCCAAAGGTTTCTTAGCGTATTTTTGAATGGCTTTGATTACTGGAAAACCGAATGAAATATTTGGAACAAAAACCCCGTCCATGACATCCACATGAAACCAATCGGCCTGGCTTTGATTCACCATTTCTATGTCATTTGCTAAATTGGCAAAATCGGCTGAAAGTATTGAAGGGGCTATGAGTACAGTTTGATTGGACATTGTTATAAAGATTGATTTTACTTTCAAATATAAAAAAAATGGCGCTCTGAATACAGGGCGCCATTTTCTAAATAATTCTATTCATTAAGCCAGCACAATGATGCGGTTATTGAGAACCTCTACTAGGCCACCATGAATTGGAAATTCTTGTTTACCTGCAGCTGATTCAACCACTATATTTCCTTTTTCCAAACTTGAAATGATTGCCGCGTGGCCTTCCAATATTTGAAATTTACCTTTACTTCCAGGAAGGGTAACTGCTGTTGCCTCTCCGTTGAATAAATTTTTATCTGCTGTTATAATGTCTAAATGCATAGTGATTGCTTATTGGGCTTCAGCCATTAATTTTTCTCCTTTTGCAATGGCTTGTTCAATGGTTCCAACCAAGTTAAACGCTGCCTCAGGCAAATGATCTAATTCTCCATCCATGATCATATTGAAACCTTTAATGGTATCTTCAATTCTAACCAACTCTCCTTTTAAACCTGTGAACTGTTCAGCCACATGGAAAGGTTGAGACAAGAATCTTTGAACCCTTCTGGCTCTAGATACAACCATTCTATCTTCTTCACTCAATTCATCCATACCTAGGATGGCAATGATATCTTGTAATTCTTTGTAGCGCTGTAAAATTGATTTTACACGTTGTGCACAATTGTAATGCGCATCACCCAAAATATCAGCTGTTAAAATTCTTGAAGTTGAATCCAATGGATCTACCGCAGGATAAATACCCAACTCAGCAATCTTACGACTCAATACTGTGGTAGCATCTAAGTGGGCAAATGTTGTTGCTGGCGCTGGATCGGTTAAGTCATCCGCAGGAACGTATACCGCTTGCACAGATGTAATTGAACCTCTTTTGGTTGAAGTAATACGCTCTTGCATGGCACCCATCTCTGTAGCCAAAGTAGGTTGGTAACCTACCGCAGATGGCATCCTTCCTAACAAAGCCGATACCTCAGAACCTGCTTGTGTAAAACGGAAAATGTTATCTACGAAGAACAAAATATCTCTACCACCAGTTTTTTCATCACCATCACGGAAATATTCAGCAACTGTTAAACCTGATAAAGCCACACGAGCACGAGCCCCAGGAGGTTCGTTCATTTGACCAAACACCAAGGTAGCTTGAGATTTAGCCAATTCGTTGTAATCAACTTTGCTCAAATCCCATCCGCCTTCTTCCATGCTATGTTGAAATTCTTTGCCGTATTTAATTACGCCAGACTCAATCATTTCACGCAACAAATCGTTTCCTTCACGGGTACGCTCTCCAACACCAGCAAATACAGACATACCATCGTATGCTTTTGCAATGTTGTTGATCAATTCCATGATCAATACCGTTTTACCTACACCGGCACCACCAAACAAACCAATTTTACCTCCTTTTGCGTATGGCTCAATTAAGTCAATTACTTTGATACCTGTATACAATGGCTCTGCTTGAGTAGATAAATCTTCAAACAAAGGCGCACTTCTGTGAATGGCTCTTCCTGATTCTGAACTTACTTTTTTCATACCGTCAATCGCAGTTCCAACTACGTTGAACAAGCGACCACGGATTTCATCACCAACTGGCATTGAAATAGGTGCATCGGTTTGGTGAACCTCCATGCCTCTAACTAATCCGTCTGTACTATCCATGGCAACGGTTCTTACCATGTTCTCTCCCAAATGTTTCTGACATTCAAGGATGATTTTAGTACCATCGGCTTTATCAATGTAAAGCGCATCGTAAATTTTTGGCAGTTTGCCTCCTTCGTCTGAGAAACTCACGTCAACTACTGGACCAATTACCTGAGCTACAACTCCTGATTTAGACATAGTTATGATTATTATGTTGGGATTTTAAGTGCCGCAAAATTAGTACTTATCGGCTAATTTCAAATGTTTTATTTAACTTATTTTCAAAACTGCGATAATGAGGGACTTACATATTAAATAAGCCCAAACCGCATTTTCTTAATCTTTGACAAACAACGCTTTTAATTCAGTAGCCTCATCTGGTTGCATTTTCCCTGCCAAGATCAAGCGTAGCTGTCTGCGTCTCAAGGCGCCATCAAACCTTTTGGTTTCTTCTTCAGTTTGAGGCTCAAGGCCTGGCGTTTTTAAAGGTGAACCATTTCGGTCTAAAGCAACAAATGTATAATAGGCTTCGTTGCTTAAGAACTTTTCTCCAGTTGGAATATTTTCAGCCCAAACTTTGATATACACCTCCATTGATGAATTGAAAGCCCTTGATACTTCGGCTTGCAATGTCACCACATCGCCTAATTTGATAGATTTGCCAAAGCTCACACTGTCAACCGAAGCAGTAACCACTATTTTTTGAGAATGCTTTTGAGCAGCAATGGCCGCAGCAATATCCATCCAATGCAATAACCTCCCCCCCATTAAATTATTGAGGGTATTGGTATCATTGGGTAAAACCATCTCATTCATCACTGTTCTTGAATGAGCCGGATGTTTCATTGTTGTGTTCATAGTGCAAAGGTAGTTGGAATTTGGGGAAAGGGGGGATTCAAATTATTTTTTGTGCACCCAAAGGGAGTCGAACCCCTATCTTCAGAACCGGAATCTGAAATTTTATCCATTAAACTATGGGTGCAGTCCTGCGAATATAAACATGCAGCATTATCAATCATAATAAGTTCGAAAATGCTCAAAAAAAAGGGGCGTTCAAATTGAACGCCCCTTTTGCTATTATCAAAAATGCTTATTGTTTAATCAATGATTGGTAAATGCTGCGGTCTCCAATTTGCACTTTTAGGATGTATGATCCTGAAGCTCCAAAATAAGAATCATCTAATTTAAAGCTATGTGAACCAGTTAACAATTTACCTAAGTCGGTAGCTTTCACTGTTCTTCCTAACATATCTGTAACTGCAATTTTTACATTTTCGGTTTGTTTCAATTCAAAATTCAAACCGGTGAAATGCTCAAATGGATTTGGATATGTAGTTAAGTTGAAATGAGAAGCCAAGTTTTCTTGCATACCAACTCTACAGTCAGTATAAACAGTAAACTGTTTGCTAATGGTACAACCACTTGCATCTTCAATAGTTACAGATGCTTTAAAAGTGCCTCTATCATTGTAAGTGAATGTTGGTTGTGGTTGTTTAGAAGTTGAGCTATCTACATCTCCAAATTTCCAAAGGTAACTTACAGCATCGTTGATATTGGTGCTAAACTTAATACGTGGACTGAAATCGCAATAAGGATACAATCTGGCATCTACATACTGAGTATCTACAACAATTGATGGTACATTGGTTATAGTAATTGGAGTTAATTTGGTGTCTGAACAACCGCCTTCAATTGCAGTGACAACCAATTTCAAATCATAGTTACCAGGAGTAGTATAAATGTATGAACCAGTATTACAAATGCCTGAAGTATCTCCAGTTCCAAATGACCAATGACAGGTGAAAGCAGTATTGTCTATGGTATAAGAATTATTGAAAATCTTCACCTCATTGTTTACACAAGCAGGATTTGGTGTAGCGTTGAAACTAGCCACTGGTTTGTAATTGACAAAAATGTCTCTGCTAGCAGAATCTTTACATCCATTAATGATATCTGTTGCTCTTAAGGTAACTGTTTTAGGACCAGTTGATGAGAACACTTTGCTTGGGTTAAATTGGTCAGAAGTAGTATTGTCACCAAAATCCCATAGGTATTCTAAGTTCTGAGCACCACCACTAAAGGTTGTGTTGTTTTTGATATTAATTTGGTCGTCTTTACATGCATTTGTAGTTGTAAAGTTAACCATAGGCATATCGTTTACAGTAATGGTTTTTGTAACTGAATCGGCACAACCAAAATTAGAATATGCTTTAAGGGTTACGTTGTAAGTACCCGTTGCTGGATATTTATAATTTGGAACTGCTCCCAATCCTGTTTGACCATTGCCCCAATTCCAAGCATAACCTATTGCACCAGATTGGATAGTACTGCTATTTGTAAGCGGTACTTCTGTATTGAAACAATGCTCTTTAGTAGTAAACTTAGCAGTAGGTTTTGCAAACACATAAATACTTCTTGTGTCTGTATTTGTACAACCACTTGTATTGGTAACAGTTAAGGCAACTTGATAAGTTGTGTCAAATTTTGCAAAACTATATCTAGGTGTATTTCTGATATCCTTCAAACCTCCTGGGAATGTCCATTCATAGCTTGTTCCTGACAATTGATTGGCTACACTAAACAAGGTTGAATCATTGGTACAAGGTGTTGCATGTGTAAATTGTGCAATTGGAGAAGGCAATACAGTTACTGTTTTTTCTTTAACAGAAACCAAACCATACCTATCAGTTACGAATAATTTAACTGTGTAAACAGAATCTCTGGCATAAGTCTTTTTAGGATTGATACCTATAGAACTTGTATTGTCACCAAATTGCCATGCAAAAGTGAATGGGAAGTTAATAACAGGTCTGATAGATGGTTCGGCAGAGAATTGCAATGCAGACAATGCACATTTATTGCCATTAGGAGTTACTATGAAATCTGCTGTTGGAGGAGTTGCTACTCTAAATGCTCTTGTCACAATAGAATCACAATAAGACTCCAATAACCTATAGGTTAATTTTAATCTGAAGGTAGTATCTAACATATTGGCTTTAGCAAAAATTCTGATGAAACCTGGTCCATTGTAACTTGGATCAACTTTTTGGAAATCTGTAAATACTGTTGGTACGAATGCTGTAGCATTTGAACCTTCAACATAGACTACCCATTTTGTTCCATAATCATCATTGGTCATATTTGAAGGAGGTACAATCTGGTATGTTAATGTATCCCCTACTTTAGAACCATCAGGAGCAGAAGTAGTGCCTGCGTTGTATGCACCGCTGAATGGTTTTCCTGCAACCAAGAACGGACCATTGTAGAATCTATTGATCAACACCATAACTGAATCTGGCAATGTATTGCTACAAGTTGTTGTTCCGGCAGTATACAAAGCATTTGAAGTTGAGATGCTATTGTATGCAACTACAGAAGTCATCAATGTATCTACATTTGGAGACTTGAATCTAATGAATAAATTAGATCCATTACCTGGCTCCAATGCTATTGGAGAATTGTTTGACAAGTCAAAGACTGCGTAATTGAAACGAGTATCTGTGCTTGGAATGGTAATGGTAACTGAATCTTTCAAACATTGAGGTATGACAGTATAAGGCAATCTTTGATTCTGAACATCATCAAAAATTTCAATATCATCTAATAATATATTCTGCCCTGTACCTGCTGAATAGCCTTCAAAAGCAATTCTTAATCCAGACATACCAGCAAATTCAGACAAACAAACCTCTCTCAAATCCCATCCAGGGAAGTTGAATGAACCATTTACATCTGGTAATCTTCTTACTGTTTTAAGTGGCGTTGTGAAAATACCACCACCAAATGTTACAGTAACAGCCAATGAATCATTCTTAGTTGGCATATCACTATTTTGTGAAACCCTGAATCTCAAAGTTGGAGATTTCATGTAAGTAAAATCTAAACAAGGGGAAACCAATCTAGCTGAAGCTCCAGTTGTAAACAACATTGATCTAAATAAAGCAGATTTCAAACCTGCATAAGGCCCTAAAGGAGGGTTACTATTAGATCCAAAGCTACCTAAATCCCATGTTGCATTTCCATTGGTGGTTTGATTTGTCCAGATTGGGTTATTGGCACCTTCGAATCCATTTTTATAAGGGAAATCTGTGATACTAATGTTTAATGTATCCCATATTTTATTCAATGAAGGATACTTTCCAAAATTAGGTGGGTATTTAAAATCGGTTGCAGATATTCTGTATTCCAACAATGAACCACCAGGAACTTGTGGGAACGAATAGGTTCTTAATGTTCCATCAGCCAAAACAGCTTGTAATGAATTAATGGTATCACTGCCATTTATTTTATAATACAATGTATCAGTTAAATTGAATTTATCATAAATTCTAAACGACAATTGAATGCCATAAGCAAAGCATGAACTCAAATCTGAGATGTTAAAAATACGTGGGGCCACACTGTCAATGTATGAACCAATGAATTCATGTGCACCCATTGATGGATTTGAATAGTTTCTAGCCAATCCATTGATATCAGTTGACACACCAAACACAGGACTTCCAGCGCCATAAATAACCGATTTGGTATCATCTAAAATAAATAGGTTTGAGTCATTTAAAAAAGGAGTTTGGAATGCAATAGACATGGTATCTTGCTTAGTGAACGACATGATATCATACCATTGGTTATAAAGTACTTTAGGAGTTGAGGCCACATTCACTCCAAACCTATCACTTGTACTTGGCGAGCTTGCACCTGCGAAATAATTATTGAAGTTTGATACTGAGAATGGATTTGTTGTACCTCCAATTGCAACTGCATATGCTGAATTGGCTACAGAAGCACTCAATTTATTTTGGAAAATATTATTTACAGATTGAATACCGCCTAAAATATTAGGAGAAACACCCAAAGCAGCACTGATTGAATTTGGAGAACTCATCAAGTTTCTACCTGTAGATAAATTAATTGAATTGTAATACAATTTTAAACCAATATCTGTTTTACCATTATTTCTAATAGGGGTGGTTGCATTTACATAAATTCCAAATGGATTCATTGGGAAACCAATAGAAGAAGCAGCTACTGCTCCTAAAGAAAATACCCTATAAATCATATTGTTTGCAACAGTAATATTTCTGTCAGTGTTACTGGTATCAGAACCATAGTTCAAATAAATACCATATGCACCACCTGCTAAGTTTGAAATAATATTATAGATTTTGTTTCCACTAATTTTACAAATACTATCTAATGCAGTAAATGTTGCGTTTGAGCCCAATTCAATACCACGAGGATAATCTGCAGTAGTTACGTTATTTTTAATGGTATTGTTTAAAACATTCACATTTGATTGTCCTTGAAGGTATATACCCGAACTGTAAGCTCCAGAAATTGTACCTCCAAAATAATCGGTTTTTTGCGATCCTCCTGGTGCATTATCCCCTCCAATAGTATTGTTGCTAATGGTTAGGTATGCATCCATAGAATCGCGCTTACTTGAACCACGCATGTAAATACCATACAATACTCCACCAATAAAATTATTAGAGATGGTGATATAATCGTTTCTTCCAATTGCTGCATTTGAAGGAGTGGTTAAACCACCTGAGTAAATTCCTGCATAAGTTGCTACCGCTGATGTTGTAGAGTTACCGATGATATTTAAGTTTTTGATGGTAATAAACGCAGTTACAGGTTTAGCAATGATAATTGGATCAACACCTCCAACAATGTCAATTACTTTGTTATTAGCAGCTTTGAATTGTTTAGGAGCGATAATGGTTAATTTTCTACCAGTACCTCCCGTAAAGTCACCATCAATTGTAAAGTACTTAGCGCCACTGAAACGAATTACTGAAGCATTTGTTAGAACAGTTGCATCAATAGCTGAGTCTAGTATTCTGAGTGTATCTACTCTATCTGATGTCAATACAACATTTCTGTAAGTATTCATTCTTGGATAATCCAATACAGTAATTGGTGATGTAAATTTCTCAGTTTCTCCAACATAACCAGTTGTGATAACTAAATTTACATTTTTCAAACCTCCAAAAGAACCATCAACACCTTGAGAATTTAAGTAGTTGACAGCCGTTCTTACAGTTTTGAAACTACCAACTGTAGGGTCAAAACTGGTAGGTGGGTTGTCGACACCATTGATATAATAAGTTGAACCGCCCTGTAATGGTGGATTGGTTATTCCTGATTCCAATGCGCCAATCCATCTGCCTAATGAAGATGAACTACCACATTGGTATCTCTGATTGCCATACACATCATTACAAATGGTGGTTACAAACGCTGCACCTGTTGGAACAACACTTGAACTCAACATATTCAATTCTGGTGTTGTATCATTTTTAAAAGAAATAGGCCAATTGAATGAATTACCATCAGCACCTGCTATAACACCTTGAGTTGCTAATCTTAAATCATTGATGTTATTTCTGAAAGTAGTTCCGAAACCTCCCAAATGATTATTGTAATTACCTCCTGCATAATATGCATTGTTGTTGATTGCAAATGGTAAGGTGTTTTTGTTGTTATCAAAAGGACTGGTAGTTAACCCAGTATAGATGACAAACCTTCTACCTGCTGTAGCAGAGTTGATGTTCATTCTATTGATCAAGATATTATTTACCAATGAAATTCCACCCCTGATGTTAGAATCTAAATAAATAACTGCACAACCAGTACCTGCAGCAGACAATCCAGAATCATTTAAGTGAATGGTATTGTGTGCAATATTTAAACTCAATTGTGTTTGGTTGCCTGCAGTTTCAAACAAGAAACCCGATGGATTTTGGTTTGATGCCACTTTTGAAGCAATACCAATTCCAGTGATTTTACTCACAAAATTATTTTGAACCATGATATTACGAATGGTATCTTTTGTAGAGAAACCAATTCTAATACCGGTACAGAAAGAACCACCTAGAGTTCTTAAATTGTAAATCTGGTTACGTGAAACCGTTAAGTTACTGAAATATTTTCCAGCACCTACTTCATCTGCATCAATACCTCTAAACCCATTGGACAATACGCCTTCAGGAATACAATTTTTAACGGTATTGCTATCAATGATTGAATTGATTAAACCTTTAGCTAAGATACCAGCTTGGTTAGCTGCACCTCCAATATAGGTTGTAATAACTGAGTTATCAGAAGCACTAGGTGCAACACTTCCACCAATAAAATTGCCTTGAATGACAACATTGTTGGCATCTCTATTTGCACCAGCAAAAATACCCGTACGAACAGCACCAATTTCATTACCTATGAAGTTAATATTTGAATAACCGTTTAAAGCAGTAATTGCCGGACCACCAGTAGTTGTAATTGGATTACCTAAATAAATACCTACAGATGTATTGATGGCATTATTGGTAGAGTTACCCAGAATTTTACAATTTCTTATGGTAATGTCATTACTTGGAAGATCATGCGCATCAACAGAAATTACCCTGGTATTATTAGTAGTAGCTTTTGAAGGCATTGAGAAGGTAATGTTTTTGTTTAAGCCACCATCAACAGTAAACCATCTTGCTCCTTCAATAGATAATACTGAAGAGTTGGCAAAATTTACTCTGTTAGGAGCAGTCAAAACAATGTTCATTCCTGCCTTTGCTCTTAATATTACATTTACCCCTAAACCAGCACCTGGACAATCTATTACCGGTGGCAAATATGTAGTATCTGAATCATATCCTTCTTGGAATTCTAACACAACATCACCAGAACCTGAAACACCATATGCGTTCAAATAAGTAATGGCTTCTGCCAAAGTTGAAAACGATCCATTTAAATTGGTTTTGGTTGGATACCTTGAAAATCCTTTAATTCCAAAAACACGAGGGGCTACTAATCCAATATTTGGACTGATAGAATCGCCATTCCATAAATGACAACCAATAGAAGTAAACCTACCCATATTCGCTCTTTTGGTTCCATTGATGTCTTCAGTCACTCTATACTTCATGGCAGAATAAATAGTTGGATAGAATTGATAGAATTCATCCAAAGCAACACCCCTATTGAATGTAAGGTGTTGTTTGTTATCTGCTACTAGCATCAGGGTATCATTGGTATAGGGTTTCATTGTAGTAATACTCAATGTATCTGATGCTGAATAGGTTCTAAATGACCTCATAGATGACAAGCGGCTGCTTGTAGTTCCTGTTGCAGCTAAAAACATACCTCCACCATCTTTGGTATCAGTAAAATAGTTGTTAAAATTTGAATAGGTAAATGGCGTGGTAGGAGAATTCAATACCATGTTATAAATCTCATAACCTGTTGTGTTGGTTGGAAGGGCGCCCATTGTATTTGAGAATGAGTTGTTCATCATTATGATACCACCCGTTACAGTAGATGTAATTGCCAAACACGCAGAATTTGAAGAAGCTGGTAATGTAGAACCATATAAGTTTACAGTATTGAAATACATTTCAAGCCCAAGGTTAGCTGCAGCAGTGTTTTCAATTGAAATTCCTATTGGGTATCTGTATCCAGTTAACGCATTACCAATAGCAGCTGTAGCCGATAAATTACCTATTGAGTTATTGGCAACCAAAATGTTTCTTGAACTAGAAATTGCTGATCCTAATTTGATACGAATACCCGAAACTCCACCCACAGCAGTTACATTTAAATTGTAAATTCTGTTTCGTGTTACTTGTATATTTGAGTCTACAGAAATTCCTGGGTCATCATCATGTGTCAATAGAATGGCTCTGTAATCTGAAGATGCAGGCAAACAATTTCTGATAGTATTGTTGTCAATATTTACATTGGCTGCTGCATTGATATATATACCTGTTCCGGGATAAAGACCACTATTACCTCCTGTATTACCAGTAAATGTTCTAAACATGTTCACCCAAGTAGATGCAACTCTAATACCATCAAAAAACAATCCAGGCGAACTAATTGTATCTTCTTGATTTAACAGGATACCTCCCAAAGTAGTAGCATCAGGTGTAGCTCCTCCTATTGTGAATGCATTAGGAGTAGCAGGTTCTGTAGTTGGGAATACCGCTTTAAAAGCATATAGCTCAACAGAATCATTGGTTGAAGAACCATTCATGTATTGGTATTTCAACACAAATGCGGTTGGAGAACCAATATTGAAAGTATCTTTTGCATATACAGGAGCTTCAGTACCTTTACTTACACCGGCATAAAAATTTGTTCTTCCATCAAAAAATAAACCATTCCAACTTGTACCTACTCTGATACCTGAAACAAAAGAAATAGGAGAACTTGCTAATACGTTTTGTCTTAGAAACAAACGTTTCAATGAAGCAATATCTGTAGCTCCTGAACCTGTAGTTCTAATTAACAACCCATTTGCCAATGTGGTTGGTTCAACTGAAGGGAAAGTAGATTTAAATCCATACAAAAAGATTGAATCATTTGTTGAACTGCCAGCGTTGTATTGATAGCGCAATACAAATGCAAAATTGGTATTGTATGCAAAACTATCAGTTGTGTAAGTTGGCGCATCAGCATTTTTACTGATACCAATTCTAAAAGTTGAACCTGTAGCACTTGTTCTTCTGATAAAAATTCTTGGTGTAGCTGCCGCATTGGTTGAACCTTGTGGCAACATACCCAATACATAATCTCCTGTAGTTGTTGCGATAGAATCTCTCAACATAAATGACATGTATACATTACCAGATGTTAAATCTGTAGGTATCTCTTCATAAAATAAACCCAAACCATTGTTTCTGATAGTGGCACCACCACCTATACCAGTCAAAGGGTATCCAGTGAAAGTATTGTAGGCATTTCTACTATAATTGATAGCAGAGTCTGTTCCGGAATTTGCGATCCAACCACTTCCGGTAATTGGCGTTCCAGAGGTACCAATAAATGTTTCTGTGAAAATATGGTTAGGATTGGCAGCTGATTTAATGTGTAATCTTCCAATTGGAGTAGTTGACCCCCTTGGTACTAAACCCATGAAATAATTACCTGTTCCTGCCAATGAATCCCTGATGATACAAGATGCATATACTGAACCCGAGTTGATATCAGAACTGGTGTTTTTAAATATTTTTTGACCACTTGTACCCAAGTATATTGAATTTCCAACCCCTGAAGGCTCATATCCTGTGAAGGTTAAATTGCTGTTGACTACTTTCACAGGATTGGTTGCATTTGCATCAACCTGATTCCATGAACCAGAAGTTGTTAAGGTAGTGCCTAAATTTTGCTCGAAATTTTCTGCTAAAACTTGATTGTCATTTTGAGGAGTTGTGTATCCACCAATGATATTGTCTTTGATAACTATGTTTTTTTCATAATTATTTTGAGCATTTCCTCTTCCTTTAATAAAAATTCCATGAACAGTTCCCAAAATTTCATTGTTGACAATGGTTAAGTTTTCAGACCTTGACAATGAAACGAATGAACCCGCTGTAGTTCCACCTAAATAAACACCTGCATAGGTAGGTTGTGAGACCACTGAATTCATTCCCACCAACTGACAATTCTTAATACCAATATATTGACATTTTTGTCCAACAGTTGGCATAAAATCTACCATTCTGGTATTTGAATTTGCGTTGAGTGGCATTCTGAAACTTATATTTCTTTGTCCAGAAGTACTTTGACCATCTATGGTAAAGAACCACGCACCATTGAAACTTACCAATGCCCTGTTGGCTAACAAAACCGAAGAAGTGGTAATGACAAAGTTTCTGCCCGGTGCTGGTTTCAACAAAATGGGTCTGGTTGAATTGGCAAACATATTGGGCCAACCACCAACTCCACTAGAAGCTCCAATATTCAAATTTGAAGGCTCAATACCTGAATATCCATCTGTTAACAAGATGGTAATTTGACCTTGAGCAGAGGTATAATCAACCCCAAAAGCATTTAAATAACTCAAGGCTCCGTATGCTGGGCCTGCAGATGGTCCTGTTAAATTACAAAAGGTGTCAACAGGTGCAACCCTGTCTGTATCACCATTTACAATGTAAGTGGTATTTCCTTTTAAAGGTGCTTGACCAAACACATCTTGTTTGCCAATCAACAAAAGGGAAATTCCCAGAATAATTGTTCTAAAAAAGAATTTGTTGTAGAAATATTTCATACGAATTTATGGATATCAATAAACCCAAAAATAGGACTTATCCATTAAATTTCAAAGAATTGATGAAATATGGCTTTAAATTTTAGATTAGGGCTGAAATACAGGCTTTTGGGGCCTTTTTTGAATACTCCATTTAAAGCCTTTTAGTTTAAGTTCTTGTGGTTTTAATGCATCGAGTGGGTATATCTTCCCTTCAGGATTGTAAAATGAAACTACCCTTTTTAGTTCTCCTTTCTCAAAATAATAAGTCATTTCACCACTATTGATCAAATTTACCCCTATATAATTGACGCTATCTTCCTTTGCATAATAAATACTCTGGGCATTTCCATTTACGTTTAAGAGTTGAATATTGCTACTGTCAAATTTAGCATAACAGTTTTTTCCCTTGAGTTGGTTAAAGTGAACAGTTTTTTCTTGGTTTGCAAAAAATGCATTTCCCAAAAACAAGGCAGAATCTAGTTTACTTGCTTTGAAAATAAGTGCAATGGTATCTGCGTTCATTTGGGTCTTACCTGACCATACCAAAGGTTTGCCGTATAACCACATACTAGAATCTGCATTTAAGTAGGCCGCAGAATCAGCTATGGTTTGTAAATTTTGTTTGAATACATTCACCTGTTTGTATGCCAATACACAGGCTGGTTGCTTGGGTCTTTCTTGAAACAAAAACAGGGTGTCGGCCCATAAAAAAATAGTGTCTTTTGAAGCTTGAATTTTAATGGCAATTGCCTGCTGTGTTACATATGCCTTTTTGAGTCTTCCATTTACTTGTCCATAGTTTCCGTATAGCGTAATTTGCTGAGCAGAGTCAAATAAACTCACTTTTCTAAAAGCCGATCCAAATTGCTTTTTACGGTCATAAAATAAACTATCGGCATGCAATATTTTACCCTCTGAAATGAGAGTGGTTTTTTGACTAAACTGACTTTGATCCGACAAAGTATTGTACCAACCATTTGAACATTGAATACGTTCAGACTTGCTTGAAATGGTTGTAGGCCCAAAAAAGTAGGCTATTTTTTTTCGAGTTTGATACATCAAAGTATCGCATATTACATTGTATTCAGGATTTTCGACTCTTACGTTTTTTTGAAAATAAAATTCATTTGATTGGGTAAAATAATTTCCATTTTCACTTTTAAGAATACTTTGCCCACTTGTTATTTTACCTCCATTGTGGTAATAGCCTATTTGTTTGGTTAAATCAAATTCCAATTTGTCTGTTTCTAATAACATGGTTCTGTCGTTCAATTTTACCTTTTCGTTGACATAAGCCATTTTATTGTTACCATCGTAGTTGAGGTAATTTCCTGTTATGGTTACAGTGTCTTGGTGAATCAATTTTACATTAGAAAAGGCTTCAACTCTATTTTCTCTCTCGTAGAACAATGCACTGTCACAATACAACAATGTATTGGCTTGTTTCAAAGCTACATTCCCAATTAGCTTAGTCATTTCATTTCCTTTATTTGTAACTATTTCAGCACTTCCAGCTGAAACTATTTCAATTGGACTTTTTTGAGCCCATATAATTAGTGGAAAACAACATAATAGAAGACAGACAAAGAATTGGTTTTTCATTGGTATTTATAAATGCAATAATTGAATTTGCCTTAATGAGTTCAAAACTAACTAATTTTGCACGAATGATACACAAATTTGAACAGTTTATCTTCCTAAATCAATTACTTCAAAAAGAAGACAAAATAATTGTGGCGTTAAGTGGAGGTGTTGATTCTATGGTATTGTTAACGCTGCTTCAAAAATCAGGATATCATGTAATTGCTGCTCATTGCAATTACAAACTTAGGGCAGAAGAGTCAGATTCAGAAGAAGTACTCGTAAAAACGTATTGTGAAAAAATAGGTATTCAATTGCATATCAATAGACTTGAAGATCCAGCAATTATTTCAGAGTCAGGTATGGGAATTCAAGAGTTTGCAAGGGTTTATCGTTACGAGTGGTTTGAAAAACTATTAACTGAAACCCAGAGTAACAAACTTGCAACTGCACACCATGCAGATGATCAACTAGAAACAATTCTATTTAATTTAACGAGAGGTAGTGGTTTAAATGGCATGCGAGGTATAGCCATGAAAAAAGGGAGTTTAGTAAGGCCTCTGCTCTGTTTTGAAAAAGATGAAATTGTACAAATAAGTCAGAAGTTAAAAATCCCTTATCAAACAGACAGCTCAAATTTAACTGACAAATACACCAGAAATAAAATCAGACTTGATATCGTTCCCAAACTAAAAGCCATCAACAATAATGTGTCTCATCATGCTCAAGAATTGAGTGAATGGGCCAATTTTTACACAACAAATACAGACAAAAAAAGTGAAATCACTTTTCCTTATTCATTGTCATATCATACAATACTAAGACAGGAACTACCGCTACAATATTTGCTCCATTTGCTGAATCCATTTGGCTTTAACAAATTCCAAATTGATGATTTAATGGGCTTAATTTACAATCAAAAAGTTGGCAAAAGAATTGAATCCATTACCCATTGTATTTATTGCAACAATGGAGGCCTTGAAGTGATACAAAAATCAAAACATTTGCAGCAGCTATTAAACGTGAATGAACTTCCTTTTATGGGCTCTTTCAATGACAAATTAGTTAAAATAGAAATGGTTGACAGGCCTCAAAACTTAACAGAAAAAAACTGTTTGTATTTAGGCTTATCCGAACTCCAATTACCAATTGTATTGAAACCAATAGAAGCAGGTGACAGGTTTAGTCCTTTAGGGATGAAAGGACATAAAACAATTGGCAATTATTTTACTGACAAAAAAATACCACATGCTCAAAGAAACAATGCAGTTAAAATTTGCATTGGGACAGAAATTGCAGCAGTATTACCTGGCACCATTGACAATGCATTTGCTGTACATTCTGAAAGCAAAATTATACTTAAAGTATCTTTTAATAACAATTAAAAAAGGGGACCTAAGTCCCCTTTTTTAATTAAAATCTTATTTAATTCAGATTAATCTATTTGTAATTTTCTGGTATAAACCTTGCTTCCTGTCTCAATTTTTAGCAGGTATATACCTTTATCAGCACCAGATAAATCTAGGCTTTCTTCACGTAAGTTGTTACCGCTAATTGCTTTGCTTGTTAACAATTTTCCTTGAATATCGAATACCGATAATTTCACGTCTTGATCCAAAGCTTGAACCAATTTTACATTGAAGATGCCATTACTTGGATTTGGATAAATGCTCATTAATTTATCTACATTGATGGCTTCAGCTACACCATTCACACACGAAGTAGACATGACATTGATGTATCTTATTGCCAGTTCACTTTGGTTACCCGACAAATCTGTTACTCTATATGAAATACTGAATAATCCTGGTACATCACCAAACCATCTGTCTGTATAACCTGGTATGAGAGGTAAAGTACTTGAAACAATATACCTGCCTGGTTGACGCATGTCTGAATCCGTATCAAAATTATCTAATAACTCCACTCCTGGATCTTTGAATTCGCACCATCTTCCAAGATTGACAGTTTCACCACCTAGTAATTTAACTGAAGGTTTTGTTCTGTCTAAAACTTCAATTTCACGCGAAGTTGAATCTATGTTTCCAGAAGGGTCAGTTGCATAATACCATCTGTTAATTTTGCCTTTTAAACTGGTGTTTATAAATGCCGGTTTCATAGTTACAGACAAGGTATTTCTTGGCCATAAGTTATCGGTTACACTGAATCCTGGATCAATGTATGACTGGTAAACTTCCCATTTCAATGGATTGTCACCTTGCAATTGAATGACAGGAGGAATATTGTCTGTTACTTTCACTTCAACTGTTACTTCATTTGCTTTGTTACCCGAACCATCAACTGCATTGTAGATAATGAAATAACTTCCAACATTATTGATATCAACAACACCTTTCCAAGTTGGAATCAAGTCTTTAGAATAATTATCTGTTACACGAACCAATTGTTGTAAGTCAATGGCAGTTTTAACTTGGTGTATGTAGTAGTTTTTACCTGATGATAACAAAGGTGTAATTACAGGACGGGTTGTATCTCCTACATTTACTTGTCTTTTGGTTGTAGCAGTCAATCCAAATGCGTCTGTAACTACATAAGTTAAATTGTATGTGCCTATTTTGGTAATGTTCACATAACCTTTCACATATACATTATTTGCCGCCAAAACTACTCCTTGGTTGTCTTTAGCAATGACTCCCGATTCTACATAAGGTTTGTTTACCTCTACATATTGAACGGTATCACCCAACAACTGTATAGATGGACCTGTTTGGTTTAATATAACAAATACTGTTCTATTTAAAGTATCAGAAACATTGCCATACAAATCTTTAACAATATATCTCAAATAGTTTGGCCCCACTTTGGCAGTATTTACTGTGCCTAAAATTTCATATTTGGCACTGATATCTCCCTCATAATTGTCAGTTGCTGTAATGCCTGGATCAATGTAAGGTTTATTGATTTCTGTTTCTATAGAAGCGCCGCCTTTCAATGCAACTGCTGGCTTAATGGTATCGTTCGGGAAATTGATAATATAATCTCTGAATGACCCCATAAATGTTACACTACTAACCAATTTGGTTTGACTAATTGTAGCACCTACACGCATGCGTGTTGAACCTAAACGCTGCATAGGATTAACTGGCACTTTAATGCTTGTACTCAAAGCAGTTAAACCTTCAACATCCATAACCATTTCATCACTGGTAAATAAACCATCCATGTTAAAGTCAATCCAAGCTCTTGTATCCATAGGTGTGACATTGGTTGTAGAAGGCCTAATGACTGTTAAATTTGGAGATTGACCCCTGAACAAATCTGCATAGATAGATCCATCAAATGCCAAATAACATGGCAAGTTCGGATGGCCAATGGCATCTAGACCACCCTCCATCGTAACTCTAGAAATACCTACACTACCATCTGATTGTGAAATATCATTCAAACATTGAGGTTGGTCATAAGCTCCAATATTGATGTATTCTGATTGAACCAATGTATCTGATCCAATATCATTTATAGCAACCAACCTAATCGTATACTTAGCTCTCAAAGTCAACCTAACAACTGGATTTCTACTGCTAGCAGTTGTACCTAATAAAAACTGTGGCGCAGGTGTTATTGTCCATCTCCATTTGTTAGGACCATTTAAACTCAAGTCTTGTAACCTGAAGGTATCGGTATTGAAACCATTGAACTTATCTGCTGTAAACCTGGCTTCAGGCTTTTCAAAAACGGGCATAAACATCACAGTTTTACAAACAGTATCACTTCCCACACAATTATAAGCAACTAAACACAAGTTTTTAAAATTGGCTGAGTTTACAAGAAAGGTTCTGGTAGGGTTTGCAACTGTAGAATCATACAATCCATCTCCATCTGTATCCCATAAATAATTGATAATTTTACCGGTAGCTTTTGACTGGAACAAAACGGGTTGTTGGCTAAAAATGGTATCAGGCAACACCATTGCAGCTTTAGGTTTTGTAAATGAAGGCGGTGTACCCAACCATCTAATAGAGAAACCTGCTGAATCATATGGTGAAGGAACTGTTGTAGTTCCGGTTTTGTATCTCATGAGCACATTGTTGCCACAACGAATACCGTTGAGTAAAATACTTGATGGCAAATTAGATTTATCTGCACCTCCTATAGTTGCAATAATTGGTGATGCTGCTGTTTCGCCATTGTGAAATACCAATGAATCACTTGGCAACATTTTAATTCTATCTACAAAAAAGATAATGCTATCAGCACATGGGTTGATATTAATGCCTGAACAGCCAGCTACTTGAGAACGGGTATATGAAAATGATGGGCCAGAAGCTGCATACAAGAAACCTTCTTGGTCTGTTACTTTACCAAAATTGGCACTACAAACATTGTATCCATTCAATACTTCAATGTAATCTTTGTAACAAGTGGTATCCCACCCTCTTAAATTCCATGTTTGTAAACAAATAGTCCATTTACCAGGATCACCTCCAAAGAACAATGGGTTTTGATCAGTTGCATTGTAAAAGAAATTGGGGAAAAATGGATTGGTATTACACATATTACATTGGCTACTGTCAGAACTTCTGTAATACCACCAAGCCCATTGATTGGGTCCTCTATCAGTCAAATCTATGAAAGGGGCATATTCTGATGTTCCTATTTTCTTACGAGGTGTAAAAAAGTTACTTACAGGAGCTGTGTTGGGTGTATCTACGTAAATATACCTTAAAACACTATCCCTTAGTGAGTCTCTGCGAATGCCATTTACAGCCAATAAGCGAACTGGCCAAAATCCTCTTCTGTTAAAATTATACGTAAAGCTTTGATTGTACTTAGCAGTATCAATATAAGTTTGAGCAGTTTTGGCAACTTTTTGACGGCTATAGCCTGGAGCTAAAACCAATTCGTCAGGTAAATCCCAGAAACTACGACCAGCATAAGTACTGGTACTTACTAATTTTTGTGGACTGTTTAACCAAACTGTGTCCATACCTGGTACAAAATTAGGCGAAGGCAAACTTGGATAAATTCCAGCAATAGGTGGCAACATAGGACTTGATGAAGCGGTATTGCTAATGTTGACATCGTAATCTTCTGCTTCACCCCAAGAAGCACCAGAACAAGGCGTAAAAGCTGATGGCATTGCTGTTGCAGTAGAACTTTCGTAATCGGCTACACGCATACGGGTGAGTCCAATTTTAGCACCCGTTGGAACAGTAAATGGTGGGCTGGTAAATTGAATTGGGCCTGGATTGGCAGATCCACTTTGTCTGATATCTGAATTGGCAAAAACCAATTCTGCTGGTTCATCAAAAGTAAAATTGCCATTGAAATCAATCCAAACTTTGATAAAATTTGAGTATGCAGAAGTATTACACCAAGTAACTTCAACTGTAATTGTGTATGACTTTCCGGGTACCAACACCAATGGTGCAATTACCTTTGACTCTTTATTTGAAGAGGTAGAACCATAGTAATTATATTGGTTGGCTGCAGTTCCTCCACAGGCAGTATTGTTATTAATGAAAGTTCCGTTGGCCCCTGCTATTTGTACAGAAGATATGTCTTCATCATCAACAAAAGTTACTGGCCAACTGCAATATTGTGCATAGCTTTTATTAACAAAAGCACAACCCAATGCAAAGAAAATAATTAAAAATTTTTGTACCTGTTTATTCATATGATTCGTTTTTTCCGAAAGTCAATTGAATCAAAAGTATAAATTAGTTTGTGAAATTCCAAACTATTCAAGTTGCTTTTTGTGATGCCGGTTATTTACCTATTTTTAGTTACAAAATCTGAGTCTGATAAGGAAACTAAAAAATTGTATAAATCAGTTTTTTCAATGGGAGTTAAATTGAGCCCTCCATTAGCTATATGCTTGGAAATGAATGGGTCTAGGGTTGGGCTGTTTTTAAAGCCTGAATTATAAAACTCTATGACTTCCCATAAGGTTTTAAAACGACCGTCGTGCATGTATGGGGCGGTAAAAACCAAATTTCTCAAGCTTGGTGTTTTAAATTTGCCTTTGTCTGCTGCAATTCCAGTAATTCTAAACAAACCTGAATCAATTGGGGTTTCATCCAAGCCATTGTTATGGAAATTAAAATCTGTAAAAAAGGGTGAACTCAAATTACCATGACAGTGGAAACAATCGCCTTTTTCAGTGCTAAAAATAACCATGCCATTGTATTCACTGAGGGTTCTTTGTCGCTCCCTTCTTTCTGCTTTGTCGTATGGAGAATTGCCGCTGATTAAGGTTCTTTCAAATTGAGACAAGGCTTTCACCACTAATGAAATGGTAATGCTATCCGTTCCAAATGCTTTTTTAAATAATGCTGGATAATGACTTGTTTGTTGCAATTTTTGAATCATTTGCTTTAAATCAGAAGCCATTTCTATAGGATTTACAATGGGACCAACTGCTTGTTGTTCGAGGCTTCCTTTACCTCCATCCCAAAAGTACCGATGACCTGTTACATTGTACAAATCAGCCCAAGCTAAGTTAAATAAAGCAGGTGCATTTCTATTGCCTTTTTGACCGTTAATTCCTTCGCTAAATTGCTTACCTCCATCTGAAAAAGCAAATGCAGGCTGGTGACATGTTTTACAGCTTTGGGTATTGTTTGCAGACAATAACTTTTCTTCAAATAATTGTTTTCCCAGAGCTACTCCAGCAATTGTTAGGGGGTTTTCTTCGGGAATAGGAAATTGTGTCCATCCTCTTCCCTGAGGCATTATCAAAGCATAAGGAGTTTGGTCATAAGCAACATATGCTACAGGTAGATCTTTTTTGCAAGCCACCAAAGCCAACGCAAGCATGCATATTAGAACCTGTTTCATTATTTGAGTTATTTTAAACCAGAAATTGTTGCCATATCTGCCATATTTTGAGCAATTTTTAAAGCACCAGGCGAGGTATTGGAATGTATAACCATGCCATCGGTTAAAAAACTATAATTGTTCGGATTTTGAAATATTTCGTTGAGGTCCATGTGAAGCGTGAGTTGTGCTTGCTCCGATTTCACTTTGAATGCTGTTAATGGCAATTCAATATGTGGCAAATTGTTGTCTCCTCCTAAATCAAGAGAATAGCCAGCATCTGTAGCTGGTACACGACCCATCATTCTAAAAAACACATAACCAGTACTCCAAGTCCAATACATGCCCCAAGCAGGGTCTAAATCACCCATTAAACTCATAGAAGAATTCCGAACTTTATCAATGCCAATGTCAAAAGCAATTGCTCTATACTTACCGGCTGGAACACTTGGAATAGTGAGCGTGGTATTTCTACCTGTTTTTACATCAACCAAATTACAATTGTTGAATTGTATCCAAGAACTGTCTGCTTTTTGCAAAGCGAAATTTGAAAAATAATGTTTTAAATCTTCTATGGTAAAAGTGTCTTTGGCGGCATTGACATATTTATTGTCGTTAAAAACAATTGGCAATTGGCCAAACATATATGTAAAATTGATTTGCAATGATCCAGCTTTAGGAACATACAATCCGCTTACAAACGAAGGATCTTCAGTTTGATTGGCATTTGTGTTGCTATCTGTTTTTTTGCAAGAATTAAGAACAATTATTCCTGTTAGAATGAAAAGTCCAATAGCTACAATTTTTTTCATACATCTAAATTAGAGAAAATCCTGTCAATTATTTGGATTTAGAATTAAATTTACAACAAAATTACCATTCAACTTAAAACTTTTTCGCTATGCCTAGTTTTGATATTTCCAACAAAATTGACCTTCAGAAAATTGACAATGCCATTCAAACTGCTAAAAAAGAATTGTTAACCCGTTACGATTTAAAAGACGAAGCCTGCGTAATTGAATTCGATAAAAAGGATAAAAAATTGGCTTTAGAGGCCAAACAAGAAATGGCTTTGTCTTCAATGATTGACATTATATTGAGTAAATTCAGCAAACAAGCATTGGATGTGAGAAGCTTGGATTTAACCAAAAATCCAGTTGCGAGTGGAAAAATCTTAACTCAAACTGTTCAGCTCAAGGAAGGTATAGACAAAGAACAAGCTAAGAAAATTGTAAACTTCATTAAAAATTCAGGCATGAAAGTTCAGGCAGCCATACACGATGATCAAATTCGAGTAAATGGCAAAAAAATAGATGATTTACAAGCTCTAATTGGCATACTCCGTCAAGAAGATTTTGACTTGCCACTGCAGTTTGATAATTTTAGAAGCTAATAATTACGACACCCCTAACATCTCATTAGAAAAGTCTTTGGTAAGGCGGTCAATCATTTGGGCAGTAGTTAGTCCTTCATAAATTTTACCTTCTGAAACATAGCTGACAGCCCCCTTCTCTTCACTTACTACGAGTACCACAGCATCGGTTTGCTCGGAAATGCCAATGGCAGACAAATGCCTCAAGCCGAAATTATTTAATACAGCAGGATTTTCACTCACTGGTAATATACAATTAGCCGCTTTTATTTTCCCCTTTGATATGATAACGGCTCCATCGTGCAAGGGACTGTGCTTATTAAAGATAGAAATCAATAATTTTTTACTGATGTCTGCATTGATCAATTGACCAGAAGTACCAATAAATTTCATTTCTGATGTTTTGGGGAATACAATTATGGCTCCCGTATTGCTAGCTGCTAGTATTTCGCAGGCATCAACAATCTCTTCAAATGGAGTGGCAAAAGTATCTTGTATTTTCCATCTCCAAGGAAATATATTCCACCAAGATTTGTTTTCTCCAAGAAAGGAACTGTTACCTAAAATCAATAAGAATTTTCTGATTTCTTGTTGAAAAACAATTAAAACAGCAATCACACCCGCCTGTGCAAATTGGCTCAAAATACCCTCTAACAAAGGCATTTCAAAATACCTAACCAAAACACCAAACAGGTATATGGTTACCAAGCCAATTAGAATATTAAAGGCCAAACTACCTTTCAATAATTTATAGAGTTGAATCGATATCAATAAAACCAATAATACATCAATCAAATTGATCAATGTAAACCTGTATTTCCCCAATTCGAATAAATCAATCATTTGAATCAATTTTAAATTTCACAAATTGCTTCAACCATTTGAATGGTTTGAGCGGCTGCCAAAACATCATGTACCCTTAAAATTTTAGCTCCATTTAACAAAGCGATGGTATTGGCGGCTATTGTACCTGTCAATGCATCTGTAGCGTTGGTATGTGTCAACTGACGGATCATTGATTTTCTTGACAATCCTGCCAAGATAGGCATTTTAAATATGCTGAAAGCAGAAAGATTTTTTAGTAGCATTGTATTTTGAGCCAAATTTTTTCCAAATCCAAATCCTGGGTCTAAAACAATATCAGGGTGACCAGAGGCAGTTAGCGGTTCAATTTTAGTAAGAAAAAAATCCATCATGTCTTTGAGCAAATTTTCATTTTTGGAGGCTTCCAATAAGTTGTTAAAATGGTTACCTGGATGCATCAACACATAGGGCACTTTAGACTCAATAACAAAAGGCAACAATGCCTCATCCAATTCAAAAGCAGAAACATCATTAACAATATGCACCCCGTTTTTAACTGCAAATGCTGCCGTTTTTTGATAAAACGTATCTATAGAGAAAAAAGTCTCAGGAAAAGCTTTGGTGAGCTCAGGCAAGACAATTTGTAAGCGATTGAGCTCTTCTTCTACTGTTAATATAGCTGCACCAGGCCTTGTAGATTGTGCTCCCAAATCAATAATGGTAGCCCCTTGTTCTATCATGATAGCAGTTTTTTGAAGCGCTTTATCGGTTTCAAGTGCCCTGCTTTCAGTGTAGAAACTATCAGGTGTAAGATTGAGTATGCCCATTACAACGGGCTTTTCCAATGAAAGTAAGCTTCCACCACAATTCAATGTAAATTTAGGCCGAATTGTTTGCAAAATCAGGAATGGGTTTATTTTTGTACCTTGACAAATAAAAACTAGAAAATTGATAAATCAAACTTCCAACCAATTTGACCAGGTAATTAAGAGCTGTAGAGATATTTTCATCAAGAAAAACAAAGACTACGGACAAAGCTGGAGAATCATGCGAATTAGCTCTATTGCCGATCAGATATACATTAAGGCTGCCAGAATTAGAAACATAGAAGAAAAAGGCCTTAGCTTGGTAGATGAAGGTATTGAAAGCGAATTTAGGGGTGTCATCAACTATTGCATTATGGCACTGATTCAAATACAAAAGAATGAAAATGCACAATTAGAAATTACCTTTGAAGAACTGATTGACCTGTTTGACAATATTGTTTCAGAAACCAAAAAGTTGATGCTTGAAAAAAACCATGATTATGGTGAAATTTGGCGCTCCATGTTGGTGAGTACATTCACAGATATGCTGTTGATGCGTATCAACAGAATTCACCAGATCATTGAAAACAAAGGACAAACCATTAGCAGCGAAGGCATAGACAGCAATTTCATGGATATGATCAATTATTCCATTTTTGCATTGATACAATTAGAAGAAAAAAACGCAACTAACATATGAAAATCACAACTCAAATAAGCCGTGTTTTTGTTGGCATTTTATTTATCATTTCAGGATTAATCAAAGCCAATGATACCCTAGGTTTTAGTTATAAATTAATTGAATACTTTGAACTGTTTGGCTGGGATGTATTGATACCCTTGGCTGTTCCAGCTGCTATGGCCATTTGTATTTTTGAGATTATTTCAGGAGTGGCTTTGTTGTTGGGTATCTATGTAACTTTAAATGCTTGGCTGTTATTGATTTTAATTGCCTTTTTTACTTGGCTAACAGGATACAGTGCTATCACACATAAAGTTACCGATTGTGGTTGCTTTGGTGATGCCTTAAAACTCACACCATTGCAAAGTTTCTTGAAAGATGTGGTACTATTTATTTTGATTGTTTTGATTGTGATTGGCAAAAAAAACATACAACCATTGTTTAATAAAGTCATCAACCATATTGGGTTGTTTGTTGCTTTTTTAGTGACCTTGTTTTTTACATTGTACACCTATATGTTTTTACCTGTTAAAGATTTTTTACCCTACAAAATTGGGAACAATATAAAAGAATTAACTACTGTACCAGAAAATGCGCCAAAAGATATCATTGAAATGCTTTTTATCTATGAAAAAGATGGCAAAACATTTGAATTCACAGCTGCTGGATTGCCTAACGACATAGAGAATTATAATTACATTGACAGAAAAGACAAACTCATTCAAGAAGGTTACAGAGCACCCATTCATGACTTTAAATTATTTGACTCAAGTGATGTTGAATTGACTGAACAATTTTTCAGTGACACTGGTTACAAACTGGTACTTGTTCAAACTAAATTAAATGAGGAGTTGAGACAATTAGTAAGCCCAATAAATGCATTGTATGATTTTATGAAAGAAAGCAAAACGGGTAGTTTCTGGGCATTGACAGCCAGTTCTAAAGATGATATCAAAGCTTATACAACTGAATTAAACAACCATTATACTTTTTACAATATGGATGCCATACCCTTGAAATCGATGGTACGCTCAAACCCTGGGCTTATTTTGTTTAAAAACAATGTAGTTGTAAAAAAATGGGGAGCATTCAATTTGCCAGATCCTACCATACTCAAAAAATATACCCATTAATAATTTGGCCAGTTTGAGCAAAAATGAACTGATTTTTTTGTGGGGAATGCCAGGAGTTGGCAAAAGTAGCATGGGTAAAAAAATAGCCAAATTGCTAGAATGGAATTGGATTGATTTAGATCTTTATATAGAAAACAAATACAACTGCAGCATTACAGAAATGGTTGCTTTAAATGGAAGTGATTTTTTTAGAAAGGCAGAACAAGATTGTTTACTAGAAATGATTCAGTTAAAGCACACCGTTGTATCATGTGGTGGAGGCACCCCAGTTTATTTTGAAAATGCCAATACCATGCTTGAATCCGGCACCTGTGTGTATTTAAACGCAGAACTCTCTTTTATATACAGCCGTTTGATACAATCCAATCAAGAGAGATTTATGTTCAAACAGGATCAAACTGAAAGCTGGAAAACACAACTAGAAATGGTTTACAAAGACCGAAAACCCATCTATGAATTAGCTCCTATTCAAGTAAAAATTCCAGAAACACCAATTGCACAAATTATTTTGGAAGTAAAAAGGGGATTCGAAAAGTCCTAAAAGGCCTGATTTATTGCCATTTGAGGCCATTTTGTGCAAAACTTGTTGAATTCTGCGAAAAAATATTTGCGGAATTCGCCAAAGCACTTGATTTTTTGGGATGGTTTATTAAGTTTGTTACACAATAACCCTTAAAATAAAAAAATATGAACAAACAAGACTTAATCGATTCAATGGCAAAAGCTGCCGGAATTACTAAAGTTCAAGCTCAATCTACTTTAGATGCATTCATGGGTTCAATCCAAACTGCATTGAAAAAAGGAGACAAAGTTATCTTGGTAGGATTTGGAACATTCTCAGTTACCAAAAGAGCTGCTAGAATTGGAAGAAACCCACAATGGAAACAAGGTATGCCTGGTGATGGTACTATCAAAATTCCTGCAAAGAAAGTTGTTAAATTCAAAGCTGGAACAGGCTTACAAGCTAAAATCAAATAATTTCATTTTAGTTATAAAAAAACCCGACCATTGGTCGGGTTTTTTTATGCCTTTTATTCTACGTAAACACTGATTTTTCCGGCTCTGCATTGCACATTGATATGTTCTTGCAATGTTGTACTCAATGAGGTTCCAATAAAATCTGCTCGAATTGGGAAATGCTTGTAACTGCGGTCTACTAAAACTGCCACTTGTAATTGGTTAAAACCTTGGTTAAAGCAGACAGACAATGCACACATCATGGTTTTACCAGAATTTAAAACATCATCTACAATCACCAATGCACTACTGGCATTTGGCTTAAATGTGCCATTCAAAACAGAACTACTGATTTGAGGACTTTTTTTATCTATCTGAATACCTGCCCTTACAATGCGTTGAGAAGTAATGGAATGCAATTCATTTTCTAAGATATCTGCAAGTGATTTGCCTTGACCTTCAATGTGAACCAAATAAATTTCTTTGGCTTTGCTGTTTGATTCTACAATTTGATAGGCAATTCGCTTTAAAATAGGCGCAACCTGCTGGTGAGTTAGAATTTGAACTTTCATGGACCCAAAATTAACCGATTTGGAATTAAATTTACCGAAAATATCAACACCAGTAAACTGTAATTCCCTATAAATGACTATATTTGTTAGGAAAGGCGGAATAAAAAATATTTGTTTAAAAAATTTTGATATTGAACTTTTTAACCATATTTTTGCCCTCCAATTTGGTAGTTTCTAGCGCATGAAAATGTCTTATGTCTATCAAATTCAGTACATTAAAAGAATAAAACAGAAGGAATATGAAAGAAGGAATCCACCCGAAAACCTATAGAAAAGTGGTTTTTAAAGACATGTCTAACGATTACATGTTCATGTGTCACAGCACTGTTGATACCAAAGAGACAATCAAATGGGAAGATGGATCAGAATATCCATTGTACAAATTAGATATTTCACACAAATCGCATCCGTTTTTTACCGGTCAAAACATGTTCATTGATACAGCAGGTAGAATTGACAAATTCAAAAAGCGTTACGCAAAAAAGTAATTTGAAATCGTATATTGTAAAGCCTTCCAAATTGGGAGGCTTTATTTTTTTATCAAATTTGAGGCCGCATGAATTGTATTTTATTTGATCCTGAAAAAGAAAGGAAACAACTTCAGCCATTTACACTTACCCGACCTGTTGCAGGTATCAGAATAGGTATTTTAACCATTCAGGAAAAATGGACCCATTATTTGAAAGGTGCCAACTGTTCATTCCTAACTCAGGATTATCTTCAAGAAAAGTACCCCAGCGAATTAGACACTGTTAATTACTATATAAACGGAAGTATTTGTCCGGACAGTATGCTTTCAAAAGAAATCCAAACTTTGCAAAATGGACAGGCATTGGTTCAGAACAAAGTACTACTGGCCGTTCGGATTGATGGAACAGCTCATACATTCCAAGAACAAACTGAATGGACTAGCAAAATAGAAAGCCAATCAAAGGCTTTGAACCAAATTCAATTTCCACAAGACATCTTTAGCTTAAATGCTGCAGAGATTGAAAAAGATTTTGACCTCTTAACTGCAGGTAGAAAATCGGCTCCTATACCAGAAGGGAACCAAGTATTGAACCCCGATAGAATTTTTATTGAAGAGGGTGCAACTGTACTATTCTCTGTTTTAAATGCAACAAACGGGGCCATTTATATTGGCAAAGATGCCGAAATTATGGAGGGATGCAAAATCAGAGGCCCTTTTGCCATTTGTGAACATGCAGGTTTAAAAATGGATGCCAAAATTTATGGAGCTACAACCATTGGCCCATATTGCAAAGTTGGAGGTGAAGTAAACAACAGTGTGTTTTTTGCCTACAGCAATAAAGGACATGACGGATTTGTTGGGAATTCAGTGATTGGAGAATGGGTAAATATGGGTGCAGATACCAATAATAGCAACCTCAAAAATACCTATGATGAAGTAAAACTTTGGAGTTATTCAGAAAAGAGATTCATTAAAACTGGACTTACGTTTTGTGGATTGATGATGGCCGATCATGCCAAATGCGGTATCAATACCATGTTTAACACAGGAACAGTTGTTGGAGTTGGTGCCAATGTTTTTGGAACTGGATTTCCAAGAAACTACATTCCTGATTTTAGTTGGGGTGGTGCGCAAGGATTTGAAACATTTATTGTTTCTAAATTTTTTAAAACAGCTGATGCCATGTGCAAAAGAAGAAACATTGCATTTGGAGAGATTGATCAAAAAATCATTGAAAAAGTATTTGAAATAACTTCAGAAAATCGTTTTTGGGAAAACACTAAATAAACATTTATGAGAAAGAAAATAATTGCAGGTAACTGGAAAATGAACAAGAATTTAGAAGAAGGTCTGGCATTGGTTTCAGAAGCTTCTAATATGATTAAAGATGAATACAATGGCAATGCATTGGTAGTTTTTATCCCTCCGTTCATACATATAAATGCCGTATCAAAAATGCTTGAAGGCTACGAAAATCAATTTTCTGGTGCACAAAATTGTAGCAACCACCAAAGCGGTGCCTATACAGGCGAAATCAGTGCGAGTATGATTAAAAGCTGTGGCGCAAACTATGTGATTATTGGACATAGTGAAAGAAGGCAATATTTTAATGAACACAACCAATGGCTTGCACAAAAAATTGATGCTTGTTTAAAAAATAATTTATTACCTATATACTGTTGTGGAGAAACCTTAGAAGAAAGAGAATCGGAGCAACACTTTCAGGTAATTGAATCTCAAATAAAAGAAGGGTTGTTTCATTTAAATGTGAACGATTTCTTAAAAATTACCATTGCCTATGAACCAGTTTGGGCAATTGGCACTGGTAAAACAGCTAGTACAGCCCAAGCACAAGAAGTACATGCATTCATCAGAACTTTAATTGCTTCACATTACAGTAATGAAATTGCCAATGAAATTACCATTCAGTATGGAGGAAGTGTGAAACCAGAAAATGCTGCTGAATTATTTGCTGCACCTGATATTGACGGCGCATTAATTGGTGGCGCAGCCTTGCAAAGCAGAAGCTTTACAGATATAGTAAAAGCCATGACACATTAAGGAAAACTCCTAAATTTTGAACTGCATGATTCGATATTTTTATTTAGTTTGTATTTGTATTGTTTTCAGTTGTTGGTTCAATGCGGCACTTGCCCAAAGACCCAATAGTTTTACTGTAAACCCTAGTGTATTTCCAGAGGAATTGAACAAATTTCTTCAAAGTACAGGCAGAAGCGACATTCAGAATATTGCTGATGATTTCAATGCAAATTACATGCAGGGGAAGTTCAATACTTCTCAAAAAAATCAAATCATAAAACTGAGCAATGAAATGCTGCAAAGCAATTGTCAAATTTCTCATGAATTTGAATTTTACTTACAAACTATCAATGCGCTGGTTCAGCTAAATTTATTGGTAAAATTTGATGCTTGGCACAAGACATTGTCTGCTTCACTTAAAAAATCAAAAGACGATTTTGAACAATTTTTATTGGTTTCAAAAAATGTATTTGTAGAACAAAAGATTCTACAAGTTGGTGGATACAATTGGGTGAGTAGTTCTTCTGATGTTGAATTGCTTACAGAAGGAGAGCCCCATTTCTATTTCAAAAATTTAAATTTGTATTGTTATACACCAGGAGATACCGTTGAAATTTACCAGACCAGTGGCAAATTTTATCCTGCTAAAAAACTTTGGATTGGCAAAGGCGGACGCATTGATTGGTCGAGGGTTGGACTAGACAGTAGTAGGGTTTTTGCCATCATCAAAAAATACCAAATTCTATTAAATGATGGATTGATTGTTGCCGACTCCAGTTTATTGACAAATAAATTTTTACAGGAAAAACCATTGTTAGGCAAAGTGGTTGAAAAGCCATTAGGAAAATCTCAGGGAGATAAATCTATTTACCCGCAATTTGAAGGCTATTTCAATGAATTTACTGGTGTTAATTATGGCAAAGGAAAGTTCAAGGGTGGCTTTGGTATGCGTGGCGCCATGGTCATTGGAAAAGGGAACGAAACACGCAAAGCAGAACTTTGGTTCTCTTATAAAAACAAACCTTTTTTAAGGGTTCAATCACCCGATTTTTTTGTAAAAGAAAATAAAATTTCCGTTGAAAAAGCAGAAGTTACTTTGTTCTTAGGAAATGATTCTATTTACCATCCGCAATTGAGCTTCAATTACCTAATGGACAAAGATAAAATCTCATTTTACAGAGACAGTAAATTAGGAATTTCAGCGGCACCTTTTATAGATTATTATCACAACATTGAATTTTGGGTTGATGAAATTAAATGGGATGTCAATAGTCCCAAAATAGACATAGACAACATATCTGGAGATGTACCCGCTGTATTCCAATCTTTGAATTTCTTCAGAGATGTACAGTATGAAAAAATAGGTGGCATGTTAAATTACAACCCCCTTCAACGCATCAAACAATTTACAGAAGAATTCAATACCAACTCGTTTAGCTTAGAATTTTATGCCAATAAATTCAAAAGCAATGTCAGTGAATTACGCATCCAAATGATTGATTTAAATGACCGTGGTTTTATCAAATTTGATGGCCCTAAAAACATGGTTTATGTAAAAAGAAAACTCATCGACTTTGTAAATGCACACAATGGAAGAACCGACTATGATGCCATAGCATTTAAATCTACCATTAGCTCAATTCCTAACGGTTTTATTAGTTTAGAAAACAACGACCTAGTAGTTCAAGGTGTACCTAAATTTAATTTTAGTGACTCTCAAAATGTATACATCATTCCAAAAGAACAAATTATTACAGTAAAGAAAGACCGTGGCATGAGTTTTTCTGGAAAACTCAGAGCTGGTAAAGCAGACTTTTATGGTAACAATTTTGTATTTGATTATGTGCCTTTTAAAATCAGGCTCAATAACATTGATTCTTTGAAATTTTTATTTGACGACGATTCTTTAGGAAAACTCGTACATGTAAAAAGTGTATTACAAAATATTTATGGAACTCTTGAAATAGACCATCCATATAACAAATCAGGCAGAAGACATATTGCTAAATACCCAATTTTCACCTCAGAAGTAGGCTCTAAAGTCTATTACGATTACCCAAGTACTCAAAAGGGTGTATACGATAGAAACAGGTTTTATTTTGCCGTTGATCCGTTTGTACTAGACAGTTTGAGTGATTTAAATTTATACTCCCTGGCCTTACAAGGAACATTTGTTTCTGGAGGTATTTTACCAGATATGCGCCACGAAATTTATTTACAAAAAGACCAATCACTTGGTTTTTTCATACCTATTGATTCAAGTTATAAATACAGCCTATATGGTGGTAAAGGTACTGCAATACAAGACTTGAGCTTAAGCAATGATGGTTTGATTGGCTCAGGCATGATTAGCTATTTGGCTTCTAGAAGTTATTCGAAACGTTTTGTGTATTTGTTAGACTCAATGAATTCAAGTTCTTACTTTTTTGAGAATGACAGAACATCGTTGTTTCCAACAATCATTAGGTCTCCAGATGTATACAACCATTGGATCCCCTACCAAGACACGATGTTTATTAGCAACAATGGCGATCCTTTAAAAATTGCATATGATGGAGCTAAACTATATGGCACCATTATTTTAACACCCCATGCCATGAACGCCAAAGGAAGAATGGAAATTGAGGGAGGAGAATTAATTGCCGATATGTTTGAATTAAAACCGGTAGAAGTGCTTTCAAAAGACGCCATATTCAGACAAAGAAACCCAAAAGACACAAGTCAAATAGCATTTGTTACAGAACCTGTAAAGGCATATGTAAACTTAGACTTGAAATTTGCTGACTTTACTTACAAAAACTTTCCAGCTATAAACAATACTTTTTACCTGAACCAATACAAAGGTTCATTTGAAAAATTGCATTGGGAGATGATTCCGAAAACACTCACGTTTACCGGACCTGTCAATAACAACAATATTCGTGCAGCCAGTTATTTAATATCTACAAGAGCTAGCCAAGACTCCCTGATTTTTTCTTGTGCGAGTAATTTCATGACCCTTGATGATTATACCATGACCTGTAGAGGCATTCCTCATATCTTAATTGCCGATTCTAAAGTGGTACCTGACAGCGGCAAAGCTATAGTGAGAGAACAAGCTGAAATGGATCTGTTATTGAATGCTAAAATTACAGCCGATACCATCACCCAATACCATAAAATTGACAAGGTAACCATTAAAATTAATGGAAAACTAGATTGTAGAGGTTCAGGAAATTATTCTTATTTTGACAAGAATAAAAAAGAACAAAAATTCTACCTTGATCAAATTTATGTTGCGGAAAGAAGCTACCTCGAAGGCAAGACATTGATTCCAGATTCCATTAATTTTATGGTGGGGCCAAAAATTGGTTTCAGGGGAAATGCCATTTTGAAAAGTTTTAACAAAAACTTAGAATACAACGGATTTTTCAAGGCCATACACCAAATGCCTCTTCCAAAAACAGATTGGTTTAGGGCAGCTTCTGTGATCAATCCTGATTCAATATACATACCTTTAACACCACCTATTACCAATTTAAATAGGCAAACACTTTCTACCGGATTTTTTGTTTCAAATGACTCAACACACGTTTACAGTACTTTCTTCTCAAGAAAAAGGAACACCACAGACCAAGAATTACTCAAATGTGAAGGGACTTTCACCTATTTTGAACAATTAGATGAATTTAGGATAGGAAGTTTAGGTAAGATATATGGCAATGAAAAAAGGGGTAATTTCTTTGCGATGAGCGAACAAAAACAAATTGCCTATGGCGATGGCCGTTTTAATTTTGGAATGGAAACACAAGGATTTTCATTGAAAGCTGCAGGATATGCGAGTTTAAATTTAGCAGACACAACATTTGCCATGAAACTCAGTATGGTCATGGATATGATATTACCTAGCCAAGCCATTAAGTTAATGGTAGATTCATTGGTGGAACAAACAGCAGGCGATGCCACCAATTATTTTGACAATAGGGTTCTCAAATACAGCATTCCCAATTTAGTTGATGACAAAACATTTAAGAAACTAGACGAAAACTTGGAGGATGAATTGGCCGGAAAAAACTTAGATGAATTGCACAAAACATTTTTTATAACAGATTTGCCTTTGACTTGGGAAACTAGCAAAAGAGCCTTTGTAAACAATGGTGAAATTGGCCTCAAAAACATTGATAAATACCCCATTGAAAGACGCATCAAAGCCCGCTTTGAGTTGGTTAAAAAAAGAGGAGGAGATGAACTCACATTTTATATTCAGCCACCGCAAGGCAGTTGGTATTATTTTAAGTACCAAAGAGGATTAATGACTGTTCTCAGTTCTGATTTGTTATTCAATGAAATCATCAAAAACAATGTTGATAAAATTTCGAAAGAGAAAGAAGATTACAAACTTAAACTTGGAAACATTTCTGAACGAAATAAATATGTTAGAGGACTAAAAAAATAACGCTTATGACCTTTGTAATAATTGGCTGCTTGCTTGCATACTTATTAGGTTCCATTCCATTTTCGGTTTGGATTGGCAAAACTTTCTACGGAATAGATGTAAGAGAACATGGAAGTGGAAATGCCGGGGCTACGAATACACTGAGAGTACTTGGCAAAAAAACCGGGTTTACTGTTCTATTTTTAGATAGTTTAAAAGGCTTTTTAGCAGCAAATGTTGCCCTGTTGTTGCCTTTGGGAATAGATACTCCCCTATTGAATTACCAAATGCTTTTTGGTATGATGGCAGTTGTTGGACACATTTACCCTGTATTTGCAAATTTTAAAGGAGGTAAAGGTATTGCAACGTTATTAGGACTTGTGATTGCTCTGAGTTGGAAGGTATCATTGATTTGCATGCTTACTTTTGTATTGGTTGTTTGGTTAACTAAATACATTTCTGTTGGCTCTATGCTAACCTGTATTTTAAGCCCATTATATGTATTTGCCATTCATGGAAACGAAATGCTTTTTATTTATTTTTGTATTGGTATAGCAATCATGGTTATTTATACGCACCGCAGCAATCTTAAAAGGTTGATGAGTGGTACAGAAAATAAATTTACTTTCAAACCCAAAACTGTCTAATTTAAATGGCCCAAATAAAACCAGCTAATTTAAACGGAACTCAAGAGGAGTTGTTTGCAGATGTTGATGTTATAGACGAAACTACTGATGAAACAAAAGTCATTTTATTGAATGACGATGTGAATACATTTGATTGGGTAATTCAGTGTTTGGTAGATGTATGTGAACATGATTATTTACAAGCAGAACAATGTGCAATGCTTGTACATTACAAAGGAAAAGCAACCGTTAAAACTGGAGAAAAAGAAAAAATGAAAGCAATTTGCCAAGCACTTTGCGACAGTCAATTATCAGCAATTATTGCATAATATGTTAAACAAAGTAGTAGCAAATGCCCAAGAGGCAATCAAAGATATCAAAGACCATTCAGTGATCATGTTAGGTGGATTTGGATTGTGTGGCATTCCAGAAAATTGCATTGATGCTTTGGTAAAAAGTGGAGTGCAAAATTTAACTTGTATTTCAAATAATGCTGGAGTAGACGATTTTGGAATTGGCTTGTTATTAAAAACCAGACAAGTCAAAAAAATGATTGCTTCTTATGTTGGTGAAAATGCAGAATTTGAAAGACAATTACTCAGTGGGGAATTAGAAGTTGAGTTAATTCCTCAAGGTACATTAGCCACAAGATGCATGGCAGCAGGTTATGGAATGCCTGCTATCTATACTCCTGCAGGTGTGGGTACTGAAGTAGCTATTGGCAAAGAAAGCCGCGAATTCAATGGCAAAACTTATTTAATGGAATATGCATTTGATGCAGATTATGCCATAGTAAAAGCTTGGAAGGGAGATACTCATGGAAACCTTATTTTTAGAGCAACTTCTAGGAACTTCAATCCATTGATGGCCATGGCAGGAAAAACAACCATTGTTGAAGTAGAAGAACTGGTTGAACCAGGTGTGCTTGATCCAGATCAAATACACACACCTGGCATATATGTCAATAAAATATTTAAAGGGCTACACTACGAAAAACGTATTGAACAAGTCACTACCAGAAAAAAATAATTCTGGTTGCTACCTAACAATTATAACAGGAAATTCAATCTCCATATCTGATTCTGGAGCAGGCAAATCTGATTTAGGAATGCCGTCATAATGACTCAATATTATACGGATATTCCCATTTGCACTTGTTAAATTATTCAACAATGGTGATACCTGAATTGCAGCATTTAAACCAAGTGGTTTAGATTGATTGTCTTTGTCTAAGATATGAATTTGAACCAAGGAACTGATTGCAGAATCGGGCAAATAAAAAAATCTGTGTACATCTGCTTCTTTTAAAATTTCATTTGAAATGGTATCAACAGGTGAAACCGATTCATTCAATAAAACCAAATGCCATTGATAGTTTGTATTTGCTTGCAATTGCATGATATCAATTTTAGGATCTAAGCCCCCAAAGCCATCTAAATCCCTCCAAACAATTCCAAATACAGAATCGGGTTTATCTGTTTTAAAAGCGTTGATTTGAACAGTTGTTATTTGCTCTTCATTGTTGCGCATTTGAGGCTGTGAAACATCGCCTTTGTTACAGGCTATAAATGAACTTGCCACCAATGAAAAAAAAACTAATTTATGCATTGTAATTAAATTTGTATGGAACATTGTATTGTAAAGTTTCTACCGGGTTCATCAAAAAAATACCTGAACCTATTCATGTAATCTCTGTAAGCAACATTGAATATATTTTTTACTTGAAATTGAATCTTAAATTTTTGTTTAACGTTTACCTGCGCAGCAAAATGTATCAAATGATAAGCAGGTGGAGGAGACATAAAATCTAGTTCTTTAATGTAATTTAACTGAGAATTAACAGCATTCCAATCTAAGTTAAATTCCAATTGACTTTGAGTGTTTTTATTGAATAAAAAGTAACTAACTGAAGCATATAATTGATTAGGGGGAATGCCATAAATGGGCAATCTAGTATGCTTGTCAATGGCATCTAACAGTTGAGCTTGACCAGAAAATTTAAAGCGGCTCCCTATTAATTGCACCAAAGATATCTCTATCCCTTTAAACTGTGCATCTTGTTGATTGAACTGAAATGTAGGAAAACTACCTCTTGTGGTTAAAGTAACTTGACCTGTTGGAACTGACACAATATAACCATCAATTGCATTCATGAATACATTGGTTTTAATGCTGGTTTTATTCCATTTGAATTGCATCCCTGCTTCGAGATTAAAAGCCTGCTCTGTTTGTAACAATACATTACCCAATTCGTAGCTTGCCATGCTATTGTGAAGTCCATTGCTAAACATTTCATTGATAGCAGGCGCTCTCCAGGCTTTTAAAGCTGAAACCTGAAAATTTGCCATTGACACTACTGGAATAGCAACTCCCAATCCAAAAGAATTGCCTGTATAATTGAATTGAGGCGCATTCACTTTATTTGAAGGGTCTCGGTAATAAACCTGTTGCAACTTGTAGTCGAACCGATAGGAGCCTTCAATTGTAGCCTGTTTGTATTTAAAAGTTGTAAGGCCAAATGCACCTGTACTCACTTGGGAATAATTGGGTATAAACGGATCCTGAATGCCCGTTGTTAGATTCTTTCCATTGACACAATCAATACCCCATTCAGTTTGGAGTTGGTTGGTGTTATACTGATAAATAAACTGTAAGCCTTGTGTAAGTAAATGGTAGGCATTGGCAGGCTCATTTTTTGATTGATTGCTCCAAGCAACCCCTTTATCAAATTCGCTTCTTTGGTTGTATTGGAGCATATACACCCCCTGAATGGCATGTGCTTTTGACAATTGGTAATTCAATTTACAACTGTATTGTTGATGGCGCACATCTTGGTAAGGTTTGTTAATGTTATATGTTGCAGGCGCAACCAATAAAGGAACTGAACTGTGGATGGCTCTATATAAATCTGAAGTTGAACCGATATGAGCTGCAGCAGCAATACCCATTTTGGATTGAAAAAATGAGAACCTGTTTTCTAGTGTTGCTTTTTTAGAAATCAAGTACAACAAATTGGTTTGGAAAGTAAGTGTTTGAAAACCTGTATTTGAAACCACATAATTAGGACTTTGGGCATCGGCACCTTTTTTATACGAAAATGATACCTGTGTTGCTACTTTTTGATGCCGGAACTGAATGAATTCTGCTACCGAAAATGTGCGATTGTTTGAGTGAAAACCCATTTGAGTATTGCTTTGTATAACAGCAGTTTTTAAGTATTCTGGAGCTATATTGAGCAAAACACCTCCAAAGGCATCTGAGCCATATTTCAATGCCAAGGGTCCTCTCAACAATTGAATTCTATCTATATTGGCAGTGCCTATTTCGGGTGCATGTTCTAGCCCCCACTGTTGGTTGTATAAACGAATGTCTTGCTGCACCAATACTATGCGATTGGTATGCAAACCTCTAACTACTGGAATGCTATTAACAGGTCCAGTTTGAATTAAATAAACTCCAGGCAATGCTTTTAACAATTGACTCCAGTTCAAGGCATTTGTTTTGAACAAATGTTCTTTGTTCAAAATAGGATTGATTCCGTACAATTTACTTTTAAAAAATGAAGTATTGTTTGATTCAGACACCGTTGCTTCGTGCAAGTGAATGTGAAGCGGACACAATTGAATTTGAATACCCATTGATTGTGTGAATTCGATTGCTTTATGAAAAGCATGGTAACCATTGGCTTTAAAAGCCAAACGGTATTGCCCTATTGGCAAATTTTCAAATTGAACCTGACCAAATTGATTGGCATGTTCTATGATGTTGAGCTCGGCAATTTTTACTTCACAATTAGAAACAGGTTCACCTAATAGGCTGTCTATACAATCAATTGTTAATTGATAGGGACTATTTTGAGCAGACACTGTTTTCGTAACTGAAATCAATAAAAATACCAAGCAAAATATATTGATTCTCTGCATAGATACTTTAATTTATTTTTAGAAATGAAATGACTTAGGTATGCTGTTTGGGTGGACCCCTTTGTAGATTTGCTAAATGACTCTTCGATGAAAAATGAAAGAAATACCTGGTCAATAATTGCACGTAGATTTGACCCTGCAATTGAACCATAACTCCTTCTACTATACTTGCTGATAGGATTTGAACAAAAACATGCTGTTTGGTAGTTGTTTTTGCTGCAATATGCCCTTTGTGATCACAATCATGCTTGAGCAGTTGACTGTTGCACAAAAGCTGATCAAATTCACACTGATGATGTTGGTCTGTGTGTTGAATAGCCTGAATGTGTTGCAACAGTTGTTGCTGAAACAGACTTGCAGGCAATAATTGAAAGCTGAATACCACCAGCAATCCAAAAACAATGTATTGATTGAGCCTGTTCAATGCTTAAATTTCAGATACAAATAAAACAAATTGAAGCTAATTTGTTTAATATAAAATTGAGTTCGGATAAGGAAATCAATTTCAATCTATTTATTTTGCTCAAAATTTGAAATGATATGACAAACAGAGGTGATTTACATGCTGCTACAGGAAATAAATTAAGTTGCAAAGGATGGGTTCAAGAAGCAGCATTGCGTATGCTTCACAATAACCTAGACCCAGATGTAGCTGAGCGCCCAGAAGAGTTAATTGTATATGGCGGAATTGGGAAAGCAGCACGCAACTGGGAGAGTTTTGATTTAATTGTTAAAGCTTTACAAGACCTTGAAGATGACGAAACATTGTTAATTCAATCGGGTAAACCAGTTGGTATTCTTCCAACACACAAAGATGCACCAAGAGTCATTATTTCAAATTCCATGTTGGTTCCTAAATGGGCCAATTGGGAAACCTTTCACGAATTAGATAAAAAAGGCTTAATAATGTACGGCCAAATGACTGCCGGAAGCTGGATATACATAGGTTCACAGGGTATTGTTCAAGGCACTTATGAAACATTTGCTGAAGCTGCCAGACAACATTTTGGAGGTAGTTTAAAAGGTACACTTACAGTTACTGCCGGTTTAGGTGGTATGGGTGGTGCACAACCATTAGCTGTTACCATGTGTGATGGGGTTTGTTTGGCCGCAGAAATGGTAGAGTGGCGAATTAAAAAACGTTTAGAAACTCGCTACTTAGATGTAATGAGCAGAAACATAGACCAAGCCATTGATATGGCTTTAGAGGCCAAAGCTGCAGGAAAACGCTTGTCTATTGGAGTGGTTTGTAATGTGGTAGACTTATTAGAAAGACTCATAGAAAGAAACATCGTACCCGATTTGTTAACCGACCAAACATCAGCCCACGATCCTTTGAATGGTTATTATCCTGAAGGATTGGCTGAAGAAGTAGCCGACAGAATGCGTAAAACAGATCCTGATAAATATGTAAAAGTTTCTTTAGACACTATGGCTCATCATGTAAAATTGATGATTCAGTTGCAAGAAAAAGGCGCAATTGTATTTGATTACGGCAACAATTTACGCGGTCAAGCACATGACCAAAGAGCCGTTAAAAATGCATTTGCTTTTCCAGGATTTGTTCCTGCCTACATCAGGCCATTATTCTGTGAGGGAAAAGGCCCATTCAGATGGGTAGCTTTGAGTGGCGACCCAAATGACATTTATGTAACCGACCAAGTCATGAAAGATTTGTTTCCAGAAAACACTTCATTGCATAGGTGGTTAGATATGGCTAGAGAGCGCATTGCATTTCAAGGACTTCCTGCCAGAATATGTTGGATTGGGCAGGGTGACAGAGAAAAAGCGGCACTGGCGTTTAACCAATTGGTAAGAGATGGGAAAGTAAAAGGCCCAATTGTAATTGGACGAGACCACTTAGATACAGGTTCGGTAGCATCACCTAATAGAGAAACTGAAGCCATGAAAGATGGTTCAGATGCTGTAGCTGATTGGCCTATTTTAAATGCATTGATTAATACAGCCGGAGGAGCCAGTTGGGTTAGTGTTCACCACGGTGGCGGAGTTGGTATGGGCTATTCTATTCATGCGGGCATGGTTATTTTAGCTGATGGAACACCTGAAGCAGAAAAAAGGCTCAAAAGGGTCTTACACAATGATCCTGCAATGGGTGTCATCAGACATGCCGATGCCGGATACGATATAGCTATCGATACTGCCAGAAAACACCGACTAGACATCAAACAAAGACTAGCAGACAAATAAAAAATAACCCGATTTGAATTCAAATCGGGTTATTTTTTTTAAAGACATTTGAAGCAATTATTACCTACAAGCTAAATGCCACATTTAACAGCTACCAATTTTAGCATCAAGCCTGATTAATTTCATTCAAAAGGCATGATATCCTCTAAAAAATAGTTAATTCGCTGTACAATTCAATCCTGTATAACCATGTCAATGAATACCTATCAACTTTTTGAAATACGCTGTTCTACAGAATTAGTAGAACTCTTAATTGCTGAATTCAGTGCAATTGGATTTGAAGGTTTTTTAGAAAATGATGAAGGCTTTGAGGCATATATTTTAGAAACAGACTTGAACATAGAGTTGTTCCATGAAATTTGTCAACAATATGGCATTGACAACAATCAAATTCAAGAAAAATTGGTCCAAAACCAAAATTGGAATACAGAATGGGAACAAAATTTTCAACCTGTAATCATTAAAAATACCATTCGAATCAGTGCGCCATTTCACCAACTCAAGCCTGAATATCCACTAGAATTATTGATCCAACCCAAAACATCTTTTGGAACAGGGCACCACGAAACTACAGCTTCCATTATGGAGTTGATGTTAGAAGAAGAAATGCCTGGGAAATCAGTCTTTGATTATGGATCGGGAACTGGCATCTTAGCTATATTGGCAAAAAAATTGGGTGCTACAGATTTGTTTGCAAACGATATTGATGAATGGGCCTCTGAAAATATCTATGAAAATTTAGAACTCAACAAGCTAGAGGGAATTGCCTTCAAAAAAGGTGGTTTAGAAGTATTGGAACCCGAGCAAAAATTTGATTTGATCCTTGCCAACATCAATAAAAATGTATTGATGCATAGCTTTGAAAAACTTCAATACCATAGCCATTCTGAAAGCAAATTATACATCAGTGGATTTCTTGAAAAGGATTTAACTGATTTAAATTTAGCAGCTCAACAAGCAGGTTGGAAGTTAAACAGCTCAGTAATTAATGGCGATTGGTGTGCAGCCTCATTCAGTTTAAATACCAAATAATTTCAATAAACAGGAGATAATTATTAACTTTATATTGAAATGAGATTTGTAAAAATTATTATCATCTTATTGCTCTCTATAGTAGGTGTTGCTGGTGTAATTGGCCTATTTCTTCCAGACAATGCAAAAGTAGAAAGAAGCATTTATGTAAAATCGAGGGCATCCATTGTTTACAATTTAATCAATGATTTAAACCAATGGCCCACATGGAGTCCATGGCACCAAATAGACCCAAATACCCTGTGGAATTACAGTGAACCTGCAATTGGAAAAGGAGCTTGGTACTCTTGGACTAGCGACAACCACAATTTAGGAACTGGTAAAATGACAATAGATGCTTGTATGCCAGATGAGAGAATAGATTTAACATTGAGCATGAATGGCATGGGAGATGCACAACTACAGTTTTTAATTGAAGGAAAGGGTGCACAAACCAAATTGAGTTGGGTTTTGAGTAAAAAATTAGGCAATAATCCTTATGCCAGATATTGGGGCCTGATAATGGATAAAATGATGGGGCCTGATTTTGACAAAGGACTTGAAAAAATAAAAGAAATTGCAGAAAAAAGAGGTGAAAAACCTTTGATTATGGGCTATGAAACAGATGTAATTGCGTTAGAATCTTTTCAGTATATTGGCATTCGCAAACAAGTTAAAAAAGAGCAATTGAACCAGTTTTTAGGTACCAGTTTTTCCAATTTAATTGATGCCATTAAAAAGCAAGAAGTTCCTTTTAAGGGTTCGCCGTTTACCATTAATTACGCTGCAAAAAATGGCATTTATGATATAGAAGCGGGCATTCGCATTGAAAGACCCATGCAAGAATCTGAATCACTAAAGTTAGGTAGAATAGACTCTTGTAAAGCCTTTGTCATTCATTATACTGGCCCTTACAAAGAAATTGCTCCTGTATATGAAGCAACATTTAATTATTTGAAAGAACAATCAATTCAAGCCATTGGAGCACCTATAGAATTTTACATGAACGACCCAACCATGGTAAAAGACAGTACCCAATTTAAAACTGACTTATTTTTTAGAATACAATAATCTTACATGAAATACGATCAAATCAACTCACAGTTATTCATTGAAAACAGGATCCGATTCCAAAAAGAATTAAAATCCAATTCAATAGCTATTTTCTTTTCAAATGATGAACATCCTTGGAATGGAGATGCAACACATCATTTCAAACAAAACAGTGATTTATTTTGGCTCAGCGGTGTAGACCAAGAAGAATCCATTTTGGTAATTTCTCCAAATTGTCCAGTACCTGAAATGAGAGAAGCCTTGTTCATTAAAAAAACAAATGAGCAAATGGTGATTTGGAATGGGCATAAATTAACACTTGAAGAAGCCAAAGCAGTCAGTGGCATTCAACATGTATATTGGATAGATGATTATGCAGCAAAGATTCACAGTGCCATCAATTACGCACAAAACATTTACTTAAATTTAAATGAGAACGACCGTGCAGTGATTCAAACACCCTACAAAGATTTGAGAATGGCTCTTGCAATCAAAGAACGTTATCCATTACACCAATTTGAAAGAGCTGCACCTATGTTACAGCGTTTGAGGAGCATCAAATCTGAATTAGAATTGCAGTTAATGAAACAGGCGATAGCTATCAGTGAAAAGATGTTTGCCCGCTTGTTGAAATTTGTTAAACCTGGTGTGGCTGAATTTGAGATTGAGGCCGAAATCATTCATGAATACATGAGAAATAGAGCAAATGGTCATTCGTTTCACCCAATTGTAGCAAGTGGAAAAAACGCATGTATTTTACATTATACACAGAACAACGATACTTGTAAAGATGGTGATTTGGTATTGGTTGATAGCGGGGTAGATTATGCCAATTATGCAAGTGATATGACACGTGTAATTCCGGTGAATGGTAAATTTACCAACAGACAAAAAGAAGTTTATTGGGCTGTACTCAACGTGATGAGAGCAGCAAAAGCACTTTTAAAACCTGGGGTAATGTTAATGGAATACCAAGCACAAGTTGGTGCAATTATGGAAAAAGAATTGGTAGATTTAAAACTGCTGAGTTTAAATGATATTAAAAACCAAAATCCAAACTGGCCAGCATACAAGCGTTATTTTATGCATGGCACCAGTCATTTCTTAGGCATAGATGTGCATGATGTAGGTATGCGCTATGAACCCATGAAAGCAGGTATGACATTTAGTTGCGAACCTGGTATTTATATACAAGAAGAAGGCATTGGCATCCGTTTAGAAAATGAAATCCTCATCACAGACAATGGCTGTATAGATTTAATGGAGCATATTCCAGTTGAACCTGAACACATTGAAAGCATCATGCAGGCATGAACCTCCATCAGATAGACACCTATTTATTTGACATGGATGGCTTGCTGATAGATTCAGAGCCACTTTGGAAGAAAGCCGAAAAAGCAGTTTTTGGGGCACTTGGTTTGAACTTAACCGATGACTTGTTGCGAGAGGTAATGGGCTTTAGGTTGTCAGAGGTTGTTGCCTATTGGTACCATTACCAACCATGGGAATCACCTGATTTTGCAAAAACTGAGCAAGACATCATTGAATGCATGATTGGTTACATTCACAAAGATGGAAAAGCCATGGAGGGTGTATATGAACTGTTAGAGGTATTGCAATCTAAACATAAAAAAATTGCACTTGCCTCATCATCTTCAATGGTATTAATTGAAGCCGTTGTTGAAAAGCTGCATTTGTCAGAATGGATACCTGATTTGTTTTCGGCAGAACACGAGCCTTATGGCAAACCGCATCCAGGAATTTTTATCACAGCGGCAAATAGCTTGAATTCAAACCCAAGAAATTGCTTGGTATTGGAAGATTCAATCAATGGAATGCTCTCAGCAAAATCTGCTAGAATGCTTTGTACAGTTGTTCCTGACCCTGTTCAATATGAAAGACCTGAATGGTGCTTGGCAGATTTTAAATTAAATAAACTAAGCGATTTTATTCCCTATTTAGCTCTCTAGTCTGAGTATCAAGACAGCTCCTGATAGGCAAGTATCTCGGTTGAACAGCTTGCTAACTTCTATCTTTTCTTATTGATGATTTTATACAATTCATCCAATTTGGGGCTGAGAATAATTTCTGTTCTTCTGTTTTTAGCTCTTCCCTCAGCTGTTTCATTATTGGCTTTTGGCTGATACTCTCCCCTACCCGCTGCAGTTAATCTTTTAGGTTCAACAGCATAGTTGCTACTCAATAAACGAACAATATTATTAGCCCTTGCGGTACTTAAATCCCAGTTGTCAGCAAAAACAGCTGTTTTAATCGGCTTATTATCGGTATGACCTTCAACCAACACATCTATTTCCATGTTCTTGTTCAATACTTCAGCCAATTTTTTAATGGCATCTAAACCCTTTTCTTCTACATCAGCACTACCAGATTTGAATAACAATTTATCGCTTAAAGAAACATACACCTTACCATTCTTCATTTCAACCGTTAATTCATCTGAATTAAAACTTAAGAGTGCTTTCTTAACTATATCGCTCAGGGCATTTGTTAATGAATCTTGTCTTTTAATAATGGCTTCCAATTCAGCCAATTTCTTTTCTCTAATTTGTAGCAAGTCGCCTTTTTCTTTGAGAGCAATGTTCAATTGCTCAGTTTTGCTCATACTCGATTTAATCAAATCAGTATAGCGGTCATTCATATCTTGGTAATCATCTATCAGCTTTCTGTATTGAGCAGAAAGTTCAGATTTGTCTTTGCTCAATTGCTGATGCAATGCCATTAAATTCCTGAATTCTTCACCTCTCTGCAACGTATCTTTATGGAAAGCCACAACCATTGCATGCAAAGAATCTCTTTGCTTGGTTGCCAATTCTAGTCTTTGTGACATAAATAAGTTATGAGCCTTTTCGCTTACCTTCTTTGGATCTTTGATTCTACCTTTTGGCTCTAGATCTTGTGCTTGAGTAAATTGAAAGGCCAATACAAAGGCCAATACAGCTAATACATTTTTAATTGCTCTCATGCTACGAATTTCAATGCAAACCAGCCAACTAACAAGCAAGGCAATTTGTATTTATCCATACAAAACCGTGAAATGCCCAAATTTAAGAACAAAAAAAACGGATAGTAAACTATTTACTATCCGTTTTAAAGAGATTGATGAATTGGTTATTTCTTCTTTTTATCGAAGTCAATTACAATTGGAGTAGCAATACAAATTGAAGAATAGGTACCAATTACAATTCCAATTAACAGTGCAAAAGAAAATCCTCTAATGGTATCTCCACCAAAAACAAAAATGGCCAATAATACAAAGAAGATGGTCAATGAAGTATTGATGGTTCTGCTCAATGTGCTATTTAAAGCATAATTGATAACTGAATTTCTTTCTGCTGGATCCAAATCAGATTTATTGCGCTCATTTAAGTATTCTCTGATTCTATCAAAAACAACCACTGTATCGGTCATTGAATAACCCATTACAGTTAGAATTGCAGCTATGAAATCTTGGTTAATTTCAAGTGAGAATGGCATTACATTTTCAAAAATCACATACACACTCAATACAACCAATACGTCATGAATCAAAGCCGCTACCGCGCCCAATCCATATTGCCATTTTTTGAAACGAATCAAAATGTATACGAACATTAACAAGCAAGAGAACAAAATAGCATAAAATGCTTTAATGGTTATATCTGCTGAAACTGTTTCACCTACTTTGTTAGAACTGATGATTTCGTATTTCACATTGGTTTGATCTAAACCTGCTTTCAAAGCAGTTTCAACTTTTTGTTCAGCGTCTTCACCTTGGTCTTCAATTAAGTATGAAGTGGTAATTTTTTGGTTGAAATCATTGCCATAAGTTTTCACATCAGGTGATTCACCAAAACTTGTTCTCAAGGTTGATTTTAAGTCTTCAGTAGACATTGGTTTTTCAAATCTAACCACATACATACGACCTCCTTTGAAGTCAATACCCAAATGGAAACCATTGTTAATAAAGAAAAATACTACACCCACCAAAATGATGGTTCCAGAGAACATGTAATAACGCATTCTTGAACCTACGAAATTGATGTTGATATTTTTGAAAGTATGTTCAGTTGATTTGGTCCAGAAATGGATGACTTTGTTTTTGTCTAACAAGAATTCAAAAATAATACGACTCAAGAAAATGGCACTAAACATTGATGAGAAAATACCTATGATCAATGTAGTTGCAAATCCTTGAATAGGACCTGTTCCAAATATGTAAAGAATGATACCCAATAATAAGGTAGTTAAGTTTGAATCTAAGATAGATGACATGGCATGTCTGTATCCTTCTGAAATGCCGTTCTTCACGCTTCTAGCTTCGTGGTGTAATTCTTCACGAATACGTTCAAAGATTAAGATGTTGGCATCTACCGACATACCAATGGTAAGTACGATACCGGCAATACCAGGTAATGTCAATACTGCACCTAAAGAGGTCAATACACCAATTACAAAAAATACGTTTGCAAATAAAGCTAAATCTGCAACCCAACCCGCTGTGCTGTAATAAAAGCCCATGAACAACAAAATAGCTAATAATGCAATCACAAAAGAAATAAATCCTGAAGTAATTGCTTCTTGACCCAATGTTGGACCAACAATGGCTTCACCCACAATACGAGTAGGAGCTGGCAATTTACCGCTCTTTAAAATATTGGCTAAGTCACCTGCTTCTTCACTGGTATAACTTCCTGTGATAGAAGAACGGCCATTAGGAATTTCACCTTGAACATTTGGAGAAGAGTAAACAACATCGTCTAACACAATAGCAATGCAATGGTTTACATTGTTTCTGGTTAAGTTTTTCCAAATTTTAGCACCTTCACCATTCATGGTCATGGTTACTTCAACATTTCCAGTTGGGCTTACATCTCTTTTGGCATCCGTAATTTTTTCGCCAGTTAAAGAAGCAGCACCATCTCTGTCTGTTTTAAGAGCATGTAAAATAACACCTTCTTGGTTTTCGCCAAATCCTTTGTATTCCCATGCAAATTTGATGTTGGCAGGCAAAGCCGCTTTTACTTCTGGTCTGTTCAATAATGCGTTGATTTTTGAAGTATCTTTGATCATGGCTGTACCACAACTTGAACCTCTTGTAGCCAAAACACCTTTGTCATCAGCCATTGGACGTAAGTATGCAAACAATGGATTTTCTTTTGCAAATTCTTCAAAAGATTTTTGAGCATTTTGAGTAGAGTCTTTCTTAGTTGAATCTGCTTTTGCTTGAGCCGGTTTTCCACCTAAATCAGCCAATGCACTTTTGCTTGTGTCTGCAGCAACTGCTTGAGTTGAATCTGTTTCAACTTTTAAAGTGCCTGCAGCTGTGCTCTTTTTAAGAATATCGTTGATTTGACTCAAATATTTGTAAGCTTCAGGATTGTCAAAAGTTTGGAAGAACTCCAATTTGGCAGAACCTTGAAGGAGCTTTCTTACCCTTGCAGGATTATCTACACCTGGTAATTCTACCAATATTCTACCACTTCCTTCTAATTTTTGAATGTTAGGTTGTGTTACTCCAAATTTATCGATACGTGCTCTTAAAATTTGGAAAGAACGGTCAATGGCTTGGTTGGCTTCTTCGTGGATATAGGCCAATACCTCTTCATTGGTTGAATTCAATTTGATTTTTTCGCGATTGGTAGGGTTTGCGAAAATTGGAGACAACTTTGCATTGGGAGCAACTTCATTAAAAGCCTCTCCAAACAATGTTACATAGTCTTTTTGACTTGTTTTCATTGCCTCACTTGCTTGTGCAATTGCTTTGTTGAAATTAGGATCAGGATTGTTGTTAGACAAACCTCTTACCAAATCAGCAAGTGAAACTTCTAAGGTAACGTTCATACCACCTTGTAAGTCCAAACCTAAATTCAATTCACGCTCTTTGCATTGCAAATAGGTGTATTTTTTAATTCCCAAGAAATTGTAAACCGGTGATCTTGAAACTGAGTCCAAGTAGCTGCGGTACATGTCTGGATTGCCATTTGCGAATTCTGTGGCATCATTTTCGATTTGTTTTGTTTTCCAGGTGAAAGACAATTGGAAAATGCTGACCAACACTAATGCGATCGCAAAAAATTTAACTGCTCCTTTACTTTTCATTTTATGTAACTATATAATTATCTCAATTTATTCTAAGGTTGGCAAATATAGGTCAGGACTTCAGGAAAAGCAAAAAAGGTTTATTATACTGATAATCTTACACTTGAGCCCAAATTGCATACTTTTATGGATTCAAAGACCAAATAATATACAAACTGTGGGTAATTGAACCGCACACAACAATCAATCGAGACTTAGTTTCGTTTAGAGTTAAAAGTAAGCAAAAACAATATGGAACAACAGTCAGGATTGAATTTGATTGAATTGATTATGAAAGGTGGAATCATTATGATTCCAATTGGTTTTTTATCAATAGTGAGTATTTATTTTATCATAGAAAGATGGGTGTTTATTCACCAAGCATTTAAAATAGAAGCCAACTTTCTTGCCAATTTAAAAGATTTACTAGGCAAAGGAGATATCAAAGCAGCCAAGGCTTATTGCCAACGTTTAAACACCCCTATTTCAAGGGTAATTGAAAAAGGAGTCAACCGCATTGGTAAACCCATCAAAGACATTGAAAGTGCGATGGAAAGTGTTGCCGGAATTGAAAATGACAAATTAGAGAAAAACTTAGGATTCTTAGGTCTAACTTCTGGCATTGCGCCCATGTTAGGTTTTATTGGAACCATTTCAGGAATCATTAAAATATTTTATAATATTTCTGTGAGCGATAACATAAGTATTGGAATTATTGCAGGTGGTTTGTACGAAAAAATGATTACTTCTGGAGCAGGTTTAATTGTAGGTGTAATTGCCTATGCTGGATACCATTTGTTGAATACAAGAATTGACAGGTTCAACAACAAACTACAAGAAACTGCCATGGAATTTATTGACATTCTTGAAAGCTAAGCGCAACAATGAATTTCAGACGCAAAAAAAGATTCGAAGCTGAGGTAGCAACCTCATCCCTGAACGACATCATGTTTTTCTTGTTGTTGTTTTTTTTAATCATCTCAACTGTAGCCAATCCCAGTGTGATCAAGGTATTGTTGCCAAAAGCAAATAACAACCAAACCTTGAATAAAAAACAAGTGACGCTTACCATCAATAAAAGCAAAGAATATTACTTGAACGACAAACTCATTGTGCCTGCTGATTTAGAAGCAAGTATCAAAAGAGAAACAACTGGGGTTGCTGACCCAACTATTGTATTGAGGATGGATGCCGAATTAACCATTCAAGACTTGGTTGATATTTTAGCTACCGGAACCAAACTCAAAGTGAGGGTTGTGATGGCAACTCAAGCCATCAACTAATTATTGTTGATTCAACACAGAACGCAAATGATCTGAAACTACTTTCAGACTTTGGTTAAAATGTACGTTGTTATTGACAATTAAATCTGCCTGAGCCATAAAAGGCAATAAATATTTTCTGTAAGATGGTACGACATGGTTTTTCCATTGATACAACACAAAATCCTCATCAATATTTCTTTCAGCTACATCGCGTTTGAGCCTTCTGTTAAAAGCAATTTCCTCGTCTGCATTGATAAATATTTTGAGATCAAACTGCTCTAATATTTCTTGTTGGTAAAAAATAAACAAGCCTTCACAAACAATTATTTTAGCGGGTTCAAAGCGCAATTTTTTAGGCTGCACATTGGTATGTTGAAACAGATACTCTTCTATTTCAACAGATTCACCTTTTTTTAGTTTAGCAATATCTGTTGCAAACAAATGTAAATCGATGCATTCAGGAAGGTCAAAATTGATATGACCATTTTCATCCTTTTGGTGCTGGTATGCTCTTTTGTAATAGTTGTCCTGAGAAATGATACAAACCTCATTTGAGCCAAATTGTTGCCTCAAAGAGTTCAGAAAATGCGTTTTACCACTTGCACTGCCGCCGGTAATACCTATTAAATAAGGAGGATTTGCTGTATTCATTTCTGATGTGTTTGTACAAAAAAACGAATTTCAATTGAATTATTCTCCTATAAACTCAGCGAATGTGCACAGACTCTACTTTGACGAAAGGCATAAAAATGAGCCAAGCCTAGCGCATATTTATTAATTTTACGTTATCATTAAATTTTATTTATCTGATTTTCTGTTAATTAAAAATACTTAGGAAACTATTGCAACACAAAAAGTTTCCATTCTTGTTTAAAAACTACCTTTGCGGCACCAAAAATGGAGGAAGATTTAAAATTAAAAATTATCAATGGGGCAACCCTGTTGTTTTTGAAGTTCGGCTTCAAAAGCATTACCATGGATGATATTGTTCGAGAATTGGGTATTTCTAAAAAAACCCTCTACTTATATTTTTCGGACAAAAACGAACTGGTGCTCAAATGCATAGAAAAGCATCTTCGTGACGAGAAAAACGCTTGCAACCAAATTGGAAATCAAGAGCTAAACCCTGTTTCGTTTTTGATACAAATAACTGAAAACCTTTCAGACAAAAAGAAACAAATCAACCAAAGCATTTTGTTTGATCTAAAAAAGTATTTCAAAGATGCTTGGGAATTGCTCAATCAATTCAGGAAAGAATTTATTTACAATCAAATGATGGAAAACCTCAAAAGAGGTAAAACGGAAGCTTATTATAAAGCAGATATCAATGAAAATTTAATCGCTAAATTCTACATACATCTGATTGATTTTATGGTGAACCCCGACAATGACCAAGACAGCCAGCTTTCAATCAAAGACATCCATTTTGAAATGATGAAATACCATATCAGAGGTATTTGTACAGATAAGGGAATAAAAATCTTCAATAAATATTTAGAAAAACTAGACACGCAAAAAATATGAAAATCAAGTTAATTGGAAGCATGCTCCTATCGCTTTTGATTTTGTTTGTAAATGCACAACAAACCGAAATCAAAAAAATGAGTTTGCAAGATGCCATCGCATTTGCCAAAAAAAACAACAACCAGTTAAAAAATGCAAAACTGGATGAACTCATTGCCAGAAAAAAAGTAAATGAAATATTGGCCATGGGACTGCCTCAAATTTCAGGCAAATTAGATTACATGCATTATTTCACCATCCCAACAACAGCCTTACCTGATTTTATTAGCCCAGTTGTATTTGGCAATTTATTGAGATACGGGTTGATCCCAGGAACAACTACACCTCCAGGTGCTGCTATTGTACCTGCTCAATTTGGTGTAAAAAACAATTTAACGGCCAGTGCAACTGCCTCTCAATTGATTTTTGATGGTGGCTTTTTAATGGGTGTTAAAGCATCTAATTCGTTTGTAAAATTGTCTTCTTTGGTTGTTCAACAAAGCGATATTGAATTGGAAGCAAATGTAAAAAAAGCTTATTACCAATATTTAATGGTAGATGTTAACATGAAGAGCTTAGAAAATAGCATCAATACGCTGAGTAAAACTGCTTATGATTTAACTGAAACAGCTAAAGCTGGTTTTATTGACCGCATTGACGCTGACCGTCTAAAATTACAGTTATCAAACCTAACCTTACAAAAAGAAAGAGTGAGTGATGCCAAAGCCATTGCATATTATGCATTGAAGTTACAATTGGGCGCAAACTTAACCGATAGCATTCTTGTAACAGATGCCCTGGACAGCTTTAAAAACAACATGAGCCAAACTACACAATTGGGCAATGGCGATTATATGCGCAGAATTGAAATGCAAATTCTAACCCAACAACAAAAGCTCAACAACATAGATAAGAACCGCTGGCAATACAGTTACCTGCCAACAATTGCTGCTTTTGGAACTATTCAAAAAAATACTTTTGGAAATGAGTTGTCAGATATGGGAAAAACATGGTACGATGGAGCTTTGGCTGGCGTAAGTATGCAAATACCAATTTTTGATGGATTGGGAAAAATGGCCAAAATTCAACAAACAAAAATCAACAACAAAAAAATTGAAAACGGCAAAAACCTATTGCAACAGTCTATTGAAATTGAACGCTTGAATGCCAAATCAAAATTAATGAGAAGCGAACAGCAGTTAAAGATTCAAGAAGAAAATGTAAAACTGGCAAAAGATATTTTAGACAGAACTACCTTAAAAATGAAAGAGGGTATTGGAAGCAGTTTAGAACTGACTACTGCTCAAAACGACTACCTGAATGCTGAAGCAGGATACTTGAATTCTTTGTACGATTTATTAGTAGCAAAAACAGATTTACAAAAAGCCATCGGATATTAAAACTTAATTATATGAAAAATACATTTTATCAAATTACCGCTATGTTTACTTTGCTTGCATTTGTTGCATGTGGAGGCGGATCAGGAATTGAAAAAAAGAAAAAAGAACTAGATGAACTCAAAGCCAAACACAATGAAATTTCAGCTCAAATAAAAAGCCTCGAAGCAGAAATTGCCCAATCAGGTGATTCAACTTCTAAAAACAATGAAAAAAGCAAAATGGTTGCTATCAGCGAAATTGGATTCGAAAAATTTGAACGTTTTGTAGATGTTCAAGGAAGAGTTGATGGCGACGAAAACATTGTGATATCGGCAAAAGTACCATCTACAGTTGTTAAAATTTATGTGAAATCAGGCGACCAAGTTAAAGCCGGTCAAGCTATTGCACAATTAGACGGAGAAATTGTTGCGTCACAAGTACGCGATTTGGAAACCAATTTAAAGTTTGTGACTGAAGTGTTCAACAAACAAAAATCTTTATGGGAAAAGGGTGTTGGTAGCGAAATTCAATTTTTACAGGCCAAAACCAATAAAGAATCTTTGGAACAAAAATTGGCAACTTTAAAAGAGAACTTGAGTATGTATACCTTAAAATCACCAATCAGTGGAACTGTTGATGAAGTGATGATTAAAGTTGGGCAAAACATTGCACCAGGAATGCCTGCTAGCAGAATCGTAAACTTTAACAAATTAAAAGTAAAAGCAGATTTAGCAGAAACCTATGCAGCTGAAGTAAAATCGGGCAACCAAGTAATTGTTCATTTTCCAGATATTCAAAAAGATGTTTATGCAACTTTGAGATACAGCGGCAGAGCCATTAATTTATTAAACAGAACTTTTGGTATTGAAGCTGATTTGCCATCAAGTCAACAATTTATTCCAAATATGATTGCAGTAGTAAAAGTAGTTACTTACAAAAATGATAAAGCCATTGTTATTCCAATGAATTTAATTCAAGACTCAGAAGGCAAAAAAGTAGTTTACATTGCAGACAAAGCCAACCACAAAGCAGTTAAAAGAGAAGTTGTTATTGGCAATACATACAATGGCAAAGCCGAAATTGTATCGGGCTTGAACACTGGCGAATTTATCATTGAAGCCGGTTACCAGGATTTGAACGATCAAGAGAACATTCAATTTTAATTTTAAAACATTCAAACATGTTAGATAAGATAAAAGAATTTAAGCCTTCCAGTTGGTCTATTGATAACAAAACAAGTATATACATACTTACCATTATCATTACCCTAACAGGATTGTTTAGTTACAATATATTGCCCAAAGAGCAATTCCCAGAAGTTGTGTTTCCTCAAATATTGGTAACTACCGTTTACCCAGGAACCTCGCCTTCTGACATGGAAAACCTTGTGGCCAAACAAATAGAAAAGCAAGTAAAATCAATTTCTGGTGTGAAGAAAGTAACAAGTTCATCCATTCAAAACTTCTGTATGGTGAATGTAGAGTTCAATACAGATGTTGATGTGCCAGTTGCCAAACAGAAAGTGAAAGATGCGGTTGACAAAGCCAAAAGCGATTTGCCAAACGACTTACCAGACGAACCTCAGGTAATAGACATTGACGTATCACAAATGCCTATTATGAATGTGCATTTGAGTGGTGATTACAGTTTAGATAAGCTCAAAAAGTATGCGGAGAACTTACAAGATAAAATTGAAGGACTCAAAGAAATTACCCGTGTAGACATTGTTGGCGCTTTAGATCGTGAAATAAAAGTAGATGTTGACATGTATAAAATGCAGTCGGCTGAAGTGAGTTTCAGAGACATTGAATCAGCCATTGCATACGAAAACATTACCATTTCTGGCGGGCAATTGAGGATGGATGGTGTAAAAAGATCTATCAATGTTATTGGGCAATTTATTGATGCCCATACCATTGGAAATATTATTGTGAGAGCCGGTTCAGGCGCCACAGTATATTTAAAAGACATTGCTCAAATTGAAGACGGTTTCAAAGAACAAGAAAGTTTTGCCCGTCTTGAAAACAAAAATGTCATTACCCTAAATGTTATCAAAAGAAGTGGAGAGAACCTCATTGATGCCAGTGATAAAATTGTAGCATTGACTGAAGAAATGAAAGCAAATTCATTCCCAGAAAATTTACAAATTACCATTACAGGAGATCAATCTTCTAAAACCAAAACAACCTTACACGATTTAATCAATACCATTATTATTGGTTTTATTCTGGTTACCGTAATTTTAATGTTTTTCATGGGTACAACCAATGCCATATTTGTTGGTCTTTCGGTTCCACTTTCAATGTGTGTGGCATTTATTATCATGCCAAGTATCGGATTTACGCTAAATATGATTGTATTGTTTTCGTTCTTATTGGCTTTAGGAATAGTTGTTGATGATGCCATTGTAGTAATTGAAAACACCCACCGTATTTTTGAAAACGGAAAAATTCCAATTAAAAAAGCCGCCAAATTAGCTGCAGGCGAGGTGTTTCTACCAGTATTTTCTGGTACCTTAACCACTTTGGCTCCATTTATTCCTTTGGCATTTTGGCAAGGAGTGATTGGTAAATTCATGTTTTATTTACCCATTACATTGATTGTAACTTTGAGTGCATCTTTAGTAGTTGCTTATATCATCAACCCTGTTTTTGCGGTTGATTTTATGAAGACGCATGAAGAAGAAGAAGCCAATAGAAAAAACAAAAAAGGCTATAAGAATACTGCAATTGTTTTCGGCACTTTGGCGTTGTTATTTTATCTATTCCAAAACTGGGGAATGGGCAACTTTACCTTGTTGCTTTTTGGATTGTATTCTTTGAACCGTTTTGTTTTATACAAATGGATAGAAAATTGGCAAAATAAAATTTGGCCAAACTTTCAAGAAGCCTACAAAAGAAGAATCACCTGGTTCTTGGAAGGCCGCAGGCCCATTTGGACAATTGTTGGAATTATTGGTTTGTTTTTTGGTTCCATCATTTTAACTGCCATAGCTAAACCTGGTGTAGTATTTTTTCCAAAAAGCGACCCCAATTTCGTTTATACCTATATCCGATTGCCTATTGGTACTGATCAAAATTATACCGACTCCATTACCAAATTGATTGAGAAAAAAGTATATGGAGTATTAGGAGATTCAAATAAGATTGTGGAATCAGTAATTTCAAATGTGGCTGTAGGTGCTGGCGAGCAAAACAATTTTGAGGCTTCTTTTTCATCTCAACCACATTTGGCAAAAGTTACAGTGGCGTTTGTAGAATTTGCAAATAGAAATGGTGAGTCTACAACCGTTTATTTAGACAAAATTAGGGCTGCTGTAAAAGGCATTCCAGGTGCTGAAATATCGGTAGAGCAAGAACAAGGTGGCCCTCCTACCGGAAAACCTGTTAACATAGAAATTTCTGGTGATGATTTTGACGAAATAGTAACTGCCTCTAAAGGTTTAAAGCGTTACCTTGATTCTTTATCCATTCCTGGAGTAGAAGAATTAAAATCTGACTTACAAGCCAACAAACCTGAAATTGAAGTAATCATTGACAGAGAAAGAGCCAACAGAGAAGGTATTTCAACTGGTCAAATTGGTATGGAATTAAGAACCGCCGTATTTGGCAAAGAAGTATCGAAGTTTAAAGATGCAAACGATGAATACCCTATTAATTTGAGATACAGTTTTAACCAAAGAAACAATATCAACGAAATCATGAACCTGAAAATAACCTTCAGAGATATGAATATGGGAGGTATGTTGCGCTCAATTCCATTGTCATCAGTTGCTAAAATTAGCTACGTGAACAATTTTGGAGGCATAAAAAGAAAGAACCAAAAACGTTTAGTGACTATTTCTTCTAATGTGCTTTCAGGCTTTACTCCTAACGAAGTAGTTGCAAGCGTAACCAAAGCAGCTCAAAACTACAAATTACCTGAAGGGGTAAGTATTGATCTCACAGGGGAGCAAGAGCAGCAAAAAGAAACAGGTACCTTTTTAGGAAGGGCCATGTTAATTTCATTGGGCTTGATCTTTTTAATTTTGGTAACACAGTTCAATTCTATTTCAAAACCTATCATTATTTTGTCTGAGATTATTTTCAGTATCATTGGTGTATTGATTGGATTTTCTTTGACCGGAATGAACATTTCTATCATGATGACTGGTGTTGGAATTGTAGCCCTTGCAGGTATTGTGGTGAGAAACGGTATTTTACTGGTAGAATTCACTGAAATTTTACATAGCCATGGTATGGATTACAAAGAAGCAGTGATTGAGGCTGGTAAAACCAGAATGACCCCAGTAATTTTAACAGCATCTGCTACCATCTTAGGCCTGATTCCTTTGGCCGTAGGCTTAAATATTGACTTTGTAACATTGTTCACCGAATTCAATCCTCATATCTTTTTTGGAGGCGACAGTGTGGCTTTCTGGGGGCCTTTGAGCTGGACAATGATTTTTGGTTTATCATTTGCAACATTTTTAACCTTGATTTTAGTTCCAATTATGTTACTTTTGTCATACAAACTGAAAGCAAAACTTGGAATGAACACCAAAACGCATTAAGCGGTTCATCCATGCTAACGATAATTGCGCCAGGGGTAGAGGCGCAATTTGTTTCATAGGCTAAACGGGTCCGAGCAATCGGGCCCGTTTTTTTTATGCCTTTTAAACGGCCTTTTTTTTACCAAAAGTTTAAATAGAATGTTTTTATTTTGAAGCATGATTAAAATCTACCACAACAACAGATGCAGTAAAAGCCGAAATGTATTGCAGATTTTACAAAACGAAGGAATGCCATTTGAGGTAATCAACTATTTAGAAACTAAACCCAATGTTGCTGGAATAAAATTATTACTTGAAAAAGCTGGAATAAATGCCGAAGCAATGATTCGTAAAAATGAAGCATTGTTTAAAGAACAATACAAAGGTCAAATTAAAACAAATGAAGAATGGTTAGAGATACTGGCTGCTCACCCTATTTTAATAGAAAGACCAATAGTAGAAACGGATACAAAGGCAATGATATGCAGACCACCTGAATTGGTTTACGAACTTTTAATACAATAAAAAAGGGAGTAAACGCGCTCGTTTACTCCCCATCTCTTATTCTAATATAACCCTTTTATTTATTGGCTACAATTCTCACTTTTACATTGAAAGTATTTGCAATGGCTTTGTCGCCCAAACCTTCAAAAAAGCTTGCAGAACCATACTTAATTTCAAAAGCAGTACGGTCTACATCTAATTCTGCATTGGCAATTACTTGTGTAGGATTGATTACTACAAAAGCTGGGAAACTAATTTCTTTGGTAATGCCTTTGATGGTTAAATCAGCAACTACATTGTAGTTATTGCTTCCAGCAGCAGCACCTTTGATTTCAGAAGCCGATTTGATTTTAATTTTTGCAGTGTTGAATTTTTCAGTTGCAAAAAAATCATCAGCTTTTAAGTGTCCTACCAATTTATCGTGGTATTCGCCTGTTAAATCAGTACAATCGATGCTTGCCATATCTACTGTAATGTCTCCACCAACCAATTTGTTTGAATTGATGGTGATGTTTCCTGTTTGGTATGCAGCAGTACCTGAATGCTCTCCAACTACTTTTTTAGCATTCCATTTGAAAGTAGATTTAGGTGCATCTACTGTGTAAGTACCAGCAATTGCTTTAGCAATTTTTTTTGGAGGACCAGCCAACACAGATAATCCCAGACCTGCGAATGCGGCTAACAACATGAACTTTTTCATAATTTATTTATTTGGTTTAAGTATTTAATTCGATACATAATTGATCAAGTATTTTGTTCAATTGGGCAAAATCAGCTTCTGAAATGCCTTTTATTTTATAGTTAAATTGATTCACTTCAGGGTCTAATTTTTTTAATAAATCAAGCCCCTTTTTGGTAATCAAAACATCCATTTGTCTGCGGTCTTCACAACAAGCAGTTCTCGTTAACAACTCTTTTTGTTTGAGTTTTTCTACCAACCTAGAAGCATTGCTCATTTTATCGAGCATGCGTTCTTGTAACAAACCAATTCTGGCTGGTTGAGGAAATTGACCTCTGAGTATACGCAATACGTTGTATTGTTCAGGAGAAAGGCCATGTTGTTTAAAAAAACGCAATTGAATGGTGTTGATGACACTGCTTGCATACAACACATTCAGAAAAGCCTTGTGACTTTCGCTTGAAAACTTTTCTTGTTGTATGGCTTGTTCGAGTTTCATTTAACAAGTACAAATTTATATGTATGTACATATATTGTACAAACATATTTTCAATTAAGTTGCATTTATCTGATTACCTGTATTTTATTTTACCTTATTGCCAGCAATGAACAATTGTTCAGGCCGCATTTCTTTCAATTCATTGGGGGTTAATCCTAACAAATTCTTGGCATAAACTGTAAAATCAGCCCATTTACCAATGCTTAAATCCCCCAATTCATGTTCTTGAAATGATGCAAATGCAGGCCAAAGAGTCATTCCTTTAAAAGCTTGCTGTGAATTGATAAAATAATTGGAACGCGCAACTGTACTTTGATTGAACGTACCCAATGCCGCCCAATAATTGTGTAAAGGATTTGGAGATTCCACAGGAAAATCCGTACCTATAATCAATTTACTTGCATGTGTGAGCATGCTACCATAGGCATAGGCATATTGCATTCTAGCTATTCCCAAGCGAGATTTTGCCCACAAGTAATCGCTGTATGCATGTATGGGCTGAACACTTGGTAAAATATTATTTCCATCAAAATAAGCAATCAAATTGCTGTCCAACACTTGTGCATGTTCTATTCTCCATCTTCTTTGCTGCTGTTGATTTAAAACCAGTACATATTGTTTTAAAACAAAAGCATTGGCAGAATCTCCAATGGCATGTGTACTGAGCTGAAATGGACTAGAGGCCACCTTTTGGATCCAACTTGAAAATTGTTCTGGTGATTGCAAGAATGTTCCATGCCAACCTGTTTGATCTGAATAGGGCTGCTTTAAACAGGCTCCTCTTGAACCCAATGCCCCATCAACAACTAACTTAAATCCATTTACCTGTAATTTGGTTTTTTGAATGGGGCCATAACTTTTTAAAAAAGCGAATGCAGTATCTGTTAAATACAACATGGCATTGATGCGAATAGTGAGCAATCCTGCAGTTTGTAAAGAGTCAATTAAATGTAAAGTTGGCAAATCTATACCCGCATCGTGAACCATGCCTATACCATATTCAAAACAAATTGCTTGTGCACGCAATAAGGCAGCTATTTGATTTGATCTATCTATTGTATTCAGGTAATGCGCTACAGTATCGGCAGCTGCATCAAATAACAAACCAGTTGCTTTGCCATTTACTTTTACCATGAAATCTCCAAATCGAGAACAGGTATCAGAAATACCTGCTAAATTAAGTGCGGCTTGATTTACCAATGCTGCATGCCCATCAACCCTCTTTAAAAAAACCGGAATATGGGGAAACTGTTGGTTGAGTAGTTCATTGGTTGGGTTGAGCTTACTTTTAAAATTTTCTTGGTTCCAACCCCATCCTTTAATGCATTTGCTTTGATTTCTTTGATGAGATTGAACACAGATATCAAGCAATTCTTGCATTGAATTTGCTTGCCTTAAATCAGGCTGTGCAGCTACAATACCTAATCCGGTAAAATGTCCGTGGGCATCTGTCCAAGAGGGATAAATATACCCTTGTTTTAAATTAATGATTTGATTGGCTTGGTACTTTTTTTTAATGATTTGATTTGAACTCATGCTGCAAATTTTGCCTTCTTTTACAGCCATTGCTTGCGCAGTTTCTTGCATGGTTTCAAAAGAAAAAATATGGCCATTGTAAAAAATAATATCTACTTTTTCTTGTGCATGAGCTGTAAAATACAAACAGGCAATCAGGCAAAGTAACCCATATTTAAACATTTGATTTTTTGTTAGGAGGTTGGTGTTTCCATCTACGGTGACTCCATAACCAAGCTTCTGGTTGATGCAATATTTGTTGCTCCAATAGATGGGTATGATTGGCCGTAATTTGAAAAGGTACTGTTTCTTTTGGTGCATTTGTCACCAACTCAAATTCTATGGTATAATGTCCTCGTTTGGTTCTGTATACAGCACAAAACACAACGGGCATATTGAACTTATTAGCTAATTTTTCAGTTCCCATAAACACCGCTGTATCTTGGTTTAAAAAAGTTAACCAATGAGCTTGATCGGCTGAAGCCGTTTGGTCAGCAATGAAAGCATAACAATATGTTTGGTTTTTTTCTGCAAGCATAAACCTAAGAATATCTTGCATGGCTATGGGTTTCATACCAAACTTAGCCCTGATTTGATACATGAACCAATCAAACCATTTATTGCTCAATGGGTGATACAATCCTACCATAGGAATACCCGCCAATTGCAAAGCATGGCCGGTCCACTCCCAATTTGCAGAATGTCCGCCAACCAAAATAACGGATTGCTTTTGTTGTATAAAATGCTGAAGTAAATCTAAATTTTTAAACTGAACCCTATGTTGAATTGCCCGCTTAGACATGCCAATTGCTTTGAGCGTTTCAAGGCTCACATCAAATAAATTGTAGTAAAATGCCTTTGCAATAAGATCGCGTTCTGATTGTGTTTTATTTGGAAAAGCATTTTGAAGATTATTTGCAACAACTTGAAGGCGATAAGGAAATAACCTGTAAAACAGAAAATGCAAAAAATCAGAGAGAAGATACAATAAAGGAAATGGCAATAATGCAAATAAGGTAAGCGGTATACTCAAAATCCCATAATACCATTTATATGAAATGCCTTTTGACATGAAAATTTATTTATGCAATGATACTAAAAACATTGCTGCCAAAAACAGGAACATTACCATTAAAAAAGAATGCTTTGAATAGAGTTGGGTTGGCTATCTATTTCTACAAATTGATTGCCCAAAAATGTTTTGAAATGGATGGGTTTTCCTGAGTCGTTGAGTACAATTAAAACGATTGTACCATCTGTATTTTTAAAAGCTGTAGCCTCTAAAAAACTATTGCTTACAGAACAGGCCAATCTTCGCGCACCTGGTTTGATGTATTTTGAGAAATGCCCAATGTAATAATATGCACTTGTGTATGTTATTTCAGAACTGTTTGTATTCACATGCACTGGAGCAAAACAAAAATTGGCTTTGTGATTAGGGCCTCCGTTTTGGTTCAATAAAATATTCCAATCTGTCCAGGCACAGGTACCCGCATTGAAATCTCTGATCATTGATTTTGCATAGTAAACACCAATATCCCAATTGTTAAGTTTTAAAGAATCGAATTTTTCTTTGCAACCTTCAGTAAAAATTAAATGGGTAGACGGAAAAGACTCTTTTACTTTGCTTAAATTCTGGTGCATTTGAGTACCTCCTGCCCAAGTTTCATACCAATGGTAGCCTATTCCCCAAATGTACTGTGCACATGCCGAATCGCTTAAAAGCGTGTGGGCTCTTTGGTAAATTAAATCTCTGTTGTGGTCCCAGGCAATAATTTTCTTTTGGGCATACTGCTGTTTTTTTAATGTTGGACCTAAATAATATGTTAAGAAATCTCTTTCTTCTTCTGCAGTAAAAATACACGACTCCCATCTTTGTTTGGCCATTGGTTCATTTTGAATGCTGAGTCCCCAAATTGGTAGGCCTACTTTTTCATATGCGGCTATAAATCGAACAAAATAGTTTGCCCAACTCTGGTAATATTGAGGCAATAATTTTCCGCCATTGTAAAGGCTTTGGTTACTTTTCATAAAAGCGGGTGGGCTCCATGGAGAGGCAAATAAATTGATGTTTGGATTTTTTTTATATGCACTTTTTAGGAAGGGTATTCTGTACTTTAAATCATGCGCAATAGAAAAGCTATTCAATGAAGCATCTCCTTCTTTGATATAGGTATAGCTTTCTGATGAAAAATCACTTGAATGAATGGTGGTTCTGAGTAAATTGTATCCTATTCCAATTTTGTCATCAAAAAATGCATCAATGATTTGTTGTTGGGTTTGTTTATTGAGCAGAGCAAATGTTTCTGCAGCAGCATCAGTAATGGCTGCTCCAATGCCTATCATTTGTTGAAATTGTTTGCTAGAATCAATAAAAATACAATGCTCATTTTCGTTGGGTTGGACGTATTGTTGATAGGCTGGATGATCAGACAAAAGACTCAAACGATTTGGATTGTCTTTTGCAGTTTCAATAATTTGTGGCCTTTGATTTTGAGCAAATGAAGCCGTAAAAAGAAGTAGATTTAAGCACAGTATCAGGTATTTATTCATTGAAATGATTGATTAAGGAAGCCCAATTGACGCATAATTTAAGCTTTTGTGTATTCGCCCACAAATGTAAAATGCATTTGTAAATTCGAGGTTCTTGCAGTATTTTCGCCAACTCATTCGGGCCTATAGCTCATTCGGTTAGAGCAACTGACTCATAATCAGTAGGTGCCTGGTTCGATTCCAGGTGGGCCCACTACAAGCCAGCAAGATTCTTTTTGCTGGCTTTTTTGTTGGAACTTTCCCACAGTTCTTAAAATAAAAGCCTATTGCAATTATCTTGCAGGCATGCGTAGCAAGAAATTATTTTTATTAGATGGCATGGCATTGGTTTACCGGGCCTATTTTGCATTCAGTCAAAACCCTAGAATTACCAGTTATGGCATGAATACTTCTGCTATTTTTGGTTATACTACTACCCTCTTAGATGTCATCAAAAAAGAAAAGCCAAGCCATATTGGTGTGGCTTTTGATACAGCAGCACCGACAGCCCGACACGATGCCTACGAACAATACAAAGCTCACCGCGAAGAGCAACCAGAAGACATTACCCGTGCACTTCCCTATATAGTTGCCATTACAAAAGCTTTGAAAATTCCTGTGCTCATGATGGATGGTTTTGAGGCTGATGATGTCATTGGAACCCTTGCTAAAAAAGCTGCAAAAGCTGATTTTGATGTGTACATGATGACCCCAGATAAAGATTTTGGGCAATTGGTAGAAGAACATATTTTTATTTACAAACCTGCTAGAATGGGCAATGACATTGAAATTTTAGGAATTCCTGAAATTTTAAAAAGATGGGAAATTGAGCGGGTAGATCAAGTAATAGATATTTTAGGCTTATGGGGCGATGCGGTAGATAATATTCCTGGTATTCCCGGAATTGGTGAAAAAACAGCCAAAGTGTTGGTGCAAAAATATGGCAGCATAGAAGGATTATTGGCCAATAGTCATGAGCTAAAAGGCAAGCAAAAAGAAAATGTAGAAAACCACAAAGAACAAGCCCTACTTTCAAAAATGTTGGCTACAATTGATATCAATGTTCCAGTAGATTTTGATGAAATAGCCTTGACACTCGACCCTCCAGATAGAGAAGAAACCGAAAAAATATTTACCGAACTTGAATTCAAAACACTGATTAAACGCTTGTTTGCTGATTCCTATCCTCCATCTCAACAAATTACCGAAGCACCTTCAAATTCAGGTGCATTTGATTTGTTTAACCAAGGAACAATTGCACAAACCACAATAACCAACAATGTAGTAAACATTGACAGTGAAATTTCAGATGATTCAGCAGAAACAACTATACCCAAAAACAATTTAAGCAACACGGCCCATCAATACTTTGTGGTTGAATCAGAAGAAGAATTAAAAAATTTAGCCATTCAATTGCTCCAACAATCAGAAATTTGTTTCGATACTGAAACCACTGATTTAGACACCAACAATGCCGAAATTGTTGGACTTTCATTTGCCTGGAAAGCGAACGAGGCCTGGTATATTCCATTCCCAAATGAAAAAGAAAAAGCCATTGAGATGCTTGCACATTTTAAACCCGTTTTTGAATCAAACAACATTTGTAAGATTGGTCAGAATATCAAGTATGATTTAAACATCCTCAAAAACTACGGGCTTAATTTAAATGGGCCTTTGTTTGATACCATGTTGGCGCATTATTTAATTGAACCAGACCTCAGACATGGCATGGATTATTTAAGTGGTATTTACTTGAATTACGAGCCTATGAGTATTGAAACACTGATAGGAAAAAAAGGTAAAAACCAATTGAGCATGCGCGATGTTCCGCTGAACCAGATAAAAGAATATGCAGCTGAAGATGCAGATGTTACTTTTCAATTGAAACAAAAATTAGCCCCTGAATTGATTGAAAAAAACGCCCTTGAATTGTTCAATAACATTGAACTTCCATTGGTTGAAGTATTAAGTGAGATGGAAAGAGAAGGCATTCGCATCAATGCTAATTTTTTAAATGCTTATTCTCAAGAACTCGCCTCTGAGATTGCACTTTTAGAGAGTAAAATTATAGAATTAGCAGGGGTTCCATTTAACATTGCATCGCCCAAACAATTGGGAGAAGTATTGTTTGAACACCTGAAATTAGACCCTAAAGCCAAGAAAACCAAAACAGGCCAATACCAAACCGGTGAAGATGTATTGTTGGGATTGAGTGAGCATGAAATAGCCAAATGTATTTTAGACATCAGGCAATTGCAAAAACTCAAATCAACTTACGTTGATGCATTGCCGCTTTTAATTAACGAAAAAACAGGTAGGGTACATACTTCATTCAACCAAGCTGTAGCAGCTACTGGAAGGTTAAGTTCCAATAATCCCAATTTACAAAACATCCCCATCAGAACAGACCGGGGACGCGAAATCAGAAAAGCATTTGAACCCAGAGATGAATCACATGTGTTATTGAGTGCAGATTATTCACAAATTGAATTGCGTATCATAGCAGCCATGGCCAAAGAAGAAAACATGATTGATGCTTTTAAGCAAGGATTAGACATTCACCAGGCAACAGCTGCAAGGGTTTATGGCAAAGCATTGGCTGAAGTAACCTCTGCTGAAAGACGCAATGCCAAAGCGGTCAACTTTGGATTGATATACGGACAATCTGCATTTGGTTTGAGCCAAAATTTAGGCATTCCAAGAAAAGAAGCTGCTGCTTTGATTGCCGAATATTTTAAATTGTATCCGGGCATACAAACTTATATGGATGAAACGATTGCCTTTGCAAAATCAAATGGCTATGTAGAAACCCTTTTAGGAAGAAGGCGTTATTTGAGAGACATACATTCGGCCAACCATACAGTGCGTGGCTTTGCAGAACGAAATGCCATCAACGCACCCATTCAAGGAAGTGCTGCCGATATGATTAAAATGGCCATGATTCAAATTCAGCAAAAACTAAAATCAGACGCTGCAATTTTCAAAGGTTCAAAAATGATTTTGCAAGTACATGATGAATTGGTTTTTGATGCACCTCTTACAGAAGTTGATGCTTTGAAAAAAATGGTTGTAGAAACCATGGAGAATGCAATGCCAATTGGCATTCCAATTGTGGTTGAAGCAGGTACTGGAAAAAATTGGTTAGAGGCACATTAAAGTGTTTAACGCTTAAATCTTTTTATATTTTTTCATACAATGGCAATTCAATTGTATAAATGGGAACAATGTAAACATGTATCTATTATTACATGTATTTCATTGGTGTAGAAAAATAGAATTGAGGTATGCCTGAAATAGCCATTCAAAAACAAAGAAATAATGATACTTTTTGGCTCTGTTTGAATTTATAATAAATTTTTAATTAACTGTGAAAGCCGGTATTATTAAGTGTTTAGAGCAATTATTAAAAAACTATTGATTTCCTATATTTGAAACCACTTGTGCTAAGAAACATTTTCAATAGTGTTGCGTTAAAGTTATCAAACAATAGCCATGAAAACGATCAAATCAATACTGAACACATTTGTTCAAAAAATAAAAAACAGACTGAGCGAATTCAACGAGCCTTTTCTTTAATTTTCTGTTAAACGCGGAATTTTTTTCATTTGCCTGTAAGCTGTATAGGCGGGATAAATACCCGCCAATGCACCAAGAATAATCAAGGTTAAAAACACTTTTGCTAAATCTGTCAATACTAATTTTACCGGATAGGCATGCAATATAAAATTTGCCGATTCATGCAAGGTGATCCATTCAAATTCTTGTTGGGCAAAAACAACAGATGCACCAATAACAATACCAGCAAAACCGCCAACAAAAGCCAATAGAACACTTTCATAAAAAAACACCAAAAAGGCCTGATTTCTTTTCATACCAAGGGCATTTAAAACTTTTAAATCCTTGTTTTTTTCTAATACCATCATGTATAAAGTTCCAATGGTATTGAATGCCGCTATAAACAATATAAATACCAATATAAAATACGAAATGGTTTTTTCTGATTGCATGATTTGATAAAAACTGGCCCTTTGTTCGTACCTATCTTTTACTTCATAAGCATCACCTAATACAGATTTGAGCTGTAATTTGAGGGTTTCAATATCTTGCCCTGGAAGCACTCTCAGTTCACAGGCTGTATAGCCATCCGTCAAGCCCATTTGCTCTTGCACCATTTTAACAGGTAGCAATACAAATTTAGCATCTACTTCGTCTTGAACCGAAAAAATACCTGCTACTTGAACATAAGATTCTGCGAACGCACTGTTTGGATTGTATAGATTTACAGTTCCTTTTCTGGGAAGAAATATGCCTAATAATTGAAAAGGATCTGCAGGATCAATACCCAATTGATAAGAAAGTCCAATACCGGCGATCGCAAAATTACTATCACCTATTTGCACGAGTGCTTCTCCTTTGACAATATTGGTATCTAAACTGGCGTCGTGTAAATAATGGTTGTCTATTGCCCGAATGGTTCCAATAGCCTGTTTGCTTCCGTACCTAAATAAGGCATTTTCTTCAATGACAAAATGAATTGAACGGATGCCTCCTATTTGCTCAATAGATGAATAGGGCAATTTTTCAGCAGCAAAATATTTACCACTTGCAGGAATAATTTTTAAATCGGCATCAAAATTAGCATACAATGAGCCAAAGAGCTCGCCAAATCCATTAAAAACTGAAAGTACTATAACTAAGGCAGCTGCTCCTACCAAATATCCTAAAAGCGCAATCCATGAGATGAGGCTGACCGCATTCATTTGCCCACTCCTTTTCCTGGAGATAAAATAACGCCATGCAATGGAAAAAGAGAGGCCCATTCCTGTTTATTTCCAGGCTTTCACAATTAAGCCAGTGCCTGTGTTGTGTTTGGTATAGGTATCTAAATAATTCAATACAAAACTGAATGGGTAGGTGAGCAAATAATAAAATGGAATCAATACAAAAAATAATTTACTGCTATTGAGCAATAACATTGGATACTTCATACTCAATTTCCAAGCAATTTTTCCTGGTGCTCCATAGCTGTACAATATTTCCATTTTATCAAAACCAGCTGCCTTCAGTTTGTCTGCCATCTCAGAAACATTATAGCCATCACGCACATGCTCTCCAATAAAACTTTCACCGGTTTCTTCATGCACATCACTGCCACCTTGGTCGCTAGGTGTTGAAATTAAAAGCATGGCACCTGGTTTCATAGCTTGATGGAAATTTTTAAATACAGTAACATCTTCTAAAATATGTTCCATTACATCTACACAAACTACCAAATCATATTTATTTTCAGCAATTGGCTGTGTTAAATCACCAATCTGAAACTGTACATTGTTTAAATTAACTTGCTTAAAAAAAGCGTTGCAATCAGCTATTTGGTCTTCTTTAACATCAACGGCATCAATAGTAAAACCTGGGTTCTTCCGAGACAAATAAAAACTGTACTGCCCAAAACCTGAACCAGCATCCAATACCCTGGCACTATTTTGATTGGCTGTCCATTGACGGAGTTCACGGTGAACATGCCAAGTACGCAATAACAATAAATCAAGAAGTTTGTAGAATAATTTTCTTAAAAAAGGTTGCTTATTAAAAACATTGCCTAAGTCTTTTTTGATTGGGTCGTAATTCATGTCTTATACTTATTCCTTGTTGTCTGATTGGTCTTGTGAATTGATTTTCTTAAATACTTCTTCCATGTGAAAAACATAATCGAGGCTATCGTCTACAAAAAATTCAAGCTCGGGTACAATTCTGGCTTGGTTTTTAATTTTTCCAGCCAATTGTTTCCTAATTTCACGGGTATGGGTTTTTACCGTATCTAGTAGCAATTGTTTGCTTGGAGTTGTAAACAAACTCAGGTAAATTTTGGCATAACCCAAATCTGGCGATACCTGAACCTTGCTAATAGTCACAAATTGGTTGTTGACCCATGCCTTGTTCCTTTGGAGAATTTCAGCAATATGCTGCTGAATCAATCCTGCAAATTTTTCCTGTCTAACGCTCATAACCTTGCAAATATGCACTAAATTTAGGAGGGAATTTTAAAAAAACCTGAATATTTTTAGCCTAGGCTGATGAAGGGGTTTAACCCTGATTGCTTTCTAAACGCTTTACAGGCAATGAATAAAGCCGAAATCTAATTATACTTGTGTATGTTTATTGCACTGTTATTGCTTTTTCTGGCCACTTGGGTTACGTTTCAATGGGGTTCTATTTTGACTGGGCTATTAGAACTACTCACTGGCGAAAAAGACCAACAAACTTCACCCGAAAAGACCATTTTTTATGGACTGGCCTTATTGGCTTGGATAACAGCAATGGTTCATTTCTTTTTACCCATTGACAAACGCTTACAAAGTGGCGTATTGGTAGTAGCTATTGGCCAATTTGCATTGTTTCCAGAACAATGGAATGTATACAAAAAATGGTTATTGAACTGGCAAACTTTAGGTTTAATTTTAATTGGAGGAATTGCCCTCATTGGCCGTTCGGGATTTGGAGACATAGCCGACTACCATTTACAAGCTGTGAAATGGGCTGAAAAATTTCCAACAATTTTAGGCCTCGGAAACTTTAACCGTCCATTGTCTAATAACAATTGGTGGTTCAATTTACAAGCCTTGTTTGGCTTTGGCATAGGCAACGCCCTTAGTTTGTATTGTTTAAATACTTTAGTGGCCATTGTTACTTTAAAATGGGTACTGAGTAAATTATTCAATACCCAATATTTAGAAAAAGGAATATGGGCTGGATTGGGTTTATTTACAGTATTTAGCTTTAAAACAGCGTTTGCAGGAAGCATCAGTCCTGATTTTCCAATTAGTTTATTGGTGATGATTTGTGCATTGGAATTTTTACAACTTGTTCAAAACCATTTTTCAAAAACGGGATTGATTCAGTTAGGCATACTCATTTGTTTTGCTATCAGTATCAAACTCAATGCAATGCCTTTGTTTGTGCTGTTATTGGCTGCTTTATTGTTCAAATTCAACACCAAAATATTTGGGTTGTTAACTCTAATTGGAATCATCTATGTTTTGCCTTGGTTCTGTGGAAATGTAATGGTATCGGGCTGGTTGGCCTATCCTATTAGTCAGGTAGATGTATTCAATGTAGATTGGAAAGTACCCGCAAGTGTATTGGATTTTGAGCGATTCAGTATTTTACAATGGGGCAAAATTCCAGGTGCACCTATTGCCCAAACGGCTCAATTGAGCTTAAGCGAATGGCTACCCAAATGGTTCCTGCAACACGACCGCATTAACCAAGGTGTAATGTTGATAGTATGCCTATCTGTTTTGATGTTGGTCGCACAACCATCAACCTACAAACAACCTAACAAATGGATTGTATGTTTATTTGGATTGGTTGGCTTGCTCTTTTGTTTGAGCAACGGACCTCATATTAGATATGCGTTTGGCTACTTTTGGCTATTAATAGGCTTGGCCATAGGCAGCAGTTACAAAATGCTATTCCCTAAACAAATGGCCTATTTCATTCTGTCTTTGGCCTTGATTTTGTCTGTGTTCAAAAGCAGTAGTCATCAATTTGGCTCTCATGCATGGTTCAAACCCGATGCGTATCCAAAAGTTCAATTAACTCAACTACAAATGGGGCTAGAAAGCCCTTTTGTTACCACACAAAACAGTGCTTGCTGGGACCAATTCCCTTGTAGCTATTACATGGTTCAAGGTTGTGAATTAAGAGGCAGCACTTATGAAAGTGGTTTTAAAACCAATCCTGAAAAATTTAAAAGTTTATTTGACCCAAAAGTAGCTCAGCCTTAATTGTTCAGCAAATAGGTTCTTTGGCTATTTTAACTTAAAATTGCACACTTTTAAACAGCTACATGTCAAAGCAAATTTTAATAACAGGCGGAGCAGGATTTGTAGGTTCCAATTTGTGCATTTATTTAAAAAAGCAGTACCCGCAGTACTATGTCATTGCTTTTGACAATTTAAAACGAAGGGGTTCTGAACTCAATTTAGCTAGATTAAAAGAAGCAGGCGTTGTTTTCATGCATGGCGATTGCAGAAACCCTGAAGACTTTAACGGTTTTTCACACCTAGATGTAGTTATAGATGCCTCTGCAGACCCATCAGTTTTATCTGGGATCAACTCTCCTATTTACCCATTGATCAATAGCAATTTAATGGGAACTGTTAACTGTTTAGAAGTTGCAGACAAGTACAAAGCCCAATTTGTATTTTTATCTACGAGCAGGGTTTATCCAATTCAGCCTATGGAAAATGCTGCATTTACCGAACAAGAGAGCCGTTTTGTTTGGAAAGATGAACAAGCATTGCCTGGCATTAGCTCAAAGGGAATCAGCGAATTATTTCCTTTAGAAGGAAGCCGATCATTTTATGGTGCTACCAAATTGGCCTCTGAATATTTGATTACCGAATACCAAGCCTTAAGAGGCATACAAACAGTCATTAATCGTTGTGGAGTGTTAAGCGGACCATGGCAAATGGGTAAGGTAGACCAAGGTGTATTGGTATTGTGGCTGGCCAGACATTTTTACAAAGCAGAATTGAGCTATATTGGATACGGAGGAACTGGTAAACAAATGAGAGATGTGTTACACATTGATGATTTATGCGAATTGGTTGCACACCAAATAGCTTTTCCTGACTTGTACAATGGGCAAATTTTTAATGTGGGTGGAGGCAATGATGTCAGTTTTAGTTTGATGGAATTGACCCAATATTGTCAAGAAATAACTGGCAATAAAATTACCATTCATCCAGTAACCGAAAACCGAGTAGCAGATATTCGAATTTATACAAGTGATTGCAGCAAAATTCATGCAATCAACGGTTGGAAACCACAAAAAAATATAGAAACACTTTTGCTTGATACCTTTGAATGGATGAAAGCAAACGAACAACAATTGAAACAGATTTTATCATAATATACTTTTAGCAGATATGAATATTGCATTGGTAACCGGAAGCAGTGGCCTAATTGGCGGAGAAGCTGTAGAATTTTTTGCAGAAAAATTTGATTTAGTCATAGGCATTGACAACAACCTGCGTTCTTATTTTTTTGGCAACGAAAGTTCAACTGAGTGGAATAGAAACCGCTTGGCAGAAAAATTCCAAAATTTCAAACCAGCAAACATTGATATCAGAGAATATACTGCATTAGAAAACGTTTTTAAAACCTACGGAACCGACATTAAATTAATTGTACATACAGCCGCACAACCAAGTCACGACTGGGCTGCAAAAGAACCATTAACCGATTTCGGTGTAAATGCAACTGGAACCCTAAACTTACTAGAACTTACCAGAATTTATTGCCAACAAGCTGTATTTATTTTTACATCTACCAATAAAGTTTACGGAGACACTCCAAACTATTTGCCATTGGTTGAATTAGAAAAAAGATGGGAGATAGACCCCTCACATGCCTATTACAAACATGGCATTGATGAATTGATGAGTATAGACCAAACCAAACATTCTGTATTTGGAGCGAGCAAAGTAGCCGCAGACATTATGGTTCAAGAATATGGTAAATATTTTGGCATGAAAACAGCTGTATTTAGAGGGGGTTGTTTAACTGGACCTAACCACAGTGGTGCACAACTCCATGGATTTTTGGCTTATTTAATGAAATGTGCCATTACAGGCACTCATTATACCATATTTGGTTACAAAGGCAAACAAGTACGAGACAACATTCATTCCTTTGATTTGGTGAATATGTTTTGGCATTTTTACCAAGCACCAAAACCTGGTGAGGTATACAATGCAGGTGGAGGCAGACATGCCAATTGCAGCATGTTAGAAGCCATTGATTGGTGCGAGAAAATAGCTGGAAATAAAATGAACTATACCTACGCCGAAACCAACAGAATTGGCGATCATATATGGTATATCAGCGATGTCAATAAATTCAAAGCGCATTACCCAGGCTGGGATTGGACTTACAATTTAGAGCAAACATTGGTGCAAATGCACGATAAAATGTTGGAAAGACTTTAAGAAGCCAGTTTAGTTTCTTTTACCTGTGCCATCAAATGTACCTTGTACTGTGCTTTGGTAAGTGGGTCTTCACACAGGGCATAAGTTCTCAAATTTTTTAATTTTTTCATCCATACTTCTGGGTGGGAGGGTATGGTAAACAATGTGCCATTTTCTAATTCATTTACATGCAATTGATGCTGCTTTTGGGCATCGTATTTTTTTAGAACTTTTAACAAAGCAATGTCTGCTGCATGAGAAAACTTAGGGTTAAGCATGTGTTTTTGCAAAGCAGCCTTTAGGTCATAGGGGAACAATTCAGCTGCCAAAAATGGTTTCATGTTTGATACAAATTCTTCTTTCCATTTTGCCCCATGAGGTTCATGCGACCGACCATATTTAACATAGGCTGTATGGTGTGCCAATTCATGTACAAAAGTAAGTAAGAATTCAAACGGGCTTAGGTTGTAATTAATAGAAATGCGGTTTCCATGGCCAGAATGTGGTGCATAATCTCCATAACGCCCTTTACGGGCAACTTCTATGTGTAAATGGAGTTTGTGGTGCATGATCAATTCGGCACACCTTTCTACAGCCATAGCTGGCAAGTAATTTTGCAATATACCCATCAATTGCTTTTTATGGGCCTCTTGTAATGGACTAAGCGATAAAAACAACGGTGCTAAATTTTGCATGTATTGGATTCAAATTAACAGAATCATAAGCAGAAACTATCAACAAAAAAGGTTGAAGCAATTGCTTGCTCCAACCTTTTCATCAAAATAAATTTATTGATTTAGAATCTTTCGAATGCTGAGAAGAAGAAACTGGCTTCAATAGCTGCATTTTCGTCGCTGTCAGAACCATGAATGGCATTGGCATCAATTGATTTTGCATACAAGTTACGAATGGTACCTGCATCTGCTTTTGCAGGATCTGTTGCACCAATTAAATTTCTGAAATCTGCAACTGCGTTGTCTTTTTCAAGAACTGCAGCAACAATAGGACCGCTTGTCATGAAATCAACTAATTCGCCATAAAAAGAACGCTCTTTGTGAACGGCATAGAAAGCACCAGCCATGTCATTGCTCAAATGAATGTATTTCATGGCTACAATTTTGAAACCTGATTGAATAATTTGGTCGATGATTTTTCCGGTATGACCATTTGCAACCGCATCCGGCTTGATCATTGTAAAAGTAATGTTACTCATTTTGTATTTTATTTAGCTGTTTGGGCGGGCAAAATTAATAGAAACAATTGGAATTCAATTGAAGTACATGCTATTTTTTTGAAGAAAACGACTTTTTATTAATCAGATTTCTTTTTTCTAAACCTCAATTTTGCCTGAATTGATCGCATTTTTTCTTTGTTGATCAAGCCAAAATAAACCAATAAAAACAGGACTATCCATAATAACCCTTTGATCAGGAAGAACAAAAAGCCTATTTCTACTATGTCTTTAACTAGCTCCATGCAATTGAGATGGCGAAGTTAAGCAAACAATGCGAAACATTGCTTGAATTCAAAGGAATGACAACTAATTGACAATTGAACTAACAATAACCCTTGAGTCTGTATACCGCTTGACCAATCCATTCTTTGAGCAAGAATGTCCAAATTTCAAAGCCACCATAAGTTGGCATCAGCGTATTTAAAAGGGTGTATTTACTCTGTATTGAGCGCAAATCTGTGGCGTAGGGAACCACATAAATACCTTGCTTTTTAAAACAAGCAACTGCCCTTGGCAAATGAAATCCGGAACTCAACAATAAAAATTTCTTTTGTTGCCAATTGGGCATTTTATGCTCGAGCAATTCTCTGGTAAATTTGGCATTCTCATAGGTATTGATGGAACTAGATTCAACCCAAATACAAGAATCTGGTATGCCAGATTTAACCAAGTAGCGTTTACCCATAATAGATTCAGGCAAGTATTGGTTAAAAACACTGTCTCTGCCAGCAGAATAAATCAAACAATGAGAAACCCCATCAGTAAATAAATCTATGGCCTGCATCATGCGGTCGTTACCATCGCTGTATACTGGCCTAGGTTTGCCATCAACCTCTATGGTGCTGGTAAAACCTCCCAACAAAATAATGGCATCGTAATGTTCATTTGCAGGAATGGCTATAGGTTTGGTTTCGTACCAACCCATCATGGTTTGTGCAATAAATGGATTTGAAAAAAATACAGTAAGGAAGAAAGCAGTGTACAGGAATTTTTTATTGGTACTGACTAAATAACCTATAAAAAATAATACCACCAAGCTCACTGGAGCCACCAATGCATACAATATTTTTGAAAACAAATAAAACATTAAATAAAACCTATTTGAACCATGGCAATAGCGCCTAACATTCCCCAAAACAAAAGTTCTTTGAACCAATACCTTTTTTCGCTATTGAAATAATTTGCCATAAGCAAACAAACAGGTGTTGCTAAAAATGGCAAACCGTATTTAAAGCCTTCGTTTTCTACAACCAAAGAAACAAAACCAAATAACAACAAAATTCCAATACTCAATTGCACACGCCTTGTTTTTACTTTGTTTCTAAAGAAATTCCCTTGCAAATTAAACAACGATTGTACCAATGGTATCAGCATAAAAAAGAAAGGGAAAATTTGCCTAGCATTGGTATGAATGGGGTTGAAATAGCTTTTTTGAATACTGTATTGGAACGATTGCAAGAACGAACCAAATTGGTCTGTTAAATAAAATAAAATACCCACAAAATAGGCGGGTAGCATAAGCCCTATAATAGCTATGAATACATACCTTAAACTAAACGAAGTAAGGGTAATGATACTGATAATAATATACGGTAAGTATATCCAAACATCATAAGTAAACTGGAGCCCAAATCCCAAAAACAAACCTGCATCAAATACCAGCATGAGCGGGCTCTCAGACTCATATAGGTAAAACAACCTGAACAGCATAAACAATAAAAATGTATTGGAAATAAGCTGTGGGGTTAAAAACAATTGTTCAGGATAAATGCTATTAATGATTACAAAAAACAAGGCTGGCATTGGTGTTGTTTTGTGCAATACCGTATGTGTAGAAGCAATAAAATGAACCAGCAAGGCCTGTAAAAAAACCAGCAAGGAAGAAAACAGGTATTGCGAAAAGCCAAATTGAGGAGCAATATCAAACCAATAAAAGAAATACTGTGCCAATGGAGTATTGGGTATTGCCGTACTGACAACCGGATGAAAAAAAGGAGACATCCGCAATACCAATGTAAACAAGAGTATTCCTACAAAGGCAAAAACGCTATTTATTCTGAATATGCTGAGCAATGCTTAAAAGGTTATTCTCATCAAAGTAAATCGCTTATCTCGAATTGCGCAAATAATTGCAGTGTTGGCTGAAATTTGTTTGTATTCTGATGGTATAATTGAGCAATTTGAATTTAAATTTTTAAGTAAGATTTGTTGGTCTAAATGCCCATTATAACTGACACTTTGGAGCGTCAGCTCGGTTTTATCGGCACCTTCGTCATTCAATAACAAATAAATTTGATCTGGGGTAACAACTGGTAAAAAAGACATCAAATAACCAGCATCTGTTGAAGCACTTTGGTGCTTTTTAATCAATTCAGCAAACTGCAAACTGCCGTCAGCCTGAATATTCATTACCCCAATTTCATCAAAATTATAAATAATTCGAGAGCTGGTTTGCGGATAATTGTTTACATAGTACGTATAATTTTGCCTGGTTTGGTAGTATTTTTCTGTCAATAACAGGCAGCCTCCATCGCTTCTGGGCAATATTTTGCGAATGTAAAAATCATTCAAATCTGCATTGAAACGGTCTATGCGAGTGGTTGCAACTTGTTTGAGGAATTTTTCATCAAACATTGAACTGCTCGATTGTAACAATTGCCCGTTGGCCAAAGCATATGACCTAAAAAAATACCCTGTAACACCCGCATTTGCAGAAGGTGCACACAAACCTGTAACTGCAATGGTTTGCTTAAAATTATTGAGACAGATGCCAAGGTCTTCAATGACAAACGTGTCTTTGGCTTGAATGTTGAATTCAAGAATTTGATTGGCAGCAGGAAAATAACCATATAAAAAATAATTCCTTTCCTTGGCTGTTTTTAATGGATTGGGATAATCTATTAAAGCAAATGTTTCACCAGCGTTAGCCACCTCAAAGGCAGAAATAAACACATTGGGCTCTGTGTCTGACAACAAAAATTGCTTGCCAAATTTCTGGTTCAATGCCATATCGTATTGGTAAAAATGCAAGATGGCTTGTTCAGATTCGCCTAAACTCATGAGCATAACAGTAAACAAGCTTTTATTGGCATTGGGCTTGATTTGAATGGTACGTTTTACTAAGAATTTTGCTGCTGGTATACTACATAATATTTTAGGCAACTGAATGGGCTTAAAATTAAAATCGAGGCGTTGAACCAACAAATCAATGGTTTGTGTACTTTCGTTTTTAGCAGAAATAAACACCAACAATTGATCTTCAAAAAGCAATACCCTTTCTACCAAACCATTTACAGCCAATGGCAATGGAATTGAGAGTTCCAAAGCCAAATTGCTTTTGTATTTTTCGATGGTTAATTCTGAATTGAATAACTGGTTTTTACAACGCAGTAAATACACATTGCCGCCCTGCTCACCAATTACCTGTGAATAATAGGTTTTGGTTTTTATTTTTTGTGGATTACCCATGTCTATCTGCTGCGCTAAAAGCGGAATAGGCAGTAACAGAAAAAGAAAACACAAAAGCTTAAATTTTGACATTACTTTGCAAGTTGAACACTTAAACGAAAATAAGCAAGCAAGTGCTTGTTTGAATGATTTTTTAATGGCAAGGCAAAAAATATTTGAAACTCAGAAACCGCATGAAACTGCTGTTTTGGTTGGCGTAGTTACTCAACAACAAAGATTGGAACAAGCCGAAGAGTACTTAGACGAATTGGCATTTTTAGCATTAACTGCTGGAGCAGTGGTAAAAAACCGCTTTTTACAGCGCTTGCCCAACAGGCATCCCAAAACCTATGTAGGTGAAGGTAAACTAGCTGAAATCAAAGACTATGTAGTGGCTTTTGAAATTGACCTGGTGATTTTTGATGACGAACTGAGCCCGTCTCAAATCAGAAACTTAGAAGAAGTCTTGCAGGTTAAAATATTAGATCGAAGCAATTTAATTTTAGACATTTTTGCCTCAAGGGCACGAACTGCACAGGCAAAATTTCAGGTAGAATTGGCCCAAGCCCAATATTTATTGCCCAGACTAACCCGTATGTGGACCCACTTGAGTAAACAAAAAGGTGGCATAGGTATGAAAGGACCTGGTGAAACTGAAATTGAAACCGACCGACGCGCCTTGCGCACCAAAATAGACAAGCTCAAAGAACGCTTAGACATTATAGACAAACAAGCTTACACGCAAAGAAGAAACAGAGATAACAAAGCAAGGGTTGCGCTAGTTGGATATACCAATGTGGGCAAATCTACATTGATGAACTTACTGAGTAAAAGTGAGGTTTTTGCCGAAAATAAATTGTTTGCCACTTTAGACAGTACGGTCAGAAAAGTGGTATGGCCTGAACAAAGCTTTTTGTTAACCGATACAGTTGGTTTTATTAGAAAATTACCTCACCAATTGGTAGAATGTTTTAAATCAACCCTCGATGAAATTAGAGAAGCTGATTTGCTTTTGCATGTAGTGGATATAAGCCACGCAGGATTTGAAGACCAAATTCATGTAGTGCACGAAACACTCAAAGAAATAGGAGCAAGAGACAAAACCATTTTATTGGTATTTAACAAAATTGATGCACTGCAAGCTCCTTTTATTTTAAATGAAGAAACCGTATCGGGCAAAGAAGATTATATCCTTCAATTGAAAAATTCTTGGATGGCTAAAGAAAATTATCCGGTGGTGTTTGTATCAGCACACAAGAAAATAAACATTGAAGAACTAAAATCAACTTTGGTTGAATTGCTGAAAAAAATCAAACCCAATTCAGAAGGATTTTACAATTACCAATTGCCAGCAGACAATTAATCCCATTTCTTTTTAAAATCGCCTCTGGCAAAGAATTTTTCGATGAGGCAATACAATAAAATAAAGAAATAACGCGAACCCATTTCTCTAATTTTTAACTTGCTCACTCCAAATTTTCTATTGCGCCAACTGTTTGGAACCACAGCATACGTATACCCGCGAACAATTGCTTTTAGGGGCATTTCAAGCGTTAAGTTAAAATGTGGCGACAACAATGGTTGAATGCCTTCTATGGTTTCTTTTCTATACAGTTTAAATGCATTGGTACAATCGTTGTAACGAATGCCAAACAGCAACCTTACCATGTTATTGACCAATCTGTTTAAAAAAAGCTTGTGCTTGGGATAATCATAAACTGCTCCACCCTTACTCCAACGACTGCCAAAAACACAATCAAAACCTTCCTGCATTTTTTGGTAATATTTTACCAAATCGGCTGGGTCGTCAGACAAATCGGCCATCATAATGGCAACACAATCACCTGTAAAATGGTTCAGGCCTTTTCGAATGGCATAGCCAAATCCATTGGGGCCAGTATTGGTAACAAAATTCAATGATTTGATTTCAGATTGCAGAGCTTCTAATACTTGCAAAGTATTGTCTTTAGAATTGTCATTCACTACAACAATTTCATGTTCAATTTGGTGTTGCTCAAGGCAAGCATGCAAAGCCGTTAAGGTTTCTGTTATAGATTCGGCTTCGTTGTAAGCAGGAATAACAATACTGAGTTTCATTGCTGAAAAATAAGCGCTGGGTTTGAATTAGCCAAATTGCTGCCACAAGAGCCTCAATAAAACTAACAAAACAAATAAGGCAAAAACCAACCTGATGGTTTTAGAACTGAATTTTTGAGCAGTACTCACCCCTATTGGAGCAAATAAAAATGTAGCTACAATCATGGGCAAAACAACAGGCAAAACAATCAATCCAAATTGCCCCTGAACCACCACTTGCACTTCTACACCAAAAACATTGTAAATGCCAATACTCAATGCAAAAAGTGGAATTACTCCATTGGAGATGGCGCTGGCTTTTTTAATGGGTTGTTTGAGCCAATCTGTAAACAATGGGGTCATGACAATGCCACCTCCCAATCCTGAAAATGCTGTTATTAAACCAGCAAAAACTCCTACACCCATGTACTTAGTTGCTCCTGCTTCCGCATGCGATTCAGTGATTCTAGATGGCAGCAACATTTTTAGTACTATCAATAACAACATGCTTGCAAATACCATATTGAATAATGATTTGCTATACCAAGTTCCTGTTTGAATGAAATAAGTAAACGTAAGCGCAACTAAAATACCAGGCAATGCTGTCCAAACAATTTGTCTTGGAAAAAAATTACCCAACTTGTATTGTTTGTAAGATGCCACTGTGCCCGAAAAAATAATGGTAAACAAAGAATTGGCTAAAATGGCTTTCACCAATTGTTCGTTTTGCATGCCCGCCTTGTGTAAAAAATAGTCGAGCACAGGAATGTAAATGATACCGCCACCTACACCTAAAAAACCAGCCATAAATGCACCAGCAGCTCCAAAAACAGTCAGTAATATATAATCTGTTAATTCAAGCATATTTATTTTTTAACAGCTAAAATGTCCTGCATTTGCTGAGGGTTTGCAAACAATTTTAAAGCTTCTTGAATTTCGGTATCGAACTGAAAAGAAGCCTCTGTTCTGCCATTTTGAAAATAGTAACGTTTCACAATTTCTTCAGTTAGCAATGCAGCAATTTCTGATTTGTTTTGTGCCAATTCTTGCGATTTGTTTTGTGCCAATTGCTTTTTAATTTGTTCGTATGCTGTTTGAACTGCATCAAAATATTTTTCTTCTACTGCTTTCTTTTTAAAATTTTCTAACTCTTGTTCCGATTGAGAAACAAATTGAAAGTCATTTTCTAATACATATTTTTTAAACTGTTCATACAATTCATTGCTGATTTTAAAATTTTGGGCATCAGTTGGCAAGTTTGCATGTTGCTGTCGGTATGAAGTGGCAAAATCAAAAATCACAAATTGTGAAATCAGTGTTTGAGTAAACAACGACAAAGGAGGCAATGGCGTTACCAAATCGGGTTCAACACCACCACCATCTAAAACGGTTCTGCCATTTTTTGTTTTGAATGCTTTTTTAATTGAATCAGGAACAGCACCTACACTGCCATCATCGTTTCTGTGCGAATAATCTAAGGCTTGAATGCACCTGCCACTTGGCGTATAATATTTGGCAGTTGTAATTTTAATTTGGGTATTGTATTGCAATGCGCGTGTAGATTGAACCAAGCCTTTTCCAAATGTGCGTTGTCCAACCACTACACCTCGGTCTAAATCTTGAATGGTTCCTGAAACAATTTCTGAAGCCGATGCTGAACCTTTGTTGGTTAATACTACCAATGGAATGTCTAAATCGGTTGCTGCATGACTGGTTGTATAGGCTTTGTTCCATTCTGCTGTTTTGCCTTTAGTAGTTACAACCAATTGCCCCTTGGGTACAAATAAATTGACAATATTGATGGCTTCGTTGAGTAATCCACCTGGATTGCCGCGTACATCTAAAATCAATTGGCTGATGTTTTTGGTTTTTAAATCAATGAGGGCTTTTCTAACATCTTCACCCGCATCGTTTGTAAATGAACTCAATTTGATATAGCCCGTTGTTGAATTAATGAGCCCGTAATAAGGCACATTCTTGAGTTTAATTTCTTCGCGGGTTACAGGAATTTCGAGGGTTTCATTGCCCCGTTTGATGCTTAATTTAACAACAGTACCTGCCTGGCCTTTGAGCAATTTGCTCATATCTGAAGTACTTTTTCCTTTGGCCGATTTGCCATCTACAGATAAAATAATATCTCCCGCACGCAAATCAGCTTTTTGAGCAGCATAGCCTTCATAAGGGTCGGCAATCATTACATAATCATTTCTTTGCACCACTTGTGCACCAACACCTCCATACTGCCCAGTCATTTGAAACCTGAAGTCTTCTGCTTCTGCCTCTGAAATAAAAACAGTATATGGATCCAATGATTTGAGCATTTCATCAATGGCCTTTTTATTGAGTTTACCAGCATCAATATCATCTACATAATAGCTATTGATTTCTCGAACTACTGAAGCATACAAGTCTAAGTTTTTTGCAATTTCAAAATACTTATCTGCAAATTTGAATGAGAGCAATGAGCCCATTGCTGTTATAACAACAATAACAATCCAATTCTTTTTCCAATTCATTGTACCAAAAATAAGCGCTGTGTCTTATACAAACAATTTAATTGCTGTTTTATTGTGCCCAATATAAAAGTTTTGTGATGTAGAAATTAGGATCGTCAATGCCTTTACCACAAGAAGTTAAAATTAATGCCTACCTTTGAATATTGGTTGTAGTTTTAAATTTAAAAATAAGCAACTACCAAACACAGCACTTGCATTCAACAGACCATGAATTGAGCCGCTTTTTTATCATTAGGTCTTGAACAGAACTACACATGTTATTTGAAGAATTAAACATCATTGAGCCCATTCTGAAGGCTATAAAAGCAGAAGGTTACACCCAACCCACTCCCATTCAATCACAAGCCATTCCAATTGTACTTTCAAAAAGAGATTTATTGGCTTGCGCACAAACAGGAACCGGAAAAACAGCCGCATTTTCAGTACCCATTTTACAATTATTGCACACAGCTCCGGTTCAAAGTCATTCACACAAAACACCCATCCGTTGTTTGATTTTAACCCCAACACGTGAATTGGCCATTCAAATTGGCGAAAGCATAGACCAATATGGCAAACATACCAGCATACGCAATACCGTTATTTTTGGAGGTGTAAACCAAACATCACAAGTGCATGCTTTGCAAAAAGGCGTTTCTATATTGGTTGCTACACCAGGCCGTTTGTTAGATTTAATGAACCAAGGTTACATTGATTTAAAGCAACTGCAATTTTTTGTATTAGACGAAGCAGACCGCATGTTGGACATGGGTTTTGTACATGATGTTAAAAAAGTCATTGCCAAATTACCTGCTAAAAGACAATCCTTGTTTTTTTCGGCAACCATGCCACCTGTTATACAACAATTGGCCAATCAAATTTTAAGCAACCCGCTAAAAGTTGAAGTTACACCTGTATCAAGTACTGCTGCAACTATTCAACAAGCAGTATATTTTGTAGAAAAAGCCGACAAAAGAAAACTGTTATTGACTGTACTTCAAAATGCAGAAATAGAAAGGGTATTGGTTTTTACAAGAACCAAACATGGAGCCGATAGGGTTGCCAAAGATTTGGTTAAATCAGGCATTCCTGCTCAGGCCATACATGGCAACAAATCTCAGAATGCACGTCAAACCGCCCTCAATAATTTCAAACTCAAACAAACCAGGGTATTGGTTGCTACCGATATTGCTGCCCGTGGAATTGACATTGAAGAATTAACCTATGTGATTAATTTTGAATTGCCCAATATACCTGAATCGTATGTACATCGCATAGGCCGTTCAGGCAGAGCAGGAGCTGCAGGTAATGCCATCTCTTTTTGTGATACTGAAGAAAGAGCCTACCTCAAAGACATTCAAAAACTCATTGGTTTGCAAATACCTGTTTTAGAAACGCCAGCGTTTGAAAAGGACAAGAACAAGCCGCAAACAACCACAAATACTGCACCTAAAAATGCAGGTTCAAAACTCAATAATAACCGCAAGCCCAAACCTACAAATACCAGAGGCTCCAATGCAAACAGCAATCCAAGCCCTAGGCGTTCTGGAGGTTCAGGCCAATCACAAGCTGCAAACGAACAACAAGGCAAGTCTAAAAAACCTTGGTATAAAAGCCGTAAGAAATAAGGTGGAAATGAAGTTAGAACCTAGTTATGAGTAATGAAGTAAAGTCACATTTAAAATTCAATTAACGCCTTGATTTAATTGTATTTTTTTGTATATTTAAAAATGGGTAAGACTGAAAAATATCATTTAGAAATCCAAATAGACAAGCTAACAAACAGTATTGAAAACACTATATCAGGTGACAGTTTCCCAACAGATGTTACTATAGTTAAAAAACCTGACTTAAAAACTGTTGATGAAATACATGGTTGGAATTTTGATTGGCACACCGAATTAAAACTTAAAGACAGAAATGTATATAAACTTACTATTAGAAACAATCCCAACATTATACAGGGGCTTGCTAGCATAAGCGACTATACAGACCATTTTCATTTACACTTAGTAGAATCAGCTCCTTTCAACTTAGGACGTAAAAAATTATATCAAGGTGTTCCAGGCAATTTAGTAGCTTATGCATGCAAATTATCTTGGGACAATGGCAATCAAGGCATTATTGCTTTTCAAGCTAAAACAAGACTGATTACGCACTACGAATCGACACTTGGAGCGGTACATATAGGTGGACAGAAAATGATTATTTTTCCAAAACAAGCTTTATCATTAATTAATAAATATTATCCAGACTTATAATGGGACACATTAAAGAACCAATAGGTGTTGACTTGGTAGTTGGCCCTTCAAAACTGACTAAAGAGGATCTCAAAGTGATTAGTGAGATTATTGCTAAATTTAAAAAGACTGGTAAGACTCCTAAATCTAAATCGACTGATCAGGCGAAGAAGAAACACTTCGCATAACACTGATTTGGCATCAGTTTTACTTTTGATCTATTTCAGCTGGTACTTTATTAAAAAAGTGCTTCCTAAAAAATTTGGCTTTATGCAATTACCTTTGTCAAATGGAAATCATACAAGACAAAAACCAATACAACTCAGCAAACAATGAACAACAGCAACCATTGGTTCCTTTGTATTCGAGTTGGAGCATGGTGGTATTTTCTATCTTTTTTTCGAGTTTGTTTGGGGCTTATTTGTTAAGAGCCAATTTAATAGCAGTAGGCAATAAATCAGCTGCCAACAGCTTGAGTATTTTTGCAGTACTTTATTTTATTGCAACGGTTGTCATTGCCATGATTCCGAACCCTCCTATTCCTATTCTAAGTTTTGTCATGAACTGGATTGGAGGCAATATTTTGGCCTATCATTTTTTCAAACAACTCATTCCAGATCATGCACAACACCCCAGAAAACCTATCTGGAAAGTACTGCTTGGCAGCTTGCTCATAAGTTTGGTATTGTTAGGATTGTTGTTTTTAAAATTAGGATTTTAATGGTTATGCTTCCGCTCCAAGTAGTTTGCTCCGACTCTGTTCAGCAAATGGTGATTAGTCGCTTTCAAATTTTAGAAGCGTTGAGCGGAGTAGAAATGATAATGTTTCAAAAATTCAATGCTTTTCTCAAACCGTAGTAGTTGAATTTTACTAGCACTAAAATTTACTGAACAAGTCTTTCAATTTCAGATTTGAGCGGTTTTATATGTTTGCTTAAAATTACCCAAATTATTGAATTGTCAATGCTATCGTAGGCATGAACCAATCTATTTCTAAAAGCTACAATTTGTTTGTCATTTTCAATTTGAACTGTTAATTCATTTTTTCTGAATTGATTTAATGCCTCTCCAATGATTGCAAGCTGTCTTTCAACTGCACTTTGTGTTTTACGATCTTGCTCGTACATTTTAAAATCAGCAATCTCCTTGGTAAAATCTTCAATTAAATTGATTGCCATCAAAATATCAGAAAGATACTTTAAGCCCTTTTCCGTCATAAACTAATATTTTAGTAGAATCAATGTTCTTTTTCAGTATTGGATTTTTTATAGATGTTGAAGTCAGCAAATCAACTTTTCTTTGAAAAAAGTTTTCAAATTTATCCCATAAATCAATTAAATTCTGACCTCTTTGTATTGGGTCTTCCGTATCTAATTCTATCAATAAATCTATATCACTTGAGTCTTCATTAAAGTTATCGTGAATAGATGAACCAAAAGCATACAAAAATTTCACATCATGACTTTTGCATAATGAAGTAAATTCCTCTGGTCTCACTTTTATTGAATCTTTCAAATTCATAAGGCTAAGATACTATTATATCATGAAAGAGAAAAAAGCTTTAGTTAAACAACAATTATACGAGTTGATAAAATTAGTTTTGTATCTGCTCAACTCTACAAACATAGAACTGTGGGTGGCTGATTGGCAGCCGAAACCTAATTGTATTTTAGATAATTCTTTTCTGAATATTCGCTTGCAAGTGGTTGTTTGATGCTACCTTTTTTCTTGATAAAAAAGGTGCCCAAAAAATCAAGACCCGCGCCAATCGGCTTAAAATGCATCTTCGTCCTTGTTTTAAGCGCGAATAAGACACCAATTCAATTTTTATTTAAATAATTTGTATCTCATACTTGCTGTCGAATTCGCTTACACAAACCTCCACACAACAAGCACTCTGGCATTTTGTGCGCCGCTTGTCAATGGTCGGTGCTTCCGAACATTTTTTAATTAAAGAATGAAATTGGATATAGTCTTGTGTGAATGCTCGCTTGCGATTTGTAGGACCGTTGAGCGGAGCCGAAGCCATGTTGTATTGTATCCACTCCTGTTACTTCGTGCGTGAAAGGTTGTTTGATGCTACCTTTTTTCTTGAGGGAATTTTGCAAAAATCAAATGAGTTAATTCTTTTTCAATTCGTAATTGGTGCTTCGGCCTCCGCTGGGTTCTTTTTGTAAGATGTTTTTCTGCATCAAATCTTGAATATCTCTGAGAGCAGTATCTTGAGAGCACTTACAAATTTTAGCCCATTTGGAGCTGGTAAGCTTGCCAGTAAATCCATCAAACAATTGGTTCAATACTTTTTGTTGACGAGGATTAAAAATTGTTTTGGCATGATGGTTCCAGAAAGCAGATTTAAACAATATACTTGACAATGCTTCATTAGATGATTCAAGTGCCTTCTCCAAACATTTTAAAAACCACATCAGCCAGCTTGTAATATCCGAATTGCCTTTTTGTGCTTTCTCTAACTGCAAATAGTATTCTTTTCTATCTAGTTTAATTTGTGAAGACATGCTGTAAAAACGCTTTTTACTGTTATCAGAACGGGCAAGTAGCATTTCTGTGATGGCCCTTGTAATTCTTCCATTTCCATCTTCAAATGGGTGAATAGTCACAAACCAAAAATGTGCAATGGCTGCTTTTAATACTGGGTCTATTTTAGGTTCACTGTTTACCCACATAAAAAACTTTTTCATTTCAGCAGGTATTTTGGCTGAATCTGGAGCTTGAAAATGTACCTTTTCTTTTCCCATTGCTCCTGAAACAACTTGCATAGGCCCCGTTGAATCATCGCGCCAATTAGCTACCGCTATCTTATACTGGTTGCTCCAACCTGTTGGAAATAGAGCGGCATGCCATCCATACAAACGCTCTTTTGTAATGGCCAATTGATAGTTTTGAGTGGCATTTAACATCATCTCAACTATACCATCAATATGTCTTTCGGATGCTTTTGCACCCGCAATTGCAATACCCAATCTTTTTGCAAGGGATGAACGCACCTGTTCCAAGTCAAGCAACTCGCCTTCTATTTCTGATGATTTTACAATCTCTGATGTTAGGGTATTCAAGAGCGCTTCGTCTTGTAAATCAAAGCCCAAAGATTCCATTTTACCCATCAACTTTCCCTGCAAATACTTAGTTTTAGCCAATTGCAAGGACACAGCTGTTTCATCCCAATAAAAATGAGTCCAATCTTTGTGTTCATGAATGTATAGGCCTATTCTCCGCATATTTTGCAGCGAATATAACAATTATTCACCGCATATTCAATTTATTCTCCGCATTATTTGCGGATATTAAGGGTGGTATTCTCCGCAAAAGGTAATAGTTGGAGGAAATGATTATAGTTTTTGCTTCCGCTCTAAAAAGTTTGCTTCGACTACGCTCAGCAAACTGTGATTAGTTGCTTTCGAATTATAGGACCGTTGAATGGAGTTGAAACGATGGTGTATTGTAAATATTTTCTCTAAGGAGAATGCTCGCTTTATAATACTCCCTGAATCCTGGACCAGAGGTTTAGTTAAAAAATCACTTAATTTGACTAAACGATATGACCAAACAAACCCGACGCAAATTCACGCCTGAATTCAAGGCAAAAGTTGCATTAGAAGCGGCTAAAGACCA
>CAISCU010000042.1 GCA_903883965.1 uncultured Bacteroidota bacterium
ATTCCGTATACAATAGAGAAAACCGATTTCGTAAATGCTTACCCCAATTTCTTTATCTGGGCAAATTCGGGGGGTACCAACAATACCAATTGGTATACCAACCAAGCGGGCAATAGAGTTACTAATAATTTAATAATTAGAAACTAACTCAAAAACGGAAAATATCCCAATTTGAAACAACCAAAAAACTGAAAACAAATAAATTATTTTTTTAAATAGCTACAAAACAGATACTTATACATTACTCTAAAAATTGGCACTATTCTAATAGTAATAGAAGTAACCAAAACCATGAAATTCAATTTAAACATGAAAAATTTATTCAAACACATTAGCTTTTTGTTGGTTATTGCATTTGCAATCATCAGTAATGCTGCTTTTGCTCAACCAGGGTATAATGAGGGTACACAAGATACCATCATTATTAGCAGACCAACAACTGCTCCATCCGCTTTGAGTTTTTCAAGTGTTACGAGTTCTTCATTTAATGCTTCATTCACTGCTGGAAACGGAACAGCACGATTGATTGTTTGCAGACCAAGTAACCAAGAATTAACAGCTCCAACTGATTTACAAAACTACACCGCCAATGCTACTTTTGGAAGTGGTAGTAGTTTAGGCTTTGGCTATGTAGTTGGCGTTGGTAACATCAGTCAAGTATCAATTTCTGGATTGAATAGCAATACCAATTATTGTGTAGATGTATTTGAATACGATGGAAGTGCTTCTGCTAACTCTGCGTTGTATTTAACAACTAGCAGTCTAACGTCTTGTACATACACATTGGCCATTGCTCCAAGCACAGGTTCAAGTTTAGGTATTTTTAGTAATGTAACTACAGGTTCAATGACGTTTAGTATGACTCCTGGAAATGGTCAGGGCAGAATCATAGTTTGTAGACCGAGTTCTGCGTCAGCTGTAGCACCCTCAGATTTTAATATTTACAGTGGCGACCCATATTTAAGTGCAGGAAGTCAATTGGGTCAAGGTTATGTGATTGCGTCTGGTGATGTAAATACAGTTAGCTTTGATGGCTTGATACAAAATACAAATTATTGTATTGATGTTTATGAATACAATGGAGATTTAGCAAATTCAAGAGCTGTATTCAATACCAATACTGTTTACACTAGTTGCCAAAAAACCAATATGGTATATCCATTTACAGGTGCTTCGGCTTTTACTGTTACTCAAAACAACCCTACTTCTTTGTCTGTTTCTTGGACCAATGGTGATGGAAATGGCAGAATTGTGATGGTTAGCTCTGGTTCTCCTACTTCAGATGCTCCAGAGGATGCTAGTGGTTATACTGCTTCTAATACATTCGGAATGGGTTCTATGATTGGAAACGCCTACATCGTATACAACAGCGATGGCAATAGCGTTACATTAACTGACTTAGAACCCAATACGACTTACTACTTCAGCATTATTGAATACACCATCAATGGAGAAGAACCAGCCTATGCCAGCTCACTTGCCTTGCTTGATTCTGTTACAACCATTCCGGCAGATACTGACAGCGATGGTGTGGTTGACGTGGATGACATGTTCCCTAACGACCCAAACAAAGCCTATGCCACCTCATACCCTGCAAGTGGTTTTGGGTCTCTCCTGTTTGAAGATCTTTGGCCTGCTGTGGGTGATTACGATTTCAATGACTTAGTAATTGATTACAACTATACTGTTGTTGCCAATGCCGATAACAATGCCGTTGAAGCTACTTTTAAATTTGTTACCAGAGCCATTGGAGGCGCTTTACACAATGGGTTTGCTTTCCAAATAAATGGA
>CAISCU010000043.1 GCA_903883965.1 uncultured Bacteroidota bacterium
CTCCGAAAATTTCTTCAGCAAGGGCTTTAATTGGGTTTTCCTCTTTCTGCTTTTTCATGATGTAATGGTTTTATAAAATTAATTCTTTTACCTATTACATCTACCTTTTAGTAACTTACACAAAAATCTTTACTCCCTCTAGGTTCTGTTATTTATTTGTCTATTTTAGGTATTCTGATTTTCTTCGGACTTACAACAGTGTAATTTGTTTTCTTTCCACTGTCTTCTGATCTAAACATTTCTTTTGCGACTAAATCTTGTAAATCTCGTAAAGCTGTGTCTAACGAGCAATTGGCAAGTTTGGCGTAAGTTGATGTTCTTAAAAATCCAAGCTCTTTGCCATAATTGTCATACAAATAATTGATTACAAGTCGTTGTCTGTCGTTAATGTTTGTTAATTTGTGCTTGTCCCAAAAGTGAGCTTTGTCTAAAATGATTTCTAAATTTTGTTCACTTGCCAATAACGCTCTTTCAAAACAACCTAAAAACCATTCTAAATATGGCGTGATGTCTGATGTTCCTTTTTGTATTTTTTCAATAATGCTGTTATATTGTTTATGCTCTTTGAAGATTTGGTTGGATAAGCTATAAAAACGAATTTTACTATTATCGCTTTTTGCTAAATACATATCTAAAATTGCTCTCGCTATTCTTCCGTTGCCGTCATCAAATGGGTGAATGGTAACAAACCAAAAGTGAGCAATGATTGATTTCAAGACGAAATCCAAACTTGTCTCACCATCCAACCAAATTAAAAACTGTTCCATTTCGTGTGGGACTCTGTCGGCAGATGGGGCTTCAAAATGTATTTTTTCTCTGCCAAAAGCCCCTGAAACTACCTTCATTCCACCTGAACGATATTTGGCAACATCTATTTGCTGATAACCACTAAAACCAGTCTGAAAAAGTGAATGATGCCAACCTAAAAGGCGGTTTGTTGTAAGTGGTTTGTCGAAATTTTGTGTAGCATCTAATATGACATCAACAATGCCTTCAATGTTTCGTGGTGTCTTTACAAAATCAGCATTTTCAATACCTAATTTTCGAGCAATTGATGAGCGAACAAGTTCGGGACTTAAAAACTCTCCTTCTATTCTTGAGGTATCTACAACATCTAAAATCAGCGATTCCAAAGTGGCTCGTTCAATAAAATCAAAACCTAAAGTTTCCATACGACCCAATAAACGTCCTTGTAAATGTCTTACAGAGGCCAAAACAGGCGATAACTTTTCGCTGTCCCAAACAAAGTTTGTCCAATTTTCTCTATTGTGTATGTACATCATTACCACCGCAGAATATGCGGTTAAAATAGTGGTTTTACACCGCAAATCCATTTTTTGCTGCTAAAATCCTCGATTTTGAGGTTATCTGTTGTTTGGGGTTAGACCGTTTCGCTTGCAACGAATTTAATCTATGATACTTTTATTTTCAGATCTTGTCTCCAGCCACAAACCAAAGAAAGGTGTGGGTATCTAAAAGATATTCCATTACATGTATTCCTTAAAAATCTCTAATGGGTTATCAAAGTTGGGAGATAGTTGAATTTTACCTTTTGCATATCCAAATTCTCTAGATTTTACTGGAGCCTTTTTCTTGTTTTTTAATTTAAGAAAAGCAACAAAATCAGCCACTTTCTTTTTTAAGGAAATGGGTAGTGATTCAATTTCTATTTCAAATGGTGTATTGGACATCATTCAAAATTGGAGAAGAAAATAGTTTTTTTCATCTAAAATTTAATCGGCTTTAACATGCTGTAAGGGTTGTTTTTATCTACCCAAAAAACTTGCAAGCTTGCGCGCAAAGTGTTCAAATGAGTTCAGTTTTATAAGCACTCCAAACCATTGACAATAGCAAGGTAACAAACCATTATAAATAGCCAATATATTATCTATTTTAAGAATTAAACACTATATTTGTATAATATATTAGCTATTATGACAAAGTTTAGTGTAGAAAAAACCACATCTGATATATTAAAAGAATTGGCACTCAAACACAAAGTATTGAGAAAGCAGGCAGGATTTACCCAAAGCGAATTGGCCAAACGCTCTGGTGTATCATTGGGCAGCATCAAACGATTTGAAAATACTGGACAAATCTCTTTAGAATCATTACTCCAATCTGCTCAAATACTCAATTGTATCAGTGATTTTGATTTGATTCTCAATTCAAATTCCAATTTGAAAGCTATTGACAAACTTTTTAGCGATAGAACCAAAATTTAAAGATGGATTTTATAAAAAAAATTATTGTTTCCATTCAATTCCATCAAACTGAAATTGAACTGGGTGAATTGGTAAGCGAAGGGCCTGATATTTATTTTAAGTATTACACCGATTTTATTGCAAAGGGTTTGGAAATATCTCCATTGAAACTGAAACTTAACAATGAAATTCATAAAGCCGATGCCAAACCTTTTGATGGTTTATTTGGTGTATTTGCAGATTCATTACCTGATGGTTGGGGCACATTGTTATTAGACAGAGCCTTAACTGCAAAGGGTATTGATATAAGCAATATTACCATGCTTGACCGATTGGCATTTGTGGGCAGCAAGGGTGCGGGAGCATTAAAATACAAACCCGCAATAAACCATGAAAACCAAAAAGAGTGGGCGTTTGAACTAGACGATATTGCAAAATCAGCAAACCAAATTCTGTCTGGAACTGATTCAGAAATACTAGATACATTGTATGCATTAGGAGGCCCTTCAGGAGGTGCCCGCCCTAAAATTTTAGTGGGTTACAACAAGCACACAAAACATATTATGGGTTATGAGAATGAATTGCCAATGGGTTATGAACATTGGCTTATTAAATTTCCCTCTTCTTCTGATAGACCCGACATTGCCAATATTGAATATGCGTATTATAAGATGGCACTAGATGCTGGAATTGAAATGAGCGAGAGCAAATTATTTGAAGGCAAATCTGGAAAGACCTATTTTGGCACAAAACGCTTTGACAGAATTGGAAATAAGCGCTTGCACATGCATTCAGCAGCTGGCATGATGCACGACAATTATAGACTCAGTCAATTGGATTATGGAAATATGATGGATTGTGCTTTCAGACTTGAAAGGGATGTTCGTGCTTATGAAAAAATATTGCGACTAGCTGCTTTTAATGTTTTTGCCCACAATAGAGATGACCACAGTAAAAACTTTGGCTTTTTAATGGATGAAAATGGACAATGGAAACTTGCTCCAGCTTATGACCTAACTTTTTCTAGTTCTGCGCATGGCATGCATAGCACAATGGTTAGCGGAGAAAGTGCCAATCCTAGCAATGCACATTTATTGGAATTGGCCAATTATTTTAAAATCAAAAACGCACACAATATTATTGACCAAGTTAAAGCTGTAATTTATAATTGGAAGGCGTATGCTAAACAATGCAATGTAAGTGCCAATTCTAGAAATAAAATAGAAAAAGTAATTGGCAAAAAGCAAAGCTAAGAGAGTACAATACAAACCCAGTTTTATGTTTTATTCTATTTAGTCGGCATTTAATCAATAACCCAACAGTAACAAAATATGTTAAAGACCTTTCTGAGTGAATCAATTGTAATTTTGGGCGTTCTTGGTAAGCTGATTGTTCAACGATTCTTTTAAACTAACAAAATCAGAGCGTACAAAAATAACATACGCGTATGAAATGAGCAGTTCTGAGGTAAGAATTAATGTAGCAAGAATAGATTCTGACATTCAATTACCATATCCAAAATTGGTAAAACCAAATACATTATAAAACTATCCCAAACAAAGTTTGTCCAATTTTCTCTGTTGTGTATGTACATCATTACCGCCGCAGAATATGCGGTAAAAATAGTGGTTTTACACCGCAAATCCATTTTTTGCTGCTAAAATCCTCGATTTTGAGGTTGTGTGTTGTTTTCTGAGTTAGATTTTAGGCTCTAAAATACTCTGCCGCAAAAGCAGTTTGACATCATTTACTAAACCCCATAAAAAGTTTAAAACGCAATAAAAGTAAACTCATAATCACCTACCGTTGAAAAGAGCTTGAGTTGGGTTTCAGTAATTTCAACGGTGTAATTTGCAGAACCATCTATGGTTAAGGTTTTTTCGTCTGAAGACAAGCTCCAGGTACTTCTTTTATCGCTGGTTAAATTGGAACATTTTACACGAGAGGCAATGAACTGATAAGTACCGTTGCTTGAAAACAGGTAATAATCGTCTTTCTCACAATCTTGCAAAGCGGTTTCTATGCCATTGTGTTTAAAAGTTGACCAAGCCCAGTTATGAGACACTAATATACTTTTCTTTGACAGAACTGTGGTTTCCTTTTCGCAAGCAATAATTAATAAAAACACAGAAACAACTATTACCGCATAAAAGCGGTTTAAAATTTGTTTGACACGCATGCTCATATAAAAATAAATAGCTTAAGCTGATGAATTTAGATTGTAGTTGAATGAATACTGATCCACTCATACAAATATAAATCAATCTGAATATAACAGACTATTCCTGATATTCGATAAGTATTAGGTAGTTTTAGCAAGGTGTTGTGAAATCATTGATTTTTATTCCTGTAAAACAAATGCATCATTACAAAATGAGGCAAACTGATACTGGCCAAAAATATAAAAAAATAGGCCAACAGATGACTCATTTTACTGTGATTTGCTATGTAAATGAAAGCGATAAAAATAAATACAGCAGCAATGGTGAAAGGAAAGGCTTTTCTATATAAAATTAGATTGGGTAATTTTAATTCGATTTGAATATGATTCCAAGCATTAACACTGTGTTGAGCTATAAAATAAAGGCCAAACGCCAAAGGTAGAGGGGTTAAAATGCCTAACAATAAAATAAACAATAAGCCTCTGTATTTATACAAATTTTGTGACAAGCCAATTAAGATCAAAACCAAAAAAGAGGCTGTTGCAAAATACATTGAATAGGCCTGCAGATTCATAGTAAGTTCTACCGAAAATTTAAACTTACTAATAATTGAAACCAGTTCAATAGACTCTAAAACATGTGTTGAAATGATAAATGTTAAAACAGATGCACCCAGTAATGTTGATACCAGATAATGCTTAACAGGGGAAAGCTTGAGATTGGGGTGAAAAATAAATTGTAACCCTAACGTTTATTTTAAAAAACCAATCCTCTTTTAAAAAATTATATCATGAAAAGGCATTTAGTGATAACTCATTTTTGAATAAACATGTCTATTTATAAAAATGAATTTTGTTTACTTAACGTAATAACTGTAGAGAGTAGGCAATAGATAATCATTACAATCAAGGCCAATGGTATCAATGGTAATTTTACTGATCATTGGCTTACACCAAAACCAGCATCAATTTTAGTCGATAAAAACTTGGTAATTGATGGTACTTAATGCGCAATGATTAACCTGCGAAGGGTTTCTTGTGTGCCTGATTTTATTTTAAGTATATAAATCCCATCTTTGAGTCCAGAGCCATCTACCGTAACGTTTTTTGTATGTGTATTGACTGCTTGTAGGATTTTACCATTTAAATCCATCAAACCAATTTCATAAAACCCTTTTTGTTCAAATTCAATCTGAATCATTCCTTCTGCGGGGTTTGGATACAATTTTAATTGCAATTGGTTTTCAATTTCTGGGTTGCCATTGGCTAGCCTTTTGGCACTGGCTGTTCTGCAATTTTCAAAATTGCGCATCAAATCAAAATAATCACCATTTTCGAATGAAAGTGTTTGCTCACTTGTCTTTAATCCACTTAACAAAGAAACACCAACAATACTATTGCCTGGGTTATAAAAGAATGTCCTAGTTTGCGGATCAATGGCACTGCCTGCATTCAGGCTATAGCCTCCCAATGTTACAGCATTTGGTGAGAGTATATTAACCAATCCGGTATTTGGATTGATCCTTGCCAACCTTACAGTTGATGAATCGAGTTGCTCAACTGAATCGGACGGGTTAACTGGGTTTGGGTAATAGGAAAAATAATTTTTACGAACCAATCCATACAAACTATTGTCTATACAGCTGTAGCTGAAATTATCAAAGATACCGCCTCCGGGTACACTGATCTCTGCCTTGCTAAATACATTTCCACTGTATAAATCTAAGCCTATTAAATGGGAGCCTGTCGAAAAATAGTAAACCATTTGATAAGGATCTATAGCACTACCCGCTAAGGCATAACCAGGCGCAATGGAATTTGGAGAAATCTGATTGATTTGACCTGTTTTGTTATCAATATTGGCTAAATAAACCTCTCCTGCATAATTGCCCGTAACGGGGTCGTACAAAACCCTTCTGGCCAAACCATATAAAGTGCTGTCTGAATGGCAGAACCTAAAATTATCAAAATAACTACTGGCCATTGCGTTAGAAATAGGAGTACTGTTAATCATTTGTCCGTTTTGCAAATCAAATGTATTGAGGTTTTTTTGTCCAATAAAAACAAATGTATTTTCAAATGGATTCAGTGCAGCGCCAGTCAGGTTTACTAAATCGTTGTATTGTTCTTGGCCAATATTTGAAACAAAACCTTTTGTGGTATTGAGTTCACCCAAACGAATGGTGACTGAATCAAAACGTTCATAAGGAGTGAATGTGGTGTCAAGCGGATCGTTTACTAGGGTGTAGAAGTTCTTTCTTACAATTCCATATAATTTTTGACCCATCGCTTCAAACTGAACCAAGAGTATGCAAACAAGGAATATTAAATGTTTCATAATTTATGATACAATTTAATGGTTAAAAAGTTTGATTAAAAATGGTTGAACAAATCTAACCAAGTTCATAAAAAAAGCTGATACCCTTTCGAGTATCAGCTTTTCTCTATTCATTCATTTTCTAGCGTTTATTTAGAAAATATTTTGCTGTTGTTTCTGTATGATGGCAAGTCTAAGTACCAATCAGTATTGGTTGTTCCGCCACTGGTTGCCCAGTTTGAAAAGTTCAAATACACCTGTGTGAAATCTGATTTCTCTGTAGCTTGTGGTATTGATTGGCCAATATTCAATGCCCATGGCAATCCACTTGCTGTTTTGTAATACGTTTCCATTGATGGATTGCTCGCATCTTGCTTTTGTCCAAAATAACTAAGGTTGGCTTTTGAGCTTGGTACTCTATTTGGCAAGTGTACTTCTTTGCCTCTTTCTTGTCCTACAATTAAGTAGGGGTTAAAAATAGATGAACTAAAATCAGCTATTGAAATAGGTGTTTCTTCTACTGCAAAAACCCCATTTTCAGCAAATTTTATTGTGATGGTGGTAGTATCCACGCCAACATTGGGTGCATCTGCTTCTACGTTTACAAAGGCAAATCCTGCGCTGTGTGGTAGTAAATCTTGGGCGTTTTTAATGACTACAATGTTGGCTGTTGTTTGGGCAGCTTCGGTTCCATTTGAACTGATGGTTGTATAACCAATATTATCGGTTTTTGCTCCTGTTACTGATATGATTTTACTAGCTGCAATACCATCCAATTGGAAGGCAAAACCATTGGCCAAACCTCCGCCTACTGCTTTGGTGTAAAAAGTATACTTGGCTTCTACTACTTGGTTCGATGCGTTGGTTACCACATTAAAGTTGTAATCCAATACCAAGTCATTGAAATCATAATCGCCAGTTGATGGCCACAAATCTTCAAATAACAATGTGCCATTGCCTTCTGCTGGGTAAGTATTATTGAATGCTTTATAGGCGTCGTTTGGATAGTCGTCAGATGCATCATCTACGCCGTCGTTGTCTGTGTCCGGACCGTTTTCAGATACTGGTGAGTTTGTTGTTCTGTTTGCTGTTGTTTTATAGCTATTGGCATACACATATTCTGATGAACCTTCATTGTATTCAATAACAGTAAAATAGTAAGTTTGACCACCGGTTAAACCTGTTACATTAACAGTGCTACCCGTGCCATTATAAACAACTGTTCCTGTGCCAATTTCACCTCCCGTTCCAAAAACTGTATTGGCAGTGTAGTTGATTCCGTTGGTAGGGTTTGTAGATACTGCTGAACTTAGGTTTGCAATGACAATTCTATTAGACCCATTTCCATTAGTCCAGCTCAATGTTAAACCAGTTTCTGTAACTGATGAAAAACTAATATTGGTAGCGCCTAATGTTGGTGCAGAGGTACTAGGAGTAACTGTTGCATTCGTGCTCAATCTGTTTGTTACTGCATAGTAAGTATTGCTCATTTCATAAAAATATTCATTCATTTCATATACATGAAAATAGTAGTTTCCAGTTGTTTCCAAATTGGTGATTGCTACACTATTCTCAGTTCCATTATATACTACAAAGCCTCCACCCACACTGGTTCCTGAACCATATATTGTATTGCCAACATAAGACCTAGAATCGGTACTGGTTGAAAAATCTGTGGCATTAATAGCTCTTGGTAAAGAATCTTTTCGGGCTATTACAATTCTTCTATTTCCACTTCCATTTGTCCATGAAAAAGTTAAACCATTTGTAGTAATATTTGAAAAAACAGGACTAAATGCGCCAGTAGTTGGTGATAGTCTTTCAGGAGCTTTCATGCAAAAGGTAAAAGGTGTGGTATTAAAAATTGCAGTACCAGCAGCCAAATCACCATTGAACTCAAATACATCTACACAATAATTATCACCCGCTGTAATTCTTGTTAAGTTGAAATTTCTGCCCATGGCATCTAAAGTATTCATGATATAGTTATTTCCCACCTTCCAATTCAACGCTGGACTTATACTAGCACTATAAGCGTTGTAAACAGTATTGTTACTTGGAATTGAAATTGGATCAGAACTCAATCTAGAAACCACTATTCTTCCATCTCCATTACCTGTGCTACCAAAACTTCCTAGCATAATTGTAGAGGGTGCATAGTCATGGTATAGGGTTATTGAGCCAGATGAAATAACCGTTGGTGCAGCCAATGCTATAGTAGCTGAACTTGTACTTAATCTCAATGCAGTTGGATTGCTGTAATCATATACATATTCCGCATTCAAATAATTGTACTCATATACATGAAAATAGTAATTTGAAGAAGGCGTTAAATTGGTGATATCAACTGTGTTTAAGGTACCATTGTAAACAATAAAACCATTTCCTATGGCATCTCCTGAACCAAAAGCAGTATTATAGATACCTCCAAAATTGGCGTATTCGGGAACAGTATTGGGAGCAGCATCCTTACTCGCTATTACCAATCTTCTGGTACCATTTCCGGGTGTCCAACTAAAGGTCATGGATTTATACTTAATTTTTGTAAAGCTTGGGCTGCTTGGGCCAACAGTTGGAACTGCTGGTAAGGTGGTTTGGCTGGTACTTAATCTGATATCAGCGGGTGTAGTTGTATTCACTTCATACACACCACTAGTGAGTCTGTATTCATAAATATGAAAATAAATGGTTGTACCAAAGTCTAAATTGGTAAGATTCACAAAAGAACCCGAACCATTGTAAACTACTTTGCCATTACCAATACTTGTTGCCGTAAAATAATTAGGATTTCCTGCAATTGCATAGTCAGAACTTGAAAGCACTGCAGTAGGAGCAGCATTGGGGCTTGCAATAACAATCCTTCTATTTCCATTACCCGCAGTCCAGGCTAGCCTGAAAGAGGTAGGAGCAATGTTAGTATAAACCGGGTTGCTTGGAGCAACAGTTGGAACAGCTGCGAATGTGTTTAAACTGATTAATAACCATAAAAAGGTTATGCCAACTATTTTTTTCATTTGTGTCATGCTGTTTATTTTATATTGAAGCTAATCTTGTTTGAACTGGTACTGAATTCTTTTTGAGTTCCAGCAAAAACTACTTTCATGGTTTTGATATGTGCAGGCACTTCAATTGAAGTAGAAAATTGCTCCTTAGCACTATGAAGCTTTTTGAAATAGACTACACCTGATGCATCAACTATCTTTAATACCGATTTTCTATTGTCGTTTAAAAGAGGTTGAATTTGAACATGGATGAGATTGTTGGTAGCCCATTTGAAATTTTGAGGCGTTTTCATTTCTGCAAATTTTACCGCAGTAGTGGAGCCCTTTTCCTCTTTCACAATTTCTTGTTTTCGGCAACTGTAAAGACCCAACTGAAGTAAGCAAGCAGCGGTCAGGATTGTTTTGGTGTATTTCATCGATGACAATTTTACCCATCGTTGATAAAACAATGCCATAAATATAAATAAGTATATAAATGGCTGTAAAACTGAAACTTAAGGCAATATTATTTTGACACTTTAAATTGGTGTTTTATCCCTGTTTGGGACTGGTTGTGTTTGTTTTCTAATTTTGGGAAACTCCATGAAACACATTTTCACAATCAATTTTTACCTAGAAGCTTGTAGAATTCGGGTAAATAAAGTTGAATTTTTAGAATTAATTGTTGCTAATGAAGTGGTAATCTTTGAGCCTACTTTTCCAGCTTTGAGTACCCGTATGAATTTGGGCATTCAATAGGTTCAACAAACTGTACAAACCAAAATAGGTTCTATTGATGTACAAGGCATGCTGCGAACCCCTACCCACTTTAGACTTTTTCAATTCTTCTATTTTACTCACCTCTTCAGCCATTGCATAAATCTGATTGATGTAAGCATCGTTGCCAAAATCAAATTCAGCATCATCAAAAGGTTTGCGAAGAAGTGTAGTCATTTTTACAAAAGCATCGGTTATCACTTGTTGCACTTCTGCGCTGTCGTTATCCGTGATAATTTCCTGTTGCAACATAATTTTCCTGATAATTGAATTGTCTTGAACAATTTCGGGTATCAATAACGCAAAATAATTCAAGTAGAAATCTTCAGGAATTTCTTTGACACAACCAAAATCAATCACCCCCAATTGGCCATCTGTTTGCATGATAAAATTTCCTGGGTGTGGATCGGCATGAACGGCTTTGAGTTCATGAACCTGGGTATTATAAAAATCCCACATGGCTTGTCCAATCTGATTTTTGATTGCTTGAGACGGGTTTGTACTCAAAAACTTATCTAGGTGAAAACCCGACAGCCAATCCATTGTCAATACCCGTTTTGAGGAGAATGCTTTGTGGTAATTTGTAAAAACTAAATTGGGTATGTTTTTACAAGCCTGGGTTATTTCTATGCTTCTGTTTAGTTCTAACTCATAATCTGTTTCTTCAAGCAATTTGGTTTCTACTTCTTGAATGTATTTTTCAAGTTCATTTTCATTCATATCCAACAAGCGGAATGCAATGGGCTTCACAATTTTTAAATCACTTTTAATACTTTCTGCAACGCCTGGATACTGAATTTTAACTGCCAAGAGCTGCCCATTTAAGCTTGCTTGATGGACCTGTCCAATACTGGCCGCATTGGCTGCTTTCATGTCAAAACTATCAAATAAATCTTGAGGGGTTTTACCAAATGTTTTGACAAATGTTTGAACTATCAGCGGACCCGATAAAGGCGGGGCACTGTATTGTGCCATCTGAAATTTGTTGGTATACTGCTTGGGGAGTATGTTCTTTTCCATGCTCAGCATTTGGGCAACCTTGAGCGCACTCCCTTTGAGTTCGCTCAAGGCATTGTACACATCATTGGCATTGTTTTCATGCAACTCGTCTTTGCTCAAAGATGGGTCAACTATTTTTTTAGAATAGTGCTTAATATAGTTGCCACCAATTTGAGCACCTGTTTTTACAAATCGCATGGCTCTCTGAACCTTGGTACTTGGAATGCTGTTTTGCTCCGATAAGGTTTCCATGCTTATTTGTTTTGAAATAAAAACTTTCCAAAATCAAGTGCGGCGTCTAGGGGGCTTTTACCCAACAAGTCCATGGCTAAATTCACGCTCTTTTCAATAGCAGCATCTGTTTTCTCAAATGATGGGCTGGTATCATCTGTCCAAAACTTTAACACAAATAAAAAATTCAACCAGAGCCCTTCGGCATATTTACTGTCTATGAACTTGCGCTCTTGAATTTCGTTTGATGCAATGCCTGTTGTTAATATAGGCTGAATATGGGCCAAAAATACCTGGTGCAATCCTTTTAAATAGGCTGGCCACTGAAGGCTGGGCTTCCAATCTCGGGTTTTTAAATACTGAACAAAACTCCTATTAGGTTTTAAATCTTCTATAAAAGTATAAAAAATGGCCAATACTTTTTCTCTTGAGCTGTAGGTGTTCCAAGGTTCACTTTGAGTACATTTTTGCATGCATTCTTCAAACCAAACCTGGTAAATTTCACTTTCCAATGATGCTAAGCTGGAAAAATAATTATAGAAATCCAGCTCTGTCATACCCAAGTGTTTGGCAAACAAATACACACTTTGAGGTTGGCTATTGTGTTCGAGGGTATATTGAATATAGGATTGTATTAATTGGGTTTTCATGCATAGAAAACATTCAAAACCAATTTATGTTTTAAGAGCATCAAACCATAAGTATTTGGCACTTAAAAAACACCTTACAATGAGCTGTCCAACATAAATGATTGTTTAACGGAATTGTTGAATTAACGCTATTTCTTCTTCAGGATAACTCAACAAAGTTTGCATATTTTGCGTATCAAGCACAGCAAAGTCTTCTTCAAACAGCAACAAAAATTGCGCATTGGTATCAATTGGAGACCTTTCAAGTTTGGGCAACCAATTTAAACCTTGGGTTTCTTGGTAAAAATTAAAGCTGGGACTGAATTGCCAATTGGCAGAAAAATCAAGCACTTCATTGCTTTTGCTGTAAGTAGCAAGTGTAGCCAAAATTTCATCTGTATGGCAATCATAAGGTATTTCTCTGAATCGTTTAGGTTGGGTTGCGTTGATGGTATGAAAATACAACAAGCCAACAAAACCGATTGAAAAAGTCAAATACACGGGCTTCAAAGGAATAATGGTATAAATGAACAACAAGAAATAGGCAACAGTCATCATAAAAACAATGGTCAAGAATAAGCCTGTGCGTTTAATGGGATACAAACTGCCAGTTAATACATGATTGAGGTAAACCAATACACAAGAACAAACCAAAAAATACAAAAGTGTTGTCCATATTTTATAGTGGGTATTGTTGCGCAATTGTTTAAAACCAAAAAGCACCAAAGCAAATACAACCATACCAGGAACCATCCATGTCCAAAGCCTTAAAAAGTAGGGATTGAGCGAATAATTTTGATCGTAAATTAAACACCACAGTTGGTCGTTTAATACATTTTCTATAAAACCCGTATTTCCTCCAAAATAAAGTTGCTTAGCTGAACTTAACTGTATAAATACATGTCCCAAATACACCAATGACAAAAGAGGAAACAAATAAGTTTTGAGTAAATTATAAATTTGCCAGTGGTTTGGTTTGCGGATGTTTTGTAACAAATGTAAACTCAACAATGAGAACCAAAAATAAACCAAATTAAAGTTGGCCAATAAGGCAAGTGTTGCAAACTGAACTGCCCATATTTGCTGCTTACTCCCTACTTCATGCTTGAGATACAGATAACAAGTCATTGCAAGCAGAGAAAATGAAAAAGCATAGCCTCTGGCCATTGAAAAAAAATCAAGCAAATAAGGGCTACAACAAGGTATCAAAAACAAGAAGCCTATCAAGTATTTTTCTTTGGTTTTAAACAGTTGGTATAAGCTCCAAACAAACAAACCAAACGAGGCCCAAGACAACATTCTTAAAAATCCTGGATGACTCAAACCCATTGCATAAATGCCTTTCATAAATAGGGTATTGAACAAATGGTTATTGGCACTCACCTCTTCTTTAAATGCAAGTATTTCTGGAATTGATTTACTTGAGTACACCTCAAAACTAAAAGCTTCATCATGTGTAAAGGGAGCTTGAAACGATTTAGTTACTACCAAACCAAGCAATACCAATGCTGGAATAAAAATGGCATATTTAAATTGCTTAAACACTTATAACACCAACTAATGCTATCTATTAAACAACAGGCTTAAATTGTTCAAATGCTTGCAAACAATTGTTGCAATAGTGCAAGCTCCTGCACAAGGTTGGCCCAAAAGGCGATTTCATTTCTACATTGTTGCTGCCACAAAACGGGCAACAAATTTCAGTTAACAAGGCTTCAGTAATTTCTCCTTGGTGTTTGGGTGGAGGTGCTAAACCATGTTTTTTTAAACACAGCAAACCCCTTTCCGTAATTTTATTACTATCCCAAGGTTTGTCAAATGTGGTTTGTACAATAGGTTCTTGAATGCCTATTTTTATTAACTGCTCCCTTACCATCTCTTCCATCATAGCAATTGCAGGGCAGCCCGTAAACGTGGGAGTCATTTCTACAAATACGCTATTTTCACTTCTCACTTCTACTTTGGTAATAATACCCATATCTACCATAGAAAGTGTAGGTATTTCTGGATCGTTAACCAATTGAAGTGCCTCCCAAATTTCCTGTTCAGTTTTCATTTGCAATTGCTTTAAAACAAAAATAGCCGGAATGTTGAACATTCCGGCTATTTGATTTATGATCTTCTTATGACCTTCTTCTTCTTGAGCTACCTTCTGAGCTGCTGCGTCTTTCGCCTCCAAATCCGCCACCGCCAGAACGACGGTCGCCACCTCTATCAGAACCACCGCTGCGTCTTTCACCACCGCCATAACTTCTGCCCGATGACTCTCCGCCACCATAGCTACGTCTTTCTCCACCACCGCTGCGTCTTTCGCCGCCGCCATAACTTCTGCCAGATGATTCTCCACCACCATAGCTTCTGCCGCCGCCACTTCTTCCATAGCCGCTTCCGCCTCCACTCGATTTGTCACCTGAAAGTTCAGCTCTAACACTTCTACCCGCATATTGTTGTCCGTTTAGGGCAGCAATAATTTGTTGTGAGTGTTCTGGTAAAGCATCTACAAAACTGTAAACACCGCTTACGTCTACACGCAAATCTTTCCAACTCACATTCGATGCATCTGCAACCCAATCTTTAAAGCTGCGAATATCAAAACCATCTTTTTTGCCTAAGCTTACAAAAATTCTAGAACCTTTGTAACCTCTTGTAGAACCATCTTTTCCGGCCGATCCTTTGTCAAAACCTGATGCATTTAAATCTGGTTCATTCATAAAGTCAACAGAAAAACGTCTCAACTCTAAAGAAAGTATTTTTTGAACCAATTCTTTGGTGTCTAACTCCATCAAAGCATCAACTGCCTTTTGAACTTGTACATCAAAAATATGTTCTTCAATTTCAGTATTAATGATTGTATCGGTAAATGCCAACAATTTCTTGTCTCTTACTTCTTGTGCAGAAGGAATCATGATTTTCTCGAACTTTACATTGCTAATGCGTTCGATGTCTTTTAAACGACCGCCTTCACGCATGTTTAACAAGGTAAATGAAACACCCGTTTTACCTGCACGTGCTGTTCTACCACTTCTGTGTGTATAGTTTTCAATTTCATCAGGTAATTGGAAGTGAATAACATGGGTTAAACCTGTAACATCAATTCCCCTAGCAGCTACATCAGTTGCCAACAAAATTCTGATGGCATGGTGACGAAACCTGTTCATCACTTTTTCTCTTTGTGCTTGGCTTAAATCACCGTGCAAACAATCTGCGTTGTAACCATCTTTGATCAATTTGTCACTAACTTCTTGTGTTTCATTTTTGGTTTTACAAAAAATGATTGCATAAATGTTGTCGCTGTTAAAGTCTACATAACGTTTTAATGCAGCATACTTGTCTTTTGCATGAATGGTTGCATACTGGTGTGTAATGTTGGCATTACCCGAATTGCTTTTACCTACAGAAAGTTCAACAGGATCTTTCATGTACCTGTTGGCAATGTTTCTGATTTGTTTAGGCATAGTTGCACTGAACAAACAAACGCGCTTTTCATCGGGCGTATGCCCCAAAATAAATTCTACGTCTTCTTCAAAACCCATGTTGAGCATTTCATCAGCTTCGTCCAAAACCACATATTTTACATGTTTAATTTGAACAGCTTTACGCTCCATAAGGTCCATCAGTCTTCCTGGTGTTGCAACAACAATCTGAGCACCTCTTTTAAGTTCAGAAACCTGGCGCTCAATGCTGCTTCCACCGTATACAGATACAATGTTGATGCCTGGTTTAAATTTTCCGTACGCAGTTAAATCTTTGCTAATTTGAACGCAAAGTTCTCTGGTTGGACAAATAATTAGAGCTTGTACAAATTTACTTTGTGGCTCTATGAGTTGAATAATCGGAACGCCAAATGCGGCGGTTTTTCCGGTGCCCGTCTGGGCTAAACCCAAGATGTCTCTCTCTGTTTCCAAATAAACAGGTATTGACTGTTCTTGGATGGCTGTGGGGTTCTCAAACCCCAATTCCTGAATCGCATTCAGGATGAGCGTGTCTACGCCCAATTCACTAAAATTTTTCAAAGTACTTTATTAAAAATGAGCGGCAAAGATACGACAATATTTCGTAATCCCTTGAAAATGATAAATAAAGTTACAAATAAATCGGTTTTTAACCCCCTTTTTGAATGGGCATATACAAAATTACATGCCTTTTGATTTTTTAAACATGCATATTGGTTTCTATGAAATTATAAGCATCTTTGCACCACTTATCCAGAAAGACGGAGGGATTAGGCCCTGTGATGTCTTGGCAAGTTACAAAAGTAATAGTGCCAATACCTATCCTACAATTAGGAGCTGATAAGCAACACTAGGTGAAATACCCTGATTCTGCTTGGCTTTCCGGATTAAGTTGTTAATTAAAAAACATGAATATTGAACAACTATTAGCAAAGCGTGTATTGGTGTTAGATGGAGCCATGGGAACCATGATTCAACGCCACCATTTAGAAGAACAAGATTTTAGAAATGCTGCATTGGCAAATCATCCGTACCCATTAAAGGGTAACAATGATTTACTTTCTATAACCAGACCCGAAATCATCAAAGACATTCACAGGCAATATTTTGAAGCAGGTGCAGATATTTGTGAAACCAATACCTTTAGTGGTACCACAATTGCGCAAGCCGATTATCACCTGGAACACTTGGTATATGAACTCAATTTCGAATCTGCTAAAATTGCCAAAGAAGTTGCCAGTGAGTTTACTGTTTTAAACCCCGATAAACCTAGGTTTGTAGCTGGTTCAATTGGGCCAACTAACAGAACCGCCTCTCTTTCACCTGATGTGAATGACCCAGGATATAGAGCAGTTACTTACGACCAATTGGTTACCGCATACAAGCAACAAGTAAAGGCTTTAATAGATGGGGGAGTTGATTTGTTATTGGTAGAAACCATTTTTGACACCTTGAATGCAAAAGCAGCCCTATTTGCCATTGAAGAGGTTTTTGAAGAAGTCAATTGTCGCATGCCAATTATGGTAAGTGGAACCATCACCGACGCATCGGGTAGAACCCTTTCTGGGCAAACAACAGAGGCTTTTTTAATTTCAGTATCACATATACCATTGTTAAGTATAGGTTTAAATTGTGCATTGGGTGCAGCAGCCCTAAGGCCATACCTACAAATACTTTCAGGCAAATCTGATTTTCATATCAGTGCGCATCCAAATGCTGGTCTTCCCAATGAAATGGGACAATACGACGAAAGTCCTGCATACATGGCTGAACAAATAGAAGTGTTTTTAAAAGAAGGTTTGGTGAATATTATAGGAGGTTGTTGCGGCACCACACCCGATCACATTAAAGCCATAGCAGAAGTAGCTGCTAAATATGCTCCAAGAGCAATTGAAAACGCACAGGCATCAGACAACAAATAGCATTCACACATGAAAAAAGATTATACATTAAAGCTTTCAGGATTGGAGCCACTAGTGGTTACTCCAGAATCAAACTTTGTGAATGTGGGCGAAAGAACCAATGTAACAGGGTCGGCAAAATTTCTTCGTCTCATCAAAGAAGGGAATTTTGACGAAGCATTGGCTGTAGCCAGAGAACAGGTAGAAGGAGGAGCCCAAATCATTGATGTAAACATGGATGAGGGCATGCTAGATGGCGTAGAAGCGATGACCCGATTTTTAAACTTGGTAGCCGCAGAACCAGATATAGCAAGGGTTCCTGTAATGATTGATTCTTCTAAATGGCCAATTATTGAAGCCGGTTTAAAAGTGGTTCAAGGAAAATGTGTGGTAAATTCTATTTCGCTCAAAGCAGGTGAAGAAGAGTTTATTTATCAAGCCAAATTAATTAAGCGCTATGGCGCTGCGGTTATTGTAATGGCTTTTGATGAGCAAGGTCAGGCTGATAATTATGAAAGAAGGATTGAAATATGTAACCGCGCTTACCGCATTTTAGTTGATAAAGTTGGTTTTTTTCCAGGCGATATCATTTTTGATCCGAATATTTTTCCAGTTGCCACAGGAATGGAAGAACACAACAACAATGCTGTTGATTTTTTCAATGCCACCAAATGGATCAGAGAAAACCTAGAAGGAGCACATGTAAGTGGTGGCGTATCTAATGTCTCTTTCTCTTTTAGAGGAAACAATTCGGTAAGAGAGGCCATGCATGCGGCATTTTTATACCATGCCATTCAACATGGCATGGACATGGGTATTGTAAACCCAAGTATGCTAGAAGTGTATGATGACATTCCCAAAGATTTATTGGAACACGTTGAAGATGTATTGCTCAACAGAAGACCCGATGCCACCGAAAGATTACTCAGCTTTGCCGAAACTGTAAAACAAAAAGGCAAACAAGAAAAAGTAGATGAAGCCTGGAGAAGCAAAACTGTAGAAGATAGATTGAGTTATGCCTTGGTAAAAGGTATCGTTGATTACATTGATGCAGATACAGAAGAAGCCAGACAACAGTTTAGCAGGCCACTTGAAGTAATTGAGGGACCATTGATGGCTGGTATGAATGTGGTTGGCGATTTATTTGGTTCGGGTAAAATGTTTCTACCACAAGTAGTTAAAAGTGCAAGGGTGATGAAAAAAGCGGTAGCTTACCTGATGCCTTTTATGGAAGAAGAGAAGCTAAAAAGTGGTCAAACCAGCAATTCACAAGGTAAAATTTTAATGGCAACCGTAAAGGGCGATGTGCATGATATTGGCAAAAACATTGTTGGGGTGGTGCTTGCCTGCAATAATTTTGACATCATAGATATGGGTGTAATGGTTCCAACAGAAAAAATCATTGCCAGAGCCATCGAAGAAAACGTAGATGTTATTGGCCTAAGTGGTTTAATTACACCTAGCCTTGACGAAATGGTAGGGGTTGCCAAAGAAATGGAAAGAGCGGGCTTAAAAACACCCTTATTGATAGGTGGTGCCACAACCAGTAGGGTTCATACGGCTGTTAAAATTGATCCGCATTACAGCGGATCTGTGGTGCATGTGGTGGATGCCAGTAAAAGTGTGCCCGTAGTACAAAAATTAATTGGAAAAGAGGCTGGCCCTTTGTTTCATCAAAACATCAAAGAAGATTACGCAAAGTACCGCGAAGAATACGCAAATAGACAAAGAGAAAAGAAATATTTAAGTATTGAACAAGCACGAAAATTTGATGTAAAAGTGAACGTACAAAATATTGTAAAACCTAGCTTTACTGGCACAAGGGTGTTTGAAAACATTAACCTCGAAACACTCAAAGCTTACATTGATTGGACCCCGTTTTTTCAAACATGGGAACTGGCTGGTAGGTACCCTCAAATATTGAACGATGAAGTGGTGGGCAAAGAGGCAACTAAATTGTTTTCGGATGCCAATGAAATGCTCAATCAAATTATTACAGAAAAAACACTTCAAGCAAATGCAGTAGTTGGATTTTGGCCAGCAAACAGGGTGGGTGATGATGTAAAATTAACGGTTTCTGAAAATACCACCATGCTGCATTTTTTAAGACAACAAAACGAAAAAGCAAGTGGTCAAACATACAGCTGCCTTGCAGACTTTGTTGCTGAAGACGGTCAAAACATTACAGACTATATGGGTGGTTTTGCGGTAACTGCAGGTATTGGTATTGAAAAACTCATTGCTGCATTTGAAAAAGACCATGACGACTACCACAGCATTATGGTGAAAGCCATTGCTGATAGGTTAGCGGAAGCACTTGCTGAATACATGCACGAATTGGTGAGAACCCAATTGTGGCCTTATGCTCCAGAAGAAAGTTTAAGTAAAGCAGATTTAATCAAAGAACAATACCAAGGTATCAGACCTGCACCCGGTTATCCGGCTTGCCCAGATCATACCGAAAAAACAACTTTGTTTAATTTGTTAGATGCAGAAAATACAATTGGCCTGAAATTAACCGAAAGTTTTGCCATGTATCCAACAGCTGCCGTTTGCGGGTATTATTTTTCGCATCCAGAAGCCAAATATTTTGGATTGGGTAAAATTCAAAAAGACCAAGTATTGGATTATGCACAAAGAAAAGGTTTGAGCGTAGAAGAGGCAGAAAAATGGCTTTCACCAAATTTGGCTTATTGATAATCCATATTTAAAACTTTGTTTTTTAATAGAATCAACTACTTTTGCACTGCATTCAGAATTCCCGAAATGGAATGCCAACCGAGAAAGAACACCACGGTGGTAAAACAATGCGGACTGCGAGTCAAAATGTTCAAAACCCTTTGACCAAGGTTTGTGCGGGTATTCAATGCACTAAATAGAAATAATTAAACATATGCCTTATTTATTCACTTCAGAGTCGGTTAGTGAAGGACACCCCGACAAAGTTGCGGATCAGATTTCTGATGCGCTTATCGACAACTTTTTAGCTTTTGATCCAGATTCAAAAGTTGCATGTGAAACCCTCGTTACTACCGGACAGGTAATTTTGGCCGGTGAAGTAAAATCTAAAGCTTATTTAGATGTGCAAGAAATTGCCAGGGGTGTAATTAGAAAAATTGGTTATACCAAAAGTGAGTACATGTTTGAAGCAAACTCATGTGGTATTTTATCTGCAATTCATGAGCAATCAGCAGACATTAACCAAGGTGTAGAGCGTAAGAAAAAACAAGACCAAGGTGCTGGTGACCAAGGTATGATGTTTGGTTATGCTACCAATGAAACGGAAGATTACATGCCGCTTGCTTTAGATTTGGCTCATAAAATTTTGATTGAATTGGCTGCTCTTAGAAGAGAAAACAAACAAATCAAATATTTAAGACCAGATGCCAAAAGCCAAGTTACATTGGAATACAGCGACGACAATGTGCCGGTAAGAATTGATTCAATTGTGGTTTCAACACAACACGATGATTTTGATACAGAGCCTAAAATGTTGGCTAAAATTAAAACCGATATTGTTAAAATTTTAATTCCAAGAGTAAAGGCAAAATACAAAAAGTTTGCGCATTTGTTCAACGATAAAATCAATTACCACATTAACCCAACTGGTAAATTTGTAATTGGTGGACCACATGGTGATACTGGTTTAACGGGCAGAAAAATCATTGTAGATACTTACGGTGGAAAAGGTGCTCACGGTGGTGGTGCATTCTCAGGAAAAGACCCTTCTAAAGTAGACCGCTCTGCAGCTTATGCAACCAGACATATTGCTAAAAATTTAGTAGCTGCTGGCTTGTGTAAAGAGGTATTGGTTCAGGTGAGTTACGCCATTGGTGTTAAAGATCCAATGGGTATTTTCATTGACACTTATGGCACATCTAAAGTAAAAATGAGTGATGGAGAAATTGCCAAAATTGTAGGCAAAATATTTGACATGACTCCTTATGGAATTGAAAATCGTTTAAAACTCCGCAATCCAATTTACAGCGAAACTGCTGCATACGGACACATGGGAAGAAAGAACGAAATCAAAACCATCAAGTTCAAAGGCCCAGATGGAAAAGAAATCAGCAAAAAAGTTGAATTGTTTACTTGGGAAAAACTAGACTATGTAGACAAAGTAAAGAAAGCTTTTAAACTGAAATAGTTTTCATATAACTGTTCTTTAAAACAGGCTTATCTTAATGGGTAAGCCTGTTTTTTTTGCTATTTAGCCACAACAATGTATACATGAACAACCCATTTAACAAGAGCAATTCATAACCAAATTTATAGCCATAAAACCAATCTGCTGCATTCACATACAGGAGGTAACACAATGCTGGAGGTATAACCGAAACCAAAGGAACCCACTTGTCGTTTACCAATCGTTTAGAAAACAAACCAAATGCAAACAAACCTAAAAGCGGTCCATATGTATAAGCAGCAATGGTAAATATGGCATCTAAAACGGAGGTCTGATTCAGTTGTCTACTCAAAACAATTGCTACCCATAATATCAAGGCAAAAACCACATGTACCAAATGACGCATATACGTTTTCTTTTTTTCTGAAATTTGTGGGTTGGTGTCAAAGCCTAAAAAATCAATGCAAAAAGAAGTAGTTAGTGTAGTCAGTACGCTGTCTGCACTGTTAAATGTGGCAGCTGTTAAACCAATTATAAAAACGAGTGCAGCAAACAAGCCAAGATGGTTCAAAGCTAACATTGGAAACACTTTATCTGTTTGTACATTTTGGGTCAATTCATTCATAGGCAATGCGATGCCTTTTGCCGAAACATATAAATAAATTAAGGCGCCCAGTGATAAAAAAAACAGGTTTACCAACAACACAATTGCTCCAAATGAATACATGTTTTTTTGAGCTTCTGGCAAACTTTTACAACTGAGGTTTTTCTGCATCATGTTTTGATCTAGGCCAGTCATTACAATGGTAATAAAGGCGCCACTCAAGAACTGTTTTAGGAAGTAATTTTTTTCGTGCCAATCTGTAAAGAAGACCTTAGAGTAGCTGCTGCTTGCAACTTGCTTTACACCTTCTAACACACCCCAACCCAATTGGTTAAAAATGGTATAAATGGATAAAATGACAGCCAACAACAAAAACCCAGACTGAAACAAGTCGGTCCACACCAGGGTTTTAATGCCCCCTCTATAGGTATAAACCAACATCAACAATATGATGAGGGCCACTGAAACTTCAAAAGGAATTGACCAATTATCGAACACAAAAATTTGCAAAACACTTGCTGCCAAAAACAAGCGCAAGGCTGCACCAATGATGCGTGAAATTAAAAAATAGAAAGAACCCGTTTTTTGACTGTAAGCACCAAATCTTTCGAATAAATATGAATAAATAGAAGTCAGGTTCAATTTATAGTACAGGGGAAGTAGCAATCTGGCAATGACAAAATAGCCCACAACATAACCAAATACCATTTGCAGGTAGCCGAATTGCCCAGTTAAAATAGTGCCAGGCAAAGAAATAAAGGTAACTCCTGAAAGAGAATCGCCTATCATCCCAAAGGCCACAACATACCATGGAGATTGGTGGTTACCCGTAAAATAAGAATCGTTGTTGCTTTCTTTTGCGGTAAACCAAGAAATACTTAATAAGCCCATAAAGTAAAGGGCAATGCAAACTAAAATAATACTAGGCGTCATACCTACGAAAGTATTTCTTCGTGTACAACTTAAAACAGAAAACAATCCACCAAGCACCTTTTGCGTCTTAAATTTAGACAGCTGAATGAACTTGTAATTTTTTGCTTGTGGTTTCAATTCTTTTTAGACCTTTGTAAACTTAATTGTAACCATGAGCTTAATTGTTAAACCATCGCTAATACCTGGTGCCGGAAAAGGCCTATTTACCAAAAATGCAATCAAAAAGGGTGAAATTGTAGTTGAGTACACCGGTGAAATTGTAAGCTGGAAAACTTGCCAAAAAAGAAACGAGGAACAAGAAGGTTTTGGAGGCTATTATTTTTATATCTCAGAAAAACGCTGCATTGATGCACAATACGATTTAAAAGCTTTGGCCAGATATGCCAATGATGCTGCTGGCTTTGTAAGAATTACTGGTGTTAAAAACAACTGTAAGTATGAGGTTATCAAGAACAGGGCCTACATCGTAGCAAGCAGAAACCTCAAACCGGGCGAAGAAATTTTTGTAGCCTATGGCAAAGATTATTGGAATGCGCTCAAGAAAAACGGACTAGGTCCAACGTCTAATAAATAGTAAAATCTTTATTTATTTGAGCTACTTTCAACAATGGCTTTGATATTATTGTAGTTTTTATATTTTTGAAACCCTCATTGTTACTTAAACCAATCAGCTGATGAGAACCAACAAAATAGTATTTGCAGCAATTTGTATTTGCATGTTTCTTTCAAAAGGATTGATGGCTCAGGTTCAAGACCCAGCATCTCCAGGTTATGATTTCAGCTATTCTGCTGATTCTACCGCTGTCACAGACTCGCAATCTGTTGAGAGTACTGCCACCCCAGAAGAGCCTAAACTATTGGCTCCAGAGTTAAGGCCTTATGAAAGAGTGGTGTTGAACATAGACACCATTACCAATTTAATCACTTATACTGGAATTATAGAACAAGAAGAAAGTGGAACCGATTCGCTCTATTTAAGAGCTAAAAGTTGGGCTGCTAAAACTTTTGGTAAAGAAATCAAACCAGAACTAGACAAGAGAAACCAAAAACTGGTTTATTTAGCAAGCATTCCTGCTTATTCATATACAAGCAAGTACAGCAAGAAACTCAATGGCAGGTATGAAATGCGTTTGACATTTTTAATCAAAGAGGGTCGTTACAGGTACCAGATTACCAACTTGGTTCACGAATCTTTAAAACCTTCTTCTGGAGACAAGCCATCAAGAAACTACTTTGAATTCTATAATTCAAGCAATGTAAATGTGCGCATATACGATGCTGTTCTAAGGGCCGCCGATAGAGACATCAATTCATTGATTAAGAGCTTTACCTCTGCCATGAGAGAGCCTAAATTGGTTGATGAAGACGATTGGTAGTCTGCTGAATTAAGCTACTACTTTAAAATAATAATCTCCAGAATTGTCTGCCATGTAAGCTTCATGAGTGAGTGGCAACAATGTTGTTTCTTTTAACACAAAAGCAGTGTAACCTAAATGAGCAAACAATTCATAAATCATTTGTTTGTTCTGCGTTGAGCTCAACTCAATTTGAATGGTTGGCTTAAAACGTTCAATGGTTTGTAACATTTGAGGCATTAACTCGGTTTCATAACCCTCTACGTCACATTTGATATAATCTAAACGAGTTAAGTCTTTAAAGAGTTGATCAGGTATAAGCATTTGAGCTTTGTACTGAACAGCATTGTTACTTTGAGTAGCTACAATTTTGGTGAGCCCATGTCTAAATACGCCATCCATAATAGGCGTTTCAAGTGTAATTTCTTTTTCTTCAGAGCCAAGGGCACATTGGTAAAGCGTGATGTTGTTAAGTGCAAATTTTCCTGCATTTTTTAGAAAAATGCGTGAAAACAATGGCACCGGTTCTACCGCATACACATGGCCCGATTTACCACTTAATTTTGATAACAAAACCGCATAGTATCCAACATTTGCACCAATATCAATACATACAAAACCAGGCTGAATGAGCTGATTCAAATAGAATAATTCTGGGTATTTTTTCTTCATCATACCCAAGCCAATGAGCCTGATATATGTACTACTTACCAGTTCTAAGTATTTTTCTATACCCAAAGCTTTTAAGAGCACAGATCTGATTTTCTTTTCTATCATCATTCGTTTACCTCTTCAAAATCAACATATTCACCCAATTTGGTGCCATTTGAAGATTTATTTTTTTCTACATTTTTATCAATGGTGATGGTTCCCTCTGGTTTTTTTGATTCATCTCTGGGTGGATAATGGTGATGGTTCACATGGTTATACACTTTGATTTTCAGGATTCCGCCAAATAAAAAACGAAACAGAAAATAAAACAAAAAGGAGTAGAGCAAAAACTTTATCATCTTTATTTCTTCTTAACTGGCACAAAGATGCAAAAATATCTGTTATCACCCTATAAATATTATGGGGTAACGTACTTGCATTTATTGTTGCTTAAATTGAAGGCTTTTGCCATTTACACAATACCTCAGCCCACCCTTTTCTGTTGGGCCATCATCAAACAAATGCCCAAGATGACCACCACATTTGGCGCACATAATTTCGATCCGTTGCATGCCGTGTGAATTGTCAACAGCAGTAACAATTGCCTGGTTATTTGCAGCATCAAAAAAACTTGGCCATCCACAGCCACTGTCAAATTTTTGATTGCTCTTAAAAAGAACGGTGCCACAACCGGCACACATATAATTTCCTGTATCTAACAAGTGCTCGAAAGGGCTCGAAAAAGGGCGCTCTGTAGCTTTGTTTCTTAAAATCTGAAAAGTTGGTTCATCTAATTGTTGTTTCCATTCTTCATCTGTATGTTGCACACCAAATATGTAATCTTTTTCAATCACTTCGTGTGGATTTTTTATATTCATTTCTGAGTTGTTTTGAAATTGGTTGACTTGTCGACAAGATGGATTAAAAACAGTTGCCAATAAGAGTAAGGTAAAGCGTATCACAACAAATTAAACAGCTATTACCTCAAGTTGTTTGCAAGTTGATTAAAAATTGCTTGAGCAACATTTTCGCCATCCATAGCAGCAGACACTATTCCACCAGCATAGCCTGCACCTTCAGCGCAGGGATACAACCCCTTAATGGCAATGTGTTCATAGCTTTCTTTGTCTCTGGGAATTCTAACTGGCGAAGAGGTTCTAGACTCTGTACCTAAAATAACCGCATCGTTGGTTAAATAGCCCTTCATTTTTTCTCCAAATGCCCTAAAAGCACCTTGTAAACTTTTAGCAATATCTGCAGGAAGAATCTCTGATAAATTTCTGCTGACACTGCCAGGTAAATAAGAATGATCGGGTAGTGTTGAAGATATTTTATTATTTACAAAATCTTGTAAGCGCTGAGCCGGGGCCTTTAAACTTTTTTCTGCCTGCTGGAAACAGTTTTGTTCAACCATTTTTTGGTATTCCATCCCCGCCAATGGACCGAATTTTTCAAAGGCTTTTAGGTCTTTTAATTCTACAGAAGTAACTATTCCACTATTTGCATAAGGGTTGTTTCGTTTACTCGGACTCCATCCATTCACAACTATTTCGCCAGGAGCAGTCATAGCAGGAGCAATGATACCTCCCGGACACATGCAAAACGAAAACACACCCCTACCTCCTATTTGCTGTACAAGACTATAACTAGCTGCAGGTAAAAAGTCACTTCTATTTCCTTTGCATTTGTACTGAATTTGATCTATTAATTCTTGGGGGTGTTCTACACGAACTCCTAATGCAAAAGGTTTGGCTTCTATCAATACTTTTTTATGGTAGAGCAACTCAAAAACATCTCTTGCAGAATGGCCCGTAGCCAATATTACCTGTTCAAAATGATGTATTTCATCATTAATTGTAATGGTTTTAATTGCTGAACCCTCTATTTTTAAGTCTGTTAATTTGGCGTTGAACCGAATAATACCACCAGCTTGTTCAATGGTTGTTCGAATATTGGTAATAATACCAGGTAATTTATTGGTTCCAATATGCGGGTGTGCTTCGTATAAAATTTCCGGATTAGCTCCATGCAGTACCAATAATTGCAAAATGCGCTTTACGTCGCCCCTTTTACTGCTCCTAGTATAAAGTTTCCCGTCACTGTATGTGCCTGCGCCACCCTCTCCAAAGCAATAGTTACTTTCAGGATTGACCAAATTGTTTTTGGTAATATTGGCCAAATCTCTTCTGCGCATTTGAACATCCTTTCCCCTTTCAAAAACTATAGGCTTCAAACCCAATTCTATACATTTCAATGCAGCAAATAAACCTGCGGGCCCCGCACCAATAATGGCGATCTCTTTGGCGTTTGAAACATTTTTAAAATTAAAATCTGGTAGTAATGGTTTTGGTGTTTCGTTCAAAAAAAGGAGTATGCTAAGGTTAACTCTTATTGGAATTCTTCTGGCATCTAGGCTTTTTCTTAAAGTAGTAAAACCAGAAATGTCTGTGGGTGTGTAACCAAAATTAGCTTGAATTCGCTTCAAAATTGCTTCTTGATCAAATTGCTCCTCTGGGCTGATCTGTAGTTGAATTTCTTTTTGCATGAGTTGAGTGTTTATCCCAAAAATCCTTCACAATATTAATCAATCGCTTTCAAACAAATGGATTTCCACATTTGTATGAAAAAATAAAATCAACTATTGAGGTGGCTTTTTTACATTTGTTACCAAATATTAGATTTCATGAACAAATATTCGGCCCAAGAACTCGCCCAAATGTCAAGTCAAGTGAGAAGAGATGTATTAAGAATGGTTCACGGTTGTAAAAGTGGTCATCCTGGCGGAAGTTTAGGATGTGCCGATTTTTTAACCGCTTTGTATTTCAATGTGATGGACCATAATCCAAATTTTCAAATGGATGGCATCAATGAAGATTTGTTCTTCTTATCAAATGGACATATTTCACCTGTTTTTTATAGTGTTTTGGCTAGATCTGGTTATTTTCCTGTTGCTGAACTTGCAAGCTTTAGAAGGCTCAATTCAAGGCTTCAAGGACACCCAACCACACATGAACACCTTCCGGGAATTCGGGTAGCATCTGGTTCGTTGGGCCAAGGGGTTTCTGTAGCGGCTGGTGCTGCACTTACTAAAAAATTAAACCAAGACAACAAATTGGTTTACGCTTTAATGGGTGATGGTGAGATTGAAGAAGGTCAAAACTGGGAAGCTTTTATGTTTGCAGCACACCACAAAATTGACAACCTCATTGTTACCATTGATTTAAATGGTCAACAAATTGATGGATCAACCAAAGAAGTATTGGGCATTGGAAGTGATGTGATAGAAAAATTGAAAGCTTTTGGCTGGTTGGTGCTTGAAATGGACGGACACAACCACGAGGCCATTCTTGAAACCATGAATTTAGCAAAAACAAATACTGGAAAGGGAAAGCCCATATTTATTGTCATGAGAACAGAAATGGGTTATCCAGTAGATTTTATGATGGGTAGCCACAAATGGCATGGCGTTGCACCAAACGATAACGAACTAGCCAATGCGCTGGGTCAATTACCTGAAACTTTTGGCGACTATTAAGCTGTTATATTAGCGTGTTTAACCTTACATTTTTACGTGTTGCTTTCTTACTCATAACAAGTGCTTTGTTGTGCTGTACAGAAACTTTATTTGCACAAAAAGCAAATAAAAAACAAACAACACGAATTTTGTTTTTGTTAGATGCAAGTGGCAGTATGTATGCCAAACTAGGTAGCGATACCCGCATCAATGTTGCAAAAAGATTGCTTTCTAAGAGTATTGACAGTCTTGCTAATGAAAAAAATGTAGAGCTTGCGCTGCGTGTATATGGACACACCTCTCCTCCTGGTGCTAGAAACTGCAAAGATACAAGGCTAGAGGTACCTTTTAGGCCAGAGAACCACAAAGACATCATTAAAAAAATTCAGAACATCACCCCAAAAGGTACCACTTTAATTGCCCATTCTTTGTTGCAAGCCGCTTCTGATTTTCCTCAAAACGAAAACAGCAGAAACGTCATCATTTTAATTACAGATGGCATTGAAGAGTGCCAGGGCGATCCATGCGCTGTTTCAGAGGCCCTTCAAAGCAAAGGAATTATATTAAAACCATTTATTATTGGGCTAGGCTCAACCGAAGATTTTAAAAAGGCGTTTGATTGTGTGGGCAGGTACTACGATGCAAACAGCGAGGAAGCGTTTAATACCGTTTTAAATGTGGTAATTTCTCAAGCACTCAACAATACAACTGCTCAAATTAACTTATTAGACATTAACAACAAACCCTCTGAAACCAATGTAAACATGAGCTTTTACGACATGCATAGTGGCATGTTGCTCAACAACTATGTGCATACCATTAACGAGAGAGGAAACCCAGATACTGTATTGCTAGACCCTATATACAGGTATAAAATGGTGGTGCACACATTACCACCAGTAGTAAAAGAAAACATAGAGTTGATACCTGGTAAACATACCATTATAGCAGCTGATGCACCTCAGGGCGAATTAACCATTCGGGTAGATGGTTTAACCAATTACAACAACCTACAGGCCATTGTAAAACAAGCAGGGTCTTGCCCAGTTTTGCATATTCAAGATGCATCAAACAAAGAAAAATACTTGGTTGGAAAATACGATGTAGAAGTGTTGAGTTTACCTAAAATGCTGTTTAAGGGAGTTTCCATAGACCAAAGCACAACAACTACCATTCAACTTCCACAACCAGGTAAACTAATTGTCAACTACCAAGTACAGGATTTTTACGCCGATATTTACCAACAAATACGGGGAGAACTAATGTGGGTTTGTAAAATTCCTTCAGACAAGCGGATGCATCAATTTGTGATACAGCCAGGAGATTATAAAATTATTTACCGGTCAAAATCTAGCTACAAGAGTGCCAATACTTTTGAAAGGGGATTTAAAATTACTAGCGGACAAGCAACCAATATTATACTCAATTAACCATTTAAGATATGAAGCATTTTGAAATTCAAAATACAAAAGACACCAGAAGCGGATTTGGAGAAGGACTATTAGAACTTGGAAGAAAAAATCCAAAAGTGGTAGCACTTTGTGCCGATTTAACCGGTTCACTTAAAATGGATGCGTTCCAAAAGGAATTTCCTGATCGTTTTTTTCAGGTAGGAATTGCTGAAGCAAACATGATGGGTGTGGCTGCTGGTATGACAATTGGAGGATTTATTCCGTTTACAGGAACATTTGCAAACTTCAGTACTGGTAGGGTTTACGACCAAATCAGACAATCTATAGCCTATTCAGGTAAAAATGTAAAAATATGCGCCTCTCATGCTGGTATAACATTGGGTGAAGATGGTGCTACTCATCAAATATTAGAAGATATTGGTTTAATGAAAATGCTTCCGGGCATGACAGTCATTAACCCTTGTGACTTTAACCAAACCAAAATGGCAACCATTGCTATTGCCGATTACGATGGGCCAGTTTATTTGAGATTTGGAAGACCTGCAATACCTAATTTTACATCTACAACAGAACCTTTTGTGATTGGTAAAGCCTTGATGTTAAACGAAGGTACTGATGTCAGTATATTTGCTACGGGCCACCTGGTTTGGAAAGCAATTGAAGCTGGACACCGCTTGGCAGAACAAAGTATTTCTGCTGAAATCATCAACATTCATACCATCAAACCTTTGGATGGTGCTGCTATTTTAGCTTCTGTGGCAAAAACCCGTTGTGTAGTAACAGCAGAAGAACACCAATTAAATGGTGGCTTAGGAGACAGCATTTGTCAATTGTTAGCTGCAAACCTTCCTCTTCCTGTAGAAATGGTAGGCGTCAATGACAGCTTTGGAGAAAGTGGCACGCCAGATGAATTGATGAAAAAATACGGATTAGATGCAGAGAACATAGTTGCTGCAGCCTTAAAGGCAATCAGCAGAAAAGGCTAAGCCTAACACCTTATAAAAAAATTAATTTTACTGAATTAAGCACGATTTCATGCATAAATTGGGTGCGTTCCCGTTTAAATGGTTAAATTTGCATTCATGTTTTCACTCCGTTTTTTGTTGACCCGTCTTTCCAGAATAGCTTTTCTGGTATTGATGTTGCTAACAATTGTACTGCTTCCGGGTGCAAAATCTCAGGTTGGGTCTAAGTTATTATGCTCACAAATCAGCAAGGAATCACAACAAACCCTAAATCCTTTCACCACACTATCTTTCGAAGAAAACGAAGAATTGGAAGCGCAAAGCGAGTTTGGTGAACCAAGTGAAATTGCTTTAAACAATAGCATTTTTGAATTTGCAAGTTTCAAGGATATTCTTCCTGTTGCATCACACAAACAAACTGATTTTTCAGTTCAAGGTTCCGCCCAACTTTTCATCAGGTTGAGGAAAATCTTAGTATAAGAACTACCCTCATAAAGGCGGTTTTTATTATCAATTAATTTTTATTTATGACAAATCAAGAGAATACTTCTTTTGATGAGCGCAAAGTGTTAGAAAAACTAGCACATTATCTACCTGCACAAGCGCCATTAAAAGATTTTATACACCACAACACATTGCATGCTTTTCAACACCAAGATTTTTTTGAAGCCTGCAAAAACGCCTATAATAGCTTGGGTTACAAAACAAGTTTGAGTATTTTTGAATATAGAACCCTATACAAAAAGGGTAAAATAAAACCCAACATCTTAAAGCACATTCTTTCTCAATTAAATGACGAAAAAGGTGACGACTATTGGATGCACATACTCGTTAATTCTACACCAGAGTTGCCACATAAACCTCGACTAGGAAACGTTAGGAATAATTGGAAAAAACACTTCAAAATTGACTTAGACAGTTTGGTTTTCCCAATACTATTCAGGCTCATATGTAGTTACCTCGATCAAGGTATTTCTGTCTGGAATTTCCCCGTTCACAAACAAGGTTTTATTGCATCAATCAGGGAGCTTGAAAGGAATAGCTTAGTCAGTATTTTTAAATCAGAGAGAGCTAGGCAATTGTTGTTTGACAATAATTGTACAATCACCGACTTACTTTCAATTTTAATTGGAAAAGAGTCAATTTTCGAGCATTACTTATTCGACCAACAGTTTTCACATCAGGGATGGTCCGGTATGGTGGCACAAATAGAATCAAACCCTCAAACACTTTTAGATAAAAAAGATATCTCTCTTCGAGATCTGATATTTCTGGAGCTATTAATGGAAATAGATGTCTTAGATGATCATTTTGGGGAAATTTGGGCACCACTTGGCAGTAAAATCAATGATACAATCATTGGTCTTTTTGAATATCAAGCACCCACTGAGCTTGATAATGCTCTTCAAATTTGGCAGCAAGCTTTTGAATGGTCTTTTTACAATTCTGTATTGGTTGGCATTCAGCAAACTGAGAATTTGAGCTTAGGTTCTAACACAAAACCACAAATGCAATCCATTTTTTGTATTGATGACAGAGAGTGTTCTTTCAGAAGGCATTTAGAGCAACAAAACCAACAGGTTGAAACATTTGGAACTCCCGGTTTTTTTAATGTCGAGTTTTACTTTCAACCTGAACATGGTAAATTTTATGAAAAGGTTTGCCCAGCACCAATTCATCCTAAATTTTTAATCAAAGAATTGGAGGGACAAGGGCAAGGTAAGAAAGAGCTGCATTTTAACAAGCACGCCCATTCTTTGTTTTTTGGATGGCTCATTGCTCAAACACTTGGACCCTGGTCTGCATTTAAACTATTATTCAATTTATTTATACCAAAAGGTAGTCCGGCCGCCGCCTCTTCTTTTAAACACATGGATCATACCTCAAAACTTAAAATTGAGGCCGACCCAATACCCAAAACAGAAAACAACTTACAAGTTGGGTATACTGTAACCGAAATGGCTCATCGGGTAAAAGGTTTAATGAGAAGTATAGGACTTATAGCAAATTTTTCGAATTTGGTATATGTGGTGGGGCACGGATCAAGTAGTGTCAACAATCCTTATTATGCGGCTTATGATTGTGGTGCCTGCTCAGGTAGACCAGGAAGCGTGAATGCAAGGGTGTTCTGTTTTATGGCAAACCATCCTCAGGTGAGAGAAATCTTAAAAACTGATGGCATTCATATTCCAGAAACTACCCTTTTTATTGGAGTGCTTCACGATACAGCAAGTGATGAAATGGTATTTTATGATGAAGAAAGTGCAATAGAACACCATTCAAATCAACATACTCAAAACAAAATACACTTTCAAAATGCGCTATCTTTAAATGCAAAAGAACGCTCAAGAAGACTCGCTTCTACCTCAACAGAAGGTAATGCAAATCAAGTTCATGAGCGAATGAAAAAAAGAGTGGTTTCTTTGTTTGAACCTCGCCCTGAGCTCAATCATGCCACCAATGCACTATGTGTTATTGGAAGAAGGGCGCTTACTTCAAGTTTATTTTTAGACAGGCGCGCATTCTTAAATTCTTACAATTACAAAATAGACCCCAATGGAGATGTATTACTAACCATCATCAGACCAGCTGCTCCCGTTTGCGGTGGAATCAACCTAGAGTATTATTTCTCTCGGGTAGATAACCATAAATTGGGTGCAGGAACCAAGTTGCCGCAAAATGTAATGGGCTTATTTGGCTTGGCAAATGGATCGGATGGAGACTTAAGGCCGGGTTTACCCTCTCAAATGATTGAAATGCACGACCCATTAAGACTTTTGATGATTGTAGAACATTTTCCAAATGTGGTTCTAGATGTCATTCAAAGAGAACCGGCAACATATGAGTGGTTTCAACACAATTGGATTAATTTAGTAGCAATTGACCCACAAACCAAACAACTTTACTTGTTTAAAAAAGAAAAGTTTGTTCCATACATGCCTATTGATGAAAAAATAAAAGAAGCCTCAGGACTTGAGGGTTTATTTGTTTCTTCTGATGACAACTTAGATGTTATGAAACTAAAAATGGAGGTTCAACATGGATAATTTATTGCCCATTTTTGTCTTATTGCCGGTATTGGCTTTTTTACTGAGCCTATTCATTCCAGGAAAAGAAGAAGGTGCTTTGTCAAAAATTGCATTTACAATGGCGGGCCTTCATTTGCTTTTAACTATGGTTTTTATAGGGTTTTGGCTTGGAAATGGGGCGCCCACTTTGAATATCAAAGAAATTGTACTGTTCCAAAATGGAGATTACGAGTTTTTTATTGATTTGTATTTTGATGCAGTAACAGCCGTATACCTCTTTGTGGGTGCTGCTTTGTGTTTTTTAGTAACACTGTACAGTCGATATTATTTACACAGAGAAGAAGGATACAAGCGTTTTTTCAATACCATTCTTTTCTTTTACTCTGGTTATGTTTTAACTGTTATTGCCGGTAATTTAGAAACCTTGTTTATTGGTTGGGAAATTCTGGGCATTACTTCCTTTTTACTGATTGCTTTTTACAGAGATCGTTATTTACCAGTTAAGAATGCAGTAAAGGTTTTTTCAGTATACAGGATTGGTGATATTGGAATTATCTTAACCATGTGGATGTGTCACCATTTGTTTCACGAAAACATCACTTTCCTTAAGTTGAGCAACCACGATGTTGTCAGTGAACACCTTCAAAGTCACTCATTTGTTGGTGTGTTCATTGCTGTAATGATTCTAATTGCTGCTTCCGTTAAGTCGGCACAATTGCCTTTTTCATCATGGTTACCAAGAGCCATGGAGGGCCCAACGCCTTCTAGCGCTATTTTTTATGGGTCACTTTCTGTTCATATTGGTGTATTGTTACTGCTTAGAACTTATCCTATTTGGGAATATCAATATTCGGTGAGAATTGCATTTGGTTTATTGGGGCTCGTTACTGCACTCATTGCTTCTGTAATTGCAAGGGTTCAATCTTCTATTAAAACGCAAATTGCTTACGCTTCAATAGCTCAAATTGGCCTTATATTTATTGAGGTTTCTTTTGGATTTACTCTCTTGGCCTTATACCATTTTGCAGGTAATGCATTTTTAAGAACCTATCAATTATTAATATCTCCTTCTGTTGTTACTTATAAAATAAGGGAACAATTTTACCATTTCAAGCCAAGAACCAAAACCATTGAAGATAGCTGGCCAAAAAGAATCGAGTACACGCTTTATACACTCAGTTTAAAAGAATGGAACCTCGACTCTATGATGTACAAATATTATTGGAACCCATTCAAATTTATTGGTAATAAATTAAATTTCTTGAACGCTAAAAACGCATTGTTATTTTTTATTCCAAGCTATTTATTGGCATTTAGTTTGTCTTTTTTTCAAAATGAAATTCCAACTTATGTCCACCACTATTTGGCTGAAATTTTTGCTTTCATTGGCCTACTTCTTGTACTCAAAGCATTTACCGAAAGAAAAAACGCCCTCTTAAGTTGGATTTTAGTACTCATGAATCATTTATGGGTAGCGCTTGCTATTTCTTTCAATGAAAAATTTGACCTACATGAATACTTATTCTATTTGGGAGGAATTGTGGTTACTGGAGGGGTTGGTTTATGGGTACTATTACGCTCCGAAAAACTAGAAGGCAGCATTGGTTTGAACCAGTTTCACGGACATGCCAAAAAACACCCCATTCTTGCTCTTACCATGTTAATAGCCTGTTTGGGTGTATCTGGTTTCCCCATTACACCAAGTTTTATTGGTGAAGACATTATTTTTAGCCATATCAAAGAAAACCAAATTGTTTTAGCTGTTATGGCTTCGTTTAGTTTCATTATTGATGGTATTGCACTCATCAGAATTTATGCGCGTGTGTTTTTGGGGCCACACACCAAATCGTTTGAAAACATGCCCTATCGTTCATCTTAAAATTTAATCATTATGACAAATCAAAAAATATCAATTTCATATTTAAGCAATAGCCTAAAAACACATTGGAAGGCCGATTTAAGCGCTGGTTTTATTATCTCACTCATTGCATTGCCACTTTGCTTGGGTATTGCTATGGCAAGTGGTCTGCCTCCAATGGCTGGTTTAATAGCCGGAATTGTAGGTGGTCTTTTTTTAAGTTTAACAGGTGGGTCCTACCTTACCATCAACGGACCAGCAGCAGGATTAGCCGTAATTGTACTTACCAGCATTGAGGGCTTTAAACAATTAGCTCCAGCTGGTTTAACTCCTGAACAAATAGAACTTTTTGCTTACCAAAACACCCTTGCTGTTGGTTTGGCTTGTGGTGTTTTACAAATTTTATTTGGCTTTGCTAAGGCTGGAATACTAAGTAGTTTTTTTCCTTCATCAGTAGTACACGGAATGCTTGCAGCTATTGGCATCATGATTTTTTCAAAGCAATTTCATGTGGCATTGGGTGTGAAACCCGAAGCAAAAGAAATGTTAGAAATCATAGCGGCAATTCCATCAAGTATCATGCACTTGAACCCGCATATAGCCATTATTTCATTGATTAGTTTAATCATTCTAATTGGTCATCCTCATGTTAAAAATAAATATATTAAACTCATTCCCGCACCTCTGGCTGTAATAATTATTGCCATTCCTTTGGGACATTATTTTAACCTAGAGTCTGAAACCAAATACTTGGTATCTGTACCTGAACGTATTTCAGATGGAATAGTTCTGCCCGATTTTAGTAATATTTTCACTCCGTTTGCCATTCAAATGATTGTCACCTATTCTTTGGTAGCAAGTTTGGAATCTTTGTTAACAGCCGCTGCAATAGACCGTTTAGACCCAGAAAAACGAACATCTGATTTTAATAGAGAGTTGTTTTCAAAAGGAGCTGGCAATATTTTATCAAGCTTTTTAGGTGGCTTGCCAATCATTGCTGAAGTTGTTAGAAGCTCGGCCAATATTAACAACGGTGCTAAGTCTCCCTGGGCAAATTTCTTTCACGGATTGTTTCTGTTGATTTTTGTGGTGTTCTTAGGTGGTATTATTCATCAAATTCCGCTTTCGGCTCTAGCAGCTATGCTAATGGTTACTGGTTACCGATTGGCTTCGCCTCAATCATTTATCCAGACTTACCGAATTGGCAAAGAACAATTAGCTATTTTTATTGCAACCATCATTTTTACCATTGCTGTTGATTTGTTGGTGGGTATTCTTGCTGGAATTGTAATTAAATTATTGATCCATGTTTTCAATGGTTTACCAATTAAAAGTATTTTCAAGCCCTTCTTAACCATCAACAAAACCAATGACGATACTTACCGAGTAGAGGTTTTATATTCTGCTGTTTTTAGCAACTTTATTGGATTCAAAAAACAATTGATGAGCCTACCAAAGGGCAAAAACATTGAGATCAATTTTGAAAACGCAATGTTGGTTGATCACTCAGTAATGGAAAACCTACAAGAAATTAAAATCAAATATGAGGAAGCGGGTGGATCGTTTAAAATTATTGGACTAGAAAACCACAAAAGCCTTTCTCCATACAAATCCTCTGGAAGAAAAAAATAAGCTGATGAGAAAATTATTTTTATGCTACTTATTGGTATTGGGGTTTGGGCAAATGGGGTTTGGGCAAAACAAAAATACCGATGAGTTAAAATTCAACCTTAACGAAAGTGCTTCAAATTACCTAAAGCTAAACATTACCACACAAATGTGGCTGAGGTATGGAGAAAACAATCCAGGAAGCTTACAAAATAATCAACCCGTAGAAAACAACTTTGATGTTGGAATCAGACGCACAAGGCTTCAGCTTTTTGGTATGATCAACGAAAAAACATTTCTCTACACACAAATGGGAATCAATAATTTTGGCGTAAACAGTAGTAGAAAACCTGGCCTGTTTTTTCATGACATTGTTGGTGAGTATCACTTAAGTAAGTGCTCTTTACACTTGGGAATGGGGTTGAGTGGCTGGGGAGGATTATCCAGATTCTCCTCTCCTGCAGTTTCAAGTATCATGGGAACAGATGCACCATTGTTTTTACAAACTACCAACGATGTATCTGATCAGTTTTTAAGAAAACTAGGCATTTACGCAAAAGGTAAAATGGGTAAATTAGATTACCGCCTTATGCTCAGCTCTCCAATGACAATTAAATACGCAACTGGAGTTAATGTAATTAGCACCCAATCAGATTTTTCTTTAAAACCAGCCTCTGTGCAAAGTAGTGGCTATATAATGTACCAGGTATTAGATGAAGAAAGCAACCTCACACCTTATACTATTGGAACTTATTTGGGTAAAAAACGGGTGTTAAATTTTGGTACTGGATTTCAATTCCAAAAAAACGCCATGTGGCATTTGTCTGATACTACTAAAAAAGACACCCTATCTGAACCATTATTAAATATTGCAGTTGATGCATTTTATGATGCACCTTTGGGTAAATCTGGAGCAGCAATCAGTTTGTATGCAGCATATGTAAAAACCAATTTTGGCAAAAACTACTTGAGAAACAATGCAGCCATGAATTTGTCGGATGCCGTGTTGACTGGAAGTAACAACGGAAGTGGTCCAGGAACAGCATGTCCAATGTATGGAACCGGAAATGTGTTCTATTTACAAGGAGGGTATCTGCTTCCCAATCAAAACAATTATGGTTTTAGATTAATGCCTTATTTCACACTCATGCACGCACAGTACGATAAATTAAATGAAGCAACGAATGTATTTGATTTAGGTTTGAATGTATTTTTAAAAGAACACAAAACCAAAGTGTCTTTCAATTACCAAAACAGGCCAGTATACAACAACTCAAATTGGAAGGTCCAAGAGCGCCTTGGACTTTTTACCATGCAGCTGCAACTAGCTATTTAAATTTATTTAATCTCTGAGCCGGGTTCTATTCCCTGCTCAGGGATGATACTAACTAGTTTGTTTTTTCCATCACCCGCCATTAACAACATCCCTTGAGATTCAACCCCTCTAATTTTGCGTGGAGCCAAATTTACAATTACAGCAACATGCTTACCAAGCATCATTTCGGGTGTGTAGAATTCAGCAATTCCAGATAAAATTGTTCTTTCTTCAAAACCCAAATCAACCTGCAGTTTCAGTAGTTTATCCGCTTTGGGAACTCTTTCAGCTGCTGTTACCAACCCAACCCTTAAATCAATTTTACTAAAATCGTCAAAACTAATTTCAGGTTTAACAGCACTCTGTTCAGGTGTAACTACTGGAACTTGAGTTCTTTTTTGATTGAGTTTTTGTATTTGTACTTCTACCAATTCGTCTTCTATGGGTTTGAATAAAATTTCTACATTTCCAAGAGCACTACCTGGCAATACAATATGATGTGCATTTAAACCGTTCCAAGAAAGATCATTAACGCCAAACATAGCTGCCAACTTTTGAGCTGTTTTAGGTAAAAAAACCTGGGCTGAAATAGCCAACTTAGCACACAATTGAACAGCATCAAACAATATTGTTTTTACTGTTTCTGGATCGGTTTTGATAAGTTTCCAGGGCTCTGTTTCTGCTAAAAATTTATTACCTGCCCTAGCAATATTCATCCAATCTGCTTGCGCATCTCTAATTTTAACCAGATTAAGGTTGTTCTCCATGTTTGTCAACGACTCATTTACATCTGTTGTAAGCGTCTGTTTTGCTTTTAAATACAGCTCGTTGGTACATGCATTTGGGGTGGGCACATTGCCCTCATAAAATTTCTGACACAAAACAGCTACACGGTTTACAAAGTTACCAAAAATGCTTACCAATTCACTATTTACACGTGTTTGGTAATCTTTCCAAGTAAACTCAGAATCTTTGGTTTCTGGAGAAATGGAAGTTAAAACGTAGCGTAACTCGTCTTGTCTGTCTGGCAAATCAGTTAAATATTCATGTAGCCAAACTGCCCAGTTTTTACTGGTAGAAATTTTATCGCCCTCTAAATTAAGAAACTCATTTGCAGGAATATTTTCGGGTAGATTAAAGTTCCCATGTGTCATCAACATCATAGGAAATATGATTGCATGAAATACGATGTTATCCTTGCCAATGAAATGGATCAATGCCGTTTCGTCATTGTTCCAATAACTTTCCATTTCATCTAGTCTACCTTCTTGTTTGAGGTATTCTTTAGTTGCGCTGATGTAACCAATTGGCGCATCAAACCAAACATACAAAACTTTTCCATCGGCATCTGGCAATGGAACTGGCACCCCCCAATCCAAATCCCTGGTCATGGCTCTTGGTTGAAGGCCTTCACTGAGCCAACTATTGCATTGACCCTTGATATTGCTTTTCCAAGTATCAATCCTTTCGATGTAATTTTTAAATTCTGCAGATTCTTGAATGGCGCCCATTGGCAAAAACCAGTTTTTAGTTTCTTTTAAAACCGGTTTGTTTCCACTTAAGGTTGATGTTGGATTGATCAACTCAGTGGCATTTAATGTGGTGCCACATTTTTCACACTGGTCTCCGTATGCACCAGCACTAGCGCACTTAGGACAGGTTCCAGTAATATACCTGTCGGCTAAAAATTGCTGTGCGGACTCGTCGTAGAATTGTGAGGTGATTTCTTCTTTAAATACCCCTTTATCATATAGTTTTTTAAAAAATGCTTGAGCGGTTTCCTTGTGGGTTTCAGAACTGGTTCTTCCGTAGTATGAAAAATCAATTCCAAAATCTGCGAAGGCTTGCTTCATAATTTGATGGTATTTATCTACTACCTGTTGGGGGCTAATAGATTCTTTTTTTGCTTTAATGGTAATGGGCACACCATGTTCATCACTTCCACATATAAAAAGAACATCTTTTCCTTTGGCTTTGAGGTATCGAACATAAATATCTGCAGGCAAATAACATCCAGCAAGGTGTCCAATGTGAACTGGGCCGTTTGCATAAGGTAAAGCTGCAGTAATCAGGTATTTGTTGAACGCTTTGGTCATAAGCTTCAAAAATAATCAGAATCCTTATAAAATTAGCAAATGAGCAGAATAAAGCCGCCTATGCGTTTTGAGAGAGATTTGCAGCTGCAGTTCCAGCAATGTAACCGGTAGTCCATGCTGCTTGAAAATTAAAACCACCTGTTACCCCATCTATATCAATCACCTCACCAGCAAAATACAAGCCTTTAACCTTTTTGCTTTCCATCGTTTTAAAGTTGATGTCTGACCTAGCAATACCCCCACACGTAACAAACTCTTCTTTAAAAGTAGTTTTTCCTTCAGCCCAATACCTATCATACAAGACCGAGATTATAAACTTGTTTAATGCTTCCTTTGAAACCTCTTGCCAACTGGCATTTTCTTGAATACCAGACTTGTTTAACAAATAAACTAATAGCCTTTTAGGAAGTTGAAAGGGTAAGCTGCCTTGCATTTGCCTAGATGGGTTGGCCGCTTTCAAATTCATCAATTCTTGCCTAAGTGAATCTTCTGATTTGCCCTGCAACCATTTTATTTCCAATTCAAAGCAATATGCTTTTTCAGCTAAAAAACGAGCTGCAAATGCAGAACTTTTTAAAACAGCAGGCCCACTCAAACCCCAATGCGTAATTAAAATAGGGCCGAAAGTTTCTATTTTGGTTCCTATGATTTTCAACTGAACGGGGTCCATACTGATACCACTCAAAGCGCGTAAATCTTGGTCTTTGATATTAAAGGTAAACAAAGACGGAACAGGAGCTATAATTTCGTGTCCAAGGTCTTTCAACCAAGTCAAGCCTGTCTCTTTTGGAGAACCACCACTGGCAACTACAACCTTATTTGCAACTAAAAGTTGGTTATTAGAAAGCTGAATTTCAAACAATCCATCAACTTGTTTCGATATTGAAACAACACTGCTATTTAACATTACCCGAACACCAGCCCTTTGTGCAGCTCTTTCTAACGCATCAATTATTGTTTGGGAATTATTTGATTGTGGAAAAACCCGGTTGTCTGGCTCTATTTTTAATGCAACACCCCTCTCTTCAAACCAATTCATGGTATCTTTGGGTTGAAACCGACTAAATGCTCCCCTCAGTTCTTTTTCGCCCCTTGGATAATTTAAGCTCAAGGTTTTGGGTTCAAAACAAGCATTCGTAACATTACACCTTCCACCCCCAGAAACACTTACTTTTTGGAGGGTTTTACTAGTCTTTTCTATGATAAAAACCTCGTTATCAGGATTAGCCTCTGCACATGTTATGGCAGAAAAATAACCGGCTGCACCAGCACCTATAACTACAACTTTATTGTTCAATTTTGCTTTTTGAATTTAATGCTTACAAAGAAAGCTGTTTACAAGGTGTATTCAAACTCAAACAAACCATTTCAAATGTGAAATAAATAGCGGCATTTAATAGAATCTACTATTTGTCTACTCGTTTAAAATATTTATGTTTGCTTTGGTGTCCACAAATCTTTTGGGTGAAATACTTGAAGCACTTTGGGTGTCGTTCGAATTTGTAATTTAATTATGCATAATGAATAAATATTCTTTTTTTAACAACCTATTGGGATGGCTCTTATTTGCTGTTTCACTAGCAACTTACACACTTACACTTGAGCCTACAGTTAGTTTTTGGGACTGTGGTGAGTTTATTTCAGCATCATACAGACTTCAAATTTGTCACCCTCCAGGAGCTCCATTGTTTTTGATGATTGGTCGTTTGTTCTCATTAATGGCTGGAGCAGATGTGTCAAAAGTTGCATTTTGGGTAAACATGGTATCGGCAGTAACCAGTGCACTTACTGTCATGTTCATGTTTTGGACCATCACCCATTTGGCTAAAAAAATATTGGTTAAAAATAGCAGCCAAGAGAGCTGGCAATCAATTGCTATTTTGTTTGCTGGGATTGTTGGAGCACTCACTCTAAATTTTTCAGATACCTTTTGGTTTTCAGCGGTTGAGGCTGAGGTTTACGCCTCATCAAGCTTTTTCACTACACTTACTTTTTGGTGTATTTTAAAGTGGGAAAACGTCTCTCACGAGCAGGGTTCAAATCGTTGGTTGGTGTTAATTGCTTATTTAATTGGATTGGCAATTGGCGTCCATTTGTTGAACTTATTGGTTATTCCAGCCATCGTATATGTGGTATATTTTAAACAAAATAAATTTCAAACAGCAGGCTTTTTAAAAGCAACAGCTGTGGCGGTATTGGCAATTGGTATAGTACAATTTGGTATTATTCCGGGGCTTCCTGGTATTGCAACCAAACTCGACTATTTGTTGGTTAATTCAATGGGCTTAAGTTATAACAGCGGAGCATTATTGATGGTTGCGCTAATTGTTACCCTTTGCGCTGCTGCCCTTTCTTATACCCATAGCAAAAATGCGCTTAGTTTGTATATTGCCATTGGCGCTTATTTGGCTTTGGCGCTATCTACACTCATTATCAATGCAAGCATAGCAGGTATTTTATTCTGGGCAATACTTACATTTAGCATTTACTTTTTTGTTTTCAAAAGAGAGGCGTCCATGCAATTTGTCAATACCCTTGTATTGTGTTTCTCATTTGTGGTGATCGGTTATTCTTCTTACAGCATGATTATCATTCGTTCGTTGGACAATCCTCCAATTGACATGAATGATCCAGAACAACCATTTTCATTGTTGAGTTATTTAAACCGCGAACAGTATGGCGAAAACCCATTGGTTTATGGTCAATACTTTTATGCAAAAGTAATTGATATTAAAAAGGGTCCTATGCAATACGCAAAAGGATCAGACGGAAAATATGTTGAAACTGGCGAAAAACTAGAGCGTGTTTACGATCCTAAAGACTGTACTATTTTTCCTAGAATGTGGGCCGATAGAGCCGATTACGTAGCTGCATACCGCGAATGGGAAAAAATGCCTGGTGAGAAAAAAGCAACATTTAGTAAAAACGTTCACTTCTTATTTAGTTACCAATTGGGCTTTATGTATTGGAGGTATTTCTTTTGGAATTTTATAGGCAGACAAAATGACGAACAAGGTTATGGAGATGTTCTAAGAGGAAATTGGCTTTCTGGAATTAAGTTTATCGATGAAAGCATGCTAGGGCCAATCTCACAGGCTCCAGATAGTATTAAAAACAACAAAGCGCACAACACCTACTTCTTTTTACCTTTAATTTTGGGGATCATTGGATTGGTTTACCACTTCAAAAAAGCAAAAGAAGATGCAATTGTTGTATCCACCTTGTTCTTGTTTACGGGTTTCTTTATTATTCTTTATTTAAACTTTCCTGCTCACCAGCCAAGAGAAAGAGATTATGCTTACGTGGGTTCTTACCAAACATTTATGATTTGGATAGGGCTTGGTGTATTGGCTTTGGTGGAATGGTTTGGTAAACGAATGAATAAAAATGTGGCAGCAGCAGGAGCTGGAATATTAGCTGTTGCAGCTGTTCCAGTTCTAATGGGGACCCAAAACTGGGACGACCACAACCGCTCAAACAGGTATACTGCGCTTCATTTTGCAGAAGACTATTTAAATTCTTGTGACAAAGATGCCATCTTATTTACCAATGGCGATAACGATACTTATCCATTGTGGTATGCTCAAAATGTAGAAGGCATACGTTCAGATGTAAGGGTCATTAATTTAAGTTTATTGAATACCGATTGGTATGCAGATGGGCTCAAAAGGCCTGCCTATGGTAGCCTTCCGGTTAACTTTAGCATGACTCCAGATAAATACAAACAGGGCACTAGAGATTATGTAGTTTACTACGAAAATCCAGAATTGGCTCAACGCTACGGCATCAATAACACAGATTTCTACAACCTTTCCAATATCATTAGCTTTATGAGTGATGACAACGACCCAATGGGTGCTGTTCAAACTCAAGGTGGAGAATCATTAAGGTATTATCCAACTAAAAAGTTCTTTTTAAAGGTTGATAAAAATGCTTGCTTAAAAAATGGGGTAGTTAAACCAGAAGATGCGCCTTTAATGGTAGACAGCATCAAGTGGGAAATAGGAAACCAAACCCTCATGAAGGCCGACTTAATTTTATTAGATATCATTGCTAGCAACATCAATACCAGACCCATTTACTGGGCAATAACTACTGGTAGCGACGTGTATTTGAATTTACAACCCTATTTCCAATTGGAGGGTTTAACTTATCGTTTGGTGCCTGTTCTCAACACTTTTACGCAAGACGGAAATACCGGACGAATCAATACCAATATTTTGTATGACCATTTAATGAATAAATTTAAGTGGGGCAATATGGAAGCAGAAGGCGTTTACCTTGATGAAACCATTTTAAGACAAACCAAAAACTTTAGAAACATCTTCTTCAGATTGTCTGAAGCACTCACAATGGAAGGCAAAAAAGATTCAGCTGTAAAAGTAATTGATTACTGCTTAAAAGTACTTCCAAAAGACCAAGTACAATATGATGTTTTTGTGGTGAGATTAATTGAGGCCTATTACGCTGCTGGCGCTAAAGACAAGGCGGTTGCGTTAAGCAAAGATCTGTTTGGTTTCTTTGAAGAAAGGGCAAAATATTTCCTCACATTCAAGGATAAAAAGGGACAGGTGAAACCAGAATTAGAAGACCACATGCAAATCATGAATTACCTGGTTCAAATGGCAGAATTTAATCAACAAAAGGCTTTGAACGAAGAATTAAAAACAAGAATTGGAAAACTTCAGGCCGGTCAATAAGCGCCCATACAACATGGGCAAATCAGCCGATCAACTTATTTATGGCCCGCACGCATTGATAGAATCAATTCGTGCGGGCGTTGATATTACAAAAGTAATGGCCATTCGAGGCTCGTTTGGTCAACTGCTCGACGATGCCATCAAAGCATGTAGAGAAAGTGGTATTCCGGTGCAATTTGTACCTAGAGAACGATTCGATTTTATCAGAGAAAAAAACCACCAGGGAATTTGTGGTTTTATTTCACCCATCAGTTACCACCAACTCGATTTGTTAATTCCAAAATTGTTTGAAGAGGGCAAAGACCCCTTTTTGCTAATTTTGGATAGGGTAACTGACGTGAGAAACCTAGGGGCAATTGCCAGAACCGCATACTGTGCCGGTGTAGATGCCATAGTTATACCCAAAACAGATGCTGCACCAGTCAACGAAGATGCCATTAAAACATCAGCTGGTGCGCTGCTTAAAATACCAGTTTGTAGAGAGGCGCACCTCAAAACCACCATGGAGTATTTAAATCAATCGGGGTTTAACACCATTGCATGCACCGAAAAAGCAAAAGACCGCTTGAGTCAAACAGACATGAGTGGCCCCATTGCACTAGTCATGGGAAATGAGGAATCGGGCATTTCTCCAGAATTATTAAAACGTTGTACGTATTTGGCTAAAATCCCTATGGATTTTGGTGTCAGTTCGCTCAATGTATCTGTAGCGGCTGGCATAGCAATGTATGAAGCACTAGAGCAGAGAAGACCATCTCGAACATTAGAAGAATAGGCCTTAAACCTACTCTTTAATGAATTTTTCTAACAATATTCCTTTGTCTGAAATGGCGGACAATATATAAATACCGTTTGCCAAATGGGCAACATCAATGGTATTGTTTAAAGCCAATCCTTCAGCTACAATTCTACCACTTAAATCAGTAATTTTATACTGATTGCAGCTTACTCCTTCAACCGTTAAACTAGTTGATGTGGGAACTGGATAAAGTTTATAATCATGCACACTCAGTTTGGGCAAACCAATACCCGTTCCATCATAATCAATAATGATTCGCAAGGTTCTTTGCTTAAACATCAAAGCATTGGTATCTACTCCTATTAAATTAGTGAGTGCAATAATAAAATCTTTTTTACCCCAGAACTTTGAGTCAGCAACGGGATTGATTTTGAACTTTTTTCTATTGCTGCCATTGTATATGGTTGTACCAATTGGAAATTTGTACTGCTGAGAAGAAAAATTATAGTGAACACCATTGAGTGCAGATCCATCAATACTAGAAATTGTGGCACCTACTTGTGAGTCTAACGTATCATTATTGGGTGTGAATACTACCAACTCAAAAGCTGAAGAGGTGTCTGTATTAGAAAAATTATCATAGCCTTGAACCGCAAATCCAAACTGAACTTGTGCGTTTGCGAAGAGGCTGGTTAAAAATAAAGCACTAACAATCAATATTTTTTTCATGCGTTTGTTATTTTGTAGCGGGGCAATCCCAAATACTTATTTACAAGTTTAATAAAATTATTTGATGAATTTGGATATACGAACTATCTAATTTTAATTTTTTGTCCTTGGCTGATTGTATCTGTTAAATTTGAGTTCAACTCCATTAATTCTTTGGTTGTTTTACCATATTTTCTAGCTACAGAATACAGGGTTTCTCCTTGTTGAACCTCATGGTAAAATGTTTCCTGGCTCGGCTCTTTACTTGCATTAGGAACCACAACCAACACTTGACCTATTATAATTTGTGCGTTATTTAGATTGTTTGTTGCCATTAAGTCTTCAAGGGTAATTCCATAAGTATTTGCTATAGCATAGAGTGTTTCTCCAGCTCTTACGGTATGAATTCCAGGAACCCTTTGTGGTTCTTTGGTGTCTGCAGTTTTAATGGCAGGATTGATAATCAGTTTTTGCCCAACCTCAATACTATCCGTTAGCAGCGCATTTATAAATTGAATGGCATCAACTCTTACGCCATACTTTTTACCTATACCAAAAAGGGTTTCTCCCTTTTGAACTGTGTGAAAAAAGCTGAGGTTTTCTTTAAAATCATGTAATGAGTCTGTGCTGGTATTTTCGTTGATCTCAATTGGCTTTGCTGTTTGGATATTTTGAATAGGGTTGTCTGTTACAGTTTCAGTATATACAATTTTGGCAGCGGTTGTATCTGCTAAAACAACTGGAATTGTAGGTAATTGTATCATTTTGGGTGGGCTGGTTCTCGTTTCGTTGAGTTGAACAAACTCACCCAGAGCGGGCTCTTGTCCTTCTTGTAGTAGGTTTTTCTCTAATAATTTATCGAGTCTAACGGCATAGTGTTGAGCTATCCAATGCATGTTTTGCCCAGCAGTAACAATATGTACGAGGGTTTCAGATTTATTTTTCTTTTGCTTGATATAAACAGTATCACCCGGCTTACACACTGCATCTTTTTTAAGGTCATTGTACCTGTATACTTGAAAAACTTTTAGATCAAAATCGAGTGCAATTTCAGCATAGCTTTGACCCAGCTTAGCAACTACTCCGGGCACACCATTTACCATAATTTGTTTGCCAAAATCCTTTTGCTCTTCTAGTTTATTGGCAACGATTGATTCATTTTCTTTGGTGCTTGCTTTTTCTTTATCAAACCTTTGCAGGTTGTGTCTTTCAATGAAAGTAACCAATAGTTCTGCATATTGTGGATTGGTGGCGTATCCAGCTCTTTTTAAACCTTTGGCCCACTCTACATAGTTGGTGGGATCTAAGTCAAAAAGAAAGGCATACCTGCTGTTTCTCATTAAAAAGGCAGAGTGGTCTTCATAGCTTTCTGCAGCGTGTTTGTATTTTCTAAAACACTCATTAGGAGCATCGTCATCCTCATAAATAGTTTCACCCGTCCAGGTTGACTTACATTTGATCCCAAAATGATTGTTTCCCTCAACCGCCAGCCTGCTATTTCCGTTTCCGCTTTCCAAAATACCCTGAGCCAAAGTAATACTTGCTGGAATTTTATTCCTGTGCATTTCATCAACTGCAAGTGCCGAATATTTCTCAATGTATTGTTCTACTGTGATTTTAGCCAACGGAATAGTTGAGTTTTCTTGAGAAAAAACCCTTGAAGTCAATAAACAAAAGAAAAGAAGTGTGAATCTGTTTTTCATGTGATACCTACAAATTTAACCCTATTGACAGAAGCCAAAAATATAGCGCCAAAAGGTTTTGCCTTGCTTTGCCAACAATGTACAGTATATTGTTCAATAGATACTGATTGGACTTTGCTGATAAAAGCTATTTTTGTAAAAAACTAATGCCCATATTCATGAGTAGAATATTAAAATATGGTTTCCTCATTTTGTTGCTTTTTGTTGTTGATAGTGTAAGTGCACAGCTCAAGCAAAAACCAAGCTGGAAAATTACAATCAGTCCAGAAAACCCAAAAATTGGAGATGTCGCAGAAATACAATTAAAAAGCCCAATTGAAAAGGATTGGTACATGTATTCTAATGATTTCAGTGAAGATGTTGGCCCGGTAGTCGCACAAATCCAATTCAAGAAAACCAATGAGTTTGAATTGATAGGAAAAACCCAAGCAAAAGGTAACCACAAAAAGTTCGATGATGTTTTTGGAGGAGAGGTTTCAACCTTTACCAAAGAAGCTGTTTTTGTTCAAAAAATAAAGGTATTAAAAGACAATCCAAACATCAAGGTTAGCCTTGAATTTCAAGAGTGTTCTCAAGTAACAGGAATGTGCGTGTTGTTTGAAGACGAATTGAACCTGCGCGTCAAAACTACAAAAACCGAATCTAATGAGGCTACGGCACCCGTTAAAAATGTGGCTACAAATATAGATACAGCCCAAGCCACTGAAGTGAATACAAAACCCGCTGTTGAAACAAACAACGCTATCCCAACAAAATCCGAAACCAGCTTGTTTGCGTTTTTAATATTTGCCCTAATGGGTGGGCTGGTGGCTGTGCTTACTCCCTGTGTTTTTCCTATGTTACCAATGACAGTAACTTTTTTTACCAAGAAAAGCGATACCAGGGCGTTGGCTGTAAAACGCGCGCTTGGTTTTGGTTTGAGTATAGTAATCATTTACTCATCATTGGGGTTGGTTTTTTCTTTATTAGGGTTGGGCCCAGACTTTGGAAATTGGTTAAGTACAAGTTGGGTTCCAAACATTTTATTCTTCGCCATTTTTATGGTTTTTGCGGCAAGCTTTTTGGGCTTATTCGAAATCACACTTCCCCATTCTTTTGTGAACCAAATAGACTCCAAAAGTAATATGGCTTCTTTTGCTGGTGTTTTTTTTATGGCATTTACTCTTGTGTTGGTTTCTTTTAGTTGTACCGGTCCAATAGTTGGCAGTCTGCTTATTGAGGCGGTTGGTGGCGCCATTGCAAAACCACTATTGGGTATGGCAGCTTTTGGTGCTGGTTTGGCTTTACCATTTACGCTTTTTGCCATATTTCCTTCATGGATTCAAGGATTACCTAAATCGGGTGGCTGGTTAAATTCTGTTAAAGTGGTATTGGGATTTTTGGAGCTAGCACTGGCATTTAAATTCTTATCTATTCCCGACCAAACTTATCATTGGGGCTTGCTAGACAGGGATGTTTACCTTGCTATATGGATTGCAATATTTACTTTAATGGGCTTGTACTTGATAGGCAAACTTAGGTTGAGTCACGATGGCGAAAGTCAAACTATAGGCGTTCCAAGGTTGTTTTTGGCCATAGCCACTTTTAGCTTTGTAGTTTATTTAATTCCTGGAATGTGGGGAGCGCCACTAAAAGGATTGTCGGGGTACTTGCCTCCAATCGAAACGCTAGATTTCAAACCAAATGTTGGTGGTTCAGAACAAGCAGAACCTGGTCAATCTCACAAAGGCAGTAAATACCAAAATATTTTTAAACTGCCACATGATATTGATGGTTTCTTTGATTATAAAGAGGCACTGTCCTATTCAAAAAAAGTACAAAAGCCTATTTTTATTGATTTTACTGGACACGGATGTGTAAACTGTAGAGAAATGGAGGCAAATGTTTGGAGCGACCCTGAAGTTTTAAAACTCCTAAAAAACGAATTTGTGGTACTTGCACTTTACGTAGATGACAAAACCGAATTGCCCGAAAACGAGTGGTATATGAGCAAATATGATAGCAAAGAAAAAAAGACCATCGGAAAACAAAACTTTGATCTTCAAATTACAAAGTTCAATGCAAATGCTCAGCCCTATTATGTGATTTTAGATGCGAACGAAAAAATGCTAACTCAGCCAAGGGCCTATGATTTAGACATTCCCCGTTTCGTACAATTTTTAAAAGATGGAATCAAAAACTACCAGCACTAATTTATATGAAAAGCAACATTAAAAAACATTTTGAGGAAGCCCAATCTGTCATAGAAAAATTCCTTGCCGATGATACCAATTTCGAAAAAATAGAAACAGCTTTGGCTTTAATGGTACAAAGTATCAAAGGTGGTGGTAAAATATTGTCTTGCGGTAATGGGGGAAGTATGTGTGATGCCATGCATTTTGCTGAAGAATTAACGGGTAAATACAGAAATGATAGGCCTGCTATTGCGGCCATTTCAATGAGCGATGTGAGTCATATGGCGTGTGTTGGAAACGACTATGGATATGATTTTGTGTTTAGTCGTTATTTGGAGGCTGTAGGTAAAAAGGGCGATGTGTTGTTGGCAATATCAACTTCTGGTAACAGTAAAAATATAATCAATGCCATTGAGGTGGCAAAAAAAATGGGGGTTTTAGTAGTTGGATTAACTGGTAAAGATGGGGGTAAAATGGCCAATCTTTGCGATGTTGAAATACGGGCTCCACATAGTGATTATGCCGATAGGGCTCAAGAAATTCACATCAAAGTCATCCATTCTTTGATTGATGGAATAGAAAAATCATTGTTTTAATACGTTTGCCCTATGAAATTTGCCTCGCTGTTCCGAAAAAAAAACATTCAACAAATTCTTGAAGAACAGGGGCAACTTAATAGCTCCGGTAAGGGACTCACCAAAACACTTGGTGTAAAGGATTTGGTGGCAATGGGTATTGCCGCAATCATTGGTGCCGGTATTTTCTCAACCATTGGAAATGCCAGTTTTAATGGGGGGCCTGCTGTAATTTTACTTTTTGTTTTTACTGCGTTTGCCTGTGGATTTTCTGCACTTTGTTATGCCGAGTTTGCTTCAGTCATCCCAATTAGTGGCAGTGCATATACTTATGCCTATCTGGCATTTGGTGAATTCATTGCATGGATAATTGGATGGGCCTTAATTGTGGAATATGCAATTGGAAATATTGTAGTAGCAATCAGTTGGAGCGACTATTTTACTGGTTTAATGGATGGCATTGGACTTCACATACCCGAACACTTTACAATGGATTATTTCAGTGCTAAAAGTGGTTATGAAGAAGCAAATACTTTGTTAAAAAGTGGTGGACTTGTTTTTGAAAAGCTTTCGTCCATTCAACAACAAGCATATACAGCTTGGGTAAACGCCCCTGCTATAGGGGGATTAAAACTGGTAGCTGATTTACCTGCTTTGTTCATTGTTTTAGCCATTACGGCTTTAATATATAGGGGGGTAAAAGAAACCAAAATAGCCTCTAACATCATGGTGCTCATTAAACTTTCTGTCATTGTATTGGTTATTGTTGTGGGGGCTTTTTATGTAAATCCTGATAACTGGAGCCCCTTTGCTCCCAATGGATTAAAAGGTGTTTTAATGGGTGTTAGTTCTGTCTTTTTTGCTTATATCGGGTTTGATGCACTTGCAACTACAGCCGAAGAATGCAAAAACCCCAGAAAAGACCTTCCAATTAGTATGATTGTTTCATTACTTGTTTGTACGGTTTTATACATTTTTATTGCCTTGGTATTAACCGGACTTGTGAGTTACAAGGAATTGGCGGTGGGCGATCCGCTGGCATTTGTTTTTGATAAAATTGGCTTAAAGCAAATCAGTGGAATTGTTGCTGTTAGTGCTGTAATAGCAATGGCCAGTGTATTGCTGGTTTTCCAAAACGGTCAACCAAGAATCTGGATGACAATGAGTAGAGATGGGTTGTTACCTAAAAAATTTGCCAACATACACCCACGATTTAAAACACCTACTTTTTCAACGCTGGTTACTGGTGCATTTGTTTCTATACCCGCTTTGTTCATGAATTTAAAAGAAGTAACAGACTTGAGTAGCATTGGAACCCTGTTTGCATTTGCTGCTGTTTGTGCGGGTGTTATAAAAATGGAAAGTCATGTCAATAAAAACCATGATGGATTTAGAGTACCTTATTTTGACAGCGCCCTGTACTTGCCGGTTTTAACTGTATTGGGATTAATAAGTGGAATGGTGTTTTTGGGTGGGATAGATACATTTATACAAACCAGCAAACAACTCGACATACCAACCATACTCACTTTGTTATTGGTATTGGGGTTGAATGTATTGGGGTTGATTTACCACTTTTCACTCATTCCAGTATTGGGATTGATCGCAAATTTTTACTTGATGACACAACTAGGTCTAAGCAATTGGATTGGCTTTGGGGTTTGGTTGGTATTGGGATTAATCATTTATTTTGGGTATGGCTTTAGACATAGTAAAGCCGCATCTTTGCAACAAACTGAGGGCTAATAAAACAATTTAGCCATTTTAACATTTAGTATATAAATTATTTTACCTGAAAATGAACTTGTTTCGTCAATTACCCTTCTTATTAATCTTATTGTTTTCTACAAGCATACATGCCCAGAACAAAAAATATAGCATCAGCGGTGAGGTTCGTGATGCCCAAAACGGAGAAGACTTAATAGGTGCTGTAGTATCCATTCCTTCTTTAAAAATAGGTGTTTCAACCAATGCATATGGATTTTATTCATTGAGCATAGCCCCGGGTAAATACGAATTAGAAATCAGTTATGTAGGTTACCAAACTCAAAAAATTACCCTCGATTTAAACGAGAATACCAGGTTACCCATATCATTAAAAGTAAAAGAAAGCGAACTAAATGAGGTACTTATAAAAACCGATAAGCCAGACGCTAGTAATGTGCAGTCAAACAAAATGAGTGTTGTTAAATTAGACATCAAACAGGTTAAAAAAATTCCATTGCTTTTAGGTGAGCTTGACATTGTAAAGGCGGTTCAATTGCTTCCAGGAATTCAACAAGCCGGAGACGGAAACACACTGTTTGTAGTAAGGGGGGGGAATGTAGACCATAATTTAGTTTTGTTAGACGAAGCGGTTGTTTATAATCCTTCACACGTATTGGGCTTCTTTTCAGTTTTTAATGGAGATGCCATCAAAGATTTTGAAATTTATAAAGGTGGAATTCCGGCCAATTTTGGTGGGCGTTTAGCTTCTGTATTGGATGTTAGAATGAAAGATGGAAACAACAAACAACTTTCTGCATCGGGCGGAATAGGTTTACTCTCATCCAGGTTAACCGTTGAGGGGCCCATTGTAAAAGAAAAGGGTTCGTTTATGATTTCTGGTAGAAGAAGTTATTTCGATGTTTTTTTCCCTTTTAGCGAGGCTACAAAAGATGCAGAAGCATTCTTTGGAGACATCAACCTAAAAGCAAACATGACTTTAGGAAAAAACGACAAGGTATTTGTTTCTGGATATGCGGGAAGAGATAAATTGGGTTTTGGTAAATTTTTTGGTTTTGGCTGGGGTAATTATACCGGAACCATCAGATGGAACCACCTATACAACGACAAGCTCTTTTTTAATACAAGTTTGGTATACAGCAAATATGACTATGGTTTTGATTTGAATATTTCAGATAATTTAAATTTTAGGCGTTCCAATTTTATCAATGATTTAAACTTAAAAGTTGAAGGTAATTATTATATATCTCCTAAAAACAGTTTGAAATTCGGTGCTAAAGCCAGTTATTTAAAATTTGAACCCGGTATCCGTACCAAAATTACTGCCACGTCAACCATCAATAATGCAAGCCTTCCGGCTAAAAGAGCCTTTGAGCAAGACTATTTTATAAGTCATAATTTACAAATCAACTCAAGAATTAGTACCGAATACGGAGCAAGACTTACCTTATTTTCAAATATTGGTGAGGGTAGGTCAATCAATTACCTCAATGATCAAACTGTAATACTAGACAATGGGTTTTTAAAAGAGGGCACCCAACTAACCGGAAGTGCGCAATTCACCAACTACCAATCTGGCGAAATCTACAAAACCAACTGGGGTATTGAACCAAGAATAAACCTGGTTTATTTGTTAAACTCTGGTAGCTCAATCAAAGCATCCTATAATAGAATGTACCAATACATGCATTTGATTCAAAATGTGACAGCATCTACCGGTCAGGAGTTTTGGACACCAACAGACAGGTATATCAAGCCTCAATCGGCCGATCAATTTGCTTTGGGTTATTTTAAGAACACACAAGACAATTCTATTGAATTAAGTGCTGAGGTATATTACAAATGGATGAACAATACAGTTGAACTAAGAAATGGGGCAGATATTCAATTCAATGAGGCCATCGAATCACAAGTAATTGCTGGGGTTGGAAGGGCTTATGGCATTGAACTTTTTGCCAGAAAACAAAATGGACAAACCACCGGGTGGGTTAGTTATGCACTCTCAAAATCTGAACGCAAAGCTGATTATATAAACAATGGGGATTGGTATAATTTCAGGTTCGACAGAAGACATTACCTCACGGTTGTGGTCAATCATGAATTAAGCAAAAGAATCAGCTTGGGTGCAAATTTTGTGTATGCCACGGGAGAAGCTTATACAGAAGCAAGTCAGCGGTATCAAATTTTGGGGTCAAGTCAGCCCTCTATTTACTATGGAGTACGCAATGGAGCAAGACTGCCAGACTATCACCGAATGGATGTGTCTGTAACTATTAACCGCAAAAAGAAACCAAATGTGGTGTATAAAAACGAATCAAACATGGTCGTTTCAATTTACAACGTGTACGGTAGGAAAAATGCCTACACCCTTAGTTATGAAAACGATTCATCAGGAAATCCAATCATTCAAAAATGGTACTTGTTTACTTTTGTACCCTCTATTACTTATAATTTTAAATTCTAATGAGACAGTTATTTAATTTTTGTATTGCTGTTCTTCTTTTGGCTTCTTGTAAAGACCCTATCATTATTGATATCCCCAATAATAGTCCATTATTGGTTGTGGAGGGTGTGGTTTCTTCAGAGTTAGACAGTTCGTTTGTAAAGTTAACATTGAGTTCTAATTATTATGCCAGCCCTAATTACAAAATAGTAGAAAGCGCTATCGTAAAAATCAATGGTATTGACTTTATTCACAAGGGTTCGGGTGTATATAAGGCTTATGATGGATTTATTGGAAAAGTAGATTCAACCTATGAATTGAGCATTTCATATGACAATAAAACATATACTTCAACATCAACAATGGTACCTATGTTTAGAGTAGATTCCTTGTCTCAAACCTATAAACAAAAAGAAGGATTCTTACCTGCAGGAAACAGTATCAGTTATTGGGGGTTTGATAACCGCACTCCCATTAAATATACCTACTTTCAATCTGGTTTTTTTGATGCAGATAAAGGAAAAGACTCGGTTCAATACAACCTGGTTTTGTTCGATAACAATTCCACACCACTTGGAAAAGAATATGCTTTCGAGCTTCCCTTCACCAGATTCAATAGTGGTACCTCGTTTTTTTGCATATTCCGTTCTATTGATAAACCAATGTATGATTTCTTAAAAGAGTACACCTCACAGTCTTCTAGAGCACCTGGTCCATTTAAACAACAACCAGCTAATTTACCCAGCAATATAAAAGGTGGCGCTGTGGGTTATTTTGCTACATACGATGTCAAAAGGTTTAGATATTTGGTAAAATAAATGCGGGTTTCTTCTAAATGAATAAAGAATAGTAGATTTGCTCAGAAATGAAAAAGCTCCTGTTATTTCTATATCTATTTACTTTCATAAGTATACAACTGAAAGCACAGGAAGAAGCTGAAATTGATTCTGACACACTTTTTTATAGGGTTAAACCAGCATCAGAGGGTAAATTAAAGTTGGGCGTATGTTTGGGTGTACAAATGTCTATTCTAAGCGGAAATGAAGCATCTATGGCATTACCATTGATTGGCATTATTGGTGGAACAAGCTTCAGATATAATTTTGCAAAGAAATTCACACTTCAACCGGCCATACAAATTGGTTTCAAGGGAAGCAGGTTTAGTCATACAGAACCAGATTATTACAATTCGCTGAAACTATTGTATTTGGAGGCTCCAATGCAATTGTTTTATACCTATCAACAAGAAGAAAAAAACCAAGTTGGTATTGGGTTTTACTTTGCTAAATTGTTGAATGCAAACTTATCAGCAAATAGTGGTTCATTGGTATTCAATTCAAACGCATTGCCCATAAATGATTTAGATTGGGGTGGTGTAGCATCTTGGCAGTTAAAATTCCCTTATTTTTACCTGCAAACAAGTTATAAATTAGGCTTGTCTAATATCAATAATGGCCAATCTTGGCCAACCGGTGATAACGCCTCTGTCATAAAACCTGTGAATAAGGGTGGCTCCTTTTATAACCAAACATTTTCACTCCAATTAATATTTTAACACCTTGAATAAATCGAGTTTAATCAGCCAAATCAAACAAAAAAAATCATTTTTATGTGTTGGTTTAGATGCAGATCCTAATCTACTTCCCGCTCACCTAAAACTACAAAAAAATGCTGTCTTAGCTTTTAATAAAGCCATTATAGATGCAACAAAAGATGTATGTGTTGCTTATAAAATCAATACTGCATTTTTTGAAGCACAGGGATCATTGGGCTGGGATTTAATGGCTGAAATTTTTGATTATATACCAGATAATTGCTTAAAAATTGCTGATGCAAAAAGGGGTGATATTGGCAATACAAGTTCACAATATGCAACTGCATTTTTTAATAATTTAAAAGCTGATGCAATCACTCTTTCACCATACATGGGGTTTGATTCTATAGATCCCTTTTTAACTGTAAAAGACAAATGGAGTATTGTACTGGCGCTTACATCAAATAAGGGAAGCAAAGATTTTGAAACACTCGAATTGGCTTCTGGCGAAAGGCTTTTTGAAAGAATTGTAAAAGATTTATATAACCAATATGGTTCATCTAATTTAATGTTTGTGGTTGGTGCCACAAATGATAAAGACATTGGCATTATAAGAAAATTGGCGCCAGATGCTTTCTTTTTAGTACCAGGTATTGGTGCGCAAGGAGGAAGTTTAAAAAGCGTATGTGAATACGGATTAAACAAAGAAATAGGCCTACTAGTAAACGCTTCTAGGTCTATTATTTATGCCGGTTCAGGTGAAGATTTTGCAGAAGCAGCTCGTGCTTCTGCAAAATCAATTCAAAATGAAATGTCTTTTTACATCCCAGATTAGGCTATTTACCAGCCCAAAATCCAAGCAAAAATTAACGGTGCTACAATTGTAGCATCACTTTCTACAATAAACTTTGGGGTATGAATGTCTAATTTACCCCATGTAATTTTCTCATTAGGAACAGCTCCACTGTATGATCCATATGATGTTGTTGAGTCTGAAATTTGGCAGAAATATCCCCAAAATGGTACATCATGCCATTCTAAATCTTGATACATCATAGGTACAACACAGATTGGAAAATCTCCTGCAATCCCACCACCTATTTGAAAAAATCCTACTCCTTTTCCTGAAGAGTTGTTTCTATACCAATCAGATAGCCATACCATATACTCAATTCCACTTTTCATAGTTACGGCATTCATTTCATTCTTAATGACATATGATGCAAAAATATTACCCATTGTACTGTCTTCCCATCCTGGAACAACAATTGGAATGTTTTTTTGAGCTGCTGCTAACATCCAACTATCTTTAGGATCTATTTCATAATATTGTTCTAACTCTCCAGATAAAAGAATTTTATACATAAATTCATGAGGAAAATAACGTTCTCCTTTTTCATCAGCATTTTTCCATACTCCATAAATATGTTTTTGAAGTCTTCTAAATGCCTCTTCTTCAGGTATACATGTATCAGTAACCCTATTGTAATGATTTTCTAATAAATCCCATTCTTCTTGAGGACTTAAATCTCTGTAATTAGGAACCCTTTTGTAATGACTATGAGCCACTAAATTCATAATATCTTCTTCAAGGTTAGCTCCAGTACAACTAATGATATCAACCTTACCCATTCTAATCATTTCTGCAAGCGATTTTCCTAGTTCAGCTGTACTCATAGCCCCTGCTAAAGTAATCATCATTTTACCGCCTTCTAAGAGGTGTGTTTCATAACCCTTTGCTGCATCAATCAATGCAGCTGCGTTAAAATGCTTATAATGTTTCTCGATAAACTGTGAAACTGGTCCTTTTGTCATTATTAATAGTTTTTAAATTGTGTTAAAAATCTTGAATCGTTGTTAAAATATGTTCTTAAATCTTTTACATCAAATTGAAGCATTGCAATCCTTTCAACTCCCATACCAAATGCAAATCCTGCATATTCTTCAGGATCAATTCCATTCATCTTTAAAACATTAGGGTCAATCATGCCACAACCTAGTATTTCCAACCATCCCGAATGTTTACAAACATTACACCCCGAACCTTTACACAATTGACAACTAATATCCATTTCTGCACTAGGTTCAGTAAAAGGGAAATAACTAGGTCTGAATCTGACTTGAATTGATTCACCAAACAATTGTTGAACAAAAATATAGAGTGTTTGCTTTAAGTCTTTGAAACTAACCTTTTTGTCTATGTAAATACCTTCAATTTGATGAAAAAAACAATTTGCTCTGGCTGAAACGGCCTCATTTCTATAAACCCTACCAGGCATGATAGCTCTAATTGGCGGGTTTTGCTTTTCCATTAGCCTTACTTGAACAGAAGATGTATGAGTTCTTAAAGCTATATCTTCATTGATAAAAAAAGTGTCCTGCATGTCTCTTGCAGGGTGATTTTTAGGAAAATTTAAAGCAGAAAAATTATGCCAATCATCTTCAATTTCAGGACCTTCATGTAATACAAATCCCAATTGCCTAAAAATAGTAATGATTCTATTTTCTATAATTGCTAATGGATGCCTAGAACCAGAAAAATCAGGTTCAGATGGTAAACTAAAATCAATTTTTTCTGACTGATCATTAACTGATTTACTGCTCATTAATTCATTTGCTTCTTCCCATTTATTCTGAGCAAATTGTTTGACTGTATTGAGCAATTGACCAATTTCCTTTTTTTGAGAGGCATCTACATCTCTAAACTGTGATACAAATTCATTGATAACACCCTTCTTACTCAAATACTTTAACCTAAAATTTTCTAGTTCGTCATTTGAATGGATGACAATGCTTTTTATTTCCTCTACTAAATCCTGAAGTTTATCTTTCATTTCTATTTCTTCAACTTTTCAAAGGTAAGTAATTTAATTCCTCTCTCATTTCTTGTTCATCCACATCAATAAATATTATATACTTATTTACTTATATAATGTATTTATTAATGTCATGTGAATGACGTTGATTTCTTATTTTTTTCTTTCTTGACTTTATTTTACCAAGGTTTTATTTACAAATACTTAACACTATAATTATCTGTTAATCATATATTAAACTATTTAATCAACATTCAATTTTTAATTTTTACCAAGTAAATTGACTATAACTTCCTCTCAATTTATTTGTTGGTAAATCAAGTATAAAGTACATACTTACACACACTCATTCACATTTATTTTAGTTTAAAAACTTACCTACATTTTTATACAGGTTAATTAACTAAGATATCAACAGTTTTGGGTATAAATAAACGATTCTATCATTGTTTATTCAATATACCATCTATACTTATAGTTTGTTCAATTTCCCATAAAATACGAACACCTATTATTTCATTTAAATAATATACAGGTTCAGGATTGGTTTTGGTAAACCAATTACCTCTATCCCATTTTTTATTCTTATTGGTGTCTGCAACTATTTTTATTTTGTATTCACCAGGGTTACAATATTTAATGATAGATTCTGCGTTTTTATCATTTAGAAAACGGTATATTTCTTCTTCTTTATCATTATTTGTTACCAAGCTAATGATAACTGGAACTTGATTTAAATTAATAATATTTAATTTAATTTCACCTGTTTGGTTACTGGAATATGTTTTAATTTCAGCTATTTTATTGCTGTTAAATTCTCCATCAACGCTTAAGAATGCTGAATCCTTTACTTGTATTTTATATTGCTTACCCTCTTCCTTGTTAAATACTATTGAAAGCATCATTGCTGATTCATTTAGTATTTGGTAGGCTAACTCTGTAGAGTCTGTAAATACTTTAATTCTATTTTTATCTATTTTCTTACACGGATGATTTAGAAAAATTTTAACAGTATCATCCATTCGTATTGTTGCTGAAGTATTAAAAATAGGTTTTCTATTTTTAACTTTTTTATAGTTTAATACTCTTAAAGTGTCAGTGTGAGAATTGTTTTTAGTTACAAGTACATTCACCAATGAATCTTGTATGATTTGTTCTGAGGTATAAAAAAAAGTATCTATTTGATTAGCTCCTTCTTTGAATACTGTATTTGTAGTTCCTTTAATTTCATTTGTGTTTTTAAATGCTAATTGCTCTGGTTGATACACTACAATAGCATAGGAATTACTGCCTATTTTACTTGATTCTAATACTTTATTTTTAGGATATAAATCGGGTTTGTTCGCTTTCAGAGTGAAGCTTTTATTTGCTGATATATCTTTTGCTTCTTTTATAAAAGCATAGTCTTCATTGTTATCAAATTTGTTGTTTTTATTTAAATCGTTGAAACAAAATATTCTAAAGTATTTTTTAGGTAAATTATGAATCTTAAAATTGCCAGAATCGTTAGATATAGTGTAATATTTGGGTGTTAGTTTAAACGGTATTGAATCATTAAATCCAGAAGTATCATACAATGCTATGGTATAATCCTTTAAGGGCCTATTTGTATAAGATTCAGCAATTCTACCCAATATACTATCCTCATCAAGGTGATTGCTTTTACTAAACGAATAAGTATAATTTTTTAAAGGTAAACCTTCGTGTATATCAGTTACACTGCCACTCAGGTTAATTGAATAGGTAGCTGTTGAATCTAATTGTTGATTTTTGAACGAAATTATGAGTTGTTTTCCTTTATACTCCAATGAAAGTTTTTCTTTTATTGGGGGCGACACAATTACCTTTTCTGGACTCCTTAATTCAATGTATTCATTGAAGTTAATTAGAATATCATTTGAATTAAATTGAGTAGATTGATTAGGGGGTATTGTTTGTATTACAGTCGGGTTTTCTTCATCTTTTTTACCACCAGTAGGACTCACTATTTGTGCACATGAAACAAGTAAATTTAAGCACAAGAAAAAGACATATATCTTATTTTGCTTCATGGTGTTTGGCTATAACTAAAATACTAGAATAGTTTTTTGTAAAAAGTGCTATCAAATTTGATAGCATACCATTTGCGGCTCCCATTACAAACCCTAATATTTTGTTTCCCTTATGGTATTCGCTTCTCATAGAAATATAGGGTGCATCAAACCACATTGGTTTAATTTTTACTATCTGAAACCCTGCATTTTCTAATAATAGGGCAATGCTCTTTCTATTGAAGTGATGAATATGCCTTGGTACATCAAATCCATCCCAATATTTTCCATATCTTTTTGCATCGAATGAATCTGAATTTGGAACTGCAATAAACAATGTACCATTTTTAGATAGTATGTTTTTTAAGTCTTTCATTCTCTTATCAAGGTCATAAACATGCTCCATTACATGCCATTGAGTAATTACATCAATTGAATTGTTTTCATATCCCAATAATGCTTCTTCTCCCTTTACTGCTATCTTGAATTTATCTTTAACGTAATTACGCGCATCTTCAGAAATGTCTATTCCTTCAGCTTCAAATGTTTGATCGTCTTTAACACCCTTTAAAAAGTAACCCAGCCCACAACCTAAATCTATCAGTTTACCATTTTTGTTGTATTGTTTGATTGTATTTAGTTTGTTTTTGATACTTATATTTCTGACTAAATCGTATAGTCTGTATGTAATACCAAACCTGTTTTTTTCATTTCCTGAATGTGAGATATAGTTTTGTGATTGGTAATATTTGCCAACCTCATCAAATAAAGGTCTTGGATTGGTAAATTTGTGTGAACATTGACCACAACTATACACATCAAATGATTCATTTGTTGCTACATAATCCTTAGAAGTATGTACATAATTTATTATTCTTCCGTCACAGATTGGACAGGCACTTAAATTTTCCAATTGCTATAAATTTTATCGACCCAAATGTACCATTAAAATAGAAATATCTGAAGGCGAAATTCCACTGATTCTAGATGCTTGACCAAGTGTTTCGGGCTTGTGTTTATTTAATTTTTCTCGTGCTTCTATTGACAATGATTGAATAAGACTATAGTCAATTGTATTTCCAAGTTTTATATACTCAAGCTTCTTCATTTTGTTTGCCTGTTCAACCTCTTTTTCTAAATATCCTTCATATTTAATTCTTATCTCCGTTTGGAGTAAAACCTCTTCATCTATACCATCAACTATTTTATTAATAGGGTTTATGTCAATTAAATCCATTATTCCCACTTGTGGCCTTGACACTATTTGGTCTATCTTATAATTTTGTGGTATTTCCGACGTGCTTAACTCCATTAACTTAGCATTGATGTCTTTTGGTTTTACCGAAGTTTCCTTAAAAGTCTTAATCAAATTTTCTGTTTGATTAATTTTCATATTAACTCTTTCTAAAGCTTCTTTACTTGCCAGTCCTATTTGAACCCCCTTTTCTGTTAGTCTAATATCTGCGTTATCCTGTCTCAATAATATTCTATACTCAGCTCTTGACGTAAACATCCTATAGGGTTCATCTGTTCCTTTAGTAACCAAATCGTCAATGAGAACACCTATGTATGCCTCTTCTCTACCCAACACAAGAGCTTCTTGTTGATTAATTTTTAAATGTGCATTGATTCCAGCCATTAATCCCTGACAAGCAGCCTCTTCATATCCTGTTGTTCCATTTATTTGTCCTGCAAAATATAAATGTTCAATCAGATTTGTTTCTAATGATAATTTTAGTTGAGTTGGTGGGAAATAATCATATTCTATGGCATAACCTGGCCTAAACATTTTAGCTTGTTCAAAACCTGGAACAAGTTTTAGTGCTTTTATTTGTATGTCTTCAGGTAATGATGTGCTAAAACCATTTACATATATTTCAACAGTACTCCATCCTTCTGGTTCTATAAATAGTTGGTGTCTTTCACGTTCTGCAAACCTGTTTATTTTATCTTCTATTGACGGACAATACCTTGGGCCAAGTCCGCTAATTCTCCCGGCATACATTGGAGATTTTTCAAATCCTTCTTTTAAAATTTCATGTACCGTGTCGTTAGTATACGTAATCCAACAATGTTTTTGATTCACAACTGATTTTGTTTCTTTCGAAAATGAAAATTTTCCAGGATTTAGATCACCCTCTTGTACCTCCATTTTTGTGTAATTTAGGCTTCTGCCATCTATTCTTGGCGGTGTACCCGTTTTCATTCGACCCGACACAAAACCCATTGTTACCAATTGTTCTGTTATTCCCTTTGATGCGCTTTCTCCTACCCTACCTCCTCCAAAGTTTTTTTCTCCTATATGTATTTTACCATTCAAAAATGTGCCACTAGTTATTACTACGGCTTTTGAGCGAAAACTAATTCCCAATGATACTTTTACCCCGCAAGCCTTTCCGTTTTCAATAAGAATCTCATTTACGTTATCTTGCCAAAAATCCACATTTGGGTTCTTTTCTAGTAACAATCTCCATTCATAGCTAAATACAAACCTATCATTTTGAGTGCGTGGGCTCCACATGGCTGCCCCCTTAGATCTGTTCAACATCCTAAATTGTATGGTTGACTTGTCACTAACAATTCCTGAACCACCACCGAGCGCATCAATTTCTCTAACAATTTGTCCTTTTGCAATTCCGCCCATTGCTGGATTACAACTCATATGGGCAATTTTATTCATGTCCATTGTTATCAATAGTACACTAGAACCCATTTTGCCCGCAGCATTTGCTGCTTCACATCCTGCGTGTCCCGCACCAACAACGATTAAATCATACTCTTTATTCATATTATTTCACGTGGAACTTGGTAAATTTTTCATACAAATATATGGCTTTATCTTCTTCCAGTCTCATTTGCTTTTGTTCAGCACTGCTTTTATCCTTCAATCCCATTAAGTGTAATAGGCCGTGCGCCATTACCCTCAGTAGCTCTTTATTTTGACTGGTCTTGAATTCTTTTGCATTTTCTTTTATTCTGTCAATGCTAATTAAAATACTACCATTTATAGAACTGTTTTCTGATAAATCAAATGTGATGATGTCGGTATAGGTATCATGTTTTAAGTATTGTATATTATACTTTAACAACTCTTCATCCGACATAAATGTGTATTCTATTTGCTCTATTTGCCTATTATGCGTGTCTGCCAATTCGTTTAACCACAAACCGGTATTGGTTTTGTGAATCCTTACCTGCACTCCATTTTTATGAATCAATATCTTACCGGATGACACTGATTGTTCCTTTAACTTCTTTTGTTTCATTGAATTGTATTATAACTGCTTTGAATAAATAAACCCCAATATCCAGCTCCTTTCCTGTATTATCCTGTCCAACAAATTCTGTTGTGTCAGATACAAATACTTCTTCTCCCCACCTATTGTAAATTATTGTTTTCTCTGGAATATTGTTTAAAATTCCAGGACCATATATTCTCAATCTATTATTTGTAGTTTTTGAATTAATTGCATTTGGCCAGTATAAGCCGGAATTATTCAGTCCCATACAAACACTGTTGCTTTTAGAAGTTTCTATTCCTGCCTTTTCTATGCCTTCTACGTAGTAACAATTTATACCAACACCAGTTAAGTCAAATTTTGTGTAAAACGAATCTTTTGTTTGACCAGTCACCACATAATCAGTTTCGTTTGGCATATAATCTCCAGAGAATGAGTATATTGTGTATTTTTCAACCCCCTTGTTCCACGTGAAATAGGGGTTCCATTTTAGTAAGTTGTTGTCTGACTTTAAATAAATGTTTGTAGACCTGGGGCAGGTAACTGAGTCGCTTGGGCATGAGCCCGGGCTGCTTATCGTAAATTCGCGCACGCCAATAATTTCACCAATATTTAAATCTAAACCGCCAATGATATTTTTAGATTCTAGTAGTTTTCCGTTTTGATTAAAAGAATACAATGCCGAGCTGTCGGAAGTGTTGTTGGTTGAAATTGAAATATTGGTTTCTCCGGTAATCGGATTTGTTGTGACGTGGTTAATAACTGGAGTTAGTGGCGTATATCTATAAATTGGGGCGCTTTCAAAAATATTTGAACTTGATGACAATTGGGGGTTGGAAGATTTAATCGATCTGATAAAGTATTTACAGGGTGTAGATGTGTTGTTGCATTTGGTTACAAAACGAGTTGTGTCAAATGGCACTTGGCCTATCAATACAAATGAATCATTTCTGTATTCGTATACTTCATTTCTGATTGCTGCGCCCCAGCCTTTATAGTTCTCCCAGTTTAATATAACTTCTCTTTTACAGGTATCTGTTTCACCTTTTAAAAAAATTGTGCTATGAGGTGTACCTGTTGCTGGCCTATTACCACAACTATCTACAGCTGTAATTTGGTAGGTTAATTTATTAAATGCCGGGTTTCTGATGCCAACGTCTAGGTAGTTATTTTGGATAGATGAGCCAATCATAAAGCCAGCTCCAATATTTGGCGTATAATAAATCTCGTATTTATAGATATCGTTTTCTATTCCACTTTTCCAACCAAGCAAAATGCTGTTATTTTTTACATCTACAGATACTGAATCTAGTTCGGTTTTTTGAGGATTAGAATTATCTACTTTTACAACTTTTGAGTTGAAGGATTTGTTATTCGTACCACAATTTAAAGTAGCTTCTATATAGTATTCCCAGGTGCTAGAAGCCAATAACGCGTGTGTTGCTTCAAAATTACTTGGATTGATACCTGCGGCTATGATTTCAAACGGACTAGCCAACGATCCATCTCTACCCCATAATGTAAGTGTGCCAATTATTTTACAACTATCTTGTTTAAAAGACCAATAAATGGTGTTGTTTTTGTTGTTAGTGGTGTCTTGGCACACCCTTCTAATAAAAATTGTTTCTTGTGCCTTTAGTGCACTAGAAAGGCTCAATATTGTTCCTAAGATCAAAAAGAAATTATGATACCACAACTTCAATAATTTGTTCATTTGACAGGTGTTTTGCTGCAACTTTTGACAACGAATCTGAATTTACTGAGTATATTTCATCTATGTATTTTACCATGTAATCTGCATCTAATTCAAAGTCTATATGGGTTTTCATTCTTGATGACATTGAAAGCGGATTGTCTAAACTTTTGAGTATTGCACCACACAGATAATTTCTGGCAACCTCAATTTCTTTTGCTGATATGGCCTTGTTGCTTATTTTTTGTAGTTCCTTGTATATTTCTGTAACGGCCAATGTTTTATTTTTATTATTCACCTCGGCTTCAATACACCAAATATTTAAAATTTGACCAGGTTCATAATATGAATGTATGCCATACGTGAGCCCCAAATCTTCTCTAATTTTTTTCATTAATCTTGAACCAAAAAAGCCCCCAAAAATTAGGTTAAGTAATTGGAAATCAGTAAAATGTGCGTCTTTTCTATTGGGGCCTATTTTACCAATTTTAAGGCTTGCTTGGGATTTATTTGGTGCCTCTATTTGGTGTTTACCAAAAATCTGAATGGGAAGTTGTTTATTGTTGTTATTAACCTTGAATTGTTCCAAAGGGGATGAGTCTATGAGACTTTGAATTTTTAGTATTGTTTGAGGGTTAAAATTACCCGTTAAAATCGCATATTTAAACCCAGTAAGGTAGTTTGTCTTATAAAAGTCTAAAAGTTCATTACGTTCAATCTTATTAATGTTTTCGACACTGTTTTTTTTACCTAAAGGATGGTCTTTACCATAAATAAATTCGTTGAATGATGTTCTGCAGATGTATTCATTTTTTTTGTTATTTATTTTGATACGCTCAACAGCATTTCTTTTTAAAACAGTAAGTTCTTTTTCTGGGAATATAGATTCGGTAATGGCTTCTATAAACAAAGGCAGGGCTCCGTCTAAATATTTTTCAAGACAATAAAGGGTTGCAATGGCATCTTCATTGAACGTTTTAACCTGAAAGTGAGCACCCCAATAGTCAAGTTCATCAATTAAAGCTTTTCCTGTTCTTTTTTTAGTACCCTCATTCATCATAGATGCCGTAAATGATGCCACAGAGGTGTTTAGTTCGTTTGCTTTTCCCGCATCAAAAACAAGTTCAAGTTTGATGACTGGTTCGGTGCCTCCTGAGAGAAAATAAAGTGATGAGCCACAAGCCATATTGGTATGCTCAAAATAATTAAAATTAAGCGATTTGATTTTTTCAATTGTTGGCTGTATATCTCTATTTAGAATCATCTTTTTTTATTTTATAGCTCAATATTGAGCAGTTAGACTCTTTAAAAACTTTCTTTGATTCAGTGGTTATATCGTCGGTGTGAATTGCGAGGTAGTTATCGATTTCTTTGTTCACTAAATCAACATCGCCAAGGTATTCGGCATATGCAAGTTTCATAGCTCTATTCAGTGGGTTGATATCGCCAAAACGAATAGATGTTTCATTCTTATGTTGAGCCCTTTTTAAATCATTTTCGTCAATGTTTTTGGTTTTTATATGGTTCAGCACCATCCAAATTGCTTCTTCAGCCATTTCAAATGTGGTATTGGGAAGCATTCTGCCTTCTACAATAAATAGACCAGGTTCTGCATCGGCAGTAATGTATGCGTCAATTTCTGAAAACAGGTTTTTTTTCTTAATCAATTCTTGGTATAAAATTGAACCCTTTCCGCTACCCATTATGTCTGAAAGTAAATCCATTGCATAGAAATTTTTACTTTGTCTTTGGTCCATATGAAAACCCATAACAATCAAGTTAGCTGGTACATCTGCAAGTACTGTTTTTCGCCTTAATTTTCGTTGAACTGGCTCTTGAGGCAGAGGATTTGATAAGATATTTTGTGATGGAATAGGAAGAAACCACTTGTTACAAAGTTCTTTTGTTTTTTCAAGATTGATATTTCCTGCAACTACTAAAATACAATTGTTGGGTGCATAATTTTGCCTAAAAAAATCATTGACATCGGCTTGATTTGCATTTTTAATATGGGCAATAGCTTTACCAATTGTTGGCCATTTATAGGGATGTTTTTTATATGCAAGTGGCAATAGTTTTAACCAGATGTCTCCATAGGGTTGATTCAAATATCTTTCTTTGAATTCTTCAATCACAACCCCTTTTTGAACTCTTAAACTTTTAGGGTTAATAGCCAAACCAAGCATGCGATCACTCTCAAGCCAAAAACCAGTTTCAATATTGTTGGCGGGCAAACTCAAATAATAGTTTGTAATGTCATTTGAAGTAAATGCATTGTTTTCTCCACCAGCAAGCTGAAGCGGTTCGTCATAATTTGGTATGTGAATAGAGCCCCCAAACATTAAGTGTTCAAACAAATGCGCGAATCCCGTTTTGTGTGCTTCTTCGTTTTTAGACCCTACTTTATAGAGCAAATTTAAAACACAAAGCTCTGTTGATTTGTCTTCGTGGTGAATAACGGTAAGCCCATTGCCGAGAATAAATTTTGTAAATTCTATCAAAGTTTGGATGTTAAACCACAAATTTAACCGCTGTGAGATAGATTAGATTGGACAGAGTTCACAACATTTCATCAGAATTTGTGAATTGTACTAAATACATTGCGCAGATTAAACCTCTTTTTCCCACTTAGCAACAACGTAGGTTGCAAGACAGTTGCCTACCACATTGATGGTGGTTCTTCCCATATCCATCAGCGCATCTACCGCTAATATTGCAAATGCTTTTTGTGGGTCTAGGCCTAGTGTAGAAACGGTTCCTACCAATATTAAAAAAGAAGCACCCCTAACACCCGCAACCCCCTTACTTGTAAGCATTAGCAATAAACACATTTCTATTTGTTCTGCCACACTCAACTCCAACCCACTTGCTTGAGCAATAAAAACAGATGCCAAAGACAAATAAAGTGTAGTGCCATCTAAATTGAAACTATAACCTGTGGGTAAAACAAAAGCTACAATTTTTCTAGGTATTCCCATTTTTTCTAGGTTTTCCATTGCTTTTGGAAGTGCTGCCTCTGAACTTGCTGTTGCAAAAGCAATTGAAACGGGTTCTGAAATTGCCTGAAAGAATTTTGTGATTGGAAGTTTCACCAACAACGCAATGGGTAGGAAAACAAAAAGTACAAGTGCTATCAATGCTAAATAGAGTGTCCCTACAAGTTTTAAAAGCGGACCTATTACGGCTATTCCCATGTTTGATACGGCATACGCCATGGCTCCGAAAACCGCAAATGGAGCTAACCACATTACAATGTTTGTAAATTTAAACATGGCCTCTCCAAGGCTTTCCATAAACGCAAGAAGGGGTTTCTTTTTTTCATCACCCTGAACCATGGCCAACCCCATACCCAATAAAATACTAAAAATAACAACTTGAAGTACTTGGTTATCTGCTATTGATTTGGCAATGTTTTCAGGGAAAGCATCTAGTATAAAATTGTGATTTTGCTTTTGTTCAATTATTTTTTCTGCTTTTGAAATTTGATCTGTTTCAGGAACCAAGCTTGTTCCTCTTCCGGCGCCAGTGAGGTTAATGGCTACTAAGCCTATTACCAAGGCCAGTGTTGTAACCAATTCAAAATACACAATTGATTTAACACCCATTCTTCCAACCTGTTTTAGATTGGCGTGTCCAGCTATTCCAACAACCAAAGTAGAAAGCAGCAGTGGGGCTATAATGCTTTTGATTAATCGTAAAAAAACATCACTGAAAGTTTTTGTGTTTTTACACCAACCAATCACATCCATACCAGTAATTTCAGAGAGTTGACTTGCGCCCGACCCTAGTAATAATCCGAGGCCCATCCCCAACAATATAAACCAGGTTAAACTTTTTTTAACAAACGCATGATAACCAAGAAGCATCAATAAAAGTAGGTCAACAAAAAAGGTTAAAAGAAACCCATTGGTGTATAAATGTAAAAAAGCCGAAACAGATAAAAGAATGGTTCCTATGATTGCAACAAAATATTTTTTCATGCTTTTTAGTTTGTTCAAACATAAGAACCAGGCAGCATTTTGCGAAGTAAACCCTAAAAAAAATCAATAGGATTAAACCAATCAAAAGTTTCTGTATCTTAGTAACAAATTCTATTATCATGAAATTTACTCAAATTATTTTAGCGGTCATGTTAGTGCTGACACTTGGATCGTGCAAAAAACAAACTACAGAAGATACCGATTGGACTAGCATGCAAGACCAAAATACTGCCGATATGAACAGTGATTTGGTATTAAAAGAGGTAGAAGGAGCTGCTAGTGGTTCTGGCCTTGGAAAATCAACTTTCCCAATAATTGTTACAGACACAGCCGCTAATACCAAGACAATGACAATTGATTACGGAAGTGCTAATTATTTGTGTGACGATGGTCATTACAGAAGAGGAAAAATAATAGTTAGTTGGACGGGAAAATACAAAGAAGTGGGTTCTGTTAAAGTGATTTCGTTTGATGCGTTTTTTCAAAACGACAATAAAATTGAAGGCTCTAAAACCATTACCAATATTGGAGTAAATGATGTCAATCAATTGGCGTTTAATGTTGTTTCAATCATTAAAATTACCAATACATCAGGTGAAAGCATCAATTGGACTTCAACTAGAACCAGAACTTGGATTCAGGGTGTACAAACCAAAAGTAATTTAGACGATGTTTACTCAATTACAGGTGGTACGACAGGAATAAATAGAAAAGGTAAAAATTATACCTCTACCATTATCTCCCCGCTTCGTGTAGAGATTGCTTGCCAGTGGAGAATAGTTTCAGGAACAATTGAATTGATAAGAGAGGGCGGTTCTTCTAAAACAATTGATTTTGGAACTGGAGCATGTGATGCCACCTTTACCGTTACTTCTAATGGAAAAACACATACGGTAATTAGGCGCAAATAGCCTATACAAATCATTCATTTTCAAATCCAACCAAAGCAAAGGCTCGTTTTGGTTGGATTTTTTATTTTTACAAGGTTCTGTATTTAAAATCATATCTTTGCAGGTCGAAATATGAAAAGAGAAGCTAAAGGTTCTGGAAGAAGAACCGCAAATAAATCAGGCGAAAAACCTGCATTTGCAAAAAAAGGAAGACCCTCTACATCTGGATCGGGAAGGGGATTTACAAAAAAATCAGAAATGAAGGGTTGGAATAAAAAATCAGATGACAAGCCGGTTGATTATAGATATGCCAAACCAGGCAGCAAAGGAAAAGACGTAGATTTTTCTAAGAAAAGAACCGGAAGGCCACCAGCTAAATTTTACGACAAAGAGGGCGCAGTATCTGAAAAACCCGCATTTGACAAAAGACCAAGTAGCAGAGGAAAAGATATAGATTTTTCTAAGAAAAGAACGGGTAGGCCACCAGCTAAATTTTACGACAAAGAGGGTGCAACATCTGAAAAACCCGCATTTGACAAAAGAAGAAAACCAGCAGCAGATAAAGAAAGAAGGTTTGAGTCGGGTACAAGAAATACAAGACCTAGAACCAACTCAAGGGCTTACAACGCAGAATCAACGGGTTCTTCTGAACGTGGAAATTATTCAGCTAAACCAGAAAGAACCAAACCATTTAATAAGTTTAGCAGAATTGCTGCGTCAAAAACAGACGAAACTCCAGTAAAAAACAAGAAAAACACAGCTGAATCTGATTTAGTGGGTGGCTCAGGTATTCGCTTAAACAGATACATTTCAAATGCTGGAATTTGCAGCAGAAGAGAAGCCGACGAATTGATCAACGCGGGTCTGGTTAGTGTAAACGACAAGATTGTTACAACCCTTGGAACCAAAGTAATACATGGAGATGTAGTTAAATTCAATGGCACTAAACTCTCTGTTGAAGAGCGTGTATATGTTTTATTAAACAAACCCAAAGATACCATTACAACCTTTGATGATCCCGAAGGAAGAAATACCGTAATGGAATTGTTTGATGGAAAAATGAAAGAGCGCATATTTCCAGTTGGTAGATTAGATAGAAACACAACAGGTGTTTTGTTACTTACCAACGATGGAGAACTTGCTCAACGCTTAATGCACCCCAAGTACGAAGTTTTTAAGGTATATCGCGCTACACTTGATAAACCCTTCAAACCTACAGATATGTGGACGCTTTCTAATGGAATTGTGTTAGAAGATGGACCCATCAAACCAGATGCAATAGCCATGTCCGATCCAAAAGATAAAAAAGTTGTAGGTGTTGAAATTCACAGTGGAAAAAACAGGATTATTCATAGAATGTTTGAACACTTGGAATACAAAGTAGACAGGCTAGACAGGGTATTATATGCAGACCTTGAAAAAGGCAAATTAAAACGCGGTGAATGGAGACATTTAACCGAAAAAGAAGTAAAGTCTCTGAAGCGTCTTTTAAAAATGAAATAATTAAACCCGTTTGGTGTTTATAAATAGATTTATTAACTAAATTTGTAACTTAATAATTCATACAATGACTACTACTTTTTTATTTATTGGTAACCTAGGTGGTGGAGAATGGGTGCTAATTTTGTTGGCGTTGGTTTTCCTTTTTGGAGGTAAAAAAATTCCTGAATTGATGAGAGGAATTGGTCAAGGCGTTCGTGAATTCAATGATGCCAAAAAGAACGTAAAAGACCAAATTGAAGAAGGAATGAAAAATAAAGACAACGAAAAGAAATAAAGAATTTTATAAATTCTCTCAAATTGAAGCAATACAGTTCCCTAAAGGATATTCAGTCAGATTTAGGCGCCGGGTTAATTACACTTCCGGAGTTGGTGTCAATGTATTTAAAAAACATTGAAACCAACAACCCCAAACTCAACGCACTGATTGAAGTGTACGGAGAAGAGGCCCTAGAACGCGCACAACAAATTCAAGTAAAATACAACAGTGGCGAGGCTGGTAAACTGGCTGGAATGGTTGTTTCTATTAAAGACAATATTTGTTTTAAGGGGCACCAATCAAGTGCCTCCTCTTCAATTTTAAAAGGTTTTGAGTCGTTATTTTCTGCAACTGCCATAGAGCGAATTTTAGCAGAAGATGCAATCATTATTGGTAGAAGTAATTGTGATGAATTTGCCATGGGTGCATCAAATGAAACCTCTACCTATGGACCCGTACTTAATGCCAAAAACACACTAAAAGTTTCAGGTGGATCTTCGGGTGGTGCAGCGGTTTCGGTTCAAGCCAATATGTGTTTGGCCGCTTTAGGAAGCGATACGGGTGGTTCAGTTAGACAACCAGCATCATTTTGTGGTTTGGTTGGCTATAAACCTACATATGGTGCTGTTTCTAGATGGGGATTAATAGCTTATGCTTCTTCTTTTGATATTATTGGGCCCATAACCCATACTGTAGCTGACACAACAAGTATCATGGAGGTTATTTCGGGTCCAGATAACTATGATGCCACGGCATTAAACAAAAAAGTTGTAACAGGTTCAACCGAAAGCAGTACTAAAAAACTAAAAATAGCATACTTTAAAGAAGCAATAGACTCAGAAGGTATTGAACCCGCCGTTAAACAACAAACTCTTGTTTTCATAGATAAACTAAAGCAGTTGGGCCATGAAGTTAAACAAGTAAGTTTCCCTTATTTAGACGTATTGGTTCCAGTCTATTACACCTTAACTACTGCCGAAGCCTCATCAAACCTCAGTAGGTTTGCGGGTATGCATTATGGCAAAAGAAGTGAGTTGGCAAAAGACCTTGAAACGACAGTCAAATTTTCTAGATCTGAAGGATTTGGTGCTGAGGTAAAAAGGAGAATCATGACTGGTACTTTTGTTTTGTCTTCGGGCTATTATGATGCATATTACAGCAAGGCACAGAAGGTAAGAAGACTGGTAAAAAACTATACCGATTCATTATTAGAAGAGGTTGATTTGATAGTATCTCCAACCTCTCCAACGGTTGCTTTTGGGATTGGTGAAAAAGCTACTAACCCGCTGGCAATGTACTTGGCTGATATTTTCACAGTACATGCAAATATTGCGGGTAACCCTGCAATTTCTATCCCATTTGGAGAAGATGAAGCTGGCATGCCAATTGGTATGCAACTAATGGCTAGCAGATGTAATGATGCACTACTGCTGGCATTTTCAGAGAGCATTACCGCTTAATTTTAGTCAATTCTTACAAAGATGTGTTGACATCTTAATTACTTTATCAGTTCATTCCGTGTTTAATCAGTAGTTTGCGGCATGCATTTGAATATTCGTAAAAACTTTTTTTTGAGTGTTTTCTTTTTAGTTGGATTGCTTTGTATAAAGGCAAATGCAAACAACATAGATGAGCTCTATCAGTCAAGATTAGCTGCGCTTAAAACTACCATTGAAGTGAATTATCACCCTTCTGTAAGGGCTTATATTGATCAATATTTAGCAAATCCGGAGCTTATTAAGTCGTTGATTAGTAGGAGTAAATTTTATTTCCCCCCTATAGAAAAATCGCTCAAGCAAAAGAATCTTCCTACCGATTTAAAATACATAGCCGCTGCAGCTTCTGGATTAGACCCAGCTGCCTTAAACCCTAATGGTAATAGTGGGGTTTGGATGATGTCGTACGCGGTTGCTAAAATGTATAAATTAAAACAAAACACCTACATAGACGAACGTAGAGACCCGGTAAAGTCGAGTTTAGCTGCAGCTCAGCACTTGAAAGACCTTTTTGCAATTTATAAAAGTTGGCCCTTAGCCATTGCTGCATATGGATGTTCGCCTGTTCAGCTAAACAAAGGAATTCATGCCGCAGGCAACAGTTTTTATTTTTGGGATATTTACAAAGTAATGCCCTCTAGTTGTAGAGATCTTTACCCTAAAGTGATTGCGACGGTTTATATCTTGAACTATTACAAAGAGCACGGCATTCGTTACATAGAACCGCTTCAATTACCCAATAGCGATACGGTATGGGTTTCGAAGTGGCTTTCTTTTCAACAAATTTCTACCGCAACCGCAGTTCCTGTAGAGGTGTTGAGGGATTTAAATCCAGTGTTTAAAAAAGACATCATTCCCTTTTCACAAGAACCCTATTTTTTAAGAATACCATCAGACAGGGTTTCTAAATTTGGTTTGTTAAGAGATACAGTATACAGGCAATACCATGCTGTAGAAATACAACCAATTGCCATTGAAAGAGACACCACAGAGCTAAAAAGAGATGAACCAATTAAAGAAGAATCAAGAAAAGATTCAAAAGAAAACAAACAAATTGTACAATCAAATAAGCTTGTCAAGTATACTGTCAAAAAGGGTGATGTTTTAACAGATATTGCTGATTGGTTTGATGTTTCGGTTCAGGATATACAGGGTTGGAATAAAAAGCAAACCAAAAGAGGTAAGGTTAATAGAGGAGCTGTTTTAAAAATATATGTCCAGGCTAATAAAACTGGATACTACAGAAGAATCAATGGCATGTCTGCCACACAAAAGAAAAGACTGAGAAGGAGAGATTAAATTGCATAAAAAAACCCGCCTAGGCGGGTTTTAATTTTTTAGTCGTTGTACTGACGTCTTTCTCTTTGAGGTTTGTCTTCTCTAGGACGAGCCTCATTGACAGTGATGTTTCTTTGCATAAATGATTGACCGTTTAAAGAGTCAATTGCACGTTGAGCACTTGCAGCATCCGGCATTTCAACAAAGCCAAAGCCTTTGCTTCTGCCTGTAAATTTATCGTTTACAATGTTTACTGATGATACTTCGCCGTAGGCTGAAAACAAGTTACTGAGGTCTTCTGAACTAGCTGACCAATTTAAGTTTCCGATGTAGATGTTCATAAAAATTATTAGAAAAATCAAATTTAAGCATAATTCCCTCATTTGCAAAGCCATTCCAATAATTTATTCTGAACTTGGCAAAATAAGTTGAAAAACCTGTTAAAATTTCCGCTTGCAAGCTTCTATTAATATATCATGGATAGATGTACGGATATTTTGTTCAGAGAGCCTTTTGTTTTCGGCCGAAGGGTATACCCTGTTTGAAAGAAACACATATACCAATCCGTTTTTAGGGTCTGCCCAGGTACAAGTCCCGGTAAAACCGGTATGTCCAAAACAGAAGGCAGAGGCGCCACTTCCAGCGGGTGAACTTTTACCATAAGTTGTTTCTGGTTTGTCAAAACCCAGACCTCTTCTAGATTTTTTAGCATTCTTCTTGGTAAACAATTCTATAGTTGAAGCCTTTAGTAAACGCTGCCCCGCATAAGTACCCCCATTTAATAAGAGTTGCATCACAACCCCAACATCATTTGCATTTGCAAAAAGACCAGCATGTCCACTAACACCTCCTAACATGGCAGCCGCAGGGTCATGTACATACCCGTTGATTAACTGTGTTCTAAAATATTGGTCGTTTTCTGTTGGAATAATCCAACCGGGATTCAACCCCTTTTTAAGCGGATTAAACACCATATTGGCCAGGTTCATTGGCCTGTAAAAATTTTTATATAAATAGCTTTCAAAGTCCTCATTGGTGACTTCCTCTACCAGTTTCCTCAACAGAATAAAACCCAAATCGCTGTAAACATAGTTTCCTGGTGGTTTGAGATCTGATTTTGCTATAATATCAAATAGGGTTTGTTCGTAGTTGTTTCGAATGAAAAGGTTGTCACAAACCTGTTTTTCATACCCATCTTGTTTGCTGAACCTGTAGATTGTTGAATCAAGTTGTCCATCAATAATGGTTTGTTTGTAAAATGGTATGTATGGAACTAAACCAGCTTCATGTGTCAACACCTCTCTGATATTGATATTTTCTTTGTTTGTACCCCTCAAAAAAGGGAGATAAAGGCTTAATTTGTCGTTTAAACCAATTTTTCCACTTTCATACAGCTTCATAATGGCTAAAGTGGTTGACATAATTTTGGTCAATGAAGCAATATCGTAGAGGTGGTTGTTTTGAACTTCTGGCGAAAGGGTATCGTAAACATGCCTACCAAATGATTTTTGGTAAAAAACCTTTCCGTTTTTACTTGCCCAAACCTGACATCCAGGTGTAGCCCCTGCAAGTATAGCCCTTGTTACAATTGAATCGATTTGTTGGAGTGGAGTGTGGTCAATTTCAATTTCTTCTGGCATGACCAATTCGTTTCTATCTGTGGTGTGTGTTTTGGTGCCAATGTTCAATTCAAAAGCGGGTAAAACTGAAACGGGCATTTTGCCTGATGCACCAATAGCCCCAACTAAAATTTGAGCTGAAACAGAGTTGTATACCGGCAAGTCTTCAAAGGCCAATATCACATTCCTTGCCCCTTGAAAATGCTTTAAGATATATGGGTTACCGTGAACAACTAACACACATTTTTTCTCGTAAATGAGTTGATTAATAAAATCAATCTGTTGTTGTGTTAAGCCAAGTTTTTTACTGATAAACCTGCTGGTGTTTTGAAGACTCAGTACCACTAGACTGTACTTCAAAAGTTTTGATTTGAGTTCGTCAAATGAAGCAACAGAGTCGTTTTTGTCAATGCTAAAGTAGTCGGCATGTAAGAAGTTGTTTAATGTTTGCTGAAATACAGTTGTATTAGAAGAGCCAACCGAAACCACAGCAATTTGATCGAGCTCTGGACGAACAAGCGGTATAATACCATCTACATTTTTTGCAACCACCACAGCATTTTTAACTATTTTTTTAATGAGCAAATCGGTTGAACAACAATTTAAATCTTCGACAAGTTGGTTGGTATTAACCGGTTCATAATTATTGAGTCCGCACCAATATTTTGTAACTAGAATTTTACGACAAGCCTCATCTAGTCTTTCTTTAGGAATTAAACCCCGACTGATATAATCTTTGATCCAATATAATGATTGTGGAACATCTTCAACAAAAAGCAATAAATCAACTCCTGCCGCTAAAGCCTTTGCACAAACTTCACCCGGAGCCGCATAGTTTGCTACCCCCTTCATATTGAGACCATCTGAAACAACCAATCCTTCAAATCCGAGTTTGTTTTTTAACAGGTCAGTGACTGCCTTTGCAGAAATGCTAGATGCCGTGTTGTTTGTGGTGTCAATTGCATGTACAAATAAGTGTCCAACCATCACTCCTAAAACACCGTTATTGATGAGCTCTTTAAATGGATACAATTCCAAAGAATCGAGTCTGTCTAAATTTGCGTTGATTACGGGTAATGAATGGTGGGAATCACTTTCGGTATCTCCATGTCCCGGAAAGTGTTTGGCTGTAGGCATAATTCTGAGCTCTTGCAATCCTTTTGCATAAGCAAGCCCATGTTTTGCTACCGTATACTTGTTTTCTCCAAAACTACGGTCGTTAATGACCGGATTGAGCGCATTGTTGTTGATATCTATATCGGGTGCAAAGTTGAGTTGAATGCCAATTCTTTTACAATGTTTTGCAATTTCTTGACCCATTTGTTTGGTGAGATCTAAGTTGTTAGCAGCACCTAAAACCATTTGCCTAGGGAAAACTGGGGTACTGTCTAAGCGCATATTTAGACCCCACTCACCATCAATGCTGATGAGCAAAGGTATTTTTGATTTTGATTGAAATCGGTTACAGAGGTTGGCTTGTTTAATGGGTCCACCCTTCATAAACATTAACCCACCAATTTTATAATCGTTGATTAATTTTTCAATTTCTTTTTCATGAGAGGCATCTCTTTGGGTCCATACCGCCACTGTCATTAACTGAGTTATTTTTTCATCTTCAGTCATACTTGAAAGGATAGAGTCTACCCAATGGTTGGGTGCTTTCCAAGCAATACCCTGCCCCATAGAAGAGGTTTGTCCAAAAAGAACAAATAACAGTCCAAAAATAAATCCTTTCAATATGTGTTTTGAGTCTATCATGAAGTAGCAAATAACTTGAAACATTTGCGTATTTCTGACACCTAGTCAAATTAATTATTCACGGTTAATTGGTTGAAAGTTCTCCACAGGCTTACATTTTATAAATATTTATAGGTTTTTTGTTGAAGAATGTCAAACACCATTAAAAAATTACCAAGCCATATTGCAAGTCAAATTGCAGCAGGTGAAGTTGTTCAAAGACCAGCCTCATTGGTAAAAGAATTGTTAGACAACGCAATTGATGCCGAATCAACAATGATTCAGCTGATTGTTAAAGACGCAGGAAAAGCGCTGGTTCAGGTAATAGATAATGGTTCGGGAATGTCGGAAGCGGATGCTTTGATGTGCTGGGAAAGACATGCAACTTCTAAAATTGCTAAAACAGAAGACATTTTTCAAATACAAACACTTGGGTTTAGGGGAGAAGCCTTGGCAAGTATAGCCTCAGTTGCTAGGGTAGAATTAAAAACAAAGACACAAGAGTCAGAACTGGGTTCGGGCATTGTTATGGAAGGTTCAAAGCTAGTTTCTAAAGAATTAGTGGCTTGTGAAACAGGCACTTCAATTGCTGTAAAAAATTTGTTTTACAACATTCCTGCAAGGAGGAATTTTTTAAAATCTAACACCTTAGAGTTTCGACATATTCTAGATGAATTTAACCGAAGTGCCTTGGCAAATCCTCAGGTGCAATTTGACTTGTACCAAGACGAAAAACATACAGCAAGCTACCCTGTTGGTTCTCTAAAAGAACGTATTGCAGAAGTTGTACATGGTTTACAGCCTAAAGACTGGATGGAGATCAATGAAGAAACAAGCATTTTAAGAATTACAGGATATTGTTCTGCTCCAGAGAAATCTAAGAAAACAAGGGGTGATCAGTATTTTTTTGTGAACAACAGGTTTTTTAAAGATGCTTATTTTCACCATGCGGTGATGTCTGCTTATGAAGGCTTGATAGCGAATGAAACATATCCTGCTTATGTGTTAAAAATTGAAATAGACCCTTCTATGGTTGATGTCAATGTACACCCAACAAAGACAGAGGTTAAATTTGAAGACGAAAAAAATTGCTACCAGATCATTAGGGCTGTTGTTCGAAAAGCAATAGTAAGTGCTTTTGGTGGGGAGCAAATTCTAAATGCTTTTGATGACAACCGTTTTGTACATCAAGAAATTAGCAAAACAGTAGAAGAAGGCTCACTTTACAGGCCCATCAACAATGAGACGGTAGGTTCTGGTTTTAAGTCTTCGCTTGATGGTTTCAAGTTTGACTACCAGCAAAAACGTAAAGAAGTAAATCAAGGATGGGAATTGGTATTTCCATCAACAACAGAGCAATATCTTGACAACAATGTGTTTGAAACAAACAAGGTTGTTTCTTCTGTAAAACATTTTTTTCAAATTCACAATCAGTACATTGTTACACAAATTAAAAGGGGTTTAATGGTTGTTGATCAACAAGCAGCACACGAGCGGGTTTTGTTTGAAAGATACCAAGCTGCATTAGCTGACAAACCAGTATCAAGCCAACAATTGCTATTTCCTAAATCTATTCAAATTTCTATAGCAGACGAAGCGGTACTTTTGGAAATTATTGAAGAGATGAACAAGCTCGGTTTTCATATCAACCACTTTGGAAAACAAACTTTTGTAGTAAATGGATTGCCAGCGGAACTTCATCTCTACAATGAACAAAAACTCATTGAAGAAGTAATTGAAGCATACAAAACGGGCAAACAATCTGTGGTACAAAAAAAAGAACTGATTGCACGAACTTTGGCTGCAAAGGCCTCTATTAAAGCAGGAACTTCTCTTGGCCCAGAAGAGATGAATTCTCTGATTGATGATTTGTTCGCTTGCTCAGAGCCGCTTAAATCACCTCTTGGTAAAACATGTGTAAAAATGATGAGTCTTGAGGAAATTGCTAAATTATTTGAACATAAAAATTAAAACCTATGCAAAGCGCATCGCCATTTTCTTCATTACCAACCATTGTTAAAAACTTACTCATTATCAATGGCTTGTTTTTTTTCGCAGCCTTTGTTTTTCAGGACAGAAACTGGGCTAATTTGAACCAGATTTTGGGTTTGTATTATCCCGAATCAAATTACTTTAAGCCTTTCCAATTGGTGAGTTATGCTTTCATGCATGCCTCAATTAACCATTTGGTTTACAACATGTTTTCATTGTGGATGTTTGGAACTATTTTGGAGCACTTTTGGGGTCCGAAGCGTTTCTTAACATTTTACATGATTACCACACTGGGAGCCGCAGTTACCTATTTAACCATTAATTATTTTGAGGTTCAAGCCATACAATCAGCTATAGAGACATTTAACACGAGCCCGGGTTACGATGAATTTTTAAAGCTCATGAAAACGGACCCAGATCTTTTGGCAACAGACCAAATATCTAGCTTTGTTTATCAATGGTCTCAAGATATAACTAACCCCAAATTCCTTGATTTTGCAAAAGAAATTTCAGGCGTATTGATACAAAGAAAATTAAACATACCAATGGTAGGTGCAAGTGGAGCTGTTTTTGGGTTGTTGCTTGCTAATGGAATGTTGTTTCCAAACAGAGAAGTATTCTTGTTTTTTATTCCAATTCCGATTAAAATAAAATACATGGTTGTGTTTTTAGGAGTGATGGAGCTTTGGGAGGGTTTGGGCAATAATCCTGGAGACCAAGTAGCTCATTTTGCACACTTAGGTGGCATGTTGTTTGGTTTTATTGCAATTAAATACTGGAATAAAACAGATCGGGTTAATTTTTTCTAAATGCAAAGTATGCAAGGCTATTTTTCTACTAATAAAAACAACACGATTTGGCAAATAATTGCTGTGAATGTGTGTGTTTTTTTCGTATGGAAATGCATGCAGCTTTTAGAAACAATTTCTGGAGTATCGGCTATAAGTGAAATGCGCACTTATTTATTATTGCCAGCATCACTTCAAACCATTTTATATAGGCCTTGGACTATTGTAACTTATATGTTTATTCATGATGGTTTTATTCATCTATTGTTTAACATGTTGTGGTTACATTGGATAGGTCAACTTTTTAGCACCTATTTAGGAAACAAAAGAGTTTGGCTGGTATACCTTGGTGGTGGCATTTTAGGAGCCTTTTTGTTTGTATTAGCGCATGCTGTTTTCCCTTTTCTGATTCCATCTGCCCTTAATGCATTTGCTGCAGGCTCAAGTGCAGGAGTTTTATCTATTGCCGTAGCAACAGCTACTCTGTTGCCCAATTATGAAATTGAAATGTTATTGGTGGGTTGGGTAAGGCTTAAGTACATTGTACTTTTTGTGGTGTTATTTGATTTGATAAGCATTCCGTATAACAATACAGGGGGGCACTTGGCTCACCTAGGAGGGGCACTATTGGGTTTTATCTATGTTAAATTTTTGTACCAAATGAACTTTTTAGAATTGTTTTTTGCTAGAATAAAAAAGCTAATAAAGCCCAAATCAAAACTAAAAATCCATTACAAATCAAAATTTATGAAGCTTGAAAATGCTACAGTAGATTACCAGAAGGAAATTGATACTATTTTAGATAAAATAAATTCAAAAGGAATTCACTCGTTGAGTGAAACAGAAAAGGCTATTTTAAAAAAATTGAGTAATAAAATATAACATGAAACAAGGTTTGTTTTTTTGGATTGTATTTTCTTTAAACTTAATAGTGGCTATTGCTTTGGGTATGGCTATTGTGGCACCATATATAAGCCCTATGAGTTTTTGGCCCATTGCGTTCATGGGCTTGGCTTTTCCAATTTTAATGTTTTTGAACTTATTGTTTTTACTGTTTTGGTCATTGGCTTTAGATAAGCGTTTTTGGCTTTCATTTGTGCTACTGGCTATTAGTTTAATACACATCTCTAAGTTTTTTAGAATAGGAACAAACACACAAGAATCAAAAGGAACGCATTCAATCAATGTATTGAGTTTTAACACGCATTACATGGGAGCCTTTGATAGAAAAGACCAAGACACCAGTTTTTTTATTAATAAGCTTAGAGAGATTCAACCAGATATTATGTGCCTCCAAGAATTTGCCAATTTGGGTGGGAGTTTTGAAAAGCCAATGTTTAGACAATTTTTCAAAGAATACAAGTACTTTAAAACGGTAAATGCGGATGGTTTGAGTCAAACCTATCCAACAGGTTATGGGGTAAGCATTGTTTCTAAGTACCCTATCATTCAAAGTGGCTACCTTGAACAACTTAATCAAAGTGCAAACATTACTGTTTATGCAGATGTAATGGTAGATGGAAAAACTATAAGGGTTGTCAATACCCATTTAAAATCAATTGTATTCGAAAAACAAGATTACAAAACAGTAGAACACATTTCAAAAGCAGAAGGAAGGGCATATGGTTGGTTAAATATCAAGCGCATCCTGTCTAAACTAAAAAATGCATTTATACTGAGATGTAAGCAGGTTGAAACCATTCGAGAAAAACTCAATGAATCTCCGTACCCCATTATTTTATGTGGCGATTTCAATGATTCACCTACCAGTTATGCCTATCAAACTATTAAAGGCAATTTATTGGATGCATTTGTAGAATCTGGAGAAGGAACAAGCACTACCTATATTGGAAACATGCCATCGTTTAGAATTGACTATATTTTACACGACCCAAGTTTTAATAGTTTCAACTATAAAACTCAGGCCTTGAATTTTAGCGATCACAAAATAGTTAGTTGTACAATTACTTATTGATTTTATTTATTTACGTAATTGAACTTTCTAAGTGAATAGGTGAACGTCAATAAAAAATATTGACGCATTATTTTTGTTTTACTGTCTTCAATATATGTTTCTGTAATGCTTCTATTGATATTGTTATTTTGATTCAATAAATCAAATACTGTCAAGCGAATTTCGGCTAGTTTTTTGGGTAAAAATTTGTATCCAATTCCGCCATTTAACAATAGAAAATCTTGGCTGAAACTTTGCTCAAGCCCATCGTATTTTGAGTAGGATAAATCCAAGCTCAATACCCAAGACGAATTGGGCATTAGATTAATTTTACTAGAAGCATTCTGCGTCATATAATCTGAGTTTAACTGGGCTTGAATGGTATTTCGAACCCAATTGACGTTGCCCGAATAACTCAAATTAAAGTCTACTTTAGGACTGATATTACTGCCAATTACAAAGCCCATATTGGCACTAGTAGTTTTGGCCTCATTCATAACTCCATTGATATAACCAGGTACGTTTGTGTAAGTTAGACCACCAGTAAGATTGAGATTGCTTTTGATGAACTTCAATGGACTAGAGTAGTTCAACATGCTCCTGACACTATAGTTTCCATCAGCATTTTGATACGATGACAATTGTGTACCAGCACTTAGTTTTAAACCATCTAATACGGTGTCATTTTTAAAGGTTGTATTTGAATTTGCAATGTAGTCATTGGTAAAATTTAACATTGTAAACAAATACAAGCTTTTACCACTTTTGGAGTTGTTAATGCCATAGCGTAGGATGAGCATGTGTGAAAAATCTTGTTTCAAATTCTGATTTCCTTTGTTTAAAATGAGGGGATTGCTATTATCAGTAACTTGTTGAAGTTGGTTGATAGAAGGTGTATTGGTGCCGGTTCTGTAATACATTCGAATGGCGTGTTCGTTGGTAAAGTCATATTGAAACATGGCATTTGGCAACACATTGTCGAAGCGTTTGTTTAGGTTTTTATCGGGCATACTTAAATTGCTATTTTGCATTGATACCACTTGTTGTGTAGCTCCAATTGCAAACAAGAGTTTATTCCATTTATAGTTGTAGTTGATGGCAGCTCTGCTGGTAAAAATATTGCTTTCAAAATTGTTGCTTAGTGATGTGATAAAACTGCTGAATTCTTTAGTTGCTGTGTCATATCCATTTGTTTCTTTGTTGGATAGATTGTAACTCATTGCAGGAGAATAACTCAACATCAATTGTGATTTTTTACCAATAGGTTCTGTATAGGTAATATTTGCTGTTTGGTTATTATTGACTGCGCTTGAAACAGTTTGTTGGTTAATTTTTGAAGTGTCAGCACCAATGGTACTTGATTCTTGTTTTTGCTTGTTTTCTTTGTTACTGTAGTCACTGGTTATGTTAACAGAGAAAGTTCTACCTGTTGTGGCAAATTTACGCCTGTACAAAAAGTTATTGTTGAGGTTGAGGGCGTTTGAATTGATTGTGGAATGGCTAAATGTTTTTCCTGTGGTTTTTTCAGATGAAGTGTTGAACCCTTCTAAACTAGAATTTGTTTCAAGGTTTTGAAAACTTATTCTAGGACTCATGATGAAACTATTTGAAGTATCTAAATTGTATTCTAATCGACCCGAAATCCGGTGGTTGGTATTGTCACTGCTGCTGCTGCTGTTTTCAGCATATGTTTGCTGATTAACTGGGTCAATGAGGTAAACCCTGTTGGTTTCCTTTTTGGTGTCGTTAACAGACTCATTAAAAAAATAACTGGCACTGAGGTCAAGTTTACTACCGAATTTATTAGAATAGTTTAAACCAGCACTGTTTGTTGTGTTTACACCTCCTTGTTGACCTACTAAAAAGTTGTTTAAAACTGGGTTTCCACCGCCCATACCGCCAGGTCTTCCCATACCACCAGGCCTTCCCATGCCTTGGGGGGCGTTTTGACCCCTTGATGCGCCCGATCCAGTTATATCTTGTGCTGTAAAGTTCTGTATGTTGATGTTATTGCTCAAACCCAAAAGGGTAATCCGCCTGTTTCCATCAAATAAATTTAGGTTTCCACCCATTTGATACCTTTCATCAGTACCATATCCAGCATAAAATTTTCCAAACAACCCATTTACACCACCCCCTCTTGTTACCAAATTCATGGTTTTATCGGTATTGCCATCGTTGAAGCCAGAAAACAATGATTGATCGCTGAGTCTGTTATAGACTTGTACTTTGTCTACCACCTCTGCGGGTAGGTTTTTAATGGCCATTTGAGCGTCATCTCCAAAAAATTCTTTTCCATCAACCAGTACTTTTTTTACTTCTTCTCCTTGTGCTTTTAGGGTGCCACTTTCGTTGGTAATTCCAGGCATTTTTTTAACCAAGTCTTCCGTACTCGCGTCGGGATTTACTTTAAATGCTGAAGCATTGATGACAGTTGTGTCTCCTTTTTGTTCTGTTCTGATTTGGCTTCCAGTCACTTTTAGTTCATTCAATTGCTTGTTGTTTTTGCTAAGAACGAGCTTAATTTTTTTATTGTTCTCGTCTATTACTCCCGTTTTTTTGAGGGTTTCATAACCAACCATTGTACAGAAAATTTCAAATGAATCGGCAATGAAGTTTTGAATGATAAAAACACCATCTTGATTGCTGGTAAAACTCTGGTTTTTTTGTCCCCTTTGTTTGAATAAAATATTCGCACCCTCAATTTGAGTGCTATTTATATCTAGCGTTTTACCAACGACAATTCCAGACTTTTGTTGAGCAGTAGACTCAAGTACAACCAATAAAAAAACGATTCCCCAAAAAATGCGCATGTGTTTATTTTTAGCGCCTCAAAGATGCTGAATTTTTTTTAAGATTGAGCGGGGATTCTGTTGCAAATGAACCTTCAATTAAAAAGTATCAAAGTGCGCAGGAGGAGACTCGAACTCCCAAGGGTTGCCCCACTGGCTTCTGAGACCAGCGCGTATACCAATTCCGCCACCTGCGCTTTAATACAGCTATTGTAGCGTCCAAAGATGCTTAAAAAATTAAAATTAACAGAAAAAGAATTGCGTATTTTTAAAATGTACTTACTTTTGACAAGTCTTTAGGGGTGTTTGGTTTAAATCCAAGCTGAGATTATACCCTTTAACCTGATCAGGATCATGCCTGCGTAGGGAAAAGAAGGACCTTGTTGTCCTTGGTTTAAAGTGTTTGGCATTCCACGCCACCTACAGACAGTATTTTTAAACCCAATTTCAAGTTACCATGAATTTAAAATTTCACTTTTTGTGTGTAGTTTTTTTTTGTTTCGCACACACTTTTAAATGCCCAAACAGACAGCGTTACTCAAACAAAAGGAAATTTACAAGAGTTGATCATCTCTGGTATTAAGACTATGCCCAATATGGTGGTTAGCCAACTAACGCTAAAAAAAGCTGATTTGGCAGCACGTTATTTTGGCGCTGATGTGCCGAGTTTGCTTAACGCAACTCCATCTGTTAATTCATACAGTGACAATGGAACTGGGTTTGGTTACAGTTATTTACGCATCAGGGGAATGGATCAAAGTAGGGTGAACCATACTGTAAATGGTATTCCCTTGAATGACCCAGAGTCTCAAAATGTTTATTTTAATAACATAGCAGATTTAACCAGTGGTTTAGAGCAAATTCAAGTTCAAAGGGGTGTGGGAATTTCCGGAAATGGCGGTTCTTCATATGCTGGCAGTATTCAAATGTTAACTAAATTGGTTCAACAACAACAACAAACAGATTTAACCATTGGAGTTGGATCATTTGGTTCGAGAAGATTTGGAATTTCGTACCAATCAGGGGTTCATAAAAATTTTGGAGTTTATGCTAGGTTGGGTCAAGTTGCTACAGATGGTTACAGGCTGTTTTCTGGGATGCAAGTAAACAATTACCAGTTTTCATTGGCCTACTTTATTCCAAAAGGGGTTATTGCTTTGAATATGTTTGGTGGTTTTGCCAAATCAAAACTGGCTTATGCTGGAATTTATGCTGACGATTTGAATAAAGACAGAACATACAACCCCATCAACCAAGGAGAATCTGATGGGTTTAACCAGCATTTTTTTCAATTGCAACTAAGCAAACAAATGAGCCACAAATTCAGTTACAATGCCTCCACTTATTTGGTTTTAGGCAAAGCAACTGATTTCCAATATTTCTTTCCTAAAAGTGAATATACGCCCATGAGCTATTTTAATTTACCCAATTGGTTCAATGGTATTGATTCAGTTACAACAAGCAATGTAATGACTTCATACCGCTTGAATCAAGTTTTCACGGGCACATTTGCCAACTTAACATATACCAATAGTCGTTTTCATGTTGTTGTGGGTATGCATTTAAACAGTTTTACTGCAGATCATTCAATGGTAACTCAAAATGGAGATAGCTTACCACCAGGTATAAATGGCAAAGAACACTTGGTCTATTTCAATACGGGAAACAAATACGAAATCAGTGCCTTTTCTAAAATTTCATATGCGTTTAGTTCCAAATTAACAGGCTTTATTGATATGAGTATTAGGAATACAGGCTTTAGCTATAAAGCCAAACAAATGGAATACCGTCCTTCAGACCACTTAAGGTCAGTTGAACCCATGCAATGGTTTTTTGTAAACCCCAGATTTGGCTTGAATTACCAGCTGAATCAATACATCAAATTGTATAGCAATTTTGGAATGAGCCAAAGAGAGCCAACCCGTTTTGATTATTTAGCCGATGACCTTGCAAACTTTGATGTCAAACAATCGGCAGTAAAGCCAGAAAGGGTGTATAATATTGAATGGGGAATGCTCATCAACCATTCACAGTTGCAGATGACTTTAAATGGCTTTTACATGTATTTTGTTGACCAAATTGCAGCTACTGGAATGCTCAATAATTTTGGATATCCCATTAATTCAAATGTGGGTTTGAGCTACAGAACAGGATTGGAACTGGATTTGTCTTTGAATTTGTCTCCAAAATTAACATTCATCAGTTCTGCGGCCTTTAGTGAAAATAAAATCAATCAAATTGAGTTGAGGTATTCCAATGCAACAACTTTTGCAGACACATTTGTTACTTATAAACATACTACTTCTGCTTTTTCGCCTTCATTAATTGTGAATCAGGGCTTGAAATACTCAGCCGTAAAAGGCTTAGATTTTGAAATTTTAAACAGATTTGTGAGTGAGCAGTTTTTAGACAATACAAGTAATGCTGCATTACAACTGCCGAGTTATTCTGTTTTAGATTTTAAAATGCAGTTTGCACCTCATTTCAATTACATAAAAAACCTACATCCAATTTTATCGATCAGGGTTCAAAACCTACTAGATGAAAAATACTGTCCAATGGGAAGTGTAATGCCTTATACCAATACATTAGACCCTAGTAATGGCAAGGTAGGATCTGTTCCTCTATATTTCCCGGCAGCTACCAGAAATTTCTTTGTAAACCTGTCGTTCTCGTTTTAACTAAAAACCCAATAAGTGAAGAAAACCCTTGAATGGGTTTTTGGCTTGGTCTATTTCTTGAATAACTTGTTGCGCTTGCGTTTTTTGTTTGGCGTTTAAAGAAACTATTTCGTGTAAAACCGGCATGGTTTCTTTTTCTCTTCCGGCTTTTAAATAGGCCAATGACAAATACCATTTAGCCAAATGTACATTGTTAAAGTCTTTGAAAGCCCTGCTTGATTTTTCTAGGTGACTAATTGCCAAATTATCGAAACCTGTTTTTAGATATGCAATACCCAAGTAAAAATTATAAAAACCTTCGTCTTCTGTTCTAGGCTCAAACCTTTGGAAACCCTCAATGGCTAATGAATATTCTCCACGTTCAAAATATTTCATCGCCATTTGACTTAGTTCACTTGAGTCTGAATAGGCGGGGTCGCTGGTCCAGTAGTTCAAACAAGGTTTAAAATGCTGCTCGTAAATTTCTCTTAACTGTTCTTCTGGCGCTTTGAAACGCTGACTAACTAGCCATATACCCCCGAAAAGCAGAAACCCCAATGCGGGATAAAATAAGAATTTAAATAATTTACCCATTTTTCAAATGTAGTAATTATCAGTTAAATACATATTCTACTTAAAAAACTGGCAATTTCTTTTAAGAATTCTTTTTCAAAAGCACTGTGCTTTTTGTTGTTTGTATAAAAAATACAAGCATTTTCTGAATACCTATTTCCCATATCTATGGTTTTTTTTGAACTTGAAATGGGATCATTGATAGATGATAACAATAACACAGGAATCTTTAAAGAGTTTGCATGAATAAATTGTTCGCGTAATGAATATATTGGGGCATATGAATCTAAATATCTGATTAACAAGTTTTCGGATTTTAATAAATGTTCTATGAACACCCTTTTTGCTCCAGATTTTAAAAAGAATAGAACAAATTTGACCAAACATTTTGAACCTATAATTAGGCGTCCTAAGGCATTCAAATGTTTGTTGTAATTTAATAGTTGAAATGCTTTATAGCTGAATGGGGTAGAAGGAGATACCAACACCCAAGCCTGAATGTTTAACCCTTTACTTTGAATGAGTGATGAGGCAATCCAGTTTCCAAAACTGAAGCCACCTAAACAAATTGCTTTTTCTAAACCAAGGCGTAACAACAAATCTTTTAGCCCGTTTTCCAAACTTATTTGGTCTTTTTTAAAAAAGGCAATAGGCGTTTCAATGACCAATAATGAAACATTAGCGGGCAATGCTGGCAATAAATTTTTATAGGAATAGGCCTTTTCGCCAAATCCCGTAAAGAAAACAAATGGCACACCTTTTCTACCCCAATAACAATAGTTGAACCGAATATCGGTGTTTTCAAAAACAGCCATTGTAGGTTTATTTTCTATGTACAAAATTGAATAAATATGAAGATGTGTAAAAATACTTTTTAATCTTTTAGAATACACTAGAAAATTGAATGTACATTTGTACAATTTATACCTACACTGTCAAAACAAACAAATAACAAGCACTATGCCTAAAGATTCAAGTATTCATTCGGTTTTAATTATTGGAAGTGGTCCTATCATTATTGGGCAAGCATGTGAGTTTGATTACAGTGGAAGTCAGGCTGCTAGGTCCTTGAAAGAAGAAGGAATTAAGGTGGTATTGATCAATAGCAATCCGGCCACCATTATGACCGATCCGGTAACTGCTGACCATGTTTATTTGTTGCCTTTGAATTCAGATTCAATTGTTAAAATATTAGAAGAACACCAAATAGACGCGGTTTTACCAACCATGGGCGGACAAACTGCTTTAAACCTTGCTATTGAATGTGAAGAAATAGGAATTTGGCAAAAGTATGGAGTTCGCATGATTGGTGTAGATACCAAAGCTATTGACACTACCGAAAACAGAGAAAAGTTCAGACAAAAAATGATTGAGATTGGGGTTGGGGTAGCACCTTCACGAACAGCAAATTCATTTTTAGAAGGTAAAGAGATTGCGCAAGAAATAGGTTTTCCCTTGGTAATCAGACCTTCTTATACACTAGGTGGAACCGGAGGCGGTTTTGTTTGGAGTAAAGAAGAATTAGATGGGGCATTGCAAAAAGGACTAACCGCATCTCCTACGCATGAAGTGTTGGTTGAGAAAGCGGTTTTTGGTTGGAAAGAATTTGAATTGGAATTGTTAAGGGATAAAAACGACAGTGTAGCCATTATTTGTACCATTGAGAACTTTGACCCAATGGGAATTCACACAGGAGACTCAATTACTGTAGCACCAGCAATGACCTTGAGTGATACCTGTTTTCAACGAATGAGAACAATGGCCATTGAAATGATGCGCAGCATTGGAAATTTTGCTGGCGGTTGTAATGTTCAATTTGCTGTCAACCCAGAAGATGAACAAATTATTGCTGTCGAAATCAACCCAAGGGTATCGAGGTCTTCTGCATTGGCATCAAAAGCAACGGGTTATCCAATTGCAAAAATTGCAGCCAAGTTGGCAATTGGTTACCATTTAGATGAGTTAAAAAACCCAGTTACACAAACTACATCTGCCTATTTTGAACCAGCAATTGATTACGTAATAGTAAAAATACCTAGGTGGAATTTTGATAAGTTTAAGGGTTCAAACAAAACGCTTGGGCTTCAAATGAAAGCTGTAGGTGAAGTAATGGGTATAGGTAGAAATTTTGTGGAGGCGTTTCAGAAAGCCACTCAAAGTCTTGAAATCAAGAGAAATGGTTTGGGTGCAGATGGCTACCAACAAAGAAAATTGGAGGACATAGTAGAAAAACTAAAAAACCCGAGTTGGGATAGAATGTTTGCGGTTAAAGATGCTTTGAGCATGGGAATGCCTGTTTCTTCGTTGGAAAAAATTACAAAAATTGACCGTTGGTTTTTGAATCAAATTAACGATATGGTAAAGCTCGAGTCAGATACCAAGCGTTTTAATTTGAAAAATTTGCCAAAAGAATTGCTCATTGAACTCAAACAAAAAGGATACAGCGATATTCAGATTGCCTATTTATTAGGTGGAGATACTACCGAGGATGATATTTGGGACCTAAGAAAAGCTCAAGGTGTTCACAGAATATATAAAATGGTTGATACCTGTGCAGCTGAGTTTGCTTCACCTACAAATTATTTTTACTCTACGTTTGATGGAGAGAATGAGAGCATTCCAAGCGACAAGAAAAAGATCATTGTTCTTGGTTCTGGTCCAAACAGAATTGGTCAAGGTATAGAGTTTGATTACTGCTGTGTTCATGGTTTATTGGCAGCAAAAGAGGCCGGTTTTGAAGCCATCATGATCAATTGTAATCCTGAAACAGTGAGTACAGATTTTGACATGGCCGATAAATTGTATTTTGAGCCAGTATTTTGGGAGACATTAAGAGAGGTTGTAGAATTAGAAAAACCAGAGGGGGTGATTGTACAATTGGGGGGTCAAACTGCGCTTAAATTAGCTAGAAAGCTACATGAGCACGGGATAAAAATTATAGGTACAACATTCCCAGACATGGATATTTCAGAAGACAGAGGAAGTTTCTCTGACTTGTTAAAAGAACTAGACATTCCTTACCCTGATTACGGAGTGGCTGAAGATGCTGAAGAGGCCATTCAAGTAGCCAATAAAGTAGGGTATCCAGTATTGGTTAGACCTAGCTATGTGTTGGGTGGACAGGGAATGAAAATTGTAATCAATGACGAAGAATTGGAGCAAGCTGTTATTGATTTATTGGGCGACTTACCTGGAAATAGAGTTTTAATTGATCACTTTTTAGATAGGGCTGAAGAAGCCGAAATTGATTTGATTTGTGACAAATCAGATGCGCACATTGTGGGTATGATGGAGCATATTGAACCAGCAGGTATTCATAGTGGAGATAGCTCTGCAGTATTGCCACCTTTTAGTTTGAGTGCTTCTGTTACCGAACAAATGGAAACTTACGCCAAAAAATTGGCCACCAAAATGCGAATCAATGGTTTGTTAAACATCCAGTTTGCCATTAAAAACGAAAAAGTATACGTAATTGAGGCCAATCCAAGAGCCAGTAGAACAGTTCCTTTTATTGCAAAGGCTTACCAAATACCTTATGTAAACATTGCTACAAAAATCATGTTGGGTACCCATAAACTGAGTGATTTTACTTTTGAAAGGAAACTCACTGGTTATGCAATCAAAGAGCCAGTATTTTCGTTTGAAAAATTTCCTGGAGTTAACAAAGAGTTAGGCCCTGAAATGAAATCAACAGGCGAGGCCATACGTTTTATTGCAGACTTGAACGACCCTTACTTTAGAACACTTTACAAAGAAAAAAGCATGTATTTGAGTAGGTAGTTTGAACCTTAGGCTTAATCAAATATTTTACTTGGCTCAGGTACTCTGAAAACCAAGAAATTGGTTCCAAAAAAGTTTAAAAATACATTCAATCCAATTGCCAATAAATTGGAAACGAGTGGCCCGTTTTGGTTGAGCCAATTGGAGTATTCACCATGCTCAAAATTCGATGCCAAATTGGCTATCCATACATTGGGATGTAAATAGTGGTCACATGCAAAATTGAAAACCAGGTACACAATAAAGGTGATGGCATAAACCAATATGTATTTGAGTAAGTATTTTTCTCCGTCTTCTGTTTGGTCAATATAGGTCCAAAATTTATTGAGTGTAAAGCCCACAAAGAACCCCATAACATAACCTATTCCCTTGGATAGTAAGTTGAGTGATGGGTATTGGTTCACTATGAGCCAAAAAACAGCCAAACTTACGGCAGCGCTTGTAGCTCCGACTATTCCAAATTTTAGAAATTTTCTAAGCAATGGAAAACGTCTAAGCCAATTTCTAAAGCGATGAATCATAGCAACATTCATGACACAAAAAACAATTATCCTTTGACCGCAATTAAGAAAATATCCCAGGTGCTGTCTAAATCTTGTTTTGTAAGGTAAAAATCGGAAGTGCCTATTGTTGCCACATCTTTATTTTGATTATTGAGTTGAGCCCTCATTTTTGAAGTCAACCAATTGTATGGTACAACCAACCAAGACGCGGGCAATAACTTATGCAATCCCAATGGATCTAACTTGAGCATTTTTTTTGCCCATTGCGCATTTTCATGGTAATAGTTGTTCACCTTTTCATTGCCCTGTAGCCCCTTTAATTCAATGTTTCCAAACACAGAACCAGCTTCCGTTTCCATTTCTTTGAATGTGTATTCGTGCACATGAAACGGATTACGTGCAATGCTCATTTTAATATTTGGTGTAGAGCAAAGGAATACGCCCCCAGGTTTTAAAACACGCTTCACCTCTTCCATAAATCCTTTGCGGTTTTCTATGTGCTCTATAAATTGAAACGCAGTTACTACGTCAAGGCTTTCATTTTCAAATGGCAATGGGGGTACACTGCAGGAAACAAAGTTGAGGTTTTGCAGGTGTTTGTGTTTTTCATTGGCAAGCTGAACAGTTACAGCGCTATAATCAACACCTGTTGTTTTTTGAGTAAAACCGGCTAGGTATTGGGTTCCGTAGCCGTCCGCACAACCAATATCTGCGGTAATTTTATCTTTTACATATGTTGCTGCAAACTCATAAGCATAAAAACAACGCTTTACGGTTACGTTGTTACTGTCTTCGAAACTAGGTCTTTCTCTATCAAACATTCTGATATATTCTTATCCTTACAAAAATACCAATTATATTAACTTTGAAACAATTACTTTTAAAAGAATGGAATTTAACCGCTTATATGCGTTTTTAACAGCGCTCAAAAAAAACAATAACAAGGCTTGGTTTGATGATAACAAGTCAGAATATCAAGAACTCAGAAGGTTTTGGATTGATTTTGTTGCCACCCTCTTGACCCAAATAAAAGAGAAGCACCCCGAACTGAATAGCCTTGAACCCCCTAAATGCATTTTTAGAATAAACAAAGACATTCGGTTTTCTAAGGACAAATCACCATACAAGACCAATTTTGGTATGCAAATCAATTTCTTAAATAGAAAAGACTTGTTTTGTGGTTATTACCTGCATATTGAACCCCAAAATACATTTGTTGCAGGGGGAATGTACATGCCACCAAGTGCTGCATTATCTGCTATCAGGCAAGAAATAGACTACAACACAGAGGCGTTTACAGCACTTTTAAAGCAAAAAGAATTGATTGATATGTTTGGTTCTTTACAAGGAGAAAAGCTCGTAAAAGCCCCAAAAGGGTATGACTCAAATCACCCATTGATTGAATTGCTCAAACACAAAAGTTTTATCTTACAAAAACCATTTACAGAAAAAGCAGTTAAAAACACAAAAGCCTTTCAAGACGAACTGAATACAGCATTTAATTTGATGGATCCACTTTTGGCTTTCCTGCTTACTGCTGTTGAGGAAGTGAAATAACAGCTCTTTTGGTATTTTCCATTTTTTTAACTGTTTCCTCCCATTCATCTTGTGGATTAGAATCAGCTGTAATGCCTGCCCCAGCATACAAACAATAAATAGCAGAATGTGCCTGTAAGCAACGAAGATTGACATAAAGTTGAGCGCTACCATTTTTAAAAACAGGACCTACTATACCAGCATAAATTGCTCGCTTGTTTTTTTCAAGTTGTTCAATGAGCGTAATTGCTTTCTCCTTTTCAATACCTGCAACAGCAGGAGTGGGGTTCATGTTTTGAATGATATGCTTGTAAACTGAGGGCTCTTGAACCAGCCCTTCAATAGTTGTTTTCAAGTGAAAAAGTTGCCCCGATTGGATTGTTTCAGTAGCTTGCTTAGCATATTGAATGCCGAGTTTCTGAAATTGATTTTCAATATATGTTGTTACCCAGTTTTGTTCTTCAAATTCTTTAGCAGTCCAAATTTGTTGACTGGTTTTGGTTCCTGCCAAAGCATAGGTGTTAAAACGATTGCCATTGATAGATAAAAACACTTCAGGGCTTGCGCCAATCCAGCTGCCATACAATTTACTACTTGCTAAGTATACCAAAGCATTTGGGTATGTTTTGCAAAGCGAATAAAAGCTTGCCAATAAATTTAATTTTTGAAAAACCAATTCGGCCCTTGCCAATACAACTTTATTTAAACTTGGGTTTGTACCAATAGCTGCTTGTATTGTATGAACCATTTCTACAAAAGCTTGTTGGGTTGTTTGAGTAATTGCCGGCTCCTTCAGTTCAAAATCTAAATCTAGTTCCTCATCTAAGCAAACAATTTGTTTGGTGTTGGGCTCTAAACGAATGAATTTGTTACCTGCATTGAATTCACCCAATACAAAAGCATCACTATCAAAGAGGGTTTCTGATTCATTGTTGTCATTAAAAAAACCTTCCCAATATGAAATTTCAGACTCTTGAGGTAGTTTAAATAAAACAAATTCAGACATAAACCTAAACCGGAACTACAGCCATTGTTAAACGGCTAATTGAACACAAATTACCCTTGTCATCGGTCATTTTGATTTCCCATACCTGTGTTCTTTTGCCTATGTGGAGTGGTTTGGCGCAAGCATGAACAAATCCAGCTCCAACTGGTCGCAAGTGATTGGCGTTAATATCTAAGCCCAATGCAACAAATTTAGTTCTGTCAATACACAAGTTTGCAGCCATACTGCCTGTTGTTTCTGCCAATGTGCAATAGGCACCTCCATTGACAACGCCAAGGGGTTGAACCGTTCTGTGGTCGACAGGCATTTTAGAACAAACAAAATCAGCCCCAATCTCTGTAAAAACAATCCCAATCCAGTGACTAAGGGTGTTTTCACAACGTTTATTGATTTCTTCTAGGGTGTGTTCAGAAACATGGAATAGTGCGCTCATAAATTGGCCTCCGGTCTGGTATATTTCATAATTTTATGATACAACTCTTCGGGTTTAAATGGTTTTGTTACAAAATCATTCATCCCTGCTTCTAATACTTTTCGACGGGTTTCAATAAATGCATCTGCTGAAAGTGCTATAATTGGTATGTTTGTGTTTTTGATTTTACCATGGTCGGCTCGTATAATTTCTGCTGCTTGAAAACCACTGATTTCAGGCATTTGTAAATCCATTAAAACAATGTCAATATCATCGTGTTCTTCTAAATAAATAATGGCTTCTGCGCCATTATTTGCAACCAAAACATCGTTATTCCATTTTTTGAAAAACTGTTTAGCTACATATTGGTTCATGGTGTTGTCTTCTACCAATAAGATTTTAACTTTTGACAAATCGTGAACCGAATTGTTGAACTTTGTTAAGTTGTCTTCAATGATTTCCTTGTGTCCTAATGAGTAGGGTATAATCACATAAAAACTGGTTCCCTTGCCTACTTCACTGCTTAAATCAATGCTACCTCCCTGTAACAGTGTGAGGTTTTTGGTGATAGCTAAACCTAAACCCGTACCCCCATATTTTCTGGTAGTATCAGCATTGGCTTGTGTAAAACTTTCAAAAATTTTATCTTGTTTGTCTTTTGGAATACCAATACCCGAATCGGTAACATTGAATTTTACATAGACATTTGTACCTGTGTTCTGTTCAAGTGAAACCCGAACCGAAACTTTCCCAGAGGCTGTAAATTTTAAGGCGTTTCCAACCAAATTAAACAAAATTTGATTCAACCTATAGGGGTCTCCAATGAGAGCGGGAGGGACATCTTCTTCAACAATGACATCAAATGCTAATTCTTTTTCATGTGCACGGTAATCAAATGTTCGCTTGAGTTCCGACATGCGGTGACGGATATCAAAATCAATAGACTCGAATGTAATTTTACCAGCCTCAATTTTAGAAAAGTCTAATATATCATTGATAATTACTAATAGATTGTCTGCCGAATATTTAATGGATTTTAAATTCTCAAGCGTACTTCCAGTATAACCCTCTTCAAGCAACAATTCACTTAAACCTATGATTGCGTTCATAGGCGTTCTGATTTCGTGGCTCATGTTAGACAAAAATTCTGATTTTGTCTTAGCGGCTGCAATAGCTGCATTTCTGGCTTCTAATAGTTCATATTCGAACTTTTTATTTTCAGTGACGTCTTGCGAAAAAATAGCTACACCAGTTACCTCACCATGTTCATTGATAATAGGGTTAAAGGTTGTTTCGTACCAAGGTATTTCTGTGAGCGCATTGCTAAAACTCACTTGTTCTAAAACCTGAAACTGTTCTCCTTTGAGACACCTGTTAACATTGGCTATGATACTTGTTTTTCTATCGTATGCAATTGGCAAATCGGTTAAACTGATATCGCTCTTAACAATCCCATGTAGCTTTAACAAGTGCTCTACATTTTCTTTGAAAGATGAATTGAAAGAAATTAACTTTAGGTCCTTGTCAACAGCGTAAATTAAGTTTTTAGTGCTTTCTAAAATGGCATTGAGTCTGTTGTTGTTTTCAATGATTCCTTTTTCTGCAATGATTCTTTGTCTTTCAGCAACATTTAATCGAATACCAGTTAATACAACTTTTGAAATTTTATCGGGGTTAATCTCACTTTTAGTAAAATAGTCAAAAGCACCACTTTTAATCATTTCTACAGCAATTTTTTCATCACCGTGTGATGTCATAACTGCAACTGGTGTTTTTATATCAAGCTCGCGCATTTTAAGCAATACTTGGAGCCCATCTTCACCCGGCAATTGATAGTCTAAAAACACGCAATCAAAAAGCTGTTCGTGAAGTGCTTTTAGCCCATCGGGCGCATTGTTGCAAACAGTAAGACTGTGAATGAGGTCTGTTTTTTTTAACGAGCGTTGAAAACTCTGCACATCAACCTCGTCGTCTTCAATTAATAATATCCTATAGGTTGTTTTGTTTTCTTGTTCTGACATTGGATTGAATTTAGTCGGGGAACTCACAAAGTTTCCAATAGTTGTTTAAAGTTGAAACAGCCTCAATAAAGCGATCCATGCTCAAAGGCTTTAAAATATATCCTGCTACATTTAAGTTATAGGCATCTATTTTATCTCGGTCTTCATTTGAAGTAGTCATGATAAAAACACTTAAATTTTTTAGGTGTTCATCTTGTCTAAGTTCTCTTAAAAATTCTATGCCACCCATTTTAGGCATGTTTAAATCAAGCAGAATTATTCTTGGCAATTCGCTTGGTTTTTCATGATGTGTTTTTCTTAAATATTGTAAAGCATCCAAGCCATTATTAGCTACCACGAGTGGGTTGGTAATGTTGTTTTTCTTGAAGGCTCTTTTTACATTCATTACATCTACTTCGTCGTCTTCTATGAGTAAGATGTTGATGATTTTTTCATTCATATTTTTTTCAATAAAGCTTGAATTTACTTCAATCAATGTTCAAGTAAATTACAAAACAGTTAACAATATCAGACATTTTTTCAATTAAAATACCGGCTTATTACACTATTTTAGGAATATTGTCCTTGGGCCATGTAAAATAAAACGAAGAGCCTTTTCCTAGCTCAGACTCAAGCCATATAGAGCCCCCATATTCTACAATAATTTTTCTAGCAATGGCTAAGCCTGCACCTAAATTTTCAACTTCGTCTTTTCTATTTAAAGTTTGGAAAATGCCAAATATTTTTTGATGAAACTCTTGTTCTATTCCTGGTCCATTGTCGGTAATACAAAATGCAATTTCTGAGCCTTGTTCTTTGAAAGTGATGTTTACAATTCTATCAGCTTTTTCGTTGTGTTTGATGGCATTGGTAATAAACACATACAATACTGTTTCAAAATCTTTTTTATTGCCGAAAACAGTGGGTAGGGTTTCTTCAAAATAAATAGCAATATTGTTAGGTGGGTTAATTCTTTTGAGTACGTTAATGATGCAATCTTTACTTGATAATATGACTTGTTCTGTTAGTGTTTTTCCAGATCGGGCATATTTTAGCAAAGCGTTTATGAGGCTTTCCATTCTTTGAACCCTGCCTTTTAGCATATTAAAATACCCCAAACTTACACCTTGTAAATTATCGCCAAGTTCTTCTTGTATCCAATCTGTTAAATTGTGAATACCCCTGAGTGGGCTCTTTAAGTCATGTGAGGCCACATAAGCAAATTGATCGAGTTCTTGGTTCTTCTTCTCTAAAATTGCGGTGTATTCTTGCAATTCTATCCTGCTTTTTTCTTCGGTTTCTTTTGCTTTTTGGAGGTTATTTCTCATTTCTACCAATGCTTTACCCAGCTTGTCTGATTTACTAAGTAATGGCACATTGATTAAATAATTCCCCTTTCCAATTGCATTGGCAACCTCTGTTTTTGTTTTAAAACCAGCTGCAACCTTTTTGGCAGATTCAATCATGGTTCCAATTTCGTCGTTTCTGTATACCTCAGACTGAAATGTAAGCACTTTCCCTTCACTCAACTCATCTAAAATTCCACTAATTTCCTTAATGGGTTTAATGATTGTTTCTTGGGTGATATAGATAGAGAAAATACTCACTACAATTATGATTATAATCATCACTACTAACAGATACGATAGGGTTCGGTAGCTGGCATATTTTTGGGCCTCTAGCTTTCTAAAAATATAAATGGCCTCCATGCTTGTTTCCTCTAGCTTTGCACTCAATGGATTGTTTAAGATTTCTATTTCATCATTGATTAATCTTGAAACACGGAGCTTTTCTTTGTCGTTGTAATCTTCAGGCCCTTTCATCAATGCAAGAATGGCACGTTCTTTTTCCATTATTTTTTGAAACTTGCCATCAATTTCAATGACATTCAAACGTATGCCTTCCATACTTGCTTCTTGGCTCATGCCAATTACAGTCAATTTTTTTTCGTTGTAAGTACGGTCTAATTGCTTGGTCAGCACACGCCTCTTTTTCTCGTTGTATTGTGATGAAATATCAGAGCTGAGCAATATGGTGGTTTCAATTTGGCTCTGGTAATCTTTAAGTGCTGAAATGACCGGCCTATATTTGTCCGAAATTTTGGTATCGATTTTTTTGCTGTATTCTAAAAGCAAAAGCGCCGCAACAGAAAAAAACAATGACACAATGACCACTGCCAAAAAACTAAAAGCAGTTCGGGTGCCAATATTGATTCTGTATAACCTATTGAATATTCCTTTGAACATAATTTATCCAATAAGTTGTTCGGTGTTAACCTCTACAAAATCAGCAAGAAGCATAAATGATACTGTTTTTTTCAATAGACTCAATTAGTGATTGGTATTTTCAATAACGCAATTACCAAATAAACAAAAAAAACAAATGCCAAACAAATGGCTTATCCACCATTGTTCTGTGACAGAGGACACTATTCTACCGTAACAGACTTAGCTAAATTTCTTGGTTGATCAACATTGCAACCTCTTAAAACTGCAATATGGTACGAAAGCAATTGCAAGGGAATGGTAGCAATTAATGGCAACATAATTTCTTCGCAAGCTGGAATATAAATTACATGGTCGGCCATGTGTTTGAGCTCTTCATCACCTTCTGTGGCTACCACAATGATTTTGCCCTTACGAGCTTTAACCTCCTGAATATTGCTAACAACTTTTTCGTAGTTGCTGTGTTGAGTAGCAATCACTACCACAGGCATTTCTTCATCAATCAACGCAATTGGCCCGTGTTTCATTTCTGCGGCAGGGTAACCTTCTGCATGGATGTAGGATATTTCTTTAAGCTTGAGTGCACCTTCTAGTGCTACAGGAAATCCATACCCCCTACCTAAAAAGAGGAAGTTCTTAGCATCCTTGTATCTGTTTGCCAAAGACTTTATTAATTCGTCAGTTTGGAGAACAGCTTCAATTTTTGCAGGAATGGTTTCCATTTCATTGAGAATTTCGCGCATGCGTTCATTTGAAATGGTTCCTTTCTTTTGAGCTACTGAAAGTGCAATTAAAATAAGGGCTGTAACCTGAGCAGTAAATGCTTTGGTTGAAGCTACACCAATTTCTGGTCCGGCATGGGTATAAGCACCCGCATGTGTAGCTCTTGGTATGCTTGAGCCAACTACATTACATACACCAAAAACAGTGGCTCCTTTGCTTTTTGCCAACTCAATAGCAGCTAAAGTATCGGCAGTTTCACCGGACTGTGAAATGGCAATAACAAAATCTTTTTCTCCAATTACTGGGTTTCTATACCTGAATTCTGAGGCGTATTCAACCTCTACAGGTATTCTGGCTAAATCTTCTAATAAATACTCACCAACTAAACCTGCGTGCCATGAGGTGCCGCATCCAATTACAATAATTCGGTCTATGTTTTTGAGCTTATCTTCAAATTTATTAACTCCCGCCATACTGATATGGCCTTCTTTTAAATGAATTCGACCCCTAAACGAGTCTAATATGCTTTTGGGTTGCTCAAAAATTTCTTTGAGCATGAAATGTTCATAGCCACCTTTTTCAATGTTTTCTAGATTGAACTCTATCTCAGTGATAAAAGGTGTTTTGAGTGTGTTGTCAATGGTTTTAATAGTGAGTTGATCACCATCTATGATAGCTACTTCACCGTCATTTAAATAAACTACATTTCTGGTATATTCAACTATTGGTGTAGCATCACTTGCAATAAAGTGTTCACCCTTACCAACCCCAATCACCATTGGGCTTCCTTTTTTTGCACCAATTAAATAATTGGGGTTGCTCTTAGATAGAATAACAATGGCGTATGCACCAATTACTTGAGTGAGAGACATTCTTACGGCCTCTTCAAAACTGACATCATTGTGTTGGTATACTTCTTCTATTAAATGAATTAGAACTTCGGTATCTGTTTCACTACTGAAATGATGCCCTTTTTGAATGAGCATTGCTTTGAGTGACGCATAATTTTCAATGATACCATTGTGAATGATTGCAAACTCTCCATTGCCCGATAAGTGCGGATGGGCATTTTTATCGTTTGGAGCCCCATGGGTTGCCCATCTGGTATGCCCCATGCCTGTATGAGCGTGTGTATCTTTGTTGCCAATTTCTTGTTCTAAATCAGCAACCTTTCCAGTTTTTTTATAAACTTTTAAGGCTTTATGGTCGTCTAATAAGGCAACTCCCGCACTGTCATAGCCGCGGTACTCAAGGCGTTTTAAACCTTTTAATATAATAGGGCAGGCTTCACGATGGCCTATATATGCAACAATTCCACACATAAGACGAAATTAATAAAAAAGACTGAATTATTTATATAAACTTATACTTGAGTCAATGGGCCTATTGAAATACTTTGCAAGGCCACGCATTTCATTCAACAATTGTTCAAATTCAGAGAATGTAAGCGCTTGATCAGCATCAGAAAGTGCATTTGATGGGTTTGGGTGTATTTCAATCATTAACCCATTCACTCCTGCAGCAATTGAAGCAAGAGAAAGTTGTTTGACAAATTTAGCAGAACCGGTTCCGTGGCTTGGGTCGGCAAAAACAGGTAAATGACTCATTGATTGAATCATGGGTATAGCCGTAATATCCATCTGATTTCTTACATCAGTATCAAAGCTCCTTAAACCCCTTTCGCATAAAATTACTTGTTGGTTTCCACCACTTAAAATGTAATCTGCAGCCAATAACCATTCATTGATACGAGCAGACATGCCTCTTTTTAAAAGAATAGGTTTATTTATTTTTCCAAGTTCAGCGAGCATGTAAAAATTGCTCATGTTTCTGCTACCAATTTGAATGATATCTGAGTAAGCCAAAACCTGGTCTAATAGACTTAAATCCATTAATTCAGTTACTACACTTAATCCGTTTTCTTTTGCCGCTTGAGACATCATTTTCAAACCATCCAACCCCAATCCTCTAAAAGCATAAGGAGATGTTCTTGGTTTGTATGCTCCCCCTCTCATAAATTTTAAACCGTTTTTATGGAGAAATGCAGCAGTTTCAAAAATTTGTTTTTCGTCCTCTACACTACAGGGCCCAGCAATTACATTGGTTTGATTGCCACCAATTTCTACTCCATTTACCTCAAATATGCTACTCTGTTTGTATTTTTTTGATGCAAGTTGAAAAGTGGTATCAATTTCAACGATACCATCTATACCATCTATTCCAATTAAAAAATTAGGGCTTTTTAGTTTTGGTACAACTAAGCATGATTCTGGTTCAACAAAAGTGTATTCAAACTGGTTTAAAGTTAACACAGCCTTTATCTGATGAAGGTTTTCAGCTGTAAAATTTTTATGTAGTTTAATAATCAAGGTGCCTAGTCTTTTAAAACAGTGTAAGTAAGTTTTAGTTTTATTTTACCACTGTCTTTTTTTCCATCAAGCATAATTCTAGCAGCTGTAAACGGATTGTTTACTGGAATAAATAAAAACAATCCAGTTAATTTATGGATGTCTTTTCCTGTTTTGTATTCATCTAGTAAATATTGCATGTGCCTGGCAATATTGAAACGGTATTCTTTTCCGGCGTACAATCCGCCCCCGTAATAGGCAGCACTTTCGTAAGCCAAGTCTTTTGTAAAAATATTGTACCCAAGTGTATCTGATGCCACTAACTGTAAGCGTTCGGGCAATTGGAAACCGCCATTGTCTCCCAAAACGGTAAACACCATTTCTGCTCCATTGATAGCAATTTTTTTGTCACCAAATTTGTTGATCAAATCAGGCAATTCAATTCTAATTTTAGTGCCAAATAAGGACTGAACAGCTAAACTGTCTCTGTGTGAGCCTGCAAATGATTCTTGTAGCAAATTTAGGGGTGAAGCAACATGGCTGATTGCATTTGCAGCTACTTCGCTACCTCCAATAATTGGAAAATCAGCCTCTAGAGAATCTTTGTAATAAGCAGTTAATGCAGAAACATTTGAATTGAGACGGATATAAGCAATGCCTCCTTTGTTGGTGGCTAAATCTGTTTCATCAATAACTACAAAACCTTTGAATGCCTTTTTAAAATTTGTTGTACTGGTAAAACTACCAGCCGCTTCTGCTTGTATGAGTTTTTGAGCAAAGGTATTGCTCATTTGAATTCTGATATGTGGTGGTAGATAAAATGTTTGACTGCCAAGTTTTATTGTGGTGGTGTCAGTTAAATTAAATTTACCAGTCCAAGACCCAATTTCAGTATTATTAATAACGTATTTTCTTGAATGGTAATAACTTGAATCTATGCTTAGGTCTTCATTGAGTTCGTATACTTTTAATGTATGCACTTGATTCAAATCACCGTAGAATGCATTTAAATCAGCAAAACGCAATTGCAATACAAGTGAATCAAAATTAGTGGTTCCACCCCAAGTAAATGAATTGTTAGGCAAATTGTATTGGAAAACTAAATCAGACCTGGTAATACCCATATCTGGGTCGTTTATTTTGCCCAAACCATACACTGAAAAGTTTTTGGTTTCAATAGAATCCATTTTAACGGTGTACGCAACCATGTTTACGGTTGTATCGAAAACAAGACCCAAATTATTTGATGAGCCAATGAGGTTTGCGCCAATGGTGTTTGGTTCTCTTTTACAAGCAAAGAGTGCAAGACAACCAACTAAGAAAATAAATTTAATCTTGGTGCTCAAGGAGTGTATCATACAAATTAATATAGACGTCAACATCTTCGCCAGACTCAGGATGTTCAATTACTGGTTTTGATTTCAACTTCTTTAAAAACTTGGTTATTTCTGGATCAATTTCATGACTTGCTTTAACTACTGCATCAGCATGTTCAATTCCTGACATGTACAATTCTGAACAACCAGCGTTTGCTAAAGAAGAAACCTGTTTGTTGTCTATTGCATTGAGGCTTGCCTTACGGGCAAATTCTTTACCTAGTTTTTCGTCAAATTGGTTTTCAAAAACCGAATAAACCACCTTTGCCAATCTAAAAACAGGCTCATCTTTGTAAAGCGTTTTTAAATACAAAGGAATTAAGCTGGTCATCCAACCTTGACAGTGAATGATATCGGGCTGCCATCCTAGTTTTTTAACTGTTTCCAAAGCACCTTTGCAAAAAAAGATAGTGCGTTCGTCATTGTCCCCAAAAAAAGTATTGTTTTCATCGGTGTAAACATGTTTACGATGAAAATAATCTTCATTGTCTAAAAAGTAAACCTGCATTTTTGCTTCAGGTAAAGAAGCCACTTTGATGGTTAATGGATTGTCGTTGTCGTCAATGGTTATATTGATTCCACTCAACCTAACTACCTCATGTAATCGATTTCTTCTTTCATTGATACAACCAAATCTTGGCATTAAAACCCTGATTTCATTGTCTTTTTCCTGAGTTGCTTGTGGCAATACTCTTGCCAATTCTCCCACATTACTCACTTTCAGGAAAGGCGTCATCTCGGATGAGATATAAAGAACTCTCTTTTTTGCCATACACACTTTACGTAAAAATAGTATGCAAAATTACGATTATATTAAGAAATTTCTTAATATTCCAACCCTTAAAGAGGGGCGTGTTAATTTAAACGATTGATAAACAGGTACTAAAGTGATATTGTGCAAAACTATTTCTGATTTAACCAAGGTTTTAAGTGCTAAAAAGGCTTTCAATCAAACAATTGGTTTCGTTCCAACCATGGGAGCGCTGCATGCTGGTCACTTGTCTTTGGTAAAACAAGCAAAGCAAAAATCTACTTGTGTGGTATGTAGTATTTTTGTAAATCCCACGCAATTTAACCAGCAATCAGATTTAGTAAATTATCCCAAAACCATTGACATTGACTTAAAACTTTTGGCTGAGTCAGAATGTGATGTGGTCTTTATACCAAGTACCGATGAAATTTATCCAACTGGTTTGCAAAAAATGGACGCTTCGGTATTAGGCTCACTAACAACTGTTTTTGAAGGAGCTTTTAGACCAGGTCATTTTGATGGTGTTTATACTGTCTTAACCCGGCTTTTTGACTTGGTTGAACCCAATTTAGTTTATTTTGGACAAAAAGATTTCCAACAATGTTTATTGGTTCAAAAACTCATAGAATTCCAACAACTTCCCATTACATTTTGTATGGGGGATATTGTTAGAGAAAAAGACGGCTTGGCAATGAGCAGCAGAAACATTCGCTTAAATTCAGCTGAAAGAAAAGCGGCAACAGAAATATACAAAGCATTGAGCTTGATCAAAGACAATTGGCATAAATCTGCTGCTTCAGAATTGATAGCCATTGCAAAAAATCAACTTGAACTGCAGCAATTGATTCAAATTGAGTACCTCAACTGCGTTGATGCAAATACATTGCAAGTAGCAGAGGATATTAAAAATGGTGTTTGTTTGATTGCTGTTAATTGTGGAAATACACGCCTAATAGATAATGTTTTACTTCCATAATTCAATTAAATTGGTTTATTTTGGTAGTTGAAGATGCAACCCGAAGAAAAATTTAATAAAACCATTCAGACCAAACTACCAGAAACAGATTTCAGAGCGCACTTGAGAGAAACCAGTTCGCAAATGAATCTGAAAAGGGAAGCGGCCAAAAAACTGTTTGGAAATTATGAATTGGCAAGGCTTCGCGCATCTTATACCAAATGGAAGGTGAACGAAAGCTTAGATAAATTTTTAATAGATTTTGAAGCATCGGTTGTTAGAAAAGGTGGTAAGGTAATTTGGGCTTATGATGTACAAAATGCCCAGCAGGAAATTTTACAGATAGCACAAAAGCATACGAAAGGAAAAGTTGTTTATAGCAGGTCTGCTGTTTCAGATGAGATTGAATTGAAATCTTTTTTTGATTCAAAATCAATCCCTTTAAAAGCGCTTGATTTTGGAGACTTTATACTCAACGAAAGTGGAACAGATTTTTTTACAGAAAACACACCACTGTTGTCTGCAGATGTTCAACAGGTAAGAAACCAATTGAACCAAAGTATTCGGGTTTCAATGGATGCTGAAGTTGCTGATATAGCTGCCGATATAAGACACAGCATTAGAAAAAACTTTTACCAAGCTGAATTAGCAATTACAGGAGCTACCTTTTTAGTTGCTGAAGGAGGTTTGGTAGTGCAGTCAGAAAATTCTGCTGCAGCCAGAATGAGTTATGCTTTTGCTAAAACCCATTTGGTTGTTGCGGGAATTGACCAATTACTTCCAAGTTTGAATGAGTTAGATTTATTTACAACCCTATATGCCACTCAAAAAACAGGAGAAAACTTACAGAGTTATTTAACAATCACAAGCCCTACAGAACGCGATGATATTGATGGTCCATCTGAATTTATTGTATTGCTATTAGACAACGGAAGGTCGAATGTATTGGCTTCACAAGACCAAAGACAGGCTTTGTCTTGCATAGAATGTGGTGCCTGCAATGATGTTTGTCAGGTATTTAATTACATAGGCGGCAGTAAAAATTATCTAAACAATCAAGCGGGGCCTATTTCTCAAGTTGTGAAACCACTCAAGTCAGGACTAGCTGAATACGGTTTTTTGAGTGAACATTCTACTTTGTGTGGTAAGTGTACAGATGTATGTCCATTAAAAATTGACATTCACAACCACCTTATTCGAAATAGAAGAGATGCCATTTCAGAGGGCGTGATTGACACTGCAGAGCGTTTTACATGGTTTTCTTGGTCTAAATTAATGTTGAGCAGAAAGAACATGAACAGGCAATCATCACTCAGAAATTTCACTTTCAAATCTTTTTTTAGGAAACAATGGGGTGAAGAAAGAGAGTTGCCCAAAATTGCTGAAAAAACATTCAACCAAATTTGGAGAGAAAGAAATGGACTTTAAAGAATTGATTGAATTATTTTCTCAATACTAACACCCTCTGCTTCAGCTTTAAAATTTCTTATAATTCTGTGTTGCAAAATGGCCTCGGCAATTGCTTTTACATCTTCCATATCTGGTGAGAATTTTCCGTGTAACAAGGCATGGCATTTAGCGCCAATGATTAAGAACTGACCCGCTCTTGGCCCAGCACCGTAACTCACGTAATCTTTGATGAAATTACTTGCAAATTCAGATTGAGGCCTGGTTTTGGCAACTAATTTTACGGCATATTCATACACATTATCTGGAACAGGAACCTTTCTTACCAGATCTTGAAAATAAAGTATTTCAGTTGCAGACATGATTTTCTTTACCTCAGTTGCTGCATTACCGGTTGTGTTTTTGATGATTGCAAGCTCATCTTGATAACTAGGATAGGTAAGGTTCAAGTTGAACATGAAACGGTCTAATTGAGCCTCTGGCAATGGGTAAGTTCCTTCTTGTTCAATTGGGTTTTGAGTAGCAAGAACAAAAAATGGTTGATCGAGTTGATGTGCAACACCTCCCACGGTAACAACCTTTTCTTGCATGGCTTCTAACAATGCTGCCTGTGTTTTTGGTGGAGTTCTGTTAATTTCATCAGCAAGAACAATGTTTGCAAACAAAGGCCCGCGTATGAATTTGAAACTTCTGTTTTCGCCCAAAATTTCAGCACCAGTAATGTCTCCTGGCATTAAATCAGGTGTAAATTGTATGCGGCTAAAATTTAAATCTAACACCTCTGAGATGGTTTTTACCAAAAGCGTTTTGGCCAAACCGGGCAAACCAATCAATAAACTATGTCCATTGGAGAAAATGGCAATCAATAATTTATTGACAATATCATCTTGGCCAATGATTACTTTTTTTATTTCGTTCTGAAGGGCTTCGGCCTTTTGATTGAAGGCAATTGCAGCCTCTTTGTCATTTGCATAACTCATCATCTTATTTGTCTTTTGTTATCCAGTTGGCAACTTCTGGGCAAGTTGCATAAGGGCCATTGATTTGAATATAAAACTGTTTTTTATTGTGTTCTATCCAATTGGTCAAAACAGTATTTTGTTTTTTTCTAAATGCCAATTGTTGAAACTTCTGATAATCGTCTTTTAAGTTGGCAACATGTGGAGGCATTTCTGTTTTTAAGTAAAATACGCGCCAAGCCTTTTTCTTTTCAGGACCAGGTAGGTAGATGAGTTCGGGCTCTGAAATATCACCAGGTTTCATAGTTGAAATACTTAAGTAAATGGCCTTGTCTAATTCATCAACTGCAACACGTGTGTTACCCATTCCTGCAGACCCAATAAAACCTCCGGTAGCTTTTGTTTCTTGGTCATCGGAGAATTTTTTAACAGCACTTTCAAACGTAAGTGAATCCATTTTGATCAATTGTAAAATGCTGTCTGTTTTATGTTTGGCAAGTTCAAGATCTGAGCTGTAAGTTTTAGGCATGATTAAAATATGCCTTGCGTTCACTTCTTCCCCTTTTCTTTGAATGGGTTGAATTAAATGGTAGCCAAAAGTGGTTTCAACTATTTTTGAAACGCTATCTGGCTTTAGTTTAAATGCTGCAGCTTCAAATTCGGGAACCATCATGCCTCTTCCAAAATAGCCAAGCTCTCCACCATTAGATGCTGAAGCTTTATCGTCAGAATAAATTACAGCTAAAGTGCTTAATTTTTCACCACCTTCTACTATTCTTTTTCTGAGTTCAGCAATTTTTTCAAAAGCTGCCATTTTTGATTCTGCACTTATTTTGGGTTCTATAATGAGTTGAGCCAATTCTACTTCGGCACTGTAATAAGGCAAACTATCTGTTGGAATGGCATTGAAATAATTTTTAATATCGGTTGGGTTTACCCTTACGTCTTTGATGATTTTACCTTGGATATCTTGAATCAATTGGCTGTTCTTGATGTTTTCTCTTTGTGCAGCTTTGATTTCTTGAATAGATTTGCCAGCAATTTCCTCTAATGCTTTTTCTCCTCCGTATTGCTTGGTAAAATATCGAATTCGGTCTTCAATTTCTGCATCAATTCTTTCTTCATTAACAGGTAAACTATCAACCAAGGCCTTAATTACCATGAGGTTTTCTATGAGTTTCTGTTTAAAAATATCGCAACGAAGGGTGTCGCTATCTTTTCCTATTTGCTTGCTGATTTGTTCTTGAGCAATTTCAATATCAGATCTTAAAATTACCCTGTCGGCAACTACCCCAATGATTTCATCAAGTATTTGTGCTTTTGTGGATAATCCAATTGCTAAAAATGCAATGAGCGTAATGAGGATTTTTTTCATACAATAACTGGTATCTGAACTAAGAAAATTGTCAGATAAATTTGAGGTAAATATAACAAAGCTCTTCGTAAATATGTCATCTAATTTTCAATAGCCGTGACAAAAAATGAAAGGGTTTTTAAATTATTTACTTCTTAAGAGAATATTAACATTTGATTCCCATACATTTGAAATTGATAAAGGTGTATTTTATGAGAAAAAATTTACAAAAGACTTTTCGGTTCATTGGCTTGTTTGTGATGCTATTGTTGGTATTTACTGCAAAACAATCTAAGGCATCGCACATTGTAGGGGGAGACTTAACCTACCAATGCGTGAGCTCAACACCCGGTATTTACTATGTAGAATACAAATGGTACCGCGATTGTGTGGGTATTCCAATGTGTGGATGTGGAGCTACTGGTCCGTTGGATCCAGCTTGTAGCATTAATATTGACATTGTTGCTGCAGATGGTAACTGTGCAGGGCAATCGTTTGCTCAACAAAAATTAACAGTTGTTCCCAATACCAGTGCGTATGATGTCATTCAACTTTGTGCCATGTCAACTACTGTTTGTAGTAATTGTGGTACCAGAACACCAGGTTCTTTTACGCCAGGTATTGAAATTTTCACATTCAGGGGTACAATCAATTTAGCTTCACTCACTTCAGACCCAACCTGTTGTAAATTCAACATTGGATTTAGCGATTGTTGCAGAAATGCAGCCATAACTACATTTTTAAACCCAAGTAGTTTGAGTTTCTATTCTGGAGGAACGCTTAATAGGTGTATGGCACCTTGTAACTCTGCACCAGCATTTACGAATGATCCGGTAGCAATTACCTGTGCAGGTCAAGAGTTTACTTATAACTTAGGAGCAATTGACCCTGATGGTGATTCATTGAGTTATGCATTTGGTCAATCACTAACGGGTGCAGGAGTTTCTGTTCCTTATGCACCACCTTATACTGCCAACATTCCATTTCCTGTGAGGGGAGTAAATACACCACCCAATCCTACGGTCAATGTCTGTGAACCATTGTTACCTGTAATGGGTTTTTGTATTGACCCTATTACAGGAGATATTCGGTTTTACCCTAATGGTGCTTTTGTGGCCAACTTGGTAATAGAGGTAAAGCAGTGGAAATATGTCAATGGCGTTCCAACCTTAGCTGGTGTAACCCGAAGGGACATTCAGTTTTATAGTATTACATGTGCGGCTAACAACCCACCAGTTATTAAGGTATATGACCCCAATACTGGATTGCCTGTTCCGGGTAATAAGTTCTATACTTGTGCCAACAAAGAATTGTGTTTAATTATAGCCGCAGCCGATGATACCAAAGGTTGGGATACCACAGATTTAAAGTGGAACAACCCCGTTACTATGGTTTCTACAGGGGCAACATTTAAACCATTGTACAATGTGGCACAAAGAAATGTGCAGGGTCCTAAAAGAGATAGCTTTTTATTTTGTTGGACTCCTCCTGCAGACAAAGCAACCAGCTTGCCACACTATTTCATTGTAACAGCTAAAGATAGAATGTGCCCTGTACCAGCAAGGTCAAGTAAATCATTTGCAATTACGGTAGGCAAAATTCCACAAGCTGTCATAAATAAAGTAGATAAGCGCTGTGGCAACTATGAATTTTCATTTGCCATCACCAATAATATGACCGTTAACAATACCTATACTCAGATTAGGGTAGAAACGGCACCTTATTCAGACACCTATACAACTTATACCGGAACAACCCCTACAACATCACCTCCTCCAGGTTCACCGGCAGTTGGTACTTTTATTAAACACAGGTTTACCAAATCGGGTTGGCATAAAATCAGGTTGCGATTAACCAATGTGGCACCAATAGGTCAGGATTGTCCGAATGACAAAATTGTAGACTCTGTTTACATACCTGAGCTCATTAAAGCGAGCATCCGTGATACATTTAATTGTTACGGTGTTCCAGTAAAAGTTCAAGGAAATACTAAAGGTGGAACTCCATTTGCTGGTATACCGGGTTTTTACAGATATAACTATTATTTGGGAGATATGACTTCTCAAAATTTGTTGGTTAAAAATGTTCCATCTCCTGGAGGATCTTTGGCCGACTCTAATGCATTCTTAAACCCTACCAATGCAGGAAATACAACTACTTACAAAATTCTAGTTTCGGATAACTATGGTTGTAAAGACTCTGTACCTTTATCAATATTTACAAGAAATTTGCCAAAAAGAGAGTTGCCAACTTCTATTAGAATTTGTTCTGGTGCAAGTGATACTTTAGATGCTGGAACAAGCAACCAAACTGTTGGTAATTGGACTTGGAGAAAATCGCCAGCATATCCTGTTTTAAAAGACTCATTGTCTCAATTTGTATTTCCTTCAGATAGTGGAAGGTATTATGTTACCAAAGTTGACACTTGGGGATGTATTCGATTAGATTCATCGGATGTTTTTGTAAACAAAGTGGTTCCTGTTTACGCTGGAAAGAATGATACCATTTGCTTTAAAGATCCGCCATTGGTGTTAAAGGCTATTGGCACCACCGCTGCAATAGATAGTTTTCAGTGGAGCAAAATGCCAATTACCCTTGACAGTACAATTATTTCAAGGGCAGATACCCTGGCCATTACCCCAGAAAAAACCTCTTCATATAGAGTGAAAGGCTTTATTACCTACCAAGGAGTTACTTGCTCTAACGTGGATACAATAATTGTAGCTGTGAATCCATTGCCAGTAATTGATCCTGTGACACCGATTGTTCTTTGTAAAACCTCTTTCAGCTCTATTAGTTTACCTAGAATAGACGCAACAAATACACCAGATGTGCTCAATATTTGGACTTATCCATTGAACCCTGCTGCAATTACTGGAGGAGACCAATTGAACACAAACAAACTCATGAATTTACCTTCTGAATCAGATTTGTATCCTTATGGAAACTACATCAATTTAGAAATCAAAGACAAGAACAAATGTTCTATTCGTGACTCATTATTGGTTGCCATATTCCCAGTGCCTAGAGCAGATGCGGGTGTGAGCAAAACATTTTGTGACAATCAATCTACAAAGGTCATTACCTTACCTGTTAAAGTAGCAACATCTAGCGCTGAAACATGGACAGGTAGAGGGGTTGTAAAAACCTCAGCATTAAATACCTATGGGTTTGATATCAATGCAAAAGATGTAAAGTTTGCGCCAGATACAAATATCTTAACGTATACATCTAAAGTTCAATTCTTTCCAACCATGGAAGTTGTGTTGAACCCTGATGTAAAAGGTGTTTATGTAACATCACCACCAAATGGCTGTCCTGCTATGGATACTACAGTTTATGTTGTTATTAAAACGCCACTTTTAGATCCAGGAATTGAACCATTTATTTGCTTGTCTAATGGTGTAGTAGATTTACAAAAGGAAATCAAACAAAGAGACACTACTACCAACAGTTATTGGGAATTTGCCCCTTCAGATATTGCATATAAACCTGCATTAACCCAAAGAAGGTATTTTGACCCAGGAAATGCTGTTATTAGCTCTCCTGCCAATCCGTTAACCATTCCTACTCAGTTCCATTTGTTATACAAAAACGACGCAACTGGCTGTTTGGTAGAAAAGCCAATTAATGTAACAGTTACTCCTAATCCAGATGTTAAATTAGTGGTTTCCGATTCGGCTGTTTGTACCAATGATGCAACAACCAATTTCACCATTTACTCTTCTATTTCAAATGCTGAACCTGCAGATATAAGCGGTACTACTTTGACCACAGTTCCTAGTAACATTATGCCGGCTCTTCAGACTTATACAGGTAGAGCTACTCTTGATTTAACTAAAAAGGATGTGACGGCAGGTCTCTATAAATTGTATTTTAATTATGTTGACCCAGTTACTGGTTGTATCAATGCGGATACCAATCAAATTAGAATTCAAACGCCGCCTGAAGTGCAATTGCCAACAGATCAGACTCTGTGCGAATATGAGGCCAACCTCTTTACAATTACACCTGTAAAGAGCCCAATGGATCCACCATATAGCATTGCATGGACTACTCCTGATGGAACGCAGGCTAATATAATAACTAGCCCAACAGGCATGACTTACACTGCAACAAACCAAGACAAAACCAATAAAAAAGTAACTTTTAGAGCTAGCTCTCAATTTAATAATTTTAACCTACCAATTGGTTCTTATACTTTTGAAGATGCTTGTGCAACTTATCCAGCATTTGATGAAATGGTATTCAATATCAAACCAAAACCTTTTGCTGATTTTACTGTACCTGCAAGCGTTTGCGTTGATCCAGGTCAGTTAGATGCTACATTTACCGCATTACCAACCAATGTAACTAGTCCTAAATATTTCTGGTTTGAGGGTAGTGTGTCTGGAACCCCATTAAACAGCAACCCTGCTTCAGACAATGTATTTGCTAAAACTTATACCAAAGCAGGAAGAACCAATGTGTTTTTAATGGTAGAACAAGATGGTTGTTTTGATACTGCTACGCATGTAATTGAAGCTTACCCAACGCCAACCGCTGAATTCTCACATTTGCCTTACACCACAACCATTGCTAACCCTTACTATAGTTTTAACAATGAAAGTGATCCTAATTCAGGCTTGTATTCTAATTTAGTGTATGCATGGAATTTTGGAAAAGGTAAACCTGCAAGCTCATCAGACTATTCAGCTGTTAGTCCACAAAATGTTCAGTTTCCACCAGATACCTCTAACCACTACGTGACATTGATTGCTAAAAACGAATGGGGTTGTGCCGATACGGTTACGCACACTGTAAAAGTTGAACCAGACATTACCGTGTTTATTCCTTCAGCTTTTTATCCAAATAGTAATGTAGATTGTAAGCCTGTTTCATTCCAAGACGACTGTAACAAAACATTCAAAATTGTTGCCGATGGAATTGAATCAATTGACATTATGGTATTTGACAGATGGGGACAAATGGTATTCAGAACCAACGACGTTAAAATTGGTTGGAATGGAACCGATATGAAAACCAACCAAGACTGTCAACAAGATGCGTATATTTATCAAGTAAATGCTACCAGTTCGGGTGGTAAAAAATACAGCTACTCAGGTTCGGTTATCTTGTTTAGGTAACCAATGAATGGTCTCAAATAAAAATGGGCGGCTTCACAAAGTGAAGCCGCCCATTTTTATTTGAAGCTATTTGAATTATTCCAATTCAATTTTCTCTTCTTCTTTTATTTGGGCAAATCCTCCCCATACATTTTTAACATTGGTAAACCCATGTTTTTTAAACAAACTAGCTGCCATCATGCTTCTGTATCCACCAGCACAATGTACCAAACATTCAGCATGTTTGTCGAGTCCTTCTACCTGCTGTTGCAGCAGATCCAAAGGCATGTTTTGAGCTTTTTTGACGTGCCCATCCTTAAATTCTGATGGCTTGCGTACGTCTATTATTATGGCATTGGGATTGTGTTTGGCATCTAATGCAAATTCTTCTGATGAAATAGATATGACCATGTCATATTTTTTATGGTCATCTTTCCAGGTATCAAAACCACCTTCTAAAAATCCCAATATTTGATCAAATCCAACTCTGCTTAGGCGTGTAATTGTTTCTTCTTCGGTACCAGGTTTACAAACAAGTACAATGGTTTGGTGTAAATCTAAAAGGGTAGCAGCCCAAATGGCAAATTGTCCATTCAAGCCCAAGTTAATAGCTCCTGGTACAAAACCCAATTCAAAGAAATCGGGAATTCGGCTATCAACAACTACAGCACCTTTAGCCATGTATGCTTCAAATTCAGAAATTGTTAAAGGAGTATTTCCCTTTTTTACAATTTCATCGTATTGGGTATAACCATTTTTATTGAGCGCTGCATCTTTAAAGAAATAGGCGGGTGCTGGGCTTATACCGGCACATACGGTGTTTATAAATTCTGACTTATCTGTTATTTTTAAGGCATAGTTGTTGGCTTTCTGAAGGCCAATTGTGCTACTGGTTTCTTTTCCGATATTTTTACCACATGCAGAGCCGGCCCCATGGGCTGGGTATACAAGCACATCATCAGGCAATGCAGTGAGTTTTTTTAACGAATCAAACATCATTGCTGCAAGTTCCTCTTTGCTCATAACCCCGTCTAATAAATCTGGACGACCAACATCTCCCACAAATAGCGTGTCACCCGTAAAAACAGCCTGGTTTTTTCCATTTTCATCGCTCAATAAAAAGCAGGAGCTTTCCAGAGTATGACCGGGTGTATGCAATACCTTGATTTTTATTTTTCCAAGTTTAAATTCATCGCCATCATTGGCAACAGTTACTTTAAACCCTGTTTTGGTATTTGGTCCGTAAACTATTTCTGCTCCTGAATGTGCTGCCAAATCTATATGTCCACTTACAAAATCAGCATGAAAATGCGTTTCAAATACATATTTAATTTTAGCACCATTCAGCTTAGCTTTTTCAAGATAACTTTGGTAATCTCTCAACGGATCAATGATAGCTGCCTCACCCTCACTTTCAATATAGTAAGCTGCTTGAGCCAGGCAATTGGTATAAATTTGTTCTATAATCATGTTTAAAATAATTTTTTAGGTGTGGTACCAACAAAATCTTTCAAGTAAAAAGGTTCAATATAAGCAATGTCTGCAAATCTATTTTCTTGGAAACAATTGAAGGCTATACCAGCCATTCCCTTAACAGATGAATAAATTTCATGCAGGTAAATTAAGTTTGTTGCATTGCAAATAGCTTTGAATTTTTCGGCACCAGAACCAAAAATAAAGCAATCACCTTTTGAAAGATACTCTTGAAAGCTAAATGCATCTAGAATAATCGGAGAAACGTCTTTTATTTTATTTAATGAAGCATCCCATACGCTTGTATATACTTCCATTCTTCTGGCATCTAATAAGGGAATTAAATAACCTTGGTTGTTAAAATCAGTGTGCTTACTCGCCTGATAGGCTAAAGACTCAAGTGTATCTATTGCAATCAATGGAATATTTAAAGCAAAACAATAGCCTTTTGCAGCAGACAAACCAACCCTTAATCCGGTATAGCTTCCGGGGCCTATACTAATTGCTATGGCATTGATTTGATTTAAAGTGATTGTAGCTTTTTGAATGGCTTTTTCTACTAAGACCTGTAATTGAGATGCATGTGCGTTTTTGACGAAACTCTCCTCAACACATACCAATTTACCATTGGATGCTATACCCACAGAACAAACATCTGTTGCTGTTTCAATTAAAAGAATTGTTGCCATTTTGAAGCTCAAAGGTAGTCACTTTTGTATTGAAATTGCATGCTAGGAAAGTCTTAAAAATTTCCTATTGTTTTTTAAAATTTCAACGATGAAGGGAATTTGATTATCTTGCAGGGCTATTAAAATGACAAAACGCTGGCTGCCCAAAATATTACCCGAAAAAAACCTTGTTGAACAACTTTCTAAGTTGATTAACTTGAATAAGGTGCTTACTGGAATTTTGATTCAGCGAGGAATAGCAAGCTTTGAAATAGCCAAAAAGTTTTTTAGACCCCAACTGTCAGACTTACATGATCCTTTTTTAATGAAGGGCATGGATGCAGCCATTCTTAGAATAGAAGAGGCCATTCAGAACAATCAAAAAATTCTGATTTATGGAGATTATGATGTAGACGGCACTACTGCTGTTTCAACCGTTTATTCGTTTTTCTCTAGAAAGTATGACAACCTTGATTATTATATACCAGATAGGTATACGGAAGGTTATGGAATTAGTTTTATGTCTATTGATTGGGCAAGAAACAATGCTTTTTCTCTAATTATTGCCCTTGATTGCGGTATTAAATCCATAGACAAAGTCAATTATGCCAAAGACCAAGGCATAGATTTTATCATTTGTGACCACCATTTACCAGGAGATGAAATTCCGGATGCGGTTGCTGTGTTAAATCCTAAACAAAAAGATTGTCCTTATCCGTTTAAGGAACTTTCGGGTTGTGGCATTGGTTTCAAATTGATTCAGGCATATGCCCAAAAGCACCAAATTTCATTCAAAGAAGTTGAAAAATTCCTTGATTTAGCTGCCGTAAGTATTGCTTCTGATTTGGTTCCAATTTTAGATGAAAATCGTATTCTTGCTTATTACGGGTTAAAAAGATTAAAAGACAATCCTAACAATGGATTAAAGGCTTTATTGGAAGAATATCCTGTAAAACCTGAGTACAGTGTAAATGATATTGTGTTTTTTATAGGTCCAAGAATCAATGCTGCTGGTAGAATTGCAGATGCCAAGGAGTCTGTCCGTTTAATGACTTCACCAGATGCTGCAGATGCCAAACGAATTGCTTTTTTGGTAAACCAACACAACAATGAAAGACGCACTTTTGACCAATCAATCACCGAACACGCATTTGAGTTAATTGTTCAAGACCCCCTCTTTGCTGAAAGAAAAAGTACTGTTTTGTTTCACAATGAATGGCACAAAGGGGTAATTGGAATTGTTGCATCTCGCTTAATTGAAAAATATTATAGGCCAACAATTATTCTTACAGAATCAAATGGAATGGCAACAGGCAGTGCAAGGTCTGTAGAAGGATTTGACCTATACAGTGCCATTGAATCATGCAGCGATTTATTGGATCAATATGGTGGACATACGCACGCAGCCGGCCTTACATTGAAACTTGAGAACCTCGCCACTTTTAAAGAAAGATTTGAGCGAGTGGTTGCTGAAAATATTGAACACAGAAGTTTGACGCCAGAAATTGAGTATGACATGGAAATAGACTTGCGCACCATTACGCCTAAGTTTTTCAATGTACTCAAACAGTTTTCGCCATTTGGCCCCGGAAACCAAAACCCTGTTTTCATGAGTAAACATGTGTGGGATGTGGGCGATGTAACCAAAGTTGGCAATAACCACTTAAAATTGAGTTTAACCCAAGAAAATGGTGGTAGAATTTTTAAAGCAATAGCATTCGGCTTGGGCGAACACTACGAAAAAGTTGCTCAAGGCATTTCTTTTGACATTTGTTATTCCATTGAAGAAAACCATTTCAATGGGCATGTCAATATTCAGTTAAATATCAAAGACATTTTATTTAAATCTTAGCAATTGCTTATTTGAGCAAATGCCAAAGCGTTTCCATGTAATTAGCATCTGAAATTTCAGATTCAGTACCACTGGCAATAATGTGTTCTACTAACAAATCATTTTTCTTTCCTTGCTCCAATGCATAACTATAGGGGCTCAAACTAAATGTTGTTAGTTCGTATTGAGATTTATATTTGTCAGGGTACAAGGCAGACAATTCATGCTCTATGTGTTTTTTATGTAGGAAATGTTTGTCTCCAACTTTGTCGGCCATTTCGTAATAATTTTGAATAGCCAGTTCTGAAATAGCATCTGCATTGGGTTTGCGGAGTTTTTGGTATTCGTCAAAAATCTTTTCCCAATCATCGCCATAAGCTTCAATGCATTCGTCTAACACCACGCAATCTTCAAAGCTACAATTCATACCTTGGCCATAAAATGGTACAACTGCGTGCGCCGCATCGCCTAATAAAGCCAATTTATCTTTACGCACCCAAGGGTAACAACGAACAGTTACTAAGCTTGAAGTAGGGTTGGCAAAAAAGTCTTCAACCAAAGTTGGCATCATAGGAACTGCATCAGGAAAATGCGCATTGAAAAACGCAATTACATCGGCTTCGGTTTGGAGTTTTGAAAACCCAAACTCACCTTCAAATGGCATAAATAGGGTACAAGTAAAATCGCCAGCTGGATTGGGCAAAGCAATCATCATAAATGAGCCTCTAGGCCAAATGTGCAAGGCGTTTTTCTCCATCTGAAATTGACCAGCTCCTGCTGCAGGTATGATCAATTCTTTGTAACCAACATGTAAATATGACTGCGAATAATTGAAACGGTCGGTTATTTGCATTCTGCCTCTTGTTGCCGCAAAAGCCCCATCGGTTCCAATGATATGGTCTGATGTAAAAGTTTGCTGGCTTCCATCTTCCATTTCAAACTTGGCAATGCATTGATCCATGTCAACATCTATACACTTGGCATTGAAATACAAATGAATATTGGGGTAATTTGCAGTAAGTTCAATTAATTTTAAATTCAATCGGCCTCTAGAAACAGAGTTTATGGCTTGTCCGTCTTTTCCGTAGGGCTGGTAGTTGAGTTCACCAACTTTACTGTGCATCATTCTGCCTGACATTGGAATGGCATCTTCGAGAATTTCCTCGTCTAATCCAATTTTTTTCAAGGCATTTAATCCCCTTGTAGAAAGCGCTAAATTGATTGATCTACCCGCATAAATTTTTGCAGTTCTTAAATCAGGTCTGCGTTCAAACAAGTGTACTTCAAACCCCCTTTTTGCAAGGTATATAGATAAAAGTGAACCGGATAATCCACCTCCAATAATGCTGATTTTTTTTGCTTTCATGTTATGCGAACTTATTATTTTACTCAACCAAATGGTATGATAGAAATCAATTTTTAAAATAGTTTTCTAAGACCTGACCTATTTGGTACATTTCTTCAAATTGGTTGTACAAAGGAACAGGGCTCATTCTTATGACATTGGGCTCTCTCCAATCGGGCATAATGTTGTTTTGTTCTAGATAGTCGAATAATTTTTTGCCATTTTCTTTGACAATGATAGAAAGCTGACAGCCTCTATCTATTGGGTTTTTGGGCGTTATGATGCTTAGGTGTTCCTGAAATTGGCTCAAAATAAATTCGAGATATGCGGTAAGTAATTCGCTTTTGTTTCTTAGATTTTCCATTCCTGCTTCCACAAAAATGCTAAGAGAAGCATTGTGTATTGCCATAGGAAAAATTTGAGCGTTGCTCAATTGCCAGCCTGCGGCTCCTTCCATTGGAATAAATCCTTTTTTCATTAAGAACCTGCTTTTTTCGTCATGTCCCCACCAACCAGCAAACCTTGGTAAGTTTGGATTGTTGGCATGTCTTTCGTGAACAAAAACCCCGCTGGTACCACCAGGCCCAGAATTGAGGTATTTGTAAGAACACCAAACAGCAAAGTCTACATCCCAATTGTGCAGCTGTATGTGTAAGTTGCCCGCAGCATGTGCCAAATCAAAACCAGCAATAGCGCCAGCCAAATGTGCTGCTTCAGTAATGGCTTTCATATCAAAAGCTTGGCCGGTTAAATAATTGACACCACCCATCATAACAATAGCTAACTCGTTTTTGTGTAGGTCAATGGCAGCCAGAATATCTTCTGTTCTTAAGGTGTGTTCGCCTGCTCTTGGAAACAATTCAACAATGGCCTCGTTTGGATCAAATCCATGGAATTTTACTTGCGATTCCATGGCGTATTGGTCTGAAGGGAATGCACTGCCCTCCATGATAATCTTGAACCTGCTTTTGGTTGGTCTGTAAAAACTCACCATCATCAAGTGCAAATTGGCAGTAAGGTTGTTCATAATAACCACTTCAACCGGTTTAGCACCAACTACTTGGGCTGCTTTCTCGGTTAAAAAATGGTGGTAATACATCCAAGGATTTTTACCTTTAAAATGCCCTTCAACACCAAGATTTGCCCAATCTTCTAATTCTTGATTGACGGCATTTTTAACAGTTTTAGGCTGCAAGCCCAAGGAGTTCCCACAAAGGTATATTTGCTTTTTGCCGTCAATGTTGGGTATGTGAAATTGGCTACGAAAGCCAGAAAGGGTGTCTTGTTGATCGAGTTCTTGAGCGAATGCGCGGGTGTTTTGAAAAATCATAACAAAGATTAATGGGCAATTTTACGCAAAATTGAGCGAATACTTAAAATGTCAGTTCCAGAATGACGCAAAATGAAAATTCTATTTCACTAAATCCCAGCTATGGTCGCCCAATAATTTTACGCTTGCAAGGTGGTTGCCAATTGGTTTACTGCGGCCCCACTCTTGAGGCCCTATCAATGACAATTTATAATGATCTTCTATTTCATATACATGGTAAACCTGCCCAATAACAGGGGTGAAACGCATGTCTGACTGATAAATTTTTTCAGATACCAACAAGCGCTGTTCAATTTCACGAACCTGTTGCATGATTAAATCAGCTTGTTTTTTTAACATGCCAATTTCTTGATTGGCATAGTGGTGCATGGCTTCTACAGCATTTGCTTTGATTTTGTTTTTGTCTTCGGGTCTGATAACCGGTGCGCCAATACTTAGAGGTATTGGAGACAAAGAATTTGGTCCAATATAGCTGCCGTCTTCGTTGTATAAATCTTTTTCTGTTGCCATTTAATTCTTAAACCAATAATACACAAAAAGGTTTGAGATGGGTTCATATTTTAAGTTCAAAGACTAAGTTTCAAGCTTTTCTTAAAAACAAAAACTATCCAAGCAATAAATGGTTAAATTTGTTAGATAAATTAGCAGTTATGCAAGTTCAAGTTGAAATTGACCAACATTCAGGTTTTTGCTTTGGGGTAGTCTTTGCCATTCAAATGGCTGAAGATATTTTAAATGATGAAGGTCATTTATATTGTTTGGGAGATATTGTTCACAACGACGAAGAAGTTGCAAGACTCAAAGCCAAGGGTCTTGAAATTATAGACCATGATAAGTTCAAAACACTTTCAAAGGTAAAAGTGTTGATTCGGGCACATGGTGAACCCCCTGAAACCTATCAATTGGCTCTCAATAACCAAATTGAATTAGTAGATGCCAGTTGTCCGGTAGTATTGAAATTGCAAAACCGTGTAAGGGAAGCTGCCAATGACCAAGAACAAATTATTATTTACGGCAAGCATGGCCATGCAGAAGTGAAAGGTTTGTTAGGGCAAACAGGTGGAAACGCAATTGTAATCGAAAAATTTGAAGAGTTGGATAATTATACTTTACCCAACAAGGTGCAGCTGTATAGTCAAACTACCAAGCGCACAAAAAATTTGTATGCACTCAAACAGTTATTAGAAGACAAAGGAATTCAGGTAGACTTTAATGATACGTTGTGCAGACAAGTTAGTAACAGAGATATTCAACTCCGCGATTTTGCCCAAAAATTTGATGTAGTTGTATTTGTTGCAGGTGTTAAATCATCAAACGGTAAAGTATTGTTTGATGTTTGCAAGGACAACAACCCCCGCACTCATTTTATCAGTCATGAAAATGAATTGGATAAAGCCTGGTTCAATACTGGGGAAAACATTGGTATTTGTGGAGCCACATCAACACCTCAGTGGCAAATGGAAAAAGTACAATCAGCCATTTTAGCATTATGATAAACAATCTTAAACGCATTGCAGTAACACTGGTTTTATTACCTACTCTTTTAGCATTTTCATTTTTAAAATCAAATGAAGTAGCTAAGAATTTTCACCAGTTTAAAATTCAATCCTTAACAGGAAATAAAACCATAGATATGGTCCAATTCAAAGGCAAGTATATTTTGTGTGTAAATGTGGCTAGTTACTGTGGCTATACCAAACAATATACAGACTTAATCAATTTGCAAAAACGCTATACCGAAAAGCTGGTGGTAATTGGTTTTCCTTGCAATCAGTTTGGAGAACAAGAACCTGGAACTGCAACCGAAATCATGAGTTTTTGCAAGAAAAATTATGGTGTAAATTTTTTACTTACAGAAAAAATTGAAGTAAAGGGAGCCAATCAACACCCCATTTATAAATGGCTTACAGCAGCTAAATTGAACCAAATAGAAAGCAATGAAGTGAAATGGAATTTCAATAAATTTTTAATAGACCCATCAGGTAATTGGTTGGCTTATTTTCCTTCATCTGTAGACCCAAAAGATGAAAGCATCACTCAGTTTTTTCACTAACTAAGGTGCAAAGGCCAAGGCTGCCACACTAACTTTGCAATTGCCCATTTGTAGCAGTTCTGTTGCCAAACTTTCTATAGTAGCACCCGTAGTTACAACATCGTCTACCAATAAAAAATGGCATGGTTCTTTTTGTTGAAACAGTTGCTGATCTACTTCATAAATTGAAAGCACATTCTCCCATCTTTCAATTCTAGATTTAGCAGTTTGAGTGCTGGTATGGATGGTTCTTTTTACATACTCACTTTTATTTTGAATAAGCGTAACCGAAGCAATTCCTTGTACAAGGAGTTCACTTTGGTTGAAACCTCTTTGTTTGAATCTTTTGGGATGCAATGGAACTGCAATAAGTGCATTGACTCCATTCAGATACAATTCCGATTTTATTTGCTGCCCAAATCTTTGCCCAAAATCAAAGGCAAGCTGTTTGTTCCCCTTGTATTTAATGGCTTGTACAATGCGTTTTACCAATCCAGCTTTTTTGTAAACCAAATAGGCAAAGGCCTGTTCAACTTTAACCCTTCCCCAAAAGGTCTTTACAAGTGGATTATTGGCTTCTAAATGGTAATTGGTTACAGGAAGTTCCAATTCGCAGTTTAGGCAAATATGGGATTCTTGGTCAAGTAAAACCTTTTCGCAGCCAATACATCCAATAGGAAATAAAACAGACAGCAATGCATCAATCATGCAGCCAATATGCATTTTTAAAGCATATGGTTTTCCTTAAAAATGTTTAGTCTATTGATTGATAATTAGCACCTAAATTCCAAAGTATGAAACTCCACATATCGGTTGCATCCTCAATTAATTTTGTGGTTGGTTTGCCTGCTCCATGGCCTGCCTTGCTGTCTATCCGAATCAGAACCGGATTTCCTTTTGGGTCTTGGTTGGCTTGTAATGTTGCTGCAAATTTAAATGAATGAGCAGGTACCACTCTATCGTCATGATCGGCTGTCATAATCAGTGTTGCTGGGTAATTGATGCCTTTTTTTATGTTGTGAAGTGGAGAATATTGATATAAATATTTAAACTGCGATTCATTTTCACTGCTCCCGTATTCTACCGCCCATCCCCACCCAATGGTAAATTTATGGTAACGCAGCATGTCTAATACGCCTACTGCGGGTATTGCCACCTTAAATAATTGAGGTTGTTGGGCCATACATGCCCCTACCAATAGGCCACCGTTTGATCCACCGTGAATAGCTAACTTTTGGCTTGATGTGTATTTGTTTTCAATTAAATAATTTGCAGCGGCAATGAAATCATCAAATACATGTTGTTTGTTTTCTAACATGCCTGCTTGGTGCCAAGCCTCGCCATATTCACCTCCGCCTCTTAAATTGGCAACAGCATAAATGCCGCCTTGCTCCAAGAAAACCATTCTTGAAACAGAAAAACCGGGAGTAAGGTTGATATTGAATCCGCCGTAGCCGTATAACAAAGTTGGGTTGTTGCCATCCAATTTAGTTCCTTTTTTACTGATAATAAAAAGCGGAATTTGAACCCCATCTTTTGAAGGGTAAAAAACTTGTTTTGTTTCATATTCAGATGTGTTCAGATTGGTGCTTGTTTTTCTGAACAAAGTACTTTTTCCATTCTGAATATTGTAATGATAAATTTCGCCCGGGTTTGTAAAAGAACTAAAAGCATAAAAAACCTCTTGGTCAGTTTTTTTACCAGAAATTCCTGTTGTGGTTCCAATCTCAGGTAGTTGAATTTCTTTTTCAAGTGCGCCTGAATAGTTGTATTGAAACAAACGTGAACTGGCATCTTTTAAGTAAGTAGCAAACAGTTTACCACCACAAGTGTTTACCTGTTCTAATAAATTGCTCGAAGCAGCAATAATGGTTTTCCAATTTTTAGGTTCAGGTTTCAATGGGTCTACCTGCACCAATTGATAGGTTGGCGCATTGTAGTCAGTGAGTACCAGTAATTGGTTTTCAATGTTGTCTATGATAGAGTAGTTGTTGGTAAAACCTTTAAACAATAAACTGAAACCTTGTTGGTTTTTGTTCAGGTCTTGAAGCCAAATTTCAGAGCCTGATGTACCCTCAGAACAGTTGATGAAAAGATAGTGTTCATCTTCAGTAACAGCTGCATTGAAATACCTCAATGGATGTGATTTGTCTTCGTAAACCAATGCATCTTCAGATTGGTTTTTGCCCAATTCATGGTAATAAATTTTCATGTATTCGTTCTGACCACTGAGTGCTTTTCCTGTTTTGGGCTCATCGTATCTACTGTAATAAAAACCATTGCCTTTCCAGGTTGCATTGCTAAATTTTACCCATTGAATTTGGTCCTTGAGTCGGTTGCCATTTTTTGTTTCAAGAACAAAAATTTCGTTCCAATCGCTTCCACTTTTGGCAACACTGACTGCCATATAATGGTGGTCTTTGCTGAAAGAAATTCCAGAAAGTGAAGTGGTGCCATCTTCAGACAATTGATTAGGGTCAAAAAACAACTGAGGTGCTCCATTTAAACCATTTTGCTTATAGAGAACACTTTGGTTTTGTAAGCCATCATTTTTAAAAAAATAAAAATCATTTCCCTCTTTAAAAGGGGTTCCAAACCTTTCGTAATTCCAGATTTTGGTTAATCTATCTTTAATTTTAGATTTAAAAGGTATTTGATCTAAAAAATTTTGGGTACAATTGTTTTGTTGCACCACCCAATCTTTAACTTGAATGGCAGTATCTTCTTCAAGCCACCTATAAGGGTCTGCAACCTGTTGGCCAAAATAATGATCAATGATAGTATCTGTTTTAGATTCAGGATAGGGCATGGTTTGAATTGCTTTATTGTTGTGATTGGTTTGTTGACAAGCGGCTGCTAGTAAGCAGGTTAGAACTATTACAAAATATCTTATTTGACTCATTGTTCAAAAGTAGCGTATGACTTGCAGACAACAAAGTAAATGTAAGTTTTAACTCACCACCTTTAATAGTAGATTTTATAAGGTTTTATTAAGTATTTTTTGTTTTTGAACTCGGTATTCTTTATTAATATTGCTAATTACATTTATAGCTACCCTATATGTTGTTTCAAAACTATTTCCTGTTTGGATTGGCTTTCTCCGTTTTTATACTGGTAGAAATTTTAATGAGAAGGTTCAGCATGCAAACAAATACCATTTTGTTTGTATATAAGCGCACAGCAATTACATTGCTTTTTTCTATAGCATGGTTGATGGTATCAGGTACAATCACATCCGTGCCCAATACGGTAACAATTTTTCAACTCAGTGGTTGTGCTTTATTAATGGCTTTGGGCTTGTGGTGTTTTGTAGAAGCAAACAAACACTTATCGCTTTCCAATCTATTGTCTGTTCAAATGATTGGCCTGATTGTAAAACTCCTTGTATCAGAAAATTTGTTTAGTCAACAATCAAGTTTGCTTGTGTACCTAAGTCTGTTTATTAGTTTAGTTGGTCTGTTTTTGCATGTCAGTTTACCTGAAAACAGAATAGGAATAATTTGGACTTTATTGAGCACATTGGGTTGGACTTTTGGCTATGAGTATATGTTTTCTTCGTTTAAAGTTGTTGGCGCACCATGGACATTAGTAATAGTTGAGGGTTGCCTTATGGTTTGGAGTATATTGTTTTTATTGCTCAGAAAGCAAGGCAAACAAATTGGCAACTTAATGCAAGAGTTAGATACGCCAACAGTCATCATAGCATTGTTAAGTACACTTTGTGTTTTGGTATTGTCTTATGCTGCCAAATACTTTGAAATAGGTACTGTTTCTTTATTGAATATTTGTATATATCCAGTATCTATTTTTCTAGTAAGGGCAATTTTTAATGAGGTAGTTTTAAACAGAGAATGGATAGGTAATGCCTTGATTTTTTCAGGATTGCTCTGTTTTTACATTTTTTCTCATTAGCTGTGTCAAAGTAATTATTTGCAATTATTTTGCATGCGCAAATTCATATTACCCATCATGAAATTTAAATTGAACGCAATCATTCCGTTATTTTTAATGTTGTCTTTCCAAATTTTTGGGCAAAGTATCAAAGGAAATATGCCTTCATTGGCTGGTCAAACCATTCAATTAGAAGCATTCAAAGGCTTTAAAAGTTATTCTGCAGCAACTACTAAAATTGATACAAATGGAGCCTTTGAATTGGTTTTTTCAGGTTCAGATTATGGCATGGCATATTTGGTTATTAAAGGCCAAAAACCATTTTTGGTATTGTTATCAAATGAGTCGATTGCCCTAGCAGGAGAGAACTTCAACAATCCACAAGCGGTTCAAATTTTATCTGGAAAACAAAATCAATTGTTTGCGCAATATGCAGCTGAACACCCAAAAAGGGAACAAGCTTTAAGTGCTTGGATTTATCTTGAACAAATCTATAAATCAGATGCTGTTTTTATGAATAAAGGCCAGCAATTCAATCAAATTCAACAAGAAATTGCACGCATTCAGCAAGAAGATGAACTGTTTTTAAAAGCCTTACCTGTACAATCATATTTGCGTTGGTTTTTACCAATTAGAAAAACAGTTAGCAATGTATCAACCATTGCCCAACAAAGGGTGCAGGAAATACCTTCAACACTTTCTTTTTTTAGAAACCTCGATTATTCAGACACTAGATTGTATAAAAGTGGGCTTCTAAAAGATGCAATAGAAGGCAATTTTTGGCTCATAGAAAACAGCGGACAAGTGCTTGATTCTGTGAATGCAGAAATGAAACGAGCCATTGATGCCATAGTAGGTTCATTGCTCAAAGATGAAACCAAGTTGAATGAAATAACAGATTATCTGTTTGATTTGTTAGAAAGGCAAAGCTTGTTTCAGGCTTCAGAGTACCTCGCCTTAAAAGTATTGAACGAAAAAAGTTGCACCATCAACAATGATTTAGCCAAACAGTTAGAAACCTACAGAGCTATGAAAAAGGGCAATTCTGCACCCGATATTGTGTTTCCTGCTACTGCTTATTTTCCAGCCAATAACCATCCTAAAAAATTATCACAACTGACTAACAAATATACTGTAGTGGTATTTGGAGCCAGTTGGTGTCCTAAGTGCAAAGAAGAATTACCAGCTATTGCCAAACTCTATAACAATTGGAAAGCAAATGGCGTTGAAGTTGTATTTGTTTCGCTCGATGACAAAAAAATAGAATTTGAAAATTTTGCCAAAGATTTTCCTTTTATCAGTGTTTGTGATTTTAAAAAATGGGATAGTCCCATTGCAAATGATTACTATGTGTTTGGTACGCCAACCATATATTTATTAGACCAACGAAGAGAAATCCTCTTGCGCCCTATTTCTGTTCAACAAATGGATGCATGGGTTGATTGGTTTTTGGTAAAAGGAAACAAGTAATTTGAGCTTGAATTCAAGCATTAAGTTGCGTTTTGAAGCCTACTTCACCATAAAAGGAAAATTGGCATAGGCTACCTGCTTGTATTGGTCTTTGATGTAAACAAAAAGGCGGTAAGCCCCACTGTTAAAGGGTGCTTTCATTTCAAAACTATTTTCGCTCAATTGTTTGATTTTAATAGCCATGGCCTCTGGTTTTATTTCGGCATCACCACCACTTTTAGTGTAAATACTTTCTGGAAGCAGTTCCCATTTAATTTGATAATTATTCAAGGGCTTATCTGTAACAAGTTGTATGTTTATTTTTTTGCCATTTTGGGTCATGCAATTTTCAGAAGGTACCAATCCATTCAAACTGAATTTTTGTATTTGAACTATTGGGTTTTCTGGTTGTTTGCCTCTCCAAATAGTTTCCAATACCTGAACACTTTCAGTTTTGTTATTGTCTACAAATAAACCATACCAAGTAGGTGTAGTTTCTTGTTTTTGTCCCCATAAAAATGCAAATGAACCCATGCATTGAAAGCTATCGGAAGCAATTTTATGGATGTAACGGTTTTTAAAAACTGCAGCTTTTTCAGTTGATGTTTGTTCAATAGGGCTACCCCAAGCTGTTTTACTCACTTCCCAGTGCCCATTTGGCCCCCATTCTGTAACCAAATAAGGCTTTTGCCAACCATATTGTTTGATTTGATTGGGGAGTGTTTCTAAATCGCCATAAGTGTTTACACCTAAGATGTCTATACTGGGGCAATGTTTCTGAATGAGTTTTACCTCTGCCACATCAATTCCGGCTGTTACAACACAGGTTGGATGATTTGGATCTTCGGTGTGGATCATGGCAGCAATTTTTTCAACTGCCATCCAAACGTCATAATTTGAATAAGCCAAATCTACCTCATTTCCCACTCCCCAAAGTAAGAGGGCAGGGTGGTTTTTGTATGCATTGACAATACTTTTGAATTGTGCCAATTGGTCTTCACAGGCCCATTTATCGCTGTAATCAAAACCGTGCCTTTCTGGAACCATCCACAATCCAAGCATCACAGTTAAACCTCTGTTTTGTGCATCGTCTAATACAGTTTTGGCATGTTCAGGACCCCAAAGACGAATGGTGTTTGCACCTGTTTGAACGGCTTCATCTAAAAATACTTCGCCACCTACGCCTTTTACATAATAAGGTTTATCGCCTCTTACAAGTTTGTATCCTATGGTTGGAGTGTATTGAATAGCCACTTTTATTGCCTGAGCAGTGGCTTTGTTTTGAAACAATGCAACAAGACACCAAATCAGCACTAAAAACTGTTTGTAATTACTCATGACGCTTTTGAATTTTTTTGAAAATTGCATGGTTATGTGTCACTATTTTTAGTAGATAAAACCCATCTGGAATAACAGCAAGACCATCTGTATAATTGTGAATGCTTTGGTTTTCGAAATGCGTTTTACCATCAATTCCATACAAAGAAATAGACTCAATTGATTGGGTATTTGAAATGGTAAAATGAGCCGAAAACGGATTAGGATATACTTCTATGGCTTGTTTGAAATTGCCAATTTCATGTATTGTATTGGCACCATTGCAGGGTTCCAGTTCTAATGTAATATCGTCTATGTAATACACATCTGTGCTATTGCTATTAGGTGCAAACAAAAGCACCAACTGGTCTATATCATAAGAGGCTGTTCCAGGATCGGGCTGTGAAAGCAAACGGAAAGTTAAATTCTCCCATGACCTGGTTTTAGTTGTTACCGCTTGCAAAACACTCCTTCTTCCGGATGGGTAATCTTTGCTAGCTTTGTTTCTGTTTTCAAAATTTAAATTGATACTAGTGCCTGTTGGAGCAGTTGTATATACCTTCATCTTCAGTTTTAGAGTGCCACTTTCAAATGGAAGTGCATCATTGATAGGTTTGGCTTGAATGTAAAGTGCGTCGTAACTTACATTGCCATTTCTATAATACCGGTTACAAAACATACTAGAATTGGTACTGTCTTTTGAAGGATTTGTTACCGATGCCCTATAGGTTCCTGTACCTCCAACCCAGAAAAAATTTCTATGATTTTCCGAGTCATCTAACAAGCCAATACAACTATCAGGTGTTACAGATACTGGCTTGTACAATGTTTTGTTCTTGCCATTATATTGAATGTTTACTTTAAGGCTATCGGTTTTGTTTCCCCATTTCACTTTAACGCGATTACTTCCAGATCCACTTATCAGTGTTGCCGATTGGGGTAACTCCCAATTGTAGGTTGCACCTGTTAATTGCGGTACATAAAACTCACTTTGCCAAGCGTTTTTCATCAAATCAGATGGGCCAGAAATAACCATGTTTTCTAAATCTTGGTAAACCCTAATATAATCTACAACCAGTGAAGCAGAGTCAGGAGTAGTAGCGTCCGGATAACCTAAAAAATTTCCACCTACAGCTAAATTAATTAAACAATGAAAATCGCGGTCAAATGGCCAGCTAAAATCTTTTACCATTGATCGGTCTTTGCTTGCATACAATACGCCATCAACCAACCACTTGATGGTATCTTTGCTCCAATTCAATTCAAATTCGTGGAAATAATCAGTGAAATTGCCCTGGCTTAAAGTATAACTCGAAGTAGCATATTTGTTGTTTGGCGCATATGCTCCATAATGAATAGTTCCATATACTGTTTGCGGTTCTTGACCTTTGCCTTCTAACAAATCAATTTCACCACTGAGCGGCCATTTACCCCAAAAGTTATCTGAAGGTAAAAACCATACAGCAGGCCAATAAGCTTTTCCTCTGGGAAGCTTGGCACTTACTTTCACACTGCCACAAGTAAAATCAAATTTATTGAGGCTTCTCATTCTACCTGAACTATAAGTAGAATTACCAGTAATTTCTTTTTTTGCTTTGATGTTTAAGTAGCCATTTTTAACTTCAATTGCTTCTTTTTTGTACCATTCCAATTCATTGTTACCCCATCCACACAAATCAGGGCAGCCGTCTCCAAGTTGTACTTCCCAGTTGTTAGTGTCTAAGCTGTTTCCGTTGAATTCATCAGACCACCTTAAAAAAGATTGTGCCTTTGACTGAAAACCAACCAGTACTATACACCACAAAACCATATAGGTATTTAATTTCATGCTATTGTTTTTTATTGATTTGAATATTACCCAAAACCAGCTCGCCTTTTTGGTTGAAGGCGCATATCAACTGTTTGAAACAGCAGGTGTGAAAATTCAATTTTTCGAATTCGAAAGCGGTAAACGGAATGCGGTATGTTTTCCATTCTAAACTATCTTGTAATAGAAACTTTTCACTCAAAGGAATCAAGGTTTTTTCGCCTTTAAAAGATTCAAATCCCAATGTTACCATGTTGGTATTTCCTTTTACAGTTAGTTCTAGGTACAAATTGTTTAAAGAGTCTGTAAAGTTGGTAGCTTGCCAATGCTCCCAACTCATGCCAATTTCTCTAGCAATAGGTTGTTGGTTAGTTTCTAGTTGTTTTACATGAATGCCGGGTCTGCCATTAAATTGGTTGGTAGAATCCAATTCAATAATACTGTTTTGGAATTGCCCAAAGCCCCAGTAGTTTGATTCATTCCCATCAAAAAGCCATACAGGAAATTGAGTGGTGGTAGTTTCACCATATTTTTTTTTGATGGTACTTTGTTTTCTTTGTCGAACCAGTTCAATGTTATCTACTAAAAAATTACCCGATCCTTGAAATTCTATGTTCAAACTTTTAATGAAACTAAAATCACATTTGGTAACATTGTTTTCTAGAAATAGGCTCAAAGGAATTGAAACCTTTTGCCAGTCTTCTGTAATTGGATAATTGCTCAAGTGGCTAGATTTTAATACTGCTGCCGCTTGTTTTCCATTGTAATCTTCTAATAAAAAAATCAGAGTTGGTATAAAGGCGTTTCCCTGTGTACTTCTCAAATCAAAACACAAACTTCCATTTTGCATCCAATCGGTCATGTCTTTGGCAACATATCCGTTCCACCCAATACCAATTCCCATCCAAGGGCAATTGTCTGTTTTGTTCCAATTTAAACGCAAACAACTCTTGCCATTTTTTGCAAGCGAATCATATTTTGAAAAATCTTTGCAGGCTGTTTTTTCTAAACCCCATACATCGGTAGTGCTTTCATCATAGATTGTCTCAACTTGCGTGAGTTCTAATTTTTTGTCGAAATAGGTATTTCCCCATTCATCTACCAATTCAAGGTTGCGCATAGAAATTCCGCAATTCCAATTCAAAAGGCATAACAACAAGCAATATGTAAACAGCTTATTCATTAGGGCTGAAAAGGGGTATTGTAGGTAAACGAGCAAAAATCAATACCAGCTCTTGTGTTGCCACTGGTTCCTGCTTTGGCCAGCAATAAAAACTGAGTAGCTATAATTCTATCGGGGTCTTTTTTACCAGTACGGTCTACATTACCAAAACCTCCAGAGGTTGATATTTTAGTTGCCGAATACGGAAAGCTAATCAATTTCCAGCCAAGCCAATTTACGGCTAATTTATAATTGTAAGTGCCTTCTTCGGCTGCCTCATAAGTACCATTTTTATTGTCATCTTCTTGGAACTCTATGCTCAATTCGGCTTTGTTATCGCCCCAACCATACACATAGGCGTTGAAATAAATTTTGTCTGGATTTTCGGTAGCAAAATTAAAATAAAGCCCATTGGTATCTGCCTGACTTATTTTGGTAGCTAAGTTCATGCCGCATAAAAACAAACTGGCTGTAGCTCCATGATTGCCTGCTAGTACAAAGTATCTGCTTTTTTCAGCAGGGGCAACACCTTGGTAATTTACAGCAGTACTGTTGTAACTTTGTTGGCCCTCACTAAAGGTATTGTAAGGTCTTTGCGGGCTTTCAAAATCATCAATTAAAATATTTACTTGAGGAGTAGGTCTGATGCCAGTTATTGTAACAGTATCGGAATACAAAGTGTCTTTTAATTGGCTAAAAAACAGCCGTGCAAAACAAGGTTCATTTTTTCTAAAAAATGGGGCAAATGTGATAGTACCATTCCAATCAATGGGATTACTCATTAAGTCTTTTTCATTTCCAGTAAAAACTTTTTTAGCACCACTATTGATACCAATAATTTCTAGAGTCCAATTGGTTCTAATTGAAAGCTTGGCTGTAAAATACAAGTGTTCTTCTTTAGAAAAATCAATTGTTTTTTGACTTGCTTTTAAAGGGTTTATAACCTCGAAATTCCCAAATATATCAACCAATTCAGGCCCTTCTACAGCGGGCTCTTTTTTACATGAAATAACCAATGTAATCAAACAAAAGCCAAACAATATTTTAAAATAATTTTTCATGTTAAAAAAACAAATTATAAATGACAGCAAATCGGTGCAAAGTATAGTTCTTTTGAGGGTCAAGTTGATTGTCTCTGTTGGCTTGTTGGTATTGTACTTTTAAACAAGTGTTTTCTCCAAATTGGTAGTTCAATCCACCCACATAAATTTGTTCTTTGAGATGGGTTTGGTATGCCGTAAAGAAATCAATTTCATTAACTGTATTCCTACTTGCAATCAATTCATTTCCCTTTGCTTGAAACAAAATGGCTGCAAGTTCTAATTCCAATTGGTCAAACAAAACATAGTTCAATCCTGCTTTAATGATTTCACTGTTGAGTGCTATGCCATCAATTGAGGTATTTCCCGCCCTATTGGTTTGTTGCTTTTTATAAAACAGTTCTACATTGAAATTCTTTTTACCACTGTATAGCTCATTCAAACGTACAATTGCATTTGCTTTTAATTCATTGAATTTTCTAAGCTCAGTAGTTCCTTGACCAGTAATTTCTTTTTCATTCAGGTAATTTAATTGGAGTTCTACACAGTTGCGATGAGGATGTTTCCATGCAATACTAGCAGCAATTCCCTGCCTATTGGGAGTGGCCATTCCGTAAGGTCTAATGTTTTCGTATTGTGGGTCGAAATAACTCAAATTTGGATTGAGTTGTGTGCTTAAATAACCAGGGTCGGTCATTATTTCAATTAAACCAGCAGGTCTTGGAATTTCTCTATTGGTATAGTATGGAAATTGTGCGGCAATTTGGTTCCAGTTGATTCTTCTGGTTTGACTCCCCATGCTTCTAAAACTAGTAGAAACATAGTTCATGCCCAACTCAAATGAAAGTTTGTGTTTTTTGTTTTTGAACACAAGGTTGCCATTCATACAGTTGCCTTCGGGTGTTTGAACTTGGTTCAGGTAAGCAGTATAATCTACAAATGATTGACCCATTTCTACATTTAGTGCCATTAACCAATCAGCTATTTGATACTGGTCTTTTAGGCTAATGGTATGCACAGTGTTTTTATAATGAGTGTTGCTAAACATTGCGGTATTTTTTACATCAAATGTTTGGGCAACTTGGTAGTTAACATGCAGGTGATTGAAAGATTTTGTTGCTACTGTGAACCCACTAAAAAGCCTGTCTGGTATACTAAAATAATCTGTTTGTTTGTTCTTAGTAATTAACCCAGTAAGGCTTACTTGGTTCAAGTATTTTTTAAAATCAAATGCCATATTGACTTGGGCACCTTGTTGTCTCCATGAGTGGTCGCCATAAAATTTATCGTAGTGATTGATTTCCTGAAACAAGCGCAGCGCTTTTACTTGATTTTCTCCTACTTCTTCAGTAAAATTATACAAAGTTAATGGGGTCATTTTTGTGTTTAAGTCGCCCACCTGAAAAGCAATTTTCTTAAACAACAAGCCCCTTAAATACAGCTCTCTTAACTGGTAATTGATGCCTCCCCCCCAAAATCCGTTTAAGTCATTTTGTACCCTTGTGGTGGCTTTAATTTCAGTAAATTCAGTGGGTCTGATATGAAAACCCAAATCAAAAAGGGCATAGCCTGTTTGATGCCTTCTGGGGTTGGTGGTGTCTTGATTGAGTATATTTCCTTCCATACTGCTGTTGATCATATTGAATCGGCCAGCTCCATAAAAGTCAATTTTCTTATCCTGTGCAAACACATAGTTTGATAGCAGTATCAAGGTTAAAACAAGGATGTTTGTTTTTCTGTTCATGTTAGAAAAATAATTTAAGTTCAATGCTCGACTCAGTTCCTTCTATATGGTCTTTGGTAAAACTTTTGTCTTTTTGACTGAATAGCCTATGCCTCATGTAAAGGTTTAAGTTCTCGTTTAATTTTACATCTAAACCAAGTCCAAATAGGGTTGATTGTTGATTTACTGGATTGTTTTGTAAACTACCAAGTTTACCATCTGCATTGTCGCCCTTATTCATTTGGTTGTTTCCAATGATGCTTTCGTAACCAAAACTTGTAATGAAACCAATGCCCTTTCTCAATTGAAAAATTCCGTCTAATTCGTGGTAATAGGTTTGGAGGTATGCGTTTTTGTTTAGAACTGGAATCATAGATAAAAAGTTTTGTGCCGATCCAAACGATCCAACGTATAAAAAGTAAGCTGGTATTTTACCCAAATTAACGCGTTGTTTGAGTTGAATTTGAAACATGTTGAAACCAGTGAGTTTTTTTGCCATACCATTTGAGGTAGTGTCGGTTATTTGCATGGTTTGAGAGAATCCTCTAAAGTAAGATGTCCAGTTGCCGTAAGCGCCAATATTGGTTGTAAATGGCGCAAATCTAGAAAAAGGCAAGGCGTTGATTTTATGTCCAAAAGCCAGTTTGTTTCCCATTTGCTCAAGTTCTTGGCTGAGCATATTTCCAAAATTAATTTTTGTATTTCTACCTATATTGATCCAGCTGTTTAAGCTCAATCCTTTGCGGTTATTGCTTACTTGTCCAACATCTGTAATAGAGCCAGAGAAATTACTAATTCCTCCGCTACTTGCATTTGTTGCCCCACCCTGGTTAATGGCACTGCTACTTAAAACGGCGGTATTGCTACTTAGAAAGTTGCCATAATAATTTACAAAATTGGGACTCAAGTAAAACGCCTCTAATTCAACAGGTACCAATAACCACTCTTTAGGAGTCTTAACTTTTAAACGAAGGGCATTGCCCCAGCCCTTTTTTTGAATTTCTGAATAGAGTTGACCCCTGCCCAATTCGGCTGAAATTTCAAGCCCATTTTTTTCATAATCATACGAACAAGTTTGAAGCTGTATGCCAGCCTCTTCTTTGGCCAATGAATCGGGGTAAATTTTGTATTCCATAAATTGTGCTCCCAATACATGGCTATTGATTTTCTTTCTTAATTTACCACCAATGGTATAGGAAGGTATTTTGCTGTCTATGGTTGCCTGGGCAGGAGTGGTACCATATAACAACCTAAACGAAAAATTACCTGGAATGTCGGTTCCGTCAACGAGCAAACCTTTAAACGGTTGCATGCCAAACCGCATATCTCTGCTGATATTTCCGTATTCAAAATAATTTGAAGCACGTTCATTTGCAATTGCATTGCCTTCCCAAGGCCACCTTTCAAACAAGCTGTAGCGCTGATAACCAATAAAACTACTGAACACCATGCCACTCATGTCAATCCAGTTAATACCTCCCAAATGGGCTGTGTATTTTCCGTATGCAGTTTGAAAACTGCCTGTTAAGTTAATGCCTAAGTTTAAATTGATATTTCCACTTCCTGGCTGCCCCGAAAAATTGTGGTAGAGTGCATAATCCATTCCTACAAATGTTTTAGATGTTGCTTGAACGCCTATATTCAATAACATCAAAGGAGGATCGCGGTACACATCTCCAGTTCCTAATACATAGGCAGGCGCATTGGCATACACATTTCCGGGAATAACCGTAAAGGCCTCATTTAAATTGCGGTTTATGCCAAAAAAACGGTAGTAGCCGTTGACCTGTATTTTTTTGAGTGGCAACCCTTTGAATGGGCTAGATGCAATGGGCTTTTGCAGATCCAGAGAATCGGTGTTCTGAGCAGTTGTATTGCTAGCAAAAAGTACTAGCAGCAAACATGCCCATACAGACAATTTTTGTGACAATATGTTGAGCGTTTTTTTCAGGTGCTTGTTTTTAAAAATGGAAAAACAATTTCGGAGCATTTTGTTAAATTCTTATACTTTATTCCCCCAACTTACATACTACAGTTTTTGAGGTGCTACATCATTGCTACTACAAATAAAACCAAGTATCTGAAAATAAATTGTTTAAACCTGAAAATAAAAAGTATATTACCACTCAATTTCTTGAAAAATTAAATGCAATTGCGTGTAAAAAAATCATTTTTAGGTGTTTTGTTGAGCTGTTTTTTAATGGCAAATTCATTTGTGCGAGCTGCATTGGTTCAAACAAACCCTATGGTTTTAAATTATCCCAAATCTATTACTGCTGCCGGTACACAAACCTGGGATATAGCCCATGCCTCTAATGGTTTAATTTTCTTTGCAAATAATGATGGTTTACTGGTTTTTGATGGCAAAGATTTTACCAAATACCCATTGCCGGCCAAGTCTATTCTCCGCTCTATTTATTACGATTCACTCACTCAAAGAATTTACGCAGGTGGCCAAAATGAAATTGGGTATTATGATTTTAATGAAAGGGGTAAAATTGCCTTCAATTCATTGGCACACTTGCTTCCAAGTACTTTAAAAGGTTTTGAGGATGTTTGGTCTATTAAAGCCAATGCTGGCCGAATTTACTTCCAAACAAGCAGTCAAATGTTTGTATATAGCCAAGGGCGCATTCAGCTTCTAAAAATAGGCTCCAAACAACTCGAAAACAGCTATCAGTTTAACCAAAAAATTTACATTACAACTATAGATGGAAGTATTTACACCATTGACCAATTCAATCAAGTTCAAACAATAGCAGCAAGTACTGGTCTTCACATTTCATCTATTTTACCTTTTAAACAAAATGAGTTATTGCTTTGCACCTACAAAGAAGGCTTGTTTACCTATAAAGAAAATCAAGTTTTTAAACTCCCTGTGGCAGATTCTGCCCTTAAGAATGCAAGCGTATACAAGGCGGTCTCTTATCAGAACCATTATTTATTAGCTACCAATCGTTCGGGTGTATTTTTCTTGAATGAAGAAGGTATTCCCTATAAAAATTTAAACTTAAAAGAGGGTTTACAAAACAACAATGTGCTGTCTATTCATGTAGATCCTAACTTAAATGTATGGCTTGGCCTGAATAATGGCATAGACTTGGTTCGGCTCAATTACCCATACGGGCATATTGTTCCGGATGGTTTGTTAAAAGGTACCGGCTACTCTATGATAGAATATGGAGATGCTTATTATTTTGGCACCAATAACGGACTTTATTACCGTTCAAAAAGCAATACTTCTTCTGATGCATATACCTTGGTAGCCAATTCTGAAGGCCAAGTTTGGTCTGTTCAGGTTATCAATGGAAAATTATTCATGTGCCACCATGATGGGCTTTTTGAGGTGAAACAATTGCGTGCCGAAAAAATTCAAGATTGCCGAGGAGCCTGGAAATTAAAAGCATTGTCTAAGCATCCAGGATTCTTTGTTTTAGGAACTTACAATGGCATTAGTTTGTTAAAATGGGAGAAAGAAAGCTTGTTTCCTGTTCAGAATTATACCCGATTTAAAGAATCTAGCAGGTTTTTAGAAGAGGATGCCGATGGCAATTTATGGGTAGGTCATCCTTACAAGGGCATGTATCAGTTAAAACTAAGCCCCGACTTGAGTGCTATTTTGAATGTGAAATTGTATGGCAAGCAACAAGGCCTCCCGGCTGAAACTGAGAATTATGTGTTCAATACAGACCTAGGCTTAACGTTTAATACCCAATCAGGCATTTATACTTACAACGAACAAACCGATCGGTTTCAGCTGGCCAAATTGTCTCAGGAAATCATAGATACTAAACTGCTTTACAAGCGTTTTATCAATGGTAAAAATGGCAATATCTGGTACATTACTGCAAACGAAATAGGGTGTTTTAAACCTACCTATAATGGGGTTAATTATGGCTATTCAAAGATTACACTGCCCCTATTGGAGCAAAATTTAGTGGGGGGATTTGAGTTTTTGTATGAGACTGCAAACCATGAAGTATTCATTGGTACTGAAATAGGTTTTGTGGCCATTGATTTAAAAAAGACCAAACAATTTTTGCAGTCAACCCCTCAAATTATGTTCACCTCTATTCATGGTTTGTCGAACCCTGATTCGGTGTATTTTAATTTTTTAAGCAATCCACTTCCCGCGGTTGAGCTCTATGACAAATCGCTCGAAATTGCGTTCAGCTCACCCAATGGCTATTGTTACAAAGACCTTGTATTTAGTACTTTTTTAGAATCTTGGGACAAATCTTGGACCCCATGGAAAAGCGCTAATTCCAGAGAATTTAGCAGGCTTTCTTATGGTACCTATCACTTTCATGTGAAAGCAAAATTCATGGGAATTGAAGGTCCAGACACCATTTTAACCATTGTTATAGAGGCACCTTGGTATTGGTCATTGGCAGCTAAAATTGTTTATATCATAGTATTGGTTATAGTTGTTATTTTCATTGGTTTTTTTCCTCAAAGATTGGTTTGGAAAAAGGCCACTAGAATTATTGCAGAAAAAGAAGACGAGTATAAAAATCAAACAGCTTTGTTAACCCGTCAAAAGGAGTTACAAGAAAAAGAATTGATTGAATTAAAGAACCAGCAATTGGAGCGTGAATTGGAGCACCAAGCCAGAGAATTAGCCTCATCTACCATGCACATTGTTCAAAAAAGCGAAATGTTATTGAGTATCAAAGACAAACTCAGAAAAATTGCGCAGGTGAGCAACGATCCCAAAATTAAACCCGACTTAACAGAATTAATAAAAAATATTGATAAGGATGCTTTAATAGACAAGGAATGGGAAAAGTTCGAAGTTTATTTTAACAGCATTCACGATAGGTTTACCAAGGTGTTAAAGGAGAAGTTTCCGCAACTCAATGCCAACGACATTAAAATGTGTGCTTATTTGAGAATGAATTTGTCTTCAAAAGAAATTGCTTCAATTCTCAATATTTCTGTAAGAGGAGTTGAAATTAGCAGGTACCGTCTTAGAAAGAAAATGAACCTTGCAAATGGCATTAATTTAACCACTTATTTGTCGGATATATAAACTAAAAAAGGCCGGATAAACCGGCCTTTTCTAACTTATTACAAACAATTTATTCTACAACGAAAGGAATTGTTTTAACCTGACTATTGGTTTCAACTTTTAAGAAATACATGCCTTTGTTCAAAGATTTAATTTGAAGTGGGTACATGGTTTCAAAATCAGCTTTGTTGCTGTTTTGGTCTACCAACATTACTTGGCCAATGCTATTGTAAACAGCTATTTTGGTGTTTTTGCCAAAACCTTGTTCAAATTGAATGTACAATACTTCAGAGGCAGGGTTTGGATATACTTTCATAGCCTCTTTTTCATAAGCAATTAAGCCTGTTACATCACACATGGTACAAGTATTCCAGCAATAGGTTCCAACTGTCATTTCAGCAGCACCAGTTACATCCATAAACCTGTTGGTATAATTTCCTACTGTTTTGGTACATGGGTCAGAAGTGCTGAAAGATTCTTGGTCTTCCCAATTGCCAATAGTAAATTTAAAATCGTATGAACCGCTGTCTAAGTTTAAAGTGGTTGCATAAATATTGTTACCTATGCTATCCATTTTATTACACTCTCCACACCAGCCATTGAAACTTCCGTTTAAGGTTACTCCTTTGCTCATGTCGCCTACATAGTTTTTCATATTTACTTTGAAAGTAACTTTTGTTTTAGGCAATGTGTTTGCACAATCAGTACAGCTTTCCCAACAAACCAATGGTAAGGTGTCGTTGGTTTTGTTTACTACCAAGTTTCTGTTGGTATAACCCGATTTAGTGGTTGTACACGAAGAACCTTCTTTTAAAATCTCTTGTTTTACCCAGTTACCAACTACATACTTGTAATCGTAAGTTGCATTCATATCTAACAATAATGTTGCAGTCCAAATATCGGTATTAGGTACTTTAGTCATTGGCGTACACATGCCACACCAGCCGTTAAATGAACCATTTAAAGTAATGGTATCGGTATCGGCAGGTTTGTTTTTAGCCATATCCACTCTAAAAGTTACAAAAGTTTTGGTTGGTTCGTTGCCCGATCCACCAAAAGCGATATCGTCAAAGTAGTAAGTTTTTTCGCCAGCAATTGCACCAGTTACCCCAAAATTAAAAAACACAGATAGTTTTTTATAGGTATATGAGTAATTGATTGGAGCTGTTCCATTGGCATGGTTTGTAAAATCAAACTCTAAAGTTTCCCATTCGTTAGTTTTGGTAGTTTTAGCTTCAGTTTCTACACTCTTTGTAGCATCATTCGGGTCTTCTGCTTTCATTCTAACGCTAATACCAGCATCAGGTGAATACACACGCATGGTCATTTTGGTAGCGTTTGAAGCAAATGGTATAGCTGATGCAAATCCAGCTTGTGTACCAACTGTTGTACCTGCCCAAAGTTCAGAACCACCTGTTTTGATTACTTTTGCCACCTTGTTATTGGCATCATTTGGGTCAGCAATCACACTGCTGGCATTACCACCAAAATCAATTAAAGTATAGTCAGTGTTTGATTTGTCGAATGTTACCGGCAAAGCAATTTGCTCAATAACAGGAGTAACAAAACGGATATCATCAAAATAGTAGGTTTTTTCACCAGCTGTAGCACCCGTTACACCAAAATTAAAAAACACAGAAAGTTTTTTGTAGGTATTTGCAAAGTTAATTGCAGCAGTACCGTTTGATTGGTTAGCAAAATC
>CAISCU010000044.1 GCA_903883965.1 uncultured Bacteroidota bacterium
ATGTCATCCACGTCAACCACACCATCGCTGTCAGTATCTGCCGGAATGGTTGTAACAGAATCAAGCAAGGCAAGTGAGCTGGCATAGGCTGGTTCTTCTCCATTGATGGTGTATTCAATCACACTGAAATAATATGTTGTATTTGGGTCAAGGTTGTTCAGGGTAAAGCTGTTACCATCACCGTTGTAGGCAACATATGCATTACCAATGGTATCACCAGCAGCAAAAGAAGCATTGGCTATATAAACAGTAGCATCATTAGGGGTAGAATTTATTGGAGAAGTACTTACCAAAACAATTCTGCTGTTTCCATCTCCTCTGGTCCAAGAAACAGACAAAGAAGTAGGGTTGTTTTGAGTAACGGTAAAAGCCGAAGCACCTGTAAATGGATACACCATATTGGTTTTTTGGCAATTGGTTAAAACATGGTTGGTGTTGAATACGGCAGATGCATCATTGATGATTCCGTTGTATTCAAAAATATCTATACAATAAGCAGCATTTGCTGTTAATCCAGATACAGTAAGGTTTGCCGAATTTCCTATTCCAATTACAAAGCCATTACCAATAGTTGATCCCTGTCCGTAGGTAGTTGATGCAGCATATACTGTATTGTTTTGAGGATTTGTTAAAGCCAAATGACTGGGTCTACAAACAATCAATCTTCCAGTTCCGGCACCAGAACTGAATTGACCAAAAAGGCTTGAATCAGTAACTGTTGTAAATGTTAAATTACTTGACCCAGTAGAAGGGATACCGTAATTTGTGGTATTGCAAGCACTCAAAGCGGTATTGCCAAAAACAGCTGTGCTGCTACTGCCATTGAACTCATACACATCTATGCAATAAGCGGTGTTGGCACTGAGGTTGCTAATGGCAATTGAATTGATGGCGCCTGCTCCAACTACATAACCACTGCCAATTGTACTTCCAGCACCATACGCTGAGTTAGCTGTATAATTGCTAAAATTGCTTGGAGCAGTTTGGTTTGCAGCACTAGGTCTGCAAATAACTATTCTGTTTGAACCATTACCAAAGGTCCAATTTCCAGACCAGGCATTGCTGCTAATGGAAACAGTATTGAAGCTACTAGGAGCAACACTAGGAGTAGTAAAATAAGTGGTATTGCAAGCACTCAAAGCTGTACTTCCAAAAACAGCAGTACTGCTAGTGGTACTGCCATTGAACTCATACACATCAATGCAATAAGCTGTGCTGGCACTGAGGTTGCTAATGGCAATTGAATTAATTGCTCCAGCACCAACTACATAACCACTGCCAATAGTACTTCCAGCACCATACACAGAGTTAGCTGTGTAATTGCTGAAATTGCTTGGCGCAGTTTGGCTTGATGCACTGGGTCTGCATATAACTATTCTGTTGGAGCCATTACCAATGGTCCAATTTCCAGACCATGCATTGCTGCTAATAGAAGCTGTATTGAAGCTACTAGGAGCAACACTAGGAGTAGTAAAATAAGTGGTATTGCAAGCACTCAAAGCTGTACTTCCAAAAACAGCAGTACTGCTAGTGATACTGCCATTGAACTCATACACATCAATGCAATAAGCTGTGCTGGCACTGAGGTTGCTAATGGCAATTGAATTAATTGCTCCAGTACCAACAACATAACCACTGCCAATAGTACTTCCAGCACCATACACTGAGTTAGCTGTGTAATTGCTGAAATTGCTTGGCGCAGTTTGGCTTGCGGCACTGGGTCTACAAATAACTATTCTGTTGGAGCCATTACCAATGGTCCAATTTCCAGACCAACCGTTACTTGAAATAGCGCTTGTATTAAAAGCGCTTGAACCAATACTTGGGATATTGACTAAGGTTGTTCTACAGCCTGTTAAAGAACTGCTGCTTAAAAATAAGGCATTGCTTGAACTGATACTGCCATTGTATTCGAATATATCTAAACAATAATTGGTATTGGCTTGTAAATTTGAAAGTGTAAGGCTTGAAATGGCTCCTGAGCCTACAATATAGCCGCTTCCCAATGCTGTTCCGCTTCCGTAAATTGAATTGGCAGTGTAATTGGTATAATTGCTAGGGTAAGTCATACCGGCAGTACTTGGTCTACAAACTACCAATCTACTTAGCCCGTTTCCATTGGTCCAGCTGCTGCCAAAGCCAATTGTTGTTATTGCACTAAAAGTAATTGAAGAACTTGCTAAAGATGGGGCAGCAACTGTTTCATAATTTTGAGCCATTTCTGCATCTGTCAATGCAGTATTGTAAACACCCATTTGACCAAAACGGGCATTGGTATAAGTGCCGTCACCCATATTGGTTGCAGTACCAGCCCCAAATGTATAATACTGGTTTGCATTGTTGTTAAAAGGGGAGGCCCTTGTATAATTTTTTGTACCAAAACTTACTCCGTTGAGGTAAGCTTTTAAAGTAGATCCATTGTGTGTAAAACCAATAAAATTCCATTGGTTGAGCGTGATGGTGGTGCTTACAGATTGAATGACTGAGCCAGACCAAGTGCCACACCTTAATGTGCCTGAATTTCCAATCACATTGGTAATTTCAATTTGAGCATCATACCAGCCGCCATCTATGGTTGTTTGACCTTGTTCTGCAACTAAAACTCCTGCATCTGTTGGGTATACCCATAAGTAAACCGAAATGGCATTTGATTTTGATCCAAAAGTTCCTGGAAAAAAATTTGTCAGGTTTTCAGTCATAAAATACTGATTGCTGCCATTAAAAGATAAGTATGGGCTGCCAATTGCATTGTAACTCGGACTGTTATAAAGCGTAGCATATCCCACATTTTGCAAATTGTTTAACCTGTTTCCAGAGCCACTGTAAGAACTGGCATTGGCGGCATTGTAACGCGCAACCAAGCCATTACTTACAATTGCAGCTTGGGCACGACTGTCCAATATGCAAATGGTAAATAAGCAAAAAAGATATTTGAAAAATGTTTTCAAATGAAAGTTTAATCCAAGTTAACCTTACCCGAACGAGTGCTGATTTCTTTGATTTTGCCGCAGAAACTGACTTTCAGTTTCTCTATATGCCCTGGCACTTCAATGGTACTTTCAAACGCCTGATTGGCTTTCTGAAGTTTTTGCAAATACACATTTCCTTGAGCATCCAGTACTTTTAAGGTAGATATGCGGGCATCATGCTGTTTGGCGCTCATTTGTAAGGTCAATGTATTCAAAGTCGACCATTTAAAAGCGGCAGGAGCCTTAATGTCTTTAAAACTGCCTTTATCTGAATTGATTTCAGATTTAGCAATCTCGTGTTTTTTGCAAGCAGGAAAGCCAAATCCAATAATGGCTGACAATCCCAATACTTTAATAAATACTTTCATGGTTATGGTTTTGAAATGCTATTGCATTTTCAATGCCAAAACACATGAAATCATTTAAGTGTCAGATAAACAATAGTTTAATTTTGTTTGCAATTGATAAGTGATGCTTTTAATATTCCCTTATTGGGAATTATTCCATTTATGAAATAAGCTATTCTACTTCAATTTCATCAATAAAAATAAATGAATCATTGCCATTTCCTTGATGCCATTCTGGTAGTTTTCCAAACTGATTTGCCTTGATGCGAATATACCTGGCTTTGTTATCTATTGAATTGGCATTTACCTGATAGTTTTGAATTTGAACAGTTAAATCTTCAATACCAACACTTGTTTCTGCAGAGCCCAATGGTTTGAATTGAATACTATCTGTTCCAATTTCAACAGTTACTTTACTTGGGAAAACAATCCAACTTCTGGTATCCTGAAGGGTATTTATTTTCACTTTTTTGATAGTTTGAACCTTTTTAAGGTCAATTACACATTCAAAATCGTGCCCTTGGAATCCTTGCCAATAACCTTTGCGCCAATCGGTAGAACCAAACATGCCATCAATCAATCCATCTTCACCACCAGCTGTATACTGTGGGTTGTACTTGCTTTCTGAAACAACTTGCCAATTGTTTTTTATCTTTTTAAAATTGGCAATGGTTTTACTCACTCTTTTACCAGTTTCGTCAACTGCAATACATGAAACCTCTAAATCTTGGTGTATATAAAATGGTTTTAAGTAAGGATGCATTGTTTTTTCATTAGATAGTTTATAAAACAACCTTGCTGGAATTTCAAGGCTTTCCATTGAAATGAGCAAACTGTCTTTGAAATTTTCTTTTGCTGCTTGTACAATTGGAGCAGGGAATATGCCATTTGGTTTTGATTTGGCTATTGGAGCATGTTGTATTTGCGGATCAGAAACCTGCAATTGAAAATTCAATTGCCCTCCCTTTAAAATGCTTTCATGTTCAATGAATTGACCATTTAATGCATTTCCATTCAATGTTTTGGTTAGGGTAAATGCTTTTTGAGCTGCACCAGCGGCATTGATAGTAAAACTTGAATAAGCACCTGTTCTGATGGTTATTTTATCAAAAAACGGAGTGCCAATATCATAAGTAGTTTTACCAGGGCAAACAGGGTAGAGGCCCATACTGTTAAATACAAACCAAGCACTCATTTGTCCGCAATCTTCGTTACCCGCTAATCCATCAGGCGCATTTTGATACATACTGGTCAAAATTTTTCTTTGCATTGCTTGGGTTTTGGCTGGTTTGCCTACATAATTATACAACCATGCCATGTGGTGACTGGGCTCGTTTCCGTGAGCATACTGACCAATCAAGCCAGTAATGTCGGCTTGAGTTCTTCCGGTAGTTTGGCTATTTGTGTTAAAGAGTTCGTCAAGTTTTTGTTCGAATTTTTCTGCCGAACCATGCCTTGCAATTAATCCATTGATATCGTGAGGTACAAAAAAACTGTATTGCCAAGAATTGGCCTCTGTAAAATGGTTATTGACTTCTTTTGGGTCGAAAGGATAAAGCCAACCCCCATTTTTTCTAGGTCGCATATTGCCTGTTGATGGGTCAAATAAATTTTTCCAAGATTCGGCTCTTTTATTAAACTGCAATTGGAGTTCATCTTCTAAAAATTGAGCAATGCACCAATCGTCGTAGGCATATTCCAAGGTTTTGGAAACAGATTCTGATTCATCGTCAATAGCCAAATAACCTTTGTTCTTGTATACGCCAATTCCTCTTTCGTTGGCATTGGCACTTTGTAAAAGGGCTGCAATAACCAATTGTTTGTCATAATTTCTAATGCCTTTGGCCCAAGCATCTGCAATCACAGAAGCACTGTGGTAACCTATCATGCAATTGGTTTCGTTTGATGCCAATTCCCATACGGGCAATTTGCCACCCTCTTTAAATTGTTGTAAAAAGGTTCTTATAAAATCGTTGCTACGAGCAGTTTGAACCAAATTGTACAAAGGATGTGCAGCTCTGAAAGTATCCCATAAAGAAAAAACAGAATAATAGGTAAAACCATCTGTTTGGTGAATTTGCAGGTCTCTGCCTCTGTACCTTCCATCTATATCCGAAGCAATATTGGGTTGAATAAAACAATGGTACAAAGCGGTATAAAAAAGTTGTTGATTGCTTTTGGTATTGCCTTCTACCTGAATCAATCCCAGTTCTTTATTCCATTTTTGAGTGGTTAATTGCAAGGTTTTGTCAAAACTCCAAGCAGGAATTTCAGCCTGCATATTTTTGCTTGCACCTGCTTCGTCAACTGAACTCAAACTTACTTTTACTTGAATGGTTTCTTTCTTTTTAACATCAAATTCAAAAGCCATTCCTGTAGGAAATTTGCTGTTGTTTTTATGGTTGGTAAAAGTACTCTTGAAAGGTTTCGAAAATTCAATTCTAAAATAAACCCATTGGTCTTCTGCCCATGCTTTGCTTCTTCTCAATCCTGTAATGGTTGTATTGTTTACTTGTGTAAGTTTGGAATCTAATAATTCATCTCTGTGCAAAAGGTCTAAAATAACATTGACTGTTCCTGCCTTTTGAAATTGGTATTCATGAAATCCAACCCTTTCGCTTGCGGTTAGTTTTACTGCTATTTGGTCGTCATTGAGCAATACCTGATAAAAACCCGCAAAGGCTTTTTCTGTGGCATGACTAAATCCTGATTTGTAAAATTCAGCATCAAACAATTGTTCTTGTTGGGTATATTTTTTTTGTGTTGGCATGATCAATACATCGCCAAAATCACTGCATCCTGTTCCGCTTAAATGGGTATGCGAAAAGCCATAAATGGCAGAATCTGAATAATGGTATCCGCTGCATCCATCCCAACCGCTTAAGCGTGTATCGGGGCTCAATTGAACCATTCCAAAAGGTGCAGTTGCTCCAGGAAAAGTATGCCCGTGCCCACCCGTTCCTATAAACGGATTCACTAACTGAGCATAATTCTGAGCCTGAACGGCATAAACACAAGTTAACAAAAAAAGCAAGAAACGATTTTTCATTTGAAATAATAATTAAAGCCTAACAGCCAAAATTAAACATTTGTTGGAATAGATTTCAGTAAAAAATAATAGCTTGCATACTTTGAAAAAACAACTCCAATACATTCAAAATAGTTTGAAACAAGGTTTAGATCCACATCAGCTGGCTTTAACTTGTATACTGGCTGTTTTAATTGGTTTGATTCCTGTTTGGGGAGTATCTAGTCTGATCCTCACTTTTTTGGCTTTGCGTTTCAAACTCAATTTGGTATTGATTCAATTTTTGAGCTGGTTAATGACCCCAATGCAATTGGTAGCCATGTATTTCTTTTTTCAGAAGGGCAATGAAATAATGGGAGAGCAAGCCAAGCCAATAGATTTAAAAATGTTACAAACAGTATGGCAAGAGGGGTTCTTACACACCCTATATTTTATTTACCAAATGCATCTGTATGCATTTTTATTGTGGTTGGTCTTGGCAAGCATTGTGGGTTTATTGTTCTACCCAATTTTAAAATTTATTTTTACTCTATTGAAGAAGCAATAGGGTTAATTCTCTCATGAACCAATTGCAATACCAATTTAAGTTGGTCGGATTTACTTAAATGAGAATTGTTAATTTCAATGGCATCTGCTGCTTTTTTTAATGGAGAGTCGGTACGTGAACTGTCCATTGAGTCGCGTTTTTCTAAATTGGCCAATACTTCTTCAAAAGTTGTTTGTTGACCCTTCTCTGCAAGTTCATCTAATCTTCTTTGGGCCCTAACTTGTGGATCGGCAGTAACAAATAATTTTAATTCTGCATCTGGAAAAACAACAGTTCCAATGTCTCTACCATCCATTACGATGCCTTTCTTTTGGCCCATGGCTTGTTGTTGTTGTACCAAAAATCGCCTAACGGCACTAATGGCACTTACTTCACTAACACTGCCTGCCACTCTAGGATTGACACGAATTTCATGTTCAATGTTTTCGCCATTTAACAAAGTGTTTTGAGATTGGGTATCGGCATTGTATGCAAAAGAGATGCTGATAGCAGGCAATGCTTGTTCTACCATTTCTGGGTGGTAAATGTCTATATGATTTTGGAGCAAATACAAAGTTACAGCTCTATACATTGCGCCGGTATCTACATAATGGTATTGAATGGTTTTGGCTAAATCTTTAGCCAAGGTGCTTTTTCCACATGATGAGTATCCGTCTATGGCAATGATGATGTTTTTCAAAATGCTATTTTTTCTTTTTAAATGCTTCTAAATTGGTAATGATACTGAAATGATTGGTGTTTTGTCCGCCCATAAATGCGCCACTGCCATAATGCAATTGAAACCGATTTATTTTAATGCCAAAACCCCAAGTATAGCCGCTAGTTCCTTTGCTATCAGTGAGCGCCAATTCTCTTCTTTTTAAATGGTTGTAACCCATTCTCAAATTAAAGTTTTTGGTCAATACCAATTCTCCATTTATAATGAGGTGACTCATGACATGGTCTAACAAGCTAAAATTTTCTTGAATGGGTAAACCTGTTTCTAAATCAATGTTGTTGTTGTTACGGTTTTCAATTTGATACAACAATTTACCCATCATTTCGAGGTGTTGTGCAATGACTCCTATTCTGAGTGGGCTGTGTTCAAATTTTTTAGAATACCCGAGTTGTATATTCAAGGGAATGTTTTCTGGGTTTGAACCTGTATAGGTAGTTAATTGACTGCCAATATTGCTGACAACCAATGTTGCCATTGAAAGGCGTTTGCTGTCAAACCAAGCCGCAGCAAGGTCGGCCGCAATGCCTATTGATTGGTAGCTCTCTAAATTTGAGTAAATGAATTTGGCGGTACTTCCTACCTGAAACTGGCCTATTGTTTTGGTAGCTCCCAGTTGAATGCAATATTCACCTGCGGTAAAATTACCCAAGTCGGTACCATCAGGAGACATGCGTTTGAAATTGCCGTAGTCTATGTATTGTAGTCCGGCAGAAAAGGTGGTTTTTAAGGTATCTGAATGGTAAGCTGTTCCTACAAAACCAGAACCAATATCAGCCAAGTATTTGACATAGCTAAAAGTCATTTGTTTGCTGAAATCTTGGTTCAACAAAGCCGGGTTGCTTGAAGATAAGTTTAAATCAGTAGCAGGGTTGTTAATGGCACTGCCACCTAATGCAGCTGCTCTGGCTGAGGCATGAAGGGTTAAAAAATGATAAGTACTATTTCCGCCCAATTGTGCAAATAATGGGACTTGGATAAACAGGGCTATGATACTTACAAAAACCTTCATTTGATTCCAAAAATAAGCTTTCATTTTAGATTATTACTGACTGAGTGTAAAATAATTTTAAGTCATTTTAGGCTGTAAAAAGCCATTTAAACCTATATGTTTAGACATTTTGACAGCATTTTTTAAATGGAACAGTGTTTGAAAATACTATGTCAAATTCATTACTATGACAACAAAAGGCAATATCAGTGTACACACCGAAAACATTTTTCCCATTATTAAAAAGTTTTTGTACAGCGATCATGAAATCTTTTTAAGAGAATTGGTATCAAACGCGGTAGATGCAACTCAAAAAATCAAAACTTTGTCTGTATCTGGTGAAGCAAAAGGGGAGTTGGGTGATTTAAAAATTACAATCAAACTCAATACCGAAAACAAAACCTTACACATTATAGACAACGGTATTGGCATGACCGAGGATGAGGTTGGCAAATACATCAACCAATTGGCTTTTAGTAGCGCAGAAGAATTCCTTGAAAAATACAAAGACAAAGGGGCGCAAGTAATTGGGCATTTTGGCTTGGGTTTTTATTCTGCATTCATGGTGGCTCATACTGTTGAATTGCATACCCTTTCATACAAAGAAAATGCGTCAGCAGTAAAATGGTCTTGTGATGGTAGTACAACTTATGAAATTGGTGCATCAGACAGAACCCAAAGAGGTACAGAAATTATATTACATTTTGCTGAAGATTCTTTAGAATTCAATGATAGCAGCAGAATCAGAGGCATTTTAACCAAATACTGTAAGTTTTTACCCGTTGAAATTGAATTTGAAGAAAAGGTCATCAATAACCCAGCTCCACTTTGGACCAAATCGCCGTCTGAATGCAAAACCGAGGATTACGAGCAGTTTTACAAAGAACTGTATCCTTTTGCAGAAACACCTTTGTTTTGGATTCATTTGAATGTTGATTACCCATTTAAATTAACAGGTATTTTGTATTTCCCTAAGGTTAAAACCGATTTTGATTTACAAAAGAACAAGATTCAATTGTACAGCAACCAAGTGTTTGTAACAGACAGTGTTCAAGATATAGTACCTGAGTTTTTAATGTTGTTACATGGTGTGATTGACTCGCCAGATATTCCTTTAAACGTAAGTAGAAGTTATTTACAAAGCGACGGAAATGTGAAAAAAATCAATTCACATATCACTAAAAAAGTTGCCGATAAATTAGATGAAATATTTAGGGCAGACCGCAAAGCTTTTGAAGATAAATGGGAAAGCATTGGTTTGTTTGTAAAATATGGCATTGTTACCGATGAAAAGTTTTATGAAAAAGCAAACAAATTCTGTTTATTACAAAATACTGAAAAGCAATTATTTACCATTGAAGAATACAAAGAGAAAATTGCTGCTGCACAAACTGATAAAGATGGTAAATTGGTTGTTTTGTATACCAACGATGCCATTGCACATGATAGTTTTTGTAAGTCGGTTCAAAAAAGAGGCTATGATGTATTGTTAATGGATAACCCAATTGACAACCATTTTATTTCAAACATTGAATATAAAATTGAAAATACAACTTGGAAAAGAGTTGATAGTGAAACCGTTGATAAACTCATAGACAAAGACGAGAAAAAAGAAAGTGTTTTGAGTGAGGCTGAACAAACTTCTTTGAAAGAAACGTTTGAGCATCAATTTGGTGCAATGGGTAAATTTAAATTTGAAACCAATGCATTGGCTACAGACGATCATTTTTTAACTTTAACCAAACCAGAATGGGAGAGGCGCATGATGGACATGCAGCGCATGCAAGGAAATTCAATGTTTGGAGCATTCCCAGAATCATGGAATGTGGTGGTAAATACCAACCACGACTTGGCAAGAAAAATTCTCAAAATTGAAACCACAGAAAAAACGGCAGTATTGCAACAAGCTTTTGATTTAGCCCGTTTGTCTCAGAATTTATTGCATGGTGAAGAATTAACCAATTTCATTCATCGCAATTACGAGCAATTGAAGTAAAGCATTTTTGTACAAAAAGGGAAGCGCGGCGATGAAATCGCCGCGCTTCCC
>CAISCU010000045.1 GCA_903883965.1 uncultured Bacteroidota bacterium
ATAAAAATAAATATCCCCGAAATCACTTGACTTCGAGGATATAATTAGTAAATTTAATCTTTAATAAACTGTATCGTTTATTTAGGACTAGTCAAACCTTACCTAAACACGCCCATTTTATTCAATGCCCTTCTATAATTTTGAGCATTGATTGTATGCTGTTGCAATGTTTTGGCAAAAATATGTTTACCTGAAAAATCAGGTGCAGCACAGAAATAGTAATTCAATGTTTTGCTTGCGTTCAAAACCGCATCTATGGCTTGTACACTCGGGCAACAAATAGGCCCTTGCGGCAAACCTGTATTTAAATAGGTATTGTATGGAGAATCCATTGCAATGAGGTCGGCTGTGACTCTTTTTCTTTCTGGGTCATTGGCAATAAATAACAAAGTAGGATCTGCTTGCAATGGCATCCCTTTATTGATGCGGTTTAAATACACGCCTGCAATCAAAGGCATTTCTTTGTATAAGTTAGATTCCTTTTGTACAATAGATGCCAATATGGAAACCTGTTTTTGATTCAAGCCTAAGTTGGAGGCTTTTTCTTGTCTTTGTTGGGTCCAAAACTTTTGGTATTCTTTCAACATTCTATGCATGCATTCTTGAGCTGAAGTATTCCAATAAAAATTATAGGTATTGGGTATAAACAACCCAATGACATTTGCTGAATCCATTTGCACCTTTGACAAAAAATCTTCAGACCAAATTTCACGCATCAATTGCAAACTATCTGTTTCTATTTGGCTCCCTATTAAAGCAGCCAATTGCTCTATGTTATTTGCACCCGTAAATACGAGGTCAACAGGTGACTGCTTGCCACTAGCCAATAATTTAAAAAGGTCAAAATTACTCATTCCGGGTTTCAATAAATAGCGACCTGGCTTGAGCCTTTTATTGAATTGCACCACATTAGCCAAACGTTCAAAAGATGCATAGTTTTTTAACACATTTTTCTGATTCAATTGCCAAAGAAATTGCTTGTAGTTTTTATCAGAACCAACAAAAATATATTGGTTGCCTTGTTGTGCTATATTGGAAGTATTGACTGAAAAAACATCATAAGCAAGCTTTGCCACTATCAGTAACATCAAACAAACAAACAACAATGTCCACTTCAATATCTTAGATTTCATAGTTGGTTCAAATTAGTTGATTTGAGACAACAATTGAGGAATAATTTCATTGCGAGGATCTATTTTTTTTAGCTTTAATAAATCTTTCTTTGCATTGATTTGATCTCCCATATTTAAATAAGCAGCAGCCCTATTGAGCAAAGCTTGCTGGTGTAATGGGTTTATGTTTATCTCTTGGTTATAACAGTTCAAAGCCTGTTTAAAATTTGACTGAAGCGCATATGCATAACCCAGATTGGTCCAAGCATCTTCAATAGTAGCATTTGTTGCTATCACCTTTTTCAATACTGCAATTCCCTGTTCAATTTGATTATTCATTAAATAAGCAGCACCTAATTTAATTTGCATTTTTAAATTTGCATGAGACAATTGTGTAGCTTTTTCTATCCAAGAAATGGCATTGGCAAATTGGTTTAAGTTAAAAAAAGACTGCCCAATTCTATAGGCCATCCAAGCGTCAGTTTGGCTTTGAGGCTTTAGTGTTTCGGCTAATTTACAAATAGCCTCTGCATCTGATTTCAAAAATAAATAATGTATTTGAATGGCTTTCGCTTCTTCAATTCCACTCAACTGGTTCAGAAAAAACTGAGCCGAATCCAATACCAATTGTTGCGAGCCTTCAAATTTTTCGGCATAATTTAAATAGGCCTGAGCTTGATCAATGTTGTGTAAATTGCCTTTTGTTACACAATACAAACCCATAAATGTTTTGAGCGATTTGACAGTCTTTATTGTAGTTGGAATTGCTATTTTATGGTCATGAACTGTAACATGTGGAATGTCTATCGTACCTGATTTAGGCATGTGACAAGACACACAATTTTGTGAAGCCAAATTGGATTGATGTTGTTTGATTTCATTGCAAGCACTGGGCTGATGACATTTCAAGCAAGCTTGGTTAAAAATTGCAACTCCCGTTTGTTTAACGCTTACGTGAGGATTGTGGCAATTGATACAGGTTAATTTTAACAGCGAATTGCCTTTATTTACTTCTGTTGGATTGCTTTTGATAAAACATTGACTCTGTTGAAGTCTTTGGGCATGTGATGCCATGATCATTTCTTGTTCAGCACCTTTGTAGTTGGGCATAAACACGTTGAAATAATCTGCTAATTTTTGACCTGGTCTAAAGTCGGTAAATTGCTTACCCGTTTTAAGTACCGCATTGCCTTGCAAATGGCAGCGTTGACACAAATCAGTTTGCCTTTCCCAACCCAATCTTTTAGGATTGACAATAGTAAAATCTGGCCCATTAGATGTATCAACTCGAGAGCCCGTCAATCTTTCTTTCACATGTAATTCTCCAGGACCATGACAACGCTCACAATCAATTCCATTGGGGATGCTTGTAAATAAATTGCTGTTATTATCTGCTACTTGAGGAATGGCATTGTGACAGCTGATACACTCTAAGCCTATTTCTCTTGAAAAACGAACATTCCTACCCTTTTCAAAGCCTGGTGGCAAATCCCATTTCTGTAATTGACTATACCATGTCAAAGGCAATTGATAGAGGTACCCATTTTTACTGCTCAAATGAGAGTTGGTATGTTGTCCAGATCCAATGATATAATCTACCCGTTCAATTCTTTGGTGAATGGTATCTTGATTAGATCCAAGTTGGTATTCTTTAATAAATAAAGAGTCGCCAATCCAAATCGGCAAATAGTAAAAGCCCAGTGATGTATCAAATACTGGCTTAGTATGGCTGTATTTAGCAGCAGATTTTAACCGAGTTGCTGGCGCAAATGATTGCCCCATACCCGTCTGAATAAATGTTTTGTAAATATCCTGGTGACACGATTGGCAAGCATTCATTCCAACATAATGCACAGAGGTATCATGGTTTAAGTATGCAGGCTCCTGAGGAGTCTGGTTGCCACATTGAAATTGTGCCATTCCAACTGCTAAAAAAAACATAAAGCCCAAAAAAGCTTTGAAGTTTTTCATCGCACTAAAATGAGCTATTTGTTTTTCCTCATCCATTCGGATATTGATCTTTCCAAGCAAGCATGCCTCCTAGAAGATTTCTTACATTTTCAAATCCCAAATCTGACAAAAATAGTTTAGCATTTCCGCTTCTGGCACCCGAACGACAATGCACTATGATTTCTTCATTTTTAAAGGCATTTAATTCTTCGTAACGAGCAGGCAAATCGCCCAGGGGTATAAGTGTCGCTCCAATATTGAATTCCTCATATTCATGAGGCTCTCTTACATCAATTAAATTAATTTTTTCACCTGCTTGCATGCGTGTATGCAACTCTTGTACTGTAATGTCTTCCATGTTATTTCTGAATTAAAATGCGAATTGTTTGAGATTGTTTGGTAAATATATTGCTAAGTTGCATCAAATAAATGCCATTGTCTAATTGATCCAAATGAATCACCTGCGGCGAATTCAATTCAGCATACAATAAGCGTCCAGACAAATCAAAAACCTGCACATTGTATGCTCCAACCGTTTGAGATTGAATTTGGAATACCCCTTTACTAGGGTTAGGATAAATAGTAACTGCTAATTTTTCTAATTCTTGAATCGGTTCTTGAATTGAAGCGGGTACGTCTATCCATTTACCAATGATGGGTCTAATCATGGGGGTGCCACTGATAGCTGTTGGATACCATTGACCATCTTGCTTGAAATACAAATTGGGATTGACTCCAAATGGAAAATTCTTATCTAAACCAATATTTAAAACATAAGCTTGTGCTTGTTCCCATCCTATGTAAAATTTACCATCTACAGGAACAGGTTGGTCAAATTTTAAATAACTATATGCATTGATGGCGTTCAAATAACTGGGGCTTAGGTTCTCTATTTTATAAATTAGTTGGTCATCATTGGCAGGCATACCAATTGCAGTAATTTGCTTCCAAACCCTCAAACCAAATTTTTGATTGGCCACATTTTTTTCACTTTGGTTAAAGAACAAATACACACCATAAAGCGTATCAGGTACCGATAAATTAAACTGCAAGGCTGCACCACAATTGGTTTTATTTTTAATACCATAACCCGCTTCTGCCGAACCATCATCATAAGCCAGGTAGTTGCTAAATTGAGTAGAAACACTCATGGTATCGTTGCCAGGAATGAGATCGTTTTTAGCACTAGAAAAACCTACTTTATACCTTGTTGTAAAAACAACTGAATCGGCACTAGGAGAGACCGCAGCATATGGAATTGACTTGTAAAATTGAACTGTAGTATCAGACAAGGCCTCAATGTTTGTAAAATCTTGGTATTGAGCAATGGTATTGCCCAAATTATCTGTGGTGGTTCTAGAATAATCCAATACAAAACTTTGGTTATCGTGGTTTTTAAACCTCAACAATGCGGTATCTGTTGGATAACTAGCCTGGGCTGCATTGAACTGCTTCCAAGGCATGGAATAATAAAAGCCCAGATAAGGATGTGGCGTATTGGTTAAACTTACATCGTTAATTGCATCAGCAGCTGTTCTACCTTTGTTCAAATAAATATAATCTAAATGCCACTGACTTAAATTACCAGTGAGGCTACCTCTGTTTCTGAATCTGATTTCAAATTTATCATGAAAACAGGCACTGTCTTTTAGGAGAATACTGTAATAATTGAATTGATGTTTGACTGCATCTACTGCAGATATACTTTTGATTGGTGTAAATGCATTGGTTTGATAAGTTGAGTTCCTGTATTCAAGTACTAAGGAATCGTCCGGAAAAATTTGTTCAGAGGTACCTTGTAATTCGTATTGACAATAAAAACTCAAATACAATGAATCTGCAGCTGTCGACTTACTCAAATCTATCACCCATGATGTCAACACATCTGCTGTTCCTTTAATTGGATAATTTGAATAAGGATTTCCTTTGGCGTTTAACCCATCAAAAGTTGCCACATTGATACTGGGTTGGTTTTCCGGAAATTCATTGTTGATGTATACAAAATTGTCTTGCCATTTAACTGGATCGGCCACTCGAATACTCGACGAAAAATCTTCAATCAAAGGCAGATTGATTTGCTTGTAAACCTGAATGGCACTCACAAATATTTTAGCTGTATCAGCAGTTTCAGCAATGGTTTTTAAATACCAACGCCCAGCAAAAAAAGCATGCCTATACCTACCAAAATTAATAGGAAAATGAAACGTTGAAATAGAATCTGTGGGCTCATGAAATTGCAACATTGGAACCCAGTTCCCTAAATTATTTCTACATTCAAACACCAAAGTATCTGAAGCTTTCCAAGCAGCCAAAGTTTTTAAAGTAAACGATATATTAACCGAGTCTTTTGTATTGCATGCCAACATTGAAATGGGGTGCATATAAAAGGTATCTGCTGCTCTATAACTGTTTAAATAGGGCTGTTGTTTGTAATCAAGTGCATCCATCTGAATGCCTACTCCTAATTCAGGCGAATAAGCATCTTGTTTCAATTGTACATCTAATCCAACAAACGCTTCTGCTTTATTGAGTTCATTGCTATTGTCTATAGAAAAAGGAACAGCAAGCATGGGTGCCAATACCACTTGTTTCATTTGGTATATCTGTTCACTTGCTAGGTTTGATTTGGCATACAAACTAAACCTAAAAGCAAAAGCATCACCTCCAAATTCTTCTTGGCCTATTGGCAATATAACCTCTTTGAATTTGCTCAACAAAACGGTACTTCCCCACACTTTAGTCCATACCTGTTGCTTGTTTAAAAACTCTAACACCAAGGAGTCCCCAACTACAAAAGAACTTCCGCTTGCAATCTGAAACCCAAAGTACAAACTAGCCCCAGAGGCATTCATTACAATTGAATTGGAAGTCAATTGGTCGGACAGTCCATCAATATTGTTGTAAACATTTCCATCGGCATCTAAGTTGTTAAATATCGCTGTTCTGTTTGAAATTTGAACCAAAGTATCGGACCAATATTGTGCATTGGGACGCCCCTCTTTTTCAAAATAGTCTATCACCGGCATTTGCAAGCTCTCGGTTTTAAAGGAAACAGCCTTTTCAATTGTTGGCTGATGGAACAGCTTCATTTTAGGTTTGGCCAATAATGGCATTTCAACTTCTTGAGCCGCCAAAAAATTAGCCAAAAGCAGCGTCAAACAAAGCAGTAATAGTTGATATGGATTGAGTTTCATTTATTTTTTTGTACTTAAGAATACATCAATGGCTTGACCACTTTTTATGGTTGCACCAGATTGAAAAGTAGGATTTTGACGCACCACAATGGCATTAGCAGTGTCATGATTTTCATCTTCAAATACAACAGCTCCAATTTGCAACATCGAAGATTTTAGAACAGCAGTGGCATCTTTGTAACCCAATCCAGTTAAATCAGGCATGGCAACCAATGCACCCCCGCTTCCGTCTCCAACCACCAAGTTAATAACGGAACCTTTTGGCAATTTGGTATTGGGCTGAATGCTTTGACCATTGAACAACTGATCTAAAACTGCATTTTGAGCTATATCAGGTTGGTAAATAATTTCTCCCAATTTTAAACCAGAACCAGCAATCACCGTTTCGGCAAAACGCAGAGAACTGTTGATGAGGTTGGGCATCATTACCATAGCTGATGTTGAAGAATTAATACTCAAATAAACAATCCTCCCCTCTTTTACTTTTGAATTGGGAATAGGGTTTTGCTCTACAATTGCTGATTTGGGCATGCCTTCTACAAAAACAGTATCTGTAATGACATACCTTAGGTTCTTTTGCTTGAGCAAAGTTTCTGCCGACTCAAAAGTCAATCCTTTTAAATCGGGCAAGGTCAGGTATTGCCCATGTCGGGTATAACCACTCAGAAAAAAGGCCGCAAGCCAAGCAGCTAAATATAAAAATAGGACCATCAAAAAAAAATGGAACCCTATGGTTTTTAAAAATCTCACGCTGCAAATTATTTAAAATTTAACGGAGTGCAAAGCTATCTTTGCAGCATGTTTTCAATTCAAGACATTACAACCATTTCTTTGACCCTTTTTGCCATCATAGATATCATTGGGGCCTTACCAATCATTATCACCATTAAAAATAGGGAAAAGTCGCTAGACAGTGGCAAAGCTACACTAGCCGCAGGGGCATTAATGGCCTTGTTTTTGTTTTTGGGAGAAAGTTTTTTAAAGTTATTTGGGATTGATTTACCCTCGTTTGCCATTGCGGGGTCAATTGTCATTTTTTTAATTGGACTTGAAATGATTTTAGGAATTGAGCTATTGAAATCAGACCCCAGTGAAAAAACGGGTAGTATTATTCCCATTGCGTTTCCAATTATTGCAGGCTCTGGAACCCTCACAACCATCATATCTATGAGAGCGGTTTATTCTATTCCCAATATTTTAATTGGGCTGCTCATCAACCTCATTTTTGTATTTGTGGTGCTTAGATCTAGCTCTTGGATTGAGCGTAAATTAGGGAGTTCAGGATTGAGCCTGATTAGAAAATTCTTTGGGATAGTACTTTTAAGTATTGCCGTCAGGATTTTTAAGAGCAATTTTTAACTGCCTTTTACCTGGTTATCGGTGTATTTGCTTGGGCATTTGAGCAATATTTTTTCTGCATCAAAATAGCCATCCTGCATTTGTCCAACTATGACAATTTTTTCTGATCTATCAAAATCAGTTGGTTCAGGATGGTGATACACCACTTTTGACTCCATACCCTTTTCATCTATCATATAAAAACTAAAGAAATTGGCATCTTTTTTAGGTTCGTAATAACGCTCTTTAGATTTATTGAGTGTGCCAACTATATGAAATTCCTTTTCGGTATTGGCTTTTGCTGTTGCAAAATCTTCATAAGTGCTGGCATCTCCATACATACTTGCAATGGCTGCAATGGCAACACCTATGAGCAGAACGCCAATGATATAACTTACTTTCATATTTACTTTTCTGACTGTTTTTCCAATTTGGTTAATTTCCTGTCTAAGCTAAATAAATAAGCAAACAAGCCAATGAATAATATAGCAATAACTGCTACTACTACATTGTATTTATCGGCAGTGAACAAATCGGGTTGTTCAGCACTCTTTGTAATTTGATTGAATATTAAACTTTTCATATTAAGCGGACTTGGTCCATTTTTTTAATTGAAGTGATTTGTACCTAATTGCAATTTCTGCTATCCAAAAACCAAGCAATACCCAGCCAATTACTGCAGGATAAAACACCATTCTTAGGCGGCTATCTAAATCATATTGATTGAAACCTGGATTGCCCCCATTGCCTGGATGCAAAGAATCGGTTAAGCGAGGAATCACAAATATGAGCACCATAAATATAGGAAAACAGAACAAATTATAAATAGCTGCAATACGCGCTTTTTGGTAATCATCTTCGATAGACCCTCTCAATACAAAATAAGCTGCATACATGAGCATACCAATGGCAGCACTGTTTAACTTAGGATCGCTAACCCAATAGGCTCCCCAGGTATTTTTAGCCCAAATCATTCCTGTTAAAATACCTATTATGCCAAATAACATTCCAATAGAAGCATAGGTATTTGATTTGGCATCGGCAAACAAACCTTTTCCAGAAAGCACCAAGTATGATTGATAAGCTGAGGCCACTAATAAAGCTATCATACCAAACCACATCGGTACATGAAAATACAAATTACGGATACTTTGTTCCAATATAGGCAATTGCGGAACGGGCCATGTTAAACCAGCTATGATGGCATACAACACTAAAACAACCGTTAAAATTTTACGGGCAAATTGAATGTTGTTTGAAGTTTTAACCATAGAATGAAAGACTTTGTGTTTTTGTTGCCTTACAAATTTAATGAATGTCCTGATTTTTCAGCAGATTTCTTCAATGGCTATCACTTTCAACTTCTTTTACCCGTTTCCATGTTTCAGTTCTACCAATTATGCTGATACCAATATATCCTCTGATATGCAGTTCGTCTTTGTTTTTGAGGCTTAGCGAACACTTGTATGTTTTACCCGATTTAGGGTCATAGATTTCCCCATCATTCCAATGTCGATGAGCTGCATCCCAATGAAATCCAGTTAAAATAAGTAATCCTTGAAGCTTACGGTTGGTTTTGGAAACATCCGGATTTTTACTATCTAATTTGGGTTTACCATTGTCTTGATTTGGATTTTTTAGCCAAACCAAATTTCCAAACAACAAATCATTTACTTTAAAAACTTTTATTTTACCTTCACCACTTTGGTTGAGCCAAACCCCTGTAACATCTTCAGGGTTTTGAGCCGATGCCGAATAGCACAAAACTAAAAAGGCATAGAGCATGATTTTTTTTAGCATATCAATTATTTTTTGATTTAAACAATATCCGGCAAAGCTTGTTTTAAGAAATATGAGGTATTTTATTATTCTATTATTATTTATCAATTGTAACCAAGCCATGACCCAAGAAAATATTTATCAATTTAAGGTACAAAACCTTCAAAACGAAACCATATCACTTGACCAATATGCTGGAAAGGTATTGCTCATTGTCAATACAGCAAGTGAATGTGGATTTACACCACAATACGCTGAACTAGAAGAACTGGCTCAAACATACAGAAGCAAGGGCTTTGAAATTTTAGCATTTCCTTGTAATGATTTTGGTGGACAGGAGCCCTTGGAAGGCAATGCCATTGGCCAATTTTGCTCATTGAAGTTCAAAACCAGTTTCCCTGTTTTTGCCAAAGTAAAAATCAAAGGCCATCAGGCCCATGAATTGTACAAATTCTTGTCAGACAAATCTAGAAATGGCTGCACTTCACTAGCACCCAAATGGAACTTCCACAAATACCTCATCAACAAAGATGGCAAAGTAGTCGACTATTATTTGAGCATCACCAAGCCAACTAGCTCAAAAATAAAACGGGCCATCGAAAAATTGTTGTAATTGAATTTGACCACCTTGTTTCATTATCTTCGTTGTAATGAATTCACCAATTGGCGTATTTGATTCGGGGTTTGGCGGTCTAACTGTTTTAAAAGAAATGGTTCAGCAAATGCCTGAATACGATTATTTGTATTTGGGCGATAATGCCAGAGCTCCTTATGGCAATAGGTCTTTTGATACGGTGTATGAATACACTTTAGAAGCGGTAGATTTTTTATTCAATCAAGGCTGCGAGTTGGTCATCTTAGCATGCAATACGGCATCTGCCAAGGCATTGAGAAGCATTCAACAAAAATATTTACCCGAAAAGTACCCCAACAAAAGGGTTTTGGGTGTAATTAGGCCAACTACAGAATTGGTTGGCAAATTAAGCAATACCGGACATGTAGGCATTTTGGGCACATTAGGTACTGTTCAGTCTGAATCGTATGTAGTAGAAATTGCTAAATTTTCGCCACATACCATGGTAAGCCAACAAGCATGCCCTATGTGGGTTCCTATCATTGAAAACAATTTAATGGATACAAGTGGAGCTGCCTTTTTTATCAAAGACAATCTCAAAGAATTGCTCAGTAAAGATGCGGCCATTGATACCATTGTATTGGGATGCACGCACTACCCATTATTAACAGCTCTAATACAAAAAGAATTACCCGAAAACATTCAATTGGTTTCACAAGGTGGCATTGTTGCCAATAGCTTAAAGGATTACCTATATAGACACCCAGAAATTTCAGAAAAATTGAGCAAAAATGGGCAACGAAAATTTCTTACTACAGACGACCCCATTAAATTCAATGAGATGGGAAGTTTGTTTTTTGCCGGCTCAATTCAAAGTAATCATTGCAGCTTAGGGAAATAACTACTGGGTATTGAGTGTAACCACACTAATGCCATCACCGCCAAAATCTATGTGTTCATCTTTTACTTTCACTACCAATTTGCTGTTTTTAAGAAATTCTCTGATGACCTTTCTTAAAATACCGTAACCTTTCCCATGCACAATTTTCACTTCTTTGATACCCAACAAATAGGCATCATCTAAATAATGTTCAAGTATTTTAAGGGCATCATCAGCACGGGTTGCAATTAAATTTAATTCTGGCTTAAACTGCATCATTTTCTCGTTCAGGTCTAAACCTTTAGCTGCCACAAAAACAGGTTTAACTGGCGCAGGTTTTGATACTTTTTTTAGTTTTTTGAGATCGACCGTGGTTTTCAAATTCCCAAAATTCACGATGGCTTTGTTTTTACTCAATTCCAATACCTCTCCCACTGTATCTTGGTCTGTCATTTGCACATAAGAACCAACCTCTATATTGCCATCAATTATTTGTGGCTTCTCAGGCTCTTGCTCTAATTCAACTTTTATTTCTTCTTTTAATTCGGCAATGTCTTGTTTGATTTCTAGTCTGGCTTTTCGCTGACTTTCTAAATCGGCCTGTCCTTTTTTGATATCGCGAATAACCGCCTCTACTTTACTATTGGCTTCCGTTACAATGGCCAAAGCCTCTTGTTTGGCCTGCTTCATTAAAGTTTTTTTATGTTCTTCTATGGTTGAAGCCAAGGTTTGGTATTTCACTAAGGATGCAGCTGCAGACTTTTCTTTTTCTTGCAATTGCGCTTTTAACAAGGCCACTTGCTTTTGCTCTTTTTCAAGCTCTAGTAGCAAATCATCCACCTTTTTTTGTTTGCCTCCAACTTTGTGTTTGGCATAATTGATAATGTGTTCGGGCAAGCCACTTTTACTAGCCAATTCAAATGCATAAGAGCTTCCAGGTCTACCCAATTCTAATCGATACAAGGGTTGCATGTGTTCGTGGTCAAACAACATTGATGCATTCTCTAATCCTTTTTGGGTAGCTGCAAAATTCTTTAAATTGCTAAAATGGGTTGTCACCACTCCAAATGAACGTTTCTGAGCCAGGTAATTCAATATGGCTTCGGCCAATGGGCCACCAAATTGAGGATCAGTTCCGGTTCCAAATTCATCTATTAAAAATAAGGTTTTGGCATCAGCAAAATCGCAGAATTTTTTCATGTGCAACAAATGAGAACTGTATGTACTCAAATCATTTTCTATACTTTGTTCGTCACCAATATCAACCATCAACTCTTTGAAAACACCAAACACACTGTGATCTGCACAGGGTACTAAAAAACCACATTGCAACATGTATTGCAACAAACCGATGGTTTTTAAGCAAACAGATTTACCTCCGGCATTGGGTCCTGAAATAACTACAATGTGTTTTTCGGAATTGAGTTGAATGTTTAAAGGAACTGTGTTCAAGCCCAGTTTATCGTGGTTTAATTTCAATAAAGGGTGATAGGCCTTGTATAGTTCTATGATGGGGTGTTTGCTCAAAATAGGCATGCCTGCTTTCATGGCATTTGCCAATAAGGCTTTTGCCCTAATAAAATCATACAAACCCAAACGCTGAACATGGGTATTGACTTCCTGTATTTGTGGCCTCAATTGGTCTGTCAATTCCAATAAAATTCTTTCCTTTTCTCTTCTGTATGCAATTTGTAATTCACGCAAAATGTTATTGAGTTCAAAACATTCGGTAGGCTCAATAAATACCGTTTGACCTGTTTGAGACTCGTCGTGCATAAAACCTGGTACATGCCTTTTGTGTTCGGCAAGTACTGGCAATACCAGTCTCCCTTCTCTAATGGTTATACCTATATTCTCTGTCAAATAACCAGCTGCCAAATTTTTGTCAAACAAGCGGTTAATGCGTTTTCTAATTTCAGTTTCTTTTTCTTGTAATTTCTGACTCAATTTTGCCAAATCTATACTGGCATTGGGCCTCATCAATCCCTCGGTGTCAATAACCCGATCTATGCGCCTAATGAGAATATCGTTAAAAATTAAACCCTCTAACAAGGCTTCTAACTGAGGGTATTTGCCACCTCTTTCTCTTAAAAAACGGGTAACCATTAAAAAGGTTTGCAATACCAATTTAACCTGTAAAAATTCTTCCTCATCTAACCAAACCCCTTCAATTTTTGCTTTGTTTAAAGCCGAACGGATATCAAAATAATGGTCTATTGGAAAATGATTGTCCTCATTTAAGATGGTTTGAAACTCTTTGGTTTGTAACAACAATTTGGTTAAAACCTCTTGCTTGTTAATGAATGCAATTTTATCTACATATTGTTTACCCATTGGCGATAAACAATAAGACATAACCAATGCTTTTACCTGGTTGAATTCTAATTTCTGATCTATGTTTTTAGGATATGGCAATTTGTTTTATTTTACAAGGTTTTCAATCAATCTTTCCGGAACTGCCTGCGGGTGCATAAAATCATTTTTATGCGTATTTTCTAATACCGCTAAATTGGTAATCACTTGCTGATAAATGCTATCTAATTGTACAGGCTTGGTTGTATAGTATTTGTAACTTTTTTCAAATTGTTTGGCGTTGGTTTTGTTTTTATCAAAAACCACTTGATAATACTTTGCCTCTGTAATGGCAACGGTATCGCCAGACATCGCTAAATCTGTCACTTTGGCTTCTGCAATATGAATGTCTGTTAACACTTGAATCATTTGGTCCTGAGACAATACTTCTGTATCTTCAGTTGAAGCTGAATGGAAAGAATTACAAGCTAAAATAATAGCCGATACAAACAATAAAAGAAATTTAAATTTTCTTTGCATAAATGATTCAATCAAAAATAGCCGATATTCTTCAAGAAATAGGAAACAAAGTTAAGCTAATTGCGGTTAGTAAAAACAACCCATCTGCAAAAATAGTAGAGGCCTATGAGGCTGGTCAGCGCATTTTTGGTGAAAACCGCGTGCAAGAACTTTGTGGTAAATACGAAGAACTGCCCAAAGACATTGAATGGCATTTAATCGGTCATCTACAAAAAAATAAGGTGAAATACATTGCCCCCTTTGTGGCATGGATACACTCTGTAGACAGTATTGAGTTGTTAGAAACCATTCAAAAAGAAGCCGCAAAAAACAACCGTACCATTCAGGTATTGCTTCAACTCAAAGTTGCACAAGAAGAAAGTAAATTTGGCATGACACTCCAAGAAGCTGAAGCTTTAATTTTACATACGCAATCAAATTCAATGCCCAATGTATTAATTTCAGGCATTATGGGCATGTCAACCCATACCCAAAATCAGGAAATCATTAACAGCGAATTCAAAACCCTAAAAAACCACTTTGATTTCCTTAAAAATACCTGTTTCAAAAATCAAGCGGAATTTGCTGAAGTATCAATGGGCATGAGCAACGACTATGCATTGGCCATTCAAAATGGAAGCAGCATGGTTCGCATTGGCAGCCTCATTTTTGGAGAGCGTATTTAATTGCGGGTTAAAATACCCCATGAAATACTGTAATTATTGTAAGCAACCTGTTAAAGGAAGAATTGATAAAAAATTTTGTGACGATGGCTGCCGGAGTAGTTTCCATCACCAATTCAAATCAGAGGCACTCAAACACATCAAACGTACCAATTATTTTCTTCGAAAAAACCGAAGAATCATAGCTCATTTATTTGAGCAAAATCAACTCAAAATAAGCCTTACTGAACTGTTAGCAGAAGGTTTTGACATGAGTTATCATACGCGTCTATTAGAGCCAAAACCTGGCCAAAAACACTATGAATGCTACGATTATTCCTTTTTCATTATTGAAAACAACCAAGTACAGTTGCATAAAATTTGTTAGTATTTATTTGACGCCCATCATACGCTACGCTAAACAGCTGGTTCTATGACAAATATAAGCATGTAAATTGTGGGTTTTGTGTTAGTTTCTTGTGTTTAAAAGTGACTATTTTGGCTACTTCAAACACAGACTAAATGCTAACATCGTTAAGTATCCTCAATTCAAAAGTTTACGGAAAAGCAGAAATCCGTTTAAACGATTGTGACAGTTTACAATTGGTAGGCCCTAATAATATCGGAAAAAGTACGCTCATTTATGCACTGAACTTTTTGTTCATCGTAGATGGCAATAAAATGACTTTTTCTGGTCAAAGAAGAGGCGATAAAGAAACCTTACACCATTACTTTCCTAACCACAACCAAAGTTATATTGTTTTTGAAATTTTTAAGAAAACCTATTACTGTATTTTGGTAAAAAGAAACAGTGAAAGTGAATTGGAATATTACAGGTTCAACAGCGAATACAAAGAAGAATACTTTGTAGGCAAAGACAAAAGACTGCTAAAGTTTGACGAAGTACAAGGAGCTTTACTTGAAAGAGGATTGGAATTAGAACCTTTCAAAGACAAAAGAGAAGTCTTCAATACCGTTTACCAAAGAGGTAAAAGAAACAATGGCGTAGTTTGGCTCGAAGACAATGTAAAAACAGAAGGTTTGAGCAATAACTTTTCTAGGATTTACAGGTATTTGATCAATACCAAACTCATCACCAATAAAAACCTAAAAGAGGCTTTAATCATTGCAGATAACCGCGAAAACGAAACCTTAAATTTTTCTCAGAAAAACAAAAAAGACATCATTGATTTGCGCAAAATCAACAATGAGATTAGAAACTTAAAGGCCGTTAAAAACGAATTTGATGAGTTCAGAGAAGTAGTGAGTCAGTACCATGCCAAAGCAAAAATTATAGACCAGCTCTATTATGCTTTCAATAAAAATTATGAAAGCACTTTGCCAACATTACAAGCCCAATTGGTAGACAAAAACCAATTCATTGCAAAAATCAATACCGAAATCAATGAATTGTATATTCCTCAAAAAGCTGAATTTGACAGGAAAATTGGAGGTAAAGAAGCTGAAATTAAAAGCAGGGCTTATGCCTTAAACGAAAAAGAAAGCGAATTGAAACTCATTCAATCTTTTGATCCAATTGAATTGCTGAACGAAACGCTTTCAAATCTCGACAAAAAAAGAAAAGACATTGAAAGCCGCATTACCATGGTGGAGGTTCAAAACCTTAACAGCAAATCTATTGCATTTAGAATTGACCAATTAAAAAGTCAGATTGCCCTGTTTGAAAACCAAATTAAAAACTACAGCAATTTATTAATCAATAAAATTTCAGGCAACAAAGAAAACCGCAAATTGCTCAATGCCATTTTGAGTGAAGAAATTAAAAGTTTACCTGGAACCCAAGTTTTAAAAGCGGTTCACCAAGTGAGCGATAAATTAAAAATCTTTGATGGAGAAATAGACATCTCTAAAAACATAGAGAAAAAAGATTTCCAAACGGTTGAAGAAATCAAAGAATTATTGGCCAATGCTAAAACCGATTTAAAAAATCAAACAGCATTGTTAGAAGTGGTGAAAGATTTTGAAAAAACACAGGCCGATTTAAAAATCATTCACGAACAAATTGATGAAATCAAAACCAAGATTCAAAAAATCAAGAGCAAGCCAGCCATTTCAAAACAAATAGACAAGTTAAAACAAGAATTAAATAGCCTCAACGAAGAAAACCAAAAGTTAGAAGCCGAGCAAAGTAAGTTGGCTAAAACCATTGCCAAAAAACAGCTCGAGGTGCAAGAAATGATTGTTGACAAAGACAAAAGAGAAAGACGCATCAGAGAAATTCAAGAGTACAAGCAGCAACTGGAAACTTTTGGATTGGCCCTTGAAGAATTTGAATCTTCAGATGATTTGGACAACCTTTTCAAAAAGATTCAAATTAACATGAGCGACCGCAACGAACTCAAAGGCAACAAAGACAAATTGTTTGAGAAACTGCGCGACAAATTGCAATCAACCTTTGCAGATGAAATAGATTTTATCAGGTATGTAGAAGAAGAAATAGCCCTGATTGACGACAAGGAACGCTCCATTTCAAGTTTATTAGAGAGTATCTCAACTCAGTTTGCAAACCCCGCCTTTGCTTTGTTGAAACGCTACGATGAATTCAAAGAATTCGTATACAATAAATTCAACGCCAAATTATCGCAAGCTAGAATTTCTGATATTGAGTCGTTAACTATTGAATTGGTTGACAACAAACGCCTGGTTGATGAAGTAAAAAAGATCAGCCAAATACAGCAAGTAAGAGGTCAACTCATGTTTGAATTTGACCATTCTGAAAACTTAAAAGTATTAGACAACTATTTAGATACAGGCAAAAAAATTGATTTCGATGATTTGTTTGACATTACCTTACACCTTACCCGAAAAGGTACTACCAAACCTGTAGACTTGAATGAACAAATTGAGTCGGACGGTACCGATAAAATGATCCGTTTAATGATCATCATGAATATCATTAACCGATTGGCAATTAATGATGATGAAAATAGAATTGCTTTGTTTATTGATGAGGTGGCAACCATCGACAAACAAAATAGGCCTGAATTGGTGAGGTTCTGTAAAGAGCACCATTTTATTCCAATTTTTGCGGCACCAGATGCAGTTGCTGGCTTTGGTAAATATTATTTCATTTATCCAAATGCAGGCAAAATAAATATCAACGAAAAAGTAAACGCCATGTACGGCGAAAGAAACAACGCTTAATCAAACACAAACAATGATTAAAGCAGAACCAAAAACCATCTTAAATTTCCTGGCTAACTATTACGATAGTTTAAAGGATATTTTTGACTTGCAAAAAGAGTTCGGACACATCCGAAAAGAACGCTTGCAAGCCATTTTTGATGACCGAAACGAACACATTCTTCAACAGCTTATCGATTATAAAATAATCCGTAAACTCGGCGATGATTATGAATTCCGTGATACCTATTTTAAGCTGTTTGAATTTATACTCAACGAGTTTAGACCCTTGTTGCCAGAAACCATTCAAAAATACGAACGCTCCATTGGCACCCTTTTCAAAAAAATCAGAGATGGCATTCATGGCGACAAACTCATTTTGGGCCAACGCATCAACGATTTGCATGGAGAGGTCAAAGAATTTAGTGAAGCAGTAGAAAAAAATACCATTCGTTTATTGGCTGAAACCCGCGAACTCAAATCAAATGTTGACAAGCTCGATTACAAAGAAAAAGTTCGCAAAGCCAGTTTCTGGATCGATTACTACATCACCCCACTCAACAACATATTAGACATCAACCATTCTGAATCAATCACCAATAAGTTGTTTGATATTTCAAATTATGTGAACATTCGCAGGCTCAACTTCGACGATGAAATGCTCCGTTTACAGTTTGAAAAAATGTATGTATTTCTGGTACAAACCAATGATGACTTGCTCAAACAGGCCAAATTGCTCACCAACGAGTTGTTGCCATTGATAGAACGCATTCGCACCGAATCTATCATACTAACAGGTTGGATAGAGTTTTTAAAAGCACCATACCGTGCACCATTGCCTAAAATTTTCAAAGTGGAAAGGCAATACCCGTATAGCAACGACATGTACCTGAATGCAAAAGAATATGTGCAGCAATTTGGCAAAGACGAAACCATTATATTAGAAGATCCAAAGGCTTCCTCAGACAAATGGGTATTCAATAAAGATTTATACAAAGAAAAAATGTTGCAGCAATTGCCTTTAGAAAGCTTCTTTGATTGGTGCGGATTGACCCTTAAATCTGAATACGAAAATATAGAAACCGATAAATTGTTTGCGCTAACCGCATTGTTATTTGAAGATGGTATTAGTATAGAAGTAGATACCAATAAAGAACGCAGTTTAATTAAAACCAGTCAAATGGTATTGAGAGTACCCAAAATTAAAATCAATAGATATGGAATTTCCTAGACATCATAAAGAGATAGTAAACGACCTCATGGGCGGTAAATTTATTTTAGCTACCGACCAAAAATTCATTTCATTAAAAGACAATGCCGCTTTTTACGTGAAATTTTTCAAAGAAAGTTTTGGCTATGAATTGGAGTTAAAAACCGATTACGGCTTTATTTTATCTTATGAAACAGGTGAGCAATTGAGCCGAGATATCTGTTTGTTCTTTGCCATTCTATGTTACGAATTAGACAAAGATGGAAAAAACTTTTTAGAAGAAATTCAGTATGCAGAATTTGAACATGAAAAAATTGACGAGTATTTTGAAAACAGTTCTTATGCCGATATCATTTTAAACAACAATCAGTTAAAATCTGGCGAAAGCAGAAGAGATTTTATTCGTACCATGAGCAGAAGAAACATTACCGAACGCAATGGAGATACTCGCTTTTCTTTCACCCCAGCTTACAAAGTATTTGTTGACTTTGCTGCCGATTTTGCCAAAGGCAAAGTAGCTGAAGAAAACAATGAGGGGTAGTTAAGATATTACTTATAACAAGGTCTTCTAACAGCTACGGCGCACATTGCATGTGCGCCGTAGCTGTTTTTTTTCGGTTGGCTGAGCGACAGCTGATTTTTATGAATAAGTGATTCTATTTTGAATATGAATTTAGTAGCCAATCTATCGCATTTATTTTTTTGATTCCATTGTATGTTCCCATATCAAAGTCCATTGTAATTAATAGTTTTTCATTGTGATCACCAATGGTTTCAAATGGTGCTAATTCACGAGCCAATGTTGCAGGATGTTGAACTGTTTGTGAAACTTGAATATATTGTGTGATACCTTCATTGTTTCGAGCTACAAAATCAACTTCCAAATTATTGGCTTTACCTATCCATACTTGGTTGTTTCTTCTTATTAGTTCAAGATAAATTACATTTTCAAGTAAATGTCCTGCATCGCTAACAAGTTCTTTTCCTAGCAATGCATTTCGAAAACCTAAATCTACTACATAATATTTTTCTTGTGTAACCAAATGTTGTTTTCCCTTTATATCATACCTATTGACTTTATAGAATAAATAAGCCTCTACTAAAGAATTGATGTACTTTGACACGGTTTTATTGTCTATTTTCTTTTTATTAGCCGTTAAAACTTTGGCAATATTTCCAGCTGAAAGCGTTGAACCAATTGAATCAATTAAAAAATTGAAAACTTCAAGATAAGATTGTTCACCATAAATTTTAATGCGTTTAGAAATATCATTTTGAAAAATATTATTGAAAACCGTTTTTAGGTATTCGTTTGCAAAATTGTATCCATCAGCTGAAAGTCGAACTGCCTCAGGAAAACCTCCAATTCTAATATATTCTGCAAATGCCCGATCAGGATTTGCAGATTTGCCTGTGAATTCCAAAAATTCGGCAAATGAAAAAGGCAATACATTTATTTCAAACGCTCTTCCAGTAAGCAAAGTAGCCAATTCACTAGATAATAAAAATGCATTTGAGCCTGTTACATACAAATCAATATTCGGGTGTACATACAAACCCTCTAATAATTTTTCAAATTCAACAACATTCTGTACTTCATCCATGAACACATAATTCATTGTGTTCTTTTTAAGATTATTGATGATATAATCGTAAATTTCCTTCCAATTTTTCTCTGCTAAAAATCGAAATTGAGGCGCATCCATATTAATGGAAATAATGGAAACCTCTTTGTTTTCTTTACGCAACATTTTTTGAAATTGAACCATTAAAGTTGATTTACCACAACGCCTTACCCCAGTTGCCACTTTAATTAAATTCTTGTCTTTAAGAACCTTTAGTTTATTTAAGTATTGTTTGCGTTCAATAGTCTTCATCTAACAAAGATATACAAATTCCTAAAAGTTGTCATTTTTATATACTTTTAGGAATTCATAAACCTTTAAACTGAGCTTTTTTTTTGATTGTAACCCTAGCCACGATACAAAATATGAGTTGATTCAATGGTCGGAACTTCCGAACAACATCTGATTAAATGAATGAAATAGTTTTGATTCGATTGTAAAGAGTGATTCGTGAATTCTTGTTCTGTCGGGCGGCTGAGCGGCAGATGAAGCCTAATTTTTATTCGCTGAATACAAATCTATTTCATTGCGTTTTATAGGAGCAAATTTACTTTCTTTAAAAAAGGATTGAATTTGTGTTGTTTCTATTTTCAATCCAAAATTGTTCAAGTTGAGGTGATGATGAGTCTGGAGTTGGCTTTCAATTTCATCAGCATTTACAAAAAAACCAACATTTACATTTTTCTCTTGCAAAATGCCTTTAAAAATAGTTGTTTTTCCTGAACCATTTGGACCTGCAAATACCCGCATTCTTTGGGTTGACATTTTACAAAAGTTCAAATTTATCAGGAAATTGAGCAGTTGGTTTGGCAATATGTTTGATGAATTTTTTCTGCCCAGAAGCACTTACTGCATATAACTTCCCATTTTCCTCAACATAAACTGGAATATTGGTATTTTGAGCCTCCTGATTCGCTTTAGTTGTAGAAGCAATAATTGCTCCTATTACCCCACCAATCCATGCGCCTTCTTCTTTGTCTTTCAACAAAAATGAACCAATGAAAGCACCAATTAAACCACCTTTGATAAGACTTTCAATTGTAGTTATTTCTTTACTCATAATACGAATTTAATTCTTTCTGTATTCATTACAAATTATATAGGCATTCCATACAGCTTTAAAGCACTGAGAATCTGACTAAATTTAACCTTCAAACGCCATTAGGTGTTAGCTGATAATAGCGGAGTAGAACCCAATTTGTATTTTAGAAAAGTCATCTGTTAAAGATCGCTTGCGAGTGGTTGTTTGATGCTACCATTTTTCTTGACAAAAAAGGCACCCAAATTTATTATCCTGACAAACTAGTTTCGTCAGGGGGAAACCCTGATAAGCAAAGCTTCATCAGGGTAAGACCTGCGCCAATCTGCTTAAAATGGTTTATGCTGACAGGCAAAGCCTCGTCAGTACGTAATTGTTTTAAGCGCGAATAACGCAGCAAGTCATTTTCTACGTCAATCATTAATATTTTCTTATTGCTGTCGGATTCACTTCCTCAGGGCTTCCCCACAACAATTACTTGTGATTTTGTGCGCCGCTTGATTATAATCCTGATAAACTTGTTTCATCAGGGCAATGGTCGGGACTTCCGAAGTAAAATTGGTTAATGAATGAGATTCTATTTTGTCTTGCGAGTTTTTGGAACATTGAGCGGAGCCGAAATGTTATTGTATTTATAGCTGCTTTAGTTAGTAGTTGAATTTTTGTGTAAGATCTTATCTAATACTTATGGTATTGAGATGGAAATTTGACTAGTCCTAAATAAACGATACAGTTTGTTAAAGATTAAATTTACTAATTATATCCTCGAAATCAAGTGATTTCGGGGATATTTATTTTTATAGGTTTTTATTTTGATTTCATTTTG
>CAISCU010000046.1 GCA_903883965.1 uncultured Bacteroidota bacterium
CAGAAAAAACATCAAGGCATTGGGATGAAACCCAATGATGCTTACTACAAATCTTTAAAACAAAATGCTGCATAATACAGCACAAAATATTAACTTAGCATCACTAACCTTTTGGTCCAACAACTGGGGAGTATTATAAACGAGCCCTAAATTTGTAACCTTCAGTGTATTTAGGAGCTAGTTTAATAAGTTTATTTAGCGTTTTTTCGGCTTCAGGATAATTTTTTTGACTTAGATAATTTCTACTTAATCCTGCCCATGCTATCACTAATGACTCATCAATTTTTAATGCTTGATTATAGTCGGCTTCAGCTTTTTGATACTGTATTAAGTCAAAATATATTTGCGCTCTGTCAATGTAAATTTCAGGGTCATCTGGAGAAAGTTTTAAAGCAATGGAATAATCTTCAAATGTTTTATCGTAATTTTCAATTTTTACATAAATATCACCTCTTAGTCTATGTGCGACAGCCAATATTGATTTATCTTTTCTTGTAAAATATTTAATTGCATTATTTATGTCGCTTAAAGCAGACGAAATTTGATTCTGATAATTATAAATAATTGCACGATAATAATATGATAACGGAGCCTTGGGGTTATCATTAATTTCACGTCCGAAATATTCAAGTGCTTTCTCCCAATCATATTCTTTATACGCTTTAACACCTTGCTCAAAATTATAGCTTTGTGCATTCCCAAAGAGCGAAGCAAATAATACGATTAAAAGAAGAATTGTTTTTTTCATACTTTCATTTATTTTTATTTGTTGAGTCATATTTTAGCATTGCATATAACGTTTTGCAGCTTGTCGATGGGCGGGCTTATTACCACAAAACAGTCTAGCGGAGAAGACCCCCTATTGCCAGTCTACTGTTAGGCAAATGTGTTTTTGTCATTTGGTTGCGTAGGATCTTTAGATTTGTCGTAATTATCAACGATTTTTAAAAGTGTTTCAGAATGTTTAAAGATGTCGTCTAAAGAATTTATTTCATTTTTTACTTCTTTCTTTTGGTCGTCAAGTGTTGCTAAAAACTTTTTGCTACCGTTTAAATAAAGTCTGCAAATTGTCTTACGGTTATTGTCGTCAAGTAAGATTGCAAAATATGATTGTGCATCTCTATGAGTTATTCTAGTTGCACTAATTTTTTGTCTTAGGATGGTTTTAACAATCATAAAACCTTCAAGCTCTTCTTCTGTCGTAACAACTTTTACGTCGTCAAGTTTTGCTTGTTCTAATGCTTGAACAGCTTCTTGTTTCTTAGTTTCTTCGTCTTCCTTAGTCAAAGCAGTTTTAAGACGTTCCGTAATAAGGTCGCTAATATGTTGTTGAATGGATTTCTTTGTCAAGTTAGTGAACTGTTCCAAAACCTTTGCAGTTACAACACTTGGGTAAACTTGTCGTGCGAAATGTTTAACAAAATCTGGAGTTGGGTTTATTAATTCTTGTTGAATAAGTTGTTTTAACTCATTCATAAATTTCAATTCACTTGCTGTATTGGTAATGCTTTCAGCGTCAAAAACTGTCTTATGAAACTTTTTAAGTTCTTCAACTTGATTGTCTTTAATTTCATTGATATTAAATTCTAAAAATGGTTTTTCATCCATTTTGTTTGCTGCCACTAAGTCAGAATAAAAGCGGTAAACAATACCATTTGTCAAAAGACCAAATTTTGCTTTTGATACGTGGAAATAACGTAAAAGCTGTCCATCGTGTATATTAAGATTTTGTGCCCAATGTTTACACTCAATTAAAATGGTCGGTGAGCCGTCCTTGAAGATTGCGTAATCTATTTTCTCTCCTTTTTTAAGTCCGATGTCCGAAATAAATTCTGGAACAACTTCAATAGGATTAAAAACGTCATAACCCAATGCTTGTATAAAAGGCATTATGAAAGCATTTTTTGTAGCTTCTTCTGTCTGAATTTGGTCTTTCAGTTTTGTAACTCTTTCTCCGAGTTGTTTGATTTGGTCTTTAAAATCCATTGTCATTTATTTTACTATTTCTTACTTTTTATCAACGGCAATATTTTATTTAACGGTCTGTCCAAGCTTTGCAGCTAACTCCCAAATCCCCGCTATTTCCTCCTTTTTACTTCCCAATACTTCCTCTAATAGCAGCACAAAACAAGTTTGTCTAGTTATACATCAAATTGTCAAAAGGTTTCCTAGTAAACCACTACTTCCTTTTAAGTAAAATTGAGTGGTATCAATTTTTAATACATGATAATTACTTGTTCTCATAGGCTCTAAATTTTAGTTAGCAGCATGAAGGTTCGGGTAAATCAAATGCTACTATCAAATATAAATTTATTTATGAATATGTAATATAACAAATAGCAAAATAATAGTGTTGGTAAATTTTGCTAGAGCGCAGGTGACAAAAAAAAGCGGCGGGTTCTTTGAACCCGCCGCCTCAGTTATTATTATACAATGCGTTTTTACGAAACCGTTGTGCCTACATTTTCTCCTTGGCAAACGCGCAAGAAATTGCCTTCTTTGTTCATGTCAAAAACCACAATAGGCATGTTGTTTTCTTGGCAAAGGGTAATGGCTGTTAAATCCATTACATTTAAACCTCTCTCATACACCTCGTCAAACCCAATTTGTTCAAAGCGTTTGGCTTCTGGGTTCTTTTCAGGGTCTTCGGTATAAATGCCATCTACACGGGTGCCTTTTAATACGAGGTTGGCTTCAATTTCAACGGCACGCAACGAAGCGGCTGTATCGGTTGTAAAATAAGGGTTGCCTGTTCCAGCACCAAAAATAACCACACGGCCTTTTTCTAAGTGCCTAACAGCTCTTCTTCTAATAAACGGCTCCGCTATTTGCTCCATGTGTATGGCGCTCAACAAACGTGTTTTAATGCCTTGCTTTTCTAAAGCACCTTGTAAGGCCATCGAATTAATTACGGTTGCCAACATACCCATGTAATCTCCTTGGGCACGGTCAACCAAACCACCTGCTACACCTTGCACACCTCTAAATATATTGCCACCACCAATGACAATGGCTACTTCTACGCCTGCATCCACAACGGTTTTTACATCTTTGGCGTATTGTTCCAATTGTTTGGGGTCAATACCGTATTGCATGGTTCCCATGAGGGCTTCACCACTTAGCTTTAGCAAGACTCTTTTGTATTTCATTTCAGGGTTATTTGAGTTTAAATTTAATCAATTGAAAACAGAACCAAAAAAAATCCCCACCAATTGGTGAGGATTCTTTAAAATTATAAAGAAATTCGCTTGAACAAGATGACACTCAGTCCGCTCTCTGCCTCGTTGAGCATTTGCGCTACTGTTTTGCTGCCATCTTTTACAAACTCTTGATTTAACAAGGTATTGTCTTTGTAGAATTTACCCAATTTGCCTTGAGCAATTTTCTCCAACATGTTTTCTGGTTTGCCTTCAGCACGGGCTTGATCCATACCAATGGCAATTTCTCTTTCAATAACAGTTGGGTCTACATCTTCTTTGTCTACTCCTACTGGGTTCAAAGCTGCAATTTGCATAGCAGCGTCTTTACCAGCAACCATATTGGCATCTGAAGGCGCATTGTTCATAGATACCAAAACACCCAATCTGTTTCCAGCGTGGATATAAGCTACCAAGTTGTCGCCTTTTACCAATTCGTATTTAACTACATCAATTTTTTCACCAATTTTAGCAACTTGGTCGGTAATTTTATCACCTACAGTTGCACCATCCATAGCCAAGGCTTTGAATGCATCAATGCTTTCTGGTTGGTTAGCCAATGCTACTTCAGCCAATTTGTGTGCAAATGCAACGAAATCTTCGTTTTTAGCAACGAAATCGGTTTCAGAACTCAACTGAACAATGACACCTGTTTTTCTGTCAGAAGAAGTTTTAGCAATGATTGCACCTTCTTTTGCATCACGGTCTGCTCTGTTCGCTGAAATTTTAGCACCTTTTTTACGAAGAAAATCTACGGCTGCTTCAAAATCACCATTGGTTTCTTGCAAGGCTTTCTTGCAATCCATCATGCCGGCGCCAGTCATTTGGCGTAATTTATTTACATCGGCTGCACTAATTGACATAGTATTATTTTTTTGTTTTGTTATGAATGGTCTATTTAAAAAAAGAGAATTTGAAAACATTCAAATTCTCTTTTGTATTATTTTTTTTTAAAGAGAAGGCTTATGCTTCTTCTTTTTCTGCTACTGCTTCTTTGTCTACAGTTTCTTCTTTTTCACGTTTACGCTCGCTCAAACCTTCAACAATTGCGTCGGTTACATAACGGGTAATCAATGAAATTGATTTTGCAGCATCGTCATTTGCAGGGATTGCAAAATCTACCAAAGTAGGATCTGAATTGGTATCAACGATTCCAAAAGTAGGAATGTTTAATTTAGTTGCTTCAGCTACTGCAATGTGTTCACGTTTGATATCAACAATGAACAAGGCTGCTGGCAATCTGTTTAAATCAGCGATACCACCCAATACTTTGTTCAATTTTACTTTTTCACGCTCAATCATTAAGCGCTCTTTTTTGTTGATGTTCACATAAGTACCATCTGATGCTAACTTTTCTAAGCTTTGCATTTTCTTGATGCTCTTACGAACAGTTGCAAAGTTAGTTAACATACCACCTAACCAACGGTCAGATACATAAGGCATGTTTACCCTTTGAGCTTCGCTTTCGATGATCTCTCTGGCTTGCTTTTTGGTAGCAACGTAAAGAACTTTACGACCAGACTTAACAATGTTTTTGATGGCTTGTGCGGCCTCATCCAGCTTTACAGCTGTTTTGTGTAAATCGATGAGGTGGATTCCATTCTTCTCCATAAAAATGTACGGAGCCATCTTTGGATTCCATTTGCGGGTAAGGTGACCAAAATGCACACCCGCTTCCAACAACTCTTCTTGAGTGATTTTTGACATATGATTTTTGAAATTCGGATTAACGTTTTACGAATTGGAAACGTCTACGTGCTTTCTTCTGTCCTGGTTTCTTACGTTCAACCATTCTAGGGTCACGGGTTAACAATCCATGTACTTTTAACACTGGCTTTAATTCAGCGTTGTGCTTTACCAAAGCTCTTGCGATTGCAAGTTTCAATGAGTCTGCTTGACCATGAACTCCGCCACCGTTTAAGTGTGCGTTCACATCAAATTGACCCATGGTATCAGTTACTTCAAATGCTTTGTTTGCAGCACTTAATAATACGATGCTCGGAAAGTATTCTTTGCTTTCTTTACCGTTAACAGTCATTTTGCCGGTTCCAGGTGTTAAATAAACACGGGCAACAGCTGTTTTTCTTCTTCCAATTGCGTTATTCACTTCCATCGATTAGAATTTTAATTCTTTAGGTTGTTGAGCTCCATGCGGATGCTCAGCACCTGCATAAACATGTAAATTGCGGAAAAGCTGAGAACCTAATTTGTTTTTAGGCAACATACCTTTTACAGCATGCTCAACAATGTAGGTAGGTCTACGAACCAAAATGTTTTTGGCTACCTCATATCTTAAACCTCCAGGGTATCCTGAGAAGAATTTGTATTCTTTCTCATTCATTTTGTTTCCTGTAAAACGGATTTTATCAGCGTTGATAACAATCACGAAATCACCACAATCTGCATGCGGTGTGAAGTTTGTTTTGTGCTTGCCTCTTAAAATATTGGCTAGCTTACTGGCAAAACGACCTAATGTTTGTCCTTCTGCGTCAACAACTAACCAATTTTTGGTAGCTGAGGCTTTGTTAGCAGATACGGTTTTGTAACTCAATGCGTCCACGACTCTTCTTTGTGTTTAAATGGGTTGCAAAAATAGGACATGATTTTATAATTCACAACTAAATGTTTAAAAATCATCTGTCAACTATTTAAGGGCCTCGAAATTAGGGCTTTTCATTGAATTTGAAACTATAAAGGCCCCGGCAATTTTGTATTTTAGCCCGTATGAATGTGTAGCTATCAGAAAATCAGACGAATAAATTTAATTCCCAATTTATAATTTTAGGAATTTTACATACTTGTATTTGCCTTCACTATTATATATAAGAGCAATATAAGGACCTCTTGACAGCATAGGAAGCTCTGCCAACTGAAATTCGAACAGTTTTTGTGCAGGTAAAGTTCTTTGAATATAAATTTTACCCCAAGCATCAACCAGCATAAAGGTGGCATATTTTTCCGAGGCTTGGGCAAAGGTGATGGTTAAATTTTGGTCTTCGGCTACTATTAACGGAAATACATCTAGCTCAAACCCACTGCAGGTACCTTCTGTATAGGTACTTCCTGGGGCTCGGTTGCCACCGGCTCTTTCAAAATAGCAAAGGTTTCTGTAGGTATTGCCATCGCAGCCACAAATGGGCTTGTACAACAAATCGGGGCAAGGGCAAGTTGGGCAAACACTGTATATGTCTATACACTGTGCTTGGCTCTTGCTGATTCCTAAAAACAAAAGGATCGCCAATAAAACAAATGGGATTTTTATTTTTTGAATGCGGTTCATATGGGCCAGGTAAAGTAAAAACGGGTTCCGTGGCCAATTTCTGATTCGAGCCATATATTTCCGCCTTTTTCAGTGATGATTTTTTTAACAATTGCCAAACCAACCCCCGTGCTTTCAAAAGTATCTCTGGCTTGTAGCGTTTGGAAGATGACAAATATTTTATCAAAGAACTTGGCATCAATGCCCGGACCATTGTCTGTTACACAAAATTCATGATACTGATCCTTTACTTGGTGGCTAATGCTAATTTCTGGCTCCAGATTGTTGTTGTGCTTAACTGCATTGCTAATGAGGTTTGAAAAAATTTGTTCAATCCATATTTTTTCAGTTTCTAATTCGGGCAGGTTTGCCTGGATATTGAATTTGACATGTTCTCCTGGGCTAATAGATTCAATGATTTCAGGAATGAGGTCAGACAAAGCAAAGCGGCTCACTTCTTGTTTGATTCGGCCAGCTCTTGAGTATTGTAGAATGCCATCTATTAAACCTTCCATCCTTTTGACACGCTTTCGCAGGAGTTCAAGGTTGTTTTTGGTATCTTCTTCTAATTTGCCATCGAGGTCTTCTTCTATCCACATGGATAAATTGTAAATACCCCTTAAAGGTGCTTTTAAGTCGTGTGAAACCACATATGCAAATTGATCCAGTTCTTTGTTTTTCTTTTCGAGCTCTTTATAATATTGTTCGAGTTTTTGGAGCGATTCTTTTTCAAGGCTGATATCTTGAATGATTCCCCTGATTGATTTAACCACCCTGTTTTCAATCACTGGTAAACCTTTGATTCTGATAAAACGCAAGTGATTGTTCAGCTTGAGTTCTGCTTCAAATTCAAAGGGTTCAAATTGAGAAACGGCTTGTGACAATGCCAATTCTAGTTTGCTTTTTTCTGAAGACAGAAATAGGTTTTCAAATTGCGCAAAGTCTACTTCTGAACCCATTTCAAAACCAAGCATGCCATACATTTCTCGGCTCCATTTCATGGTTTTTAAATCAGATTGTAATTCCCATGCACCAATTCGGGCTATTTTATGCGCTTCTTCTAACTCATATTGTTGCTTGATGATTCTGGCTTCGGTGGTTTTTCTTTCGGTAATGTCTATCCCAAAACCAATGACAAATTCAACTTTACCATTTGCCGCTTCAACTGGATACATTCTGCGTAAAATCCACTGAATGTTTCCTTTACTGTCAATTATTTGCTCTTCTTTTTCTACTTGTTTTTTTGATTTGACTGCTTCGTTAAACAAACGCCTTCTTTCGTTGGCAAATGTTTCAGAGAAACCAAATTTCTTGCAGTAATCAAAATCGTCTTTACCAATGACCCAATTGCGTTTTTCAGGATCTGAAATGGCATGCTCATTGACAAATAAATAGCAATGTTTGTCGTCAAAAACTGCAATATCTGTAGGAATTTTATGGAGTATTTGCTCGTAAAATTGTTTCAGGTTGATATTGGCTTGCTCAATAGCCCTGCGCTCAGTAATGTCTGTGATGACCCCAATTAAAAAATCGCTATTTCTGCTGGTGAAAATATTCTTTTTAACCAGCAAATGTTTTTCATGGCCATTTTCGTCAATGTTAATGTCTTCTCTAACAGTTTCTGATTGCGTTTGGAATTGGGCCTCGTCAAGCGAAGTAAAACGTTCTGCTGCTGCTTTATCTAAAAATTCAAATTCAGTTTTGCCCAAAACTTGTTGTTGGGGTTGACCTACTAGTTTTAAATACGCCGAATTGGCCAATACCCATTGGTGCGTTCTGTTTTTTACAAACAAAGGACTTGGAATGGCATCTAAAATTTCATGTAAAAAGTTTTTAGAAACTTCGGCCTCTAGCTGTGCTGTTTTTAAAGCAGTAATGTCTCGGGCAATTACCTGAAACCCGAGTAAGCCGTTTTCGTCAAAACTGATTTGTGCATGTTGGCCCAACCATACCATCCGGCCACTTTTTGTAACAATTGGAAATTCGTGGTAAGGAATATTTCCTGATTCATTTTCTGGTGAATCAAAATAATATTTGATTTCATCTTTGAACCTAGGTTCTATTAACTCAAACAATGAAAGCTGTTTGAGCTCATGGTCTGGATATTCTGTAATTTTAATACAAGTTTCATTGTTCAAAACAAAAAAACCATTTTTATCCGTGGTATAAAATAAATCTTGGGCTGAATCAAGTAATTGCAATATTTCAATTGCCCCCGCAGTTTCTGTTAATTTTTCTGCACGGTTGTTTTTTTCAAGCTGCCCATTGCTCAATTGAATATAGCTTTGGTTAACTTGCTCAATGAAGCGAACCATTTCGGGAGAAAAATTTAAATTGACTCCAAAAGTTGCATTCAGTTGTTCAAGTAAAAGTTGATGCAGCATGCGTTCAGTTAAGCGTTAAGGAATATAAACCGCCATAAAATTAAGCTAAAACTATTAAAAATCTCTATGAATCAAAGAAAATTAATTTACCTCATCAGGCACGGAGAAACAAACTACAACAAAGAAGGCATAGTTCAGGGTTCAGGTGTAGACATGCCTTTGAACCAAAATGGGCAAGAACAAGCAGCACAATTTTATCAATTTTACAAGGAAGCAGGCTTTGAGGTAGTGTTTACTTCGCCATTGATTAGAACCATTCAGAGTGTTTCTAAATTCATACATTCAGGCTTGCCCCATTTGGTATTGACAGAAATAAGAGAAATTTCTTGGGGACATTTAGAAGGCCTTAAACAAGAACCCGCACACCAAACAGAGTTTAATGAAGTTCAAAAGCAATGGCAACAAGGTAATTTTTTGGCAGCAGTTAAGGGAGGGGAAAATGCCTTAGCACTTAAAAACCGACTGCTCATTGGTGCACAGAAAATTACCAACTATAATGCCAACAAAATTTTAGTCTGTATGCATGGACGTGCCATGAAAGCCTTGTTGTGTGCTTTGTTGAATGAACCACTCACAAAAATGGAATCATTTAAACACAGCAATCTTTGCATGTATACATTGTGCTTTGAGAATGGCAAATATGAATTGCTAGAAGCCAATTCAACCCAACATTTGCAGCAACTTTAGTTTTGATTTTTTTGAGCAGCTTTTTGCTCTAATTGTTGAATGGCATTTTTACTCCAATCAATAATGGCTTGTCTTTGACTAGTGCTCAAGTTTGCGGTTGGATGCATCAAGACATAGCTTTTTATAGGCATTTCAGCTTCTTCTAATTGCTCTGCTATTTCATGTAATTTGTGCTTTTGCTTTTTAAGAGAATAGCTCGCAAATTCAGAAAAATTGAGTTCGTGTTTGCCTTCTTCTACATGGTGTTTGATTAAAAAACTCACTGGTACCAAGTTGTCGTACCAAACAGCATTGGTAAAATTTGAATGACAATCCAAACAGGCCGTTTCAATGCTTTTTTGAACCGTTGAATCGGTTTGAATGACATGGGTATAATCGTTGGCTCCATACCAAGTACCATTGTTATTGATATCATCTAAAAAACTGGCAATGCCAACTATACCTAACAAAATTACAGCAATGTAAGTGAGTGTTTTTTTATTCATCATGATTGGTGTCTGTTAAATTTACCCAAATGGTATTTTTTAATGGCATACAACACACCAGTTACCCACCTTTTTCTGGCTTTGGCATAGGTTTTACTAATGTGTTTGAGCCAAATACTGTTGTGTCTGCTGTTTTTAATTTTGGGATAGTATTTTCTACTGGTAACTATTTTGCAAAAATCAGCAAATGAAGCCGAGTCTGAATCGTATTCTTTGTATTGAGAGCGGTAAGATTTGTGTCTGGTTCTTAGCGTATTTTTGCCTTTCACACCAAAATGATTTTTGAGCAATTTGCAGTTTTTACTGTTTCCAAACCCTGATTCTACAATGGCAACTCCCAAAATAACCGTTGTTGGTATTTGGGACTCTATGCTTAATTGAATGGCAATGGGTGCAAATTTTGCAATGTACGTTTGAGGGGTATACCTACGTGCATTTGCTGCTGGAGCAATGCAAATAAAAACAAGGAGGCAAAACCAGCTCAGTTGACTTGAAAATATGTTGATCTTGTTTTTCAATTAGCTGCAAGATAAACATTCGGGTACATTTCTATTTCTTTTGCAGGTCCAATTCTTTTTTCAGAAAAACCCCAGTATGGCTTTTGGCATGGTTAGCAACAGCCTCTGGTGTGCCTACACATAAAATTTCTCCACCATTTTTGCCTCCTTCAGGACCCATGTCTATGACCCAATCTGCCACTTTTACTACATCTAAATTGTGTTCAATAATGAGTACTGTATTTCCTTTGTCTACCAATTTTTGAATGACATCGAGCAATACCCGCACATCTTCAAAATGCAAGCCAGTTGTGGGTTCGTCTAAAATATAAAAGGTATTTCCTGTGTCTTTTTTACTGAGTTCGGTAGCCAATTTTACCCTTTGGGCTTCACCGCCACTCAATGTATTAGAAGCTTGACCCAAGGTAATATAACCAAGACCCACATCATTTAAAGAAACAATTTTTCTTAGTATTTGAGGGGTGTTTTCAAAAAACACAACAGCATCTTCAATTGACATGTCTAAAATATCGTTGATGCTTTTTCCCTTGTACCTGATTTCGAGTGTTTCTCTATTATAGCGCTTACCATTGCATGATTCACAGGTAACGTATACATCTGGTAAAAAATTCATTTCAATGTTTTTCATGCCACCTCCCTGGCAAGTTTCACACCTGCCACCTTTTACATTGAATGAGAACCTACCAGGCTTGTACCCTCTAATTTTAGATTCAGGTAAATTGGCAAACAGGTTTCTGATTTCACCAAATACTTCTACATAAGTTGCCGGATTGCTTCTAGGTGTTCGGCCAATGGGGCTTTGGTCTATGTCTATAACTTTATCTACATGTTCAATGCCTTTTATTTTTTTATAGGGCAATGGTTTCTGGTGTGATCCATAAAAATGTTGTCTTAAAATGGGGTAAAGCGTTTCGTTGATTAAGCTCGATTTACCACTTCCGCTGACACCGCTGACACAGATCAAGGTGCCTAATGGAATTTGTATATCAACCTGCTTTAAGTTGTTTCCAGTTGCTCCCAACAACTCAATGAATTTCCCATTCCCTTTTTTGCGTTTCAATGGAATGCTAATTTGTCGCCTTCCAGTGAGGTAATCGGCAGTAAGGGTGTTTGCCTTTGAAATTTCTTCAAATGTACCGGCTGCAGCCACATGACCGCCATGTATGCCAGCTCCATGACCCAAATCTAAAATATAATCACTCTCCTCCATCATGTCTTTGTCGTGTTCTACCACAATGACACTGTTGCCCACATCTCTTAAATTTTTAAGTGAATCAATTAAACGTTTGTTGTCGCGCTGGTGTAAGCCAATACTGGGTTCGTCTAAAATGTATAAGACACCCGTTAATTGAGAACCAATTTGGGTAGCTAAACGAATGCGTTGCGCCTCTCCTCCACTCAATGTTTTAGATGGAGAGTTGAGACTGAGGTAATCTATACCTACATCATTTAAAAACTGAATCCTGCTTTTAATTTCTTTTAGAATTTCAGCAGCAATGGTATTTTTTCGTTCATCTAATTGCGATTCAATATTGGCAAACCATTTTCCCAGTTGGCCAATTTCCATTTCTGCCAATTCTGCAATGTTTTTACCTGCAATTTTATAGTGCAATGATTCGGTTTTTAGACGAGCACCTTTGCAAGTAGGGCAAGCATGAATTTCCATAAACTCTTCGGCCCACTTTACAATTGAATCGGAACTTTTTTCGTGGTAATGCCTGGTAATAAATGGAATGAGACCTTCCCATTTAGCACTGTAATTTTGCTTGTATCCAGAACTGTATTCGTAGGGAATAATTAAGCTTTCTTCAGAACCATGTAAAATTGCTTGCATGGCTTCTTTGCTAAATTTCTCTATTGGTTCTGTAAACGTAAACTTATACAATTTACCCAACTCTTTTAGTTGTAAAAATGTCCAATTGTCTCTGGCTTCGCCTAAAGGAGCAAAACCACCTTTTTGGATGGATAGTTTTTTATCGGGCACAATTGCCTGTTCTTCTATGCTGCTGGTTTGACCCATGCCATTGCAACTTGGGCAGGCACCATAAGGCGAATTAAAAGAAAAAGTATTGGGTTGTGGTTCGTCATAACTCAAACCACTGATTGGGTCCATCAGAAATTTCGAGAAATGAACAATTTCATTTGTTTCAACTTTTAATAGCGACATAGAACCTTTGCCAGTTTTTAAAGCACTTTTAACACTTTCTTGAATTCTGAATTTGGCTGAAGCCTTAGGTTCAATGCGGTCTATGAGCACTTCAATGTCGTGAATTTTATACCGGTCTAATTGCATTTTAGGTGCAATGTCTTGTAGTTCGCCATCAACCCGCACTTTGGTATAACCTTGCTTTCTAATTTGTTCGAACAGTTCGCGGTAATGTCCTTTCCTGCCTTTTACTAGAGGTGCCAACAACATAATTTTCTGGTTTTCGAACCTTTGAACAATGCTGTTTACAATTTGGTCCTCACTCATTTTAACCATTTTTTCACCACTCAGGTAACTATAGGCATCGGCAGCTCTGGCGTATAAGAGTCTTAGAAAATCATAGATTTCAGTAATGGTTCCAACTGTTGATCTTGGGTTCTTGTTGACTGTTTTTTGTTCAATGGAAATAACCGGAGAAAGCCCATTAATTTTATCGACTTCGGGTCTTTCCATATTGCCAATAAACTGACGGGCATAAGCCGAAAAACTCTCCATGTACCTGCGCTGACCTTCTGCAAATAAGGTGTCGAATGCCAAAGACGATTTACCACTTCCACTCAAACCTGTAATGGTAACCAGTTGGTTTCGGGGTATTTTTACATCAATATTTTTGAGGTTGTGCACCCTTGCACCCAGTACTTCAATATAGGTTAGTTCTAATGGTTGCTTGTCTTCAGGCTTAGTCACTGTATTTGTTTGCTAGTATTTGCCAAAAATAACGATTCTTCAACTGAAAGTAGCCAATTAGTTCTGAATGCTTCAAATTAAAGCGCAATCAATACAAGGGCATCCACTCAAATTTAGGAGAGCCTTTGAGTCCGTTGCTCGAATAAAAATCTGTGAACCGAAGTTTGTAATATTTTTTTACGGGCCCTTTTAATGCAATGATGTAGGTAACATATTTTCTGGGCCAGTACTTTCCATTTGTAAAGTCGTAAATTTTCCAATCGTATCCAATAATGTCTCTTTTACTACTGAATTGGTATTGTGGAACCGCATTGAGTGCAATGTCTTCATAGTTGTGTGTGCTGTCTACTGCAACTTCAATTTGGTTGGTATTGATAAAAATACCGGTTACATGGTAAAACAATGGCGGTTTGAATTCATAATAAATCCAACGGTATTTTAGAAAACACAATTGCCAGTTATTGGTATTGGGTTCTATATTCAATTGTTCCAATTGATCGGGGTTGAGTTTTACCAAGATATGTTCTTTGCTATTGTCTTTTAAAATAGCATGCGATTGTTTATTTGAACCATCTATATGGGCAATTTCAATGGCATACCCATTGGCATCTTGGCTCAATAATTTTAACTGTAAATACCTTTGTTCATTGCTTGGTACTAAACCCCTGTCAACTATATAAACAGTATCTGAACCTATTCCGTTTGAGTTGCACCAATTGTTTAAAAAAATTGAATCACCCCCACAGGCCTCATCCCATTTAAAATTGAATTGTTCGGGGCTTTGTATTGGTAAAAAAGCTGTACCAGTTGTTTTAGCAATGCGTACATCGTTTCCACCATTCATGTATATTCTAAAACCTGTGCTATGGGCATCAAAAGCTAAGTCCCATGCAGAACAAAGCAAACTGGCTTTTACCGGAACAGAATCAAACAAATTTACATACACTTGTTCGGTGTATTTTTCTCCCAAATTAATTTGCGCAACTGTTAACTGCGCATTGGGTTTTGGTGGAAGCACATAGGGTTTTTCGGCCTTTTCACAAGCAAATAAAACCAATAACAATCCAAACATTAAAAATTGGATTGATTGAGTTGCTATGACTTTTTTTGCGTTCATTACTCTCCAAAAGTATATTTTAAGTTGCAAAAAACCGATCGACCCATGCCCATCATAGCGGTATTGCTACCACTGCTATGTGGACCATTTTGCACATTGGCATTGACATTGGTATAATTCAGTAAGTTTTTTAACCCACAAGTGATGCTCAGTTGCTGATTAAAAAATGTTTGAGTACCCGTCAGGTCAATGATGGTAAATGGATCTACATACCCAATTGTAGTTTCGTTTTTATCGGCTTGGTATAGGTAATTCTGAAATTTTCCGTTGTATTTGGCATATACATTTAGGCTAAGTTCAGGTTTTTTAAACACATAGCCCATTTGCAATTTGAGTTCTTGGTTAAAATAAAACCCATTGTTCGACTGTCCGTTGAACAAGCTTCTGTTGCCTATATAGGCATAGCCAATTCCAAATTGGAGCTGAGATGAGTTGATATCGGCATTGATATTGCATCCTAAATTGTCGAATTGATTCAGGTTAATGTATACAAACGAAACATTGTTGGAAGTTCCTGATTTGGCAAGGCCTATCATTTGCTCAATGTGGTTGTAAAACAATGCTGTTTCCAATTTAAAAGCCTTGCTTGAGCTGGGCTTTTGCAGGGTTAAATATACTTGGGTATTGATTGCCTGTTCTGGTTTGAGTTGTTGGTTGCCTGTAATGTTGTGGTTGATGTCTGAAAATTGCAAAAACAATTCTTTCATTCCTGGTGCTCGGTATCCTTTGGCAACGCTAGCCCTGAGTGCCCAATTTTGGTTTAAATCGAGTTTCAGGTGCAAAGAAGGAATGAGAGGCATACTGAACTGTGAATTCAAACCTGCTCTTAAGCCGGGCCTTATTACCAATTTTTCTATTGGACGGTATTCAATACTGCCAAATAAACTGTATTCGCCTAAATATTTTGTGCCATTGAACTTTGAACCAAAAGCCCAATCGAGGTTGCACTCATAACCCAATTGCATACCTGTTGCGGTATTGATTCTATTGGCAAAAGTTCCTCTAGAGAGCATGTTATTTAGCTCAGATGTATGTTGTGTTTCAGTTGATGGGATGAGCGTTTCTTGCATGCTTACCAAATCTTTGAGATAGGTTTCCATGCTGCGGGCGTAATAATTGTATGCAAGTACTACCGATGAATTTTGATGTGCTTTGAACTGATGGTCCCATAAAAATGTACTGCCAATTCGCTTGGTATAATAATATTGGTCTTGTGCCGAAGCTTTGGTCCAATCAACCTCAGCTACACCCCTATTGCTGAGTTGTTCGTAAAATGCATAATTGTTTAGCTTGATGCTTCCCGAATTGTATTTTCGGGCCAAGTTGAAACCTACATTGTATTGGGCGCGAGGTTTCCAGAGTTTAACCCTGTCGTTGGGATTGACCGAAAAGCCCTCAAAAAAATTGCGTGCGCCAAATACTTGTAAGCTCGATTTTTTGATGCCAAAGCTTGAATGGATATCAAGGTTGTATTGCCCAATGCTTTCGTAATAAGCATTGAGACTATGTTGTTGTTGCTGAGCTGAGTGTTTTTTTGTAATCAAATTGATCACCCCACCTAGTGCATCAGAACCAAAATTGACACTCATGGGTCCTTCAACCAATTCTATCCTTTCAATGTTGTTTAAATTGAGTTGAGTTAAATCAATGTTTCCAGCTTCACGTCCAATTACTGGAACCCCATCAATTAATATTTTTATGTTATTGCCACTTACTCCCTGAAGTTGCATATTGCTACCTAGCAGAGGGTCCTGAAACACCCGAATGTTCAGCTCCTTGCCTAACACTTGCTGCAAGTTAAATGCGCCTTGTTGTTTGATTTGTTTGGCATCAATTAACTTAACTTTATACACCGATTTGCTGAGAGAATTTTCTTCTAATTGCCCAGTTACAACCATCTCGTTGAGTTGGTACTGTTTTGAATTGGGTTGTGCACAGACTATAAAACTACTTGCCAGCACCATCAAAAAGACAATGCTGGCAAGTCGAAAAAAATATGTAGAACGAATGGTCAAATTAATAAACAACCAGTTTCTTACTTGTTTGTTTGTTTTGGCTCACCCAATTTACTAGGTATACGCCACACTGCAAACCAGGTAACTGAATACTTTGATTTGTACCTGATATTGTTTGTTCAAATACTGATTTGCCATCTAATGCGGTAATGCTCAGTTGAGCTGCATTCATCTCAGAACTTTCTATGCTTAATTGTGCATTGCCATTGATTGGATTTGGGTAAATGTTCCATTGAACAGCGTTATTTAGATTTTGCTCCATACCAGTAGTTTGCAAACTGTAAGTGAACAAATTGAATTTTGTATATTGACTACTGCCATTTGAAAAATACTCCGTAAAAATAATGCGGGTATTGGTAGTTGGGGCATTTAAATCGTGTAAGAAAAACCCTAAACTATCTACCATAGGAGCCAAACCTGGTACTCCAGCTACTTTCCAATCCCAACCTATTGTATTGATTTGGTGAGTAAATAAAGCACTGTCAGCAGCTTTCCCAATTTCCATATTGGCAACATTGGCATCTTTTACCCTGGCTCCCATTGTGTTTGGACTCATTAAAACTCCCATTACTGGATAAGGCATGGTTTGACCCATCATGGTTACAACGGTTTTGTATTTTGTAAATAATAAGTTCCAAGAACCGGCATTTGGTTCTCTATCAATAACTGAATTGCTGAGTACATTGTAATAAGCGAATAGTTTGCCTTTGAATGCTGGTTTGCTTATTTCAATGGTATTGCTGTCTGTTCCATCTAGATTAGAAATGGTAAATTGCCACAGCGTATCAAACACAATTTTTGACACATAAAGTTTCTTCATTAAGCTTCTATTGCTATTGGTTAACAACCAAATGTTTTTTCCAACCACTTCTTTAGAGTTCATGTTGTACGCTCCCCAGCCATAATCAAATGGGTCTTGCATGTTTTTTGATTGGTTGAAAGCACCAATATCCCAAGTTTTGTCGTCGTTAATTGGGCTTGGCCATGCGGCATAACCTGTGGTGTCAAAACTGGCCCAATCGTTCACAGTTTTGTTAGATTGGTATACTTCTATTCCTTGCCCGTCATTGATACGAATGGTTGTGGCTTGCAAGGTATTCATTGGATATTGTGCTTTTCTGACAGCAAACGCCAATTGCCAATTATTGGCTCTCACGGTATCTTTTTGGCCCGTGTGCATGTTGTAATATACGTCCAATGCTGTTTTAGGCAAAGTTGCCACGCTGTCTTGGTTAATTTGGGCTGAAACCAAATTAGGTAGCAACAAAATAGAAAGTATGAATTTTTTCATGTGGTGTTTTTTGATGCCGCAAAGAAAGTTTCGGATTGCTTTCAAAAAAATGATTTTACCCCAAAAACAAGCAAATGACAGACTTTTGACATTTCTGTATTTGAACGCTTGGTTTGTTATGACAGAACGAATTTTGGGCTTTTGACAATTTCAATTAGCTTTGCCATCCGAAAACCAAAGCCATAGGCGATACCTATTTTATGCAGATTCAAATACTGAAATCAAAAATTCACCGTGCTAAAGTAACCCAAACCGAATTACATTATGTAGGCAGCATTACCATTGATGAAAACTTAATGGATGCCGCTCAGCTGCTCGAATACGAAAAAGTGCAGGTTGTTAATGTAAACAATGGTGAACGCATAGAAACCTATATTATTAAAGGCGAACGTGGTTCAGGTATGATTTGCCTGAATGGACCTGCTGCCAGAAAAGCCGCAGTTGGCGACCATGTGATTGTTATCTCATACGGAATTGTTAACCAGCAAGAAGCTAAAAATTACCAGCCAATTGCCATTTACCCAGATCAAAACAACCATTTGCCTGCTTGAGTAAATCGCTTGCGCATATGCTAAAATTGGTTCTGGTATTTGGTACCGGATTTGTATTTTTATTTTTTGTATTTAAAGACATTAACTGGGAAACGCAGGTTTCAAAAATGCTTCAGGCCAATAAAGCTTGGTTGGGTTTTGGCATAGGCATATCTGTGCTTAGCCATTGGATTCGGGCCTACAGAGCCAATTTAATGTACAAAGCAATTGGCTACCAAGTGAGCAATACCAATAGCTTTATGGCCGTATTGGTAGGTTATATGTTCAATTATTTTATTCCTAGAGCTGGTGAAGTTTCAAGGTGCGCCTCTTTGCTTCAAACCAGTCAGTTGCCAATAGACAAATCATTAGGAACAGTTGTAACAGAACGTATTGTAGATTTATTGATGTTGGTATTGGTACTTGGATTGATTTTTTTGTTGCAATTTGAAATCATTTGGGACTTTATTCAATCTTATTTACCTGCAAATAGCGAAGGTTTATCTAATCTGCAAATCAGCTTGATTGCATTGGTTATCCTTTCACTTGCATTGGTTATTTTTAAGTGGAAAACAGTAATTAATCTGGCACCTGTAAAAAAAATTGTTGCCTTATTACAAGGTTTCAAGGAAGGGGTTATGAGTATTTTTAAACTAGAAAAACCTGTTTTATTTATTGTGTTGTCTGTTGCAATTTGGGTTGGCTATATTCTAATGATGTATTTCTGTTTGTTTGCCTTAGAAGCCACATCAGAACTGTCGTTTATCAATTGTTTAACTGTTTTTGCAATTGGCACCATTGGGGTTGTTTTACCAGCACCCGGAGCCGGCGCGGGAACCTATCATTTTTTTGTAACGCAAGCCTTACTCTTGTTCAGTGTTCCCAAAGAAGATGGATTGGCATACGCAACATTGGTTCATGGCTCTCAAATGATTTTACTCATTGTTCTAGGATTGATTGCCTCTGTAGTAGTGATGGTTCAAAAAAGAAAAAATAGCCATGTATAAATACGCTGAAATTCTTCAAAAAATTCAAACCAAAGAAAGCCTAATGGAGTTGGTTGCAAAATGGCAGCAAGAAGGGCAAAAAATTGTATTTACCAATGGCTGCTTCGACTTAATTCACCGAGGGCATGTCGATTATTTAGCCAAGGCATCAGATTACGGCACCCGTTTACTTGTGGCATTGAATACCGATGCTTCTGTTAGCAAATTGAAAGGTCTGCACAGGCCCATTCAAGACCAAGATTCACGCCTCCAAATTATAGCCAGCATGGCTATGGTTGATGCGGTTGTATTGTTTGATGAAGAAACCCCTTTGGAACTGATAAAAACGGTTCAACCTGATGTATTAATTAAAGGCAGCGATTACCAGCCCGAAAAAATTGTTGGTTACGATGTAGTAAAAGCCAAAGGTGGAACAGTGGCTACAATTGACTTTTTACCTGGTTTTTCAACTTCAGCCATAGAACAGAAAATTAAACTCGCCTAATTTTGTTCAAATTTGACAAAAATTGGGCAATTAAATAAATATATTCGCAACGTAAATAATTAAGTATGAATTTCGATTTATCAGAAGAGCACATCAATGTGCAGCAAGCAGCCAGAGATTTTGCTCAAACAGAATTGTTACCTGGTGTTATTGAACGTGATGACAAACAGGAATTTCCTTACGAACAAATTAAAAAATTAGGGGAACTTGGTTTTTTAGGTATGATGGTTGACCCTAAATACGGCGGAAGTGGTATGGATACCATTAGCTATGTATTGGCTATGGAAGAATTGTCTAAAGTAGATGCATCTGCTTCGGTGGTTGTTTCGGTAAACAATTCATTGGTTTGCTGGGGTTTAGAAGAATTCGGTTCGGAAGAACAAAAACAAAAATATTTGGTTCCAATGGCGTCTGGCAAAGTACATGGTGCTTTCTTATTGTCTGAACCAGAAGCAGGTAGTGATGCCACTTCACAAAGAACAACTGCTTTTGACATGGGCGACCATTACCTGATGAATGGCACCAAAAACTGGATTACCAATGGCAATTCAGCTACTTACTATTTGGTAATTGCACAAACAGATGTAGAAAAAGGACACAAAGGCATCAATGCATTTATCGTTGAAAAAAACAGCCCTGGTGTAACTGTTGGAAAGAAAGAAGACAAAATGGGAATTCGTGGAAGTGATACCCACAGTATCATGTTCCAAGATGTAAAAGTTCCTAAAGAAAACAGAATTGGTGAAGACGGGTTCGGTTTTAAGTTTGCCATGAAAGTATTGGCTGGCGGTAGAATTGGTATTGCTTCTCAAGCATTGGGTATAGCCAGTGGTGCTTATGAATTGGCTTTGAAATATTCTAAAGAGCGCAAAGCATTTGGAAAAGAAATCATGCACCACCAAGCCATTCAATTTAAATTAGCCGATATGGCCACACAAATTGAAGCAGCTCGTTTGCTTTGCTTAAAAGCTGCTTATTTAAAAGATACGCACCAAGATTATGCATTGGTAAGCTCTATGGCTAAGGTATTTGCATCAGAAACAGCTATGTGGGTTACCACTGAAGCCGTGCAAATTCATGGTGGCTATGGTTATGTTAAAGAATACCATGTAGAACGCTTAATGAGAGATGCAAAAATTACACAAATTTACGAAGGAACCAGTGAGGTTCAGCGAATTGTAATTTCTAGAGAAATTTTAAAATAACAAGAAGGCTCGCAAGAGCCTTTTTTTATGCCCAATTGTGTTGCTTAAAAATTGCAACATTTTTAATGTTTGTTTTAAGTCTTATTTAAGTAATTTTACCGAATCGTACCCAGAGTATGGGTGTAATCTAAATTGTATGAAACAAAAATTCCTATTGATATTGTCTTGCTTGGTTTTATTGGGCGCTTGTAAAAAAGACATGAACTTGGACAAGTTCCAAAATGTAGAAATCAACCCAGAAGTAGGTGTGCCATTGGCCATTGTGAAACTGAAGGTAAAAGATTTAATTAAACCTGATTCTGTAACTTATTACGACGATAGCAATTTGATTCATTTTGCATACAGAAACTTAGACCTCAAGAGTTTACCAATAGATACATTCATTAAAATACCTGCAATTGCTCCAAGTTCAACTGCCATTAAAGTGGGTGAACAATCTATTGCAGATGCAAGTACTTCTAAGAGCAGTACCCTGCGCGAAATGACAGATAATTTTACAGGCCCATCAAAAGCAATTTTACTAGCAGCAGATGGCAATGATGCCATTTTCCCTGCCATTACAGACCAAAACACCAATGTAGCTGCTTTACCAAGTTCAAGTGCAGATTTTACCACTGCTAAAATTTCAAATGGCTATTTGGTCATTGAGATTGAAAACCATTTACCAGTAACTGTCACTGAAATTTCGATGAATATTTACAATACCATACCGGTTCAAACACTCATTGGAACAGTAAATTATTTAAATATTGCCCCAGGTGCCTCAGCAAAAGACTCTATTAATTTAAGATCAGTTACCCTTACTAAAAACATGGGTTACAGCATGCCTACTTTTAAAACCAATTCAAGTGCACCTAATTTAGTTCGCATCAACTTAAACGATTACATTAAAGTCAATGCAACCATCAAGAATTTAAAAGCCATTGGTGGCGAAATTGTATTCCCTGCTGTATCAAACATTCCTGCTGATACAACTATCATTGACATCCCAACAGATGATGCCGCAGCAGAAATTCAACACATTACCTTTAGCAATGCCATCATCAATTATGAATTCAATTCTACCATTCAGGAAAGAATCAATTTAAAAATTGGTTTTTTAGGCGCAACCAAAAACAATGTGGCATTTGCACCCATAGTAGTAGCTGTTGACCCAGGCCAAGTTAAAGGAACAATTGATTTGTCGAATGTGCGTTTGAATTTGACCCAAGACCCATCAAAACCATTTAACAGATTGGCCGTAATGGTAGAACCTACATTGGTTTCATCTGGTCAATTAAAAACCTTTGATTCTTCAGATTATGTAAACGCTTCATTTACTTTTTCTGATTTTGAATTCAAATCAGTAGAAGGTTATTTGGGAACAAGGTCAATTACTTTTGATGCCGACCCAATAGAAATTAACATGTTGAATGATATGATTTCGGGCATTCGCTTAGACAATCCAATCTTGAAAATATTTACTGAAAATTCTTTGGGTGTGCCAATCACTGTTTCATTAGATGTTAAAGGAACTTCATCAAACGGAATTGAACAAGCATTGGATGCCAAACCATTTGTCATTCCTTACCCTAGCACATTGGGCCAAGGCATTGTAAGTGGCACCAAATATTTTGATAAAACAAATACCAAATTGGTTGATTTATTGGCTTTACCACCTGCTAAAATAGGATTTGCTGGAGTTGCTGAACTCAACAAAGACATTCCTAAATCTTATGACAATTTTATTGAGAAAAGTGCAAGTATTAAGGTAGGTTTTGAAATGGATGTACCGCTGGCGCTCCAAACCAGTAATTTTGAACTAACAGATACTACAGAAAATCCATTTTTTAAAATCAATTCCGACAAAACTATTGGCGAATTTTTCATGGGAGATAATTTCAAAATTACAGACATGGATTTTGTAGAATTACTGGTAAAAATGAACAATGGATTTCCGTTTGATGGCAATTTAAACATGTATTTTGCTGACAAAAACGGGGTTATTTTAGATTCAGTTGTAACAAACCAGTTTATTTCTTCGGCTATTCCTGATGCCAATGGAAAAACGGTTACAAATACCATAGCATCTAGCTCTGTAAAGTTTACAGCTGCACAGTTGCAAAACATGAAAGACAAAAACCTCACTCAATTGATTGTCAATTTTCATTTGAGTACCTATAACAATGGAACCCAAGTTGTAAAAGTATATTCTGATTATGAATCACAAATCAGCTTAAGTGCCAAGTTGAAATTAAAATACAAAAAATAAAACTGACACTAATTCATTTAATCAATTTTAAAATACTCAGATGAAAAAATATATACTTACATTGGTTTTGGTTTGGACAGTCTTACAGGGTTATTCTCAAAACAGTTTGTCTTTTTATAACCTGCGCTCTGTAGCGCAATCTTCATACATGAACCCTGCTCTCACACCAAGACAAGGTTTTACTTTAAGCTTGGGCGATTTCAATGCCCAATTAACCTCACCAGGGGTTACCCTTTACGATATTTTCAGAAGTGATGAAACAGGTAACCATGCCATTGAAAGAATGATTGCCGACAACAAAATCAATTTCAGAAACATTGAATCTAATATTGAATACAACCCATTGTATTTGGGCTTAAGAATTCGCCGCAATTATTTTTCTATAGGCATTCAATCCAATTTTCTTTTGAGTGCTGGATTACCTAAAGACATGTTGTCTTTGATTTACTATGGTAATGCAAATGTTGCTCAAACTTTTGGCAAACCCATTTCCATGAATGACATGAGTTTTGAGTCTTCAGGAACTTATAATTTCAATTTTAGCTATGCAAGAGATATTGGAGAAAAATTGAGTATTGGAGCAAGGGTTAAATTTCATTATGGCATTTACCATGCTAAATTATTAAAAAACAATACCTCTATCTTAACAGATAGCAGCGACAACTCTTCTATTCGTATGCGTGTTGCATCGGATTATGAGTTCATTGGTGCCTCAGAAGCCGTTGATGTGAAGTCGAACATACCTGGAGTAAGCCCAAATATCAATTTCAATTCAGACTACTTTAGCATAAACAATATTTTTTCAAAAGCGGCTGGTACAGGCGTATCATTTGATTTAGGGTTGAATTATAAATTCAACAAACGTTTTAGTGTAAATGCTGCAGTTACCGATTTGGGTAAAATGACTTGGTACAAAGGCAATAGCTTTGCTAAAAATAGCACTTTTACTTACGAAGGCGTATTGACTGATGATCCTTCTAAAACCGATTCATTGTATAAAATTCTAGCCGATTCAGTTGGCAAAATTTTCACCCCAGATGCTACATCTAAATCTTATACCACTTCATTCAATACCAAAATTTATACAGGTTTCAATTGGCAGTTATACAACAGTGGCGCATTAGGCTTTCTTGGACTTGGTGAGTTTTATAAAGACAAATTTTATATTGGCGGTTCTGTAAGTTTTACCCAACGTATTTGGAAAATTTTAGACCTCAGAGCTACCTACAATAAAACCCGAGATTTACCTGCATATGTGGGTGGCGCTGTAGCTGTTCATTTGGGTCCATTAACGGCTTATGTTGCTACGGACAATGCCCTGGGAATTTTAGATTGGCACAAGTCAAATATGTTAAACGGAAGAATGGGTATCAATATCAATATTGCTAACCGTTTTGACAGAGACAATGATGGTGTTCCTAACCGCAAAGACAAATGCAGAAAAGATTACGGTTTAAGAAAATACAATGGTTGCCCAGATACAGACAATGATTTGGTTCCAGACAATATTGACGAATGTAAAACCGTAAAAGGTTCTACCAAAACCAAAGGTTGCCCAGATAAAGATGGTGATGGTGTAAAAGACCTTGCTGATAGCTGTGTTTCGGTAAAAGGAGATTCATCTTTAAACGGATGCCCGGATAAAGACGGAGACCGCATTCCTGATTACAAAGATGCTTGCCCTGATGTAAAAGGTGTTGCTTATTTGTTTGGTTGCCCTGATACAGATGGCGATAGTATTTCGGATGAAAATGATGCCTGCCCGGAAGTAAAAGGTTTACGTGCCTCTAATGGTTGCCCGGATACAGATGGAGATGGCGTTTCGGATGACAAAGATGCCTGCCCTAATTTGTTTGGTGATGCCTTGAACAAAGGCTGCCCTGACTCTGATGGAGATGGCGTAACCGATAACCTAGACAGTTGTGTAACTATGAAGGGTTTGCCACAATTCAATGGTTGCCCTGATACTGACAATGACCAAGTGCCAGATCATATTGACAACTGTCCTTTA
>CAISCU010000047.1 GCA_903883965.1 uncultured Bacteroidota bacterium
ATAAAAACAATATAAATTAAAAACTACACTATATGAAAAACATGATCAAAAGAGGCATCATTGCCGCGCTAGGCGTAATGATGACGCTCAACTTGATGGCACAAAATTTTGAGTGTCGAGTTGAGAACGAGTCTTATCCATCCGCAACCACCTTCGAGTTTGATGTAAGATTGTATGCAACTGGAGCAACTACTACTTGGGAGTATGCAACCGGAACTTTTTACATCAACATGAACAGTGCCTTCAGAAATGCAGGTACCATTACTGCATCAATTGTAGCAGGATCATCAGAGTTGAGTGCCTCACAAGCACCAACATCAGTTACATACAATGCAACCAACAACTACATTACAATTGGTGCAAAAACACCTCCGGGAGCAGGAGGAGGAACTATCATTACCCAATCAGGAGTAAGAGTAGTAAGAATGAAAATCAGCAATACAGCTAATTTCTCAACTACAGCCGCACCCAATTTGGCATTCAGATGGGCAACACCAAACTCATTGGTATCTGCTTATGTAGGAACTACCAATACACCAATCGCTAGTAATACAGTAACAGCAGGTCAAGCATTTTGCTTAACTCCAACTTACTATAGCAACTCAGTTTGGAGCAGCACTCCAAGTGCAAGTAAAGATGCAGTTGTATTTGCAGGCACAGCAACAGGCACAGTAAGTAGCCGTGGTTTAACAGTAGCAACTGGCGCTACCTTAAATGTAGGTTCAGGCAATACATTAACAGTAACAAAAAACTTAACCAACAACGGAACAGTTGATGGTTCAGGTGCTACATTGGTATTGTCAGGTGCATCAGCCCAAACAGTAAGTGGCAATGCAATGTCATTTTCAACATTAACAGCAGGTGTTTCTGGTTCATCAAGCACCAAAACATTGTCAACAGGCTTAACTGTATCAGGCAGTGTAGGATTGGTTGATGCAACTACATTGGCATCAGGCGGTAACTTAAAATTAACTTCAACATCATCAGGCACAGCAAAATTATTGGCATTGCCAACAGGTGCAAGCGTAACAGGTAACGTAACAGTAGAGCGTTTCATTTATGGCTCAAGCGGTAGAAGATACCGTTACTTAGCAGCACCATTTGCAAGCGGACCAAGCATTGCAAGCAGCTGGCAACAACAGATCCACGTTTCAGGACCTGGAACAGGCGGATCAACTTGCCCAAGCTTATCAGCTAATTCAAACGGCTTTGATGCAACAATGACTAACGGAGCTTCAATGTATACCTTTAACGAAAGCACAGCTGTAAACAGTGGTGCAGGTTCATTGAGCGGAACAACAGTTTATACCAATGCATGGACAAGTGTACCAAACACTACAACTGCATTGTCAGCAGGAACAGGATACAACGTATTTGTAAGAGGAAACAGAAGCCAAGGTTGTGCATTGTTGGATGGAACTAACCCAACACCAGCAGATGTAACTTTGAGCGCAACAGGAACCTTGCAAACAGGTTCAACCAATTTAACAGTAACTTACAATGCAGCAAAAGGCGAAGGCTGGAACTTGGTAGGTAACCCATATGCAAGTCCAATTAACTGGGATGCATCAGGATGGACCAAAACCAATATCGACAATTCAGTATGGATTTACCGTCCAGCAGGAAACCACTATGCAAGCTGGAACAGCGCATTGGGAGTAGGAACTAACTTTGGAACCAGCGTAATCGAATCAGGTAATGCATTCTTTGTAAAAGCCAACGGAGCAAGCCCAGCATTGAGCTTAAACGAAAGTTCAAAATCAGCAACATCAGCTTCAGGCAATATGTTCAAGACCAATGCAAAAGTATTGCGTGCATTGTTTGTAAAAAGAGGTGAATTACAAGATGAGGCCATCGTAGCTATCTCACCAAATGCAAGCAATGGAGTAGACGAAATGGACTCAGAAAAAATGTCTAACCCATCATTGAACATCTACTCAGTATCAGAGGCAGCCAAAAAGAATGCCATCAATACCATTGCAGAAGTAGCATCACAAACCATCATTCCATTAGGAATTGGAACCACCTTCACAGGTACACATGAAATTTCATTCAAAGGAGAAAACGAATTTGCAGCATATGATGTATTGTTAGAAGACAAATATGCAGGAACCATCACTTTGATCAACGAAAAAGCGCGTTACAGCTTTGAAGTAAACAGCGATTTAAACAGCAAAGGCGAGGGTCGTTTCTACTTGATATTTGTAAACAGAGGCGATGTAAACTACTTAAAGAACATCCAAGGAGTTTACAAAGGTATTGTAGGTACAGTAAACATGTATCCAAACCCAACCAATGGTGTAACCAAAGTAAATGCAACAGAATTAACAGGCAGCAATGCACAAGTTAAATTGTACAATGCATTGGGTCAAGAAGTAGCAAGCTTCAGCAAAGAAATCAGCAATGGTTCAGTAAGCTTTGATATGGATTTGAGCAACAACAATTCAGGTGTTTACTTTGTAGAAGTAAGCGATGCATCTGGAAAAGTAACCAAAGGTAAATTGGTAAGAAACTAAGCCAATTTCACTTTAATAAATTGCAAAAAGGGCAGCCCAACGGGCTGCCCTTTTTGTTTGAATATCCACTCAAAATAACCTTAACTCTGTATAAAAAAAGTTCTTGCATTTGTGGTTAAAAATCATTAAGCGAGTTAAAATTGATTCTCGTTTATATTATTTGATTTTAGTTTCATATTTTTATGTTCACAATAAAATGATGAATTAAAAATAGGATACACAAATGTCGCATTTCAATAAAAGCTCAAAAATCAGCCTCAAAACAGGTCTTTTTTTAGCTTAAAAATGCATTTATAATTCAAATAATCTGCCTCATAATCAGTACAAAACATCATTTTACAATTTAATAGAGCAAATGGCTTGATTATTTTCTAGAATCTGCTAATTTCGTTATGAGATAAAATTACAATTTTTTAATAATTTCAAAATCATATGAATCACTTTACACCAATCCAAACGATTAGGAGTCGGAGTTTAAAGTTGGCTAGAACGCTGTTCTTGCTGGCCTCTCTCTTATTCGTCGTGGCCAGGGCTCAGGCCCAGGTCAGCGTGACGGTAACTGGTACGGGCAATACGTTGCCTGCATTGAGTTCATCGTATTCTTCACTTGCCAGTGCCATTACGGCATTGAACACAGTTACGTCCTTCTCAGGGCCTGTAACTCTAACCTGTGCAACAGGTACAGAGACAGCACCTGCCGGAGGTTATGTAATTAACTTCAGTGGTGCAGCATCTGCAGCCAACAACATCATTATTGATGGTGCTGGTTCTGTAATTACTGCAGCAGCAATTGCAACTGCAACCAACAGTACTACTGGTACCGCAAAAGATGCGATCATCAGTTTGGTTGGTTCAGATTATGTAACCATTCAAAACTTTACTTTGAATGAGAATGCTGCAAACACTACAGGAGGTGCATGGGCTGCTCAAAAGATGACAGAATTTGGTGTTGCTTTGTTTGCTAAATCAACTACTGATGGCGCACAATACAACACCATTCAAAACTGTAGCATCAATTTGAGTAATGCAACTGTGAAATACCAGAACGCAATTGGTATTTTCTCTACAAGTGCATCATCTCAAACCAATGCAACATTAGCAGCTGCAAGTATTGCAGGTACAAACTCATTCAACAAATTTTATGGCAACACCATTACGGGTGTAGCACAAGGTTTTTATTTCATCTCACCTGCTCAAACAGCAACTGTATTTGAATCAGGTAATGAAATTGGTAGTGCAACTGCAGGTACTGGTAACACCATTACTTTTGGTTATTCAAACACGGCTGGTGATTTGCCTTACACTTCTTATTCTGGAGTACAACCTTGTGGTATTTATTTCAGAAACGTAGTAGGTAACTCAGCTATCAACAATACCATTTCAAATGCAAATGGTTTAACTTTAACTGGTGCTGGTATTTTTGCTGCTAACGGAACTGCTCCTTCTGGAACAGGTGCTACAGCTATTCCAGTTTGTACTTCAAACTTCAGTTTCAATACCATTACTTTAACCCAATCGGCTTCTATTGCCATGACGGGTATCTCGTTTGGTCAAAGTACTACCAACGTTTCAATTATTTGTAACAACAACAACATCTCAATCAACAGAACTTGTGTATTAACCAACTCTGGAGCTATCAGTGGTATCGTTGCTAACTTTACAGCTGCGGCATCACAAGTAAAAAACAACACCGTTTCTATTGTTGATTATTTTGCTCCTGCAACTTCAATCTCAAATTCAGGTGCCTTTTATGGTATCAGAATCCCGGGTTCTACCAATGCACAAACAGATGTATATGGCAATACAGTTACCATTAACAGAAAATTAAATGCCAATGCGGGTTTCATCACTACCCACTCAGGTGCTACTTATGGTTATGATGCTACTTCAGCATGTGCTTCACTTTTTATGGGTGACACTACTGCAGGTATGGGTAACAAACTCATCATGTGGGATGACTACACAGGTGCGGGTATCAACTATACTTCTGGTATACATTATATGTTTAACGTAACTGCTTCTTGCAGTACTTTTGTTTTCCGTGGCAATAGCTTGAGCATGGGTGCCAATGGTAACAGATTGGGTTTAACAAGTACTTGTTATATCACTTGTCAAAATGGAGCAACTTTCCAAACCAGGTATCTTTTTGATAGAAACACTTTTAACTTAGACAGAAGCATGGGTTATACCGGCTCTACTTACGGGTACTACCACTATGGTTCTACTCCATTCCTTTCTGGAGGTTACGATGTAACCAATAATACTTGGAATGTACAAGGTCCAAATGGCAATAGCCCATTAACAGGTTCAGGTGTTTACTATGGTATTTATAGTTATGATGGAGTTTCATTACAAACAGATAAAAACTTCTCTAACAATACCTTCACTGGTACAGGAGCTTTTAGTACTACTTACGGTATTTATTCATACACAGGTAGAACCATCAACCTAAACAACAATTTGTTCAATATCAACTCTACTTACAGAAGAGGTACAGTAACCACTTATGGTGTTTTCAATGCAGGTTCTGCTACAAATACCAAAACTTGTAACATCTCAAACAATACCATTGAACAGTTAACACATACCGATTCTGCTTATTACACTGTAAGTATTTATGGTATTTATTCATCTGGTGGTGAAACCGTTAATATCAACAACAACACGGTTAAGAAAATCAGCACCGGTTACAATATCAAAATCAGTACACCTGGTACATATTATGCTCAGGTAACTGGTATACAAGTTTCTGGAGGTACAACTACCAATGTATTCAGAAATAATTTGTACAACATTACCTCTTCGCATGACGATCTCAACTCAAATGCTTCAGGTATCAAAATTACAGCTGGTACGCAAACCAATGTATACAACAACTTGATCAATATCTCTACCCCAATTGCAAACATGAACAACAGGTTTGCTTCGGTAGCAGGTTTCCACATCAATTGTACTACTACTGGAACTACCCACAATATCTACAACAATACCGTTTATTTGAACACCACTTCAACTGGTGCAAATTTTGGTACTGCTGCAGTATACCATGTAGCCAATGCAACTGCTACCACTTCAAACTTAATATTGAACAACAATATTTTCTATAACAACTGTGCTCCAACAGGTAGCGGAGGTTCTTATGGTATGCGTAGAAGTTTCTTAGCTGCAAATGGGTTAAACAACTACAATGCGGCTTCAAGCAACAACTACTGGTTTGGTTATACAGGTATGTACTTTGACTCAACTTCAGCAATTTCATTGGCTGATTTTAAAGGCAAAGTATCTCCTAGAGAAGCGGGTTCAATTACTGAAACCCTTACTTTCTTAAATACCAATAACCCTTCATTGGCTTCTTACATGCGTTTAGACCCTACCATTGCTACACAATCTGAAGCTGGTGGTGTAACTTTGGCTGGTAACAGCACTGATGATTACACTACAAGTGCAGTTCGTACGGGTTATCCAAAAACTGGCCAAAACTATGGCGGTGGTGCTGCGCCTGATATGGGTGCATTTGAAGACGATTTAGCTCCTGCCGATTTTACAGGACCAAACATTTCTTTCACTGCGCTTCCTAATACAACCAATACTTCAGCAGTAACCTTAAATGTGACCATTAAAGACCCTAGTGGAGTACCTACTAGTGGTTTAGGCATGCCAGTATTGTATTATAAAAACCAAACTGCTACATCTTTCAGCAGTGTTCAAGGTGTTGACATGGGCGCAGGTGTTTTTGCCTTCACTTTTGGTGGTGGAAACGCAGGTGATGCCATTTCATACTATATAGTAGCTCAAGACAATGTAGGTAATTTATCAGCTATGCCTTCTTCAGGTATTGGTGCTTTAACAGCAACACCTCCTACAGCAGCATCAGCTCCAACATCATTAAATGGATACTTTATTTTAAATACGTTCTCTGGTGATGTTAAAGTGGGTGGAACTGTTTCGGGTCCTACAGCTGGTTGCGATTATGTTTCAATCAACGAAGCCCTTTCAGATTTCATTCCTGGTAAAGTGCGCTCAATTTATGTATTAAACGGTGGTACTGGTTATACAACTGCTCCTACAGTAACAATTACTGGTGGTGGTGGTTCTGGTGCTGTTGCTTATGCAGATGTAAATGCTACTACAGGTCAGGTTACCAAAGTGGTTTTAATGACCCAAGGTTCAGGTTACTCTTCAGCTCCTACCATTACATTGTCTCACCCATCAGGTTCTGGTGCAGTGGTTCAATTGAACATGGCTGCTGGTAAAATAGTAACTGGTCCTTCAAACTTAATTTTAACTGCTTCATACAATAGCAATACAGAAGGTGCATTCCCAATTGTAGTTCCAGAAATTACTGGGGTTTCTGCAGCCAATCCGTTTACCATTAAGCCAGATGTTGGAGTAAGCCCTATCATTTCAGGTAGTTCAGCTACTTCTATCATTCAATTGTATGCAGCCGACTATATTACCATTGACGGTTCAAATTCAGGTACAACTACCCAAGATTTAACCATTAATAACCAAAATACTGGTGCAAACACAGCAGGTATTCAAGTAGTTTCGGTTACTACTGGTGCTGGTGCTTCAGCTGTAATCAATGGTGCTAGAAACAACACTTTCAAAAACATCAATATCATTGATGCAGTTTCTGCTAGTATCAACTATGGTATCAGTATTGGTACAACTGTTGGTGCGGGTGGTGCAAACAATGACAGCATTGCCATTGTAAACAACCTATTTACCAACTGTTCTAGAGCTATTTACGCAAACGGTACAGACTCAGTAAGCAAATTTGGTTTAGACTTTATCACCATCAATAAAAACATCATCAATTACAGCGGTGGTGCTGGTGGTTTTGATGCCATTTATTTAGGCTATGCTTTGAATTCAAGCATTACCAGAAACTTCATCGATGTTACAACTTCAGGTACAACTCCAGTAGGTATTAAATTAGGAACTGGTGCAAACAATATTTCAGTTGACCGCAACTATATCAACCGTTTAATCACTACCAATACAGGTGGTTATGGAGCGCATGGTATTAAGGTGGGTACCAACTTAGTATTGTCTAACTTAAGCATTACCAATAACGTTATCAACAATATCAACGGTACAGGATGGTCTAGTTATGCTGGTACTTCTCCTGTAGGTATTTATTTAGGGGATGTAAAAACTGGTAGAGTAAATGTTTACCACAATACAGTAAACATGTACGGTGATTATGCTGCCGGTGGTTACAATACATCTGCAATTACAACTGCATTGTATGCTACTTCAACTTGTACTGAATTAGATGTAAGAAATAACATCTTGTCAAATACATTGAGAAACCCTAATACAGGAACAAGTGCAATTACTTCTAAAAACTATGCCATCCATTCAGATGGTGCACCTACCATTTTTACACAGTTAAACAATAACTTGTATTTTGTGGCTAATACCTCACAAGGTCGTTTGGCTTACATTGCTTTGCCTGCTGCTAAAACAGATACTACTTTGGCCATGATCCAAACTGATTTTGGTCAAAACAACGCCTCAGTAAATGCTAATCCTTTGTTCAACTCTAGTACTGTTATTAAACCACAAACTGGTTCGCCAGTATTGGGTACTGGTACGCCAATTGCTACTGTTACTGTCGATTACTTAGGAACAACCAGAAGCGCTACTACGCCTTCTATGGGTGCTTATGAAGTAGGTGGTGATGGAGCTGCTCCGGTAATTGCATTCAATGCATTAGCAAATACTGCAAGTACTTCAAACATTACTTTTGATGTAACTATATCTGATGCTGGTACAGGTGCTTCTGGTGCAGATACCACTACAAACTTGCCAATTGTTTACTACAAAAAGTCTAAAGATGCCAGCGTATTTGGTGTTGCCAATGACTCTACTGGTAATGGTTGGAAATGGGTTCAAGCCACTGGTGCTGCCAATCCTTTCAGCTTAACCATTGATGTAAGTAAATTGCGTTCAGCTCCAACTATGAATGATGTTATCCAATACTTTGTAGTGGCTCAAGATTACGCAGGTAATGTGGGTGCCGCTCCAAACATGGCGGGTTTTGAGGCTACTTCAGTTTCTGTTGTAAGCAATCCTCCAGTACCGGGTTCATTCATCATTGTAGGCCCACCAATGTCGGGTACTTACACAGTTGGTACAGGTGGTACTTACGAAACAATAACAGCTGCTACCAATGACCTCAAATTAAGAGGTGTTGCTGGTCCGGTTATATTTAGCTTAATTGACTTAGGTTATACCCAAGCAACTGAAACGTTCCCAATCAACTTAACTCGTGTTATTGGCATGAGCCCAAGCAATACTGTAACATTCCAACCAGCTGCTAGCTTAATCAATGGTACCATCATTGCCAGCAATGCTACAGCTGCTTCAACAGGTATTATCAATTTTGATGGTGGTGATTACTTTGTATTTGATGGCCGCAAGCCAGGTGCAGGTAATACCAAAAGCTTAACCATTCAAAATGACAATGCTTCAGGATATGTAATGCAATTGATCAATGATGCAGTTTCAAACACCATCACTTATTGCGATATCAAAGGTGCTGGAACAGGTTCAACAACTGCTCCATTGGTAATTTACACCACTACTGGTACAACAGGTAACGACTCTAATACCTTTGCTTACAACGATATCCACGAGAGTGTATCTAACCCTTACTATTGTGTATACGAGTATGGTACTTACTTGAAAGAGAACAACATGAACGCTTTCATTGGTAACAATATCTATAACTTTGGTATCACTGGTTCAGGTTATGGTATTTACTCAAGTTCATACAACTGTCAAGATTCATACATTGGAAACAGCTTCTATGCTTCTACTGCTAGAAACATGTCTGGTATGTGGTGTGCATTGTACAAATACAATACCACTGATACTTTAGGTGTAACTATCTCTGACAACTATGTGGGTGGTTCTGCTCCAATGTGTGCTGGTTCACCATTAACATTTACCAACAATGCAACTTACATTACAGCAATGTATTTGTATTTTGGTTACAATGCAGGAGCATCATTTACTTATTTCCCAACTAACAACATTACCAACAATACGTTCCGTAACATGGTAATCAATACAACTTCTACAAGTACTACTCAAACCATGATCTACCATTACTATGGTAAATCAAATATCAGAAACAATACTTTTGGAAGTTTAACTGCTAACAACGATATCGTATTCAATTATTCAGGTACCGCATCAGGAACATTTGCTGCCATTGCAAACGCAACTGGTACGCACGATACTATGTATATTGAAAACAATACCATTGGTGGTATCACCATTAACCAAGCTACAGGTACCAACGGATTAAGTTTACGTGGTATAGATTTGGGTGGTTCATCTACAGGTAATTTCTTTGTTAACAACAATACCATTGGTGGACCATCATTGGGTGCTATGATTCAGAACACAGGTAACAACTTGTTGCCAATCATCAACAGGAACTCAAACAATAAATTCAGTACCATCAACAACAACTTGATTCAAAACTGTATTTCAACTACTAAAACAGCTAACGTTTATGCCATCATGACCGGTGCACTTTCTGGAGAAACCAATTACAATACCATCAGAAACATCACTTCAAAATCTTCATCTACAGGTGGAGCATTATTTGGAATTGTGATTGGAGCTAGTTCAGGTAATGTAGGGATGTCTGTAAACAACAATAAAATCTACAACTTATATGCAAGTGATTCTGCTAAAGTGATGGTTTGCGGTATTGTCAATCAGGCTGGTTCTTCTACAGCTCCAAACTTTGTTAATAACAATATCATCGACAATTTGTATGCCAACAACCCTGCTGGTGGTGCAAATATTTATGGTATAACTGTTAGTACTGGACAATTTATTTATGCAAACAACATCGTTCGTTTAGGTTTAGATTCTAACGGCAATGCTTATACCAGAGCTCACAATTACTATGGTATGAATGAATTTAACGGAACCAATAAGTTTTACTACAATACACTTTTTATTGCTGGTAACACTATTGGAGATACAGCTAATTCATATGCTTTCAGAAGTTTTGCTTCTGGTACTACCCGTGATATCAGAAACAACTTGTTTGTGAACAAAAGAACCAATACTGGATCATTGAGTATGAGTTATGCAATTGGAATGGGTGATACCACTACAACTGCTATGAACTTAACCTTAAACAACAATAACTACTTCTCTGTAGGTAAAATAGGTCGTTACAAAGCTGTTGATAGAAACACCTTGGGTGATTGGAGAATTGCTGTAGGTAAAGATGCCAACAGTATCAACGAAAATCCAAACTTTGTTGCGCCTAATGCAAGTTTATCAACTGCAGATTTGAGAATTGCTGCTGGTACCACTTCATTGATGGAATCAGGTGGTGCTATCATTCCTGAGGTAACTACTGACTTTGAAGGTAACGCGCGTCCAGGCCCAGTAGGTGCATTGAACGGTGGCGGTTTGTCTTCAGACATTGGTGCCGACGAATTTGATGGTGCATTGTTCCCATTGAACATGGGTGTTCAAGCATTGGCTAGTCCTTCAGGTACATGTGCTACTTCAGGTAAAACTGTTTCAGTTAGAATCAAGAACTATGCAAGTGTTGACCCTATCGATTTCTCTGTAAACAATGTAATTGTTTCAGGTTCAGTAGCGGGTCCTAACCCAATCACTTTCAACCCAGTATTAATTACAACTGGTGTATTGGCTCCAGGTGCAACCATGGATGTTGTTTTTGACAACAACTACAACATGTCTGATACTGGTTCTTATGTATTTGACGCAACTACCATGTTAATTGGTGATGCAAGTACTGCTAACGATGCCATGCCTACAACAACCATCAAAATTACGCCATTGACTCCAGGTAGAATCACTACCGATGTAGCTCAATTCTGTACCAATGCTGGTGGCATGCCTACATTAACTGCAACTGCTACTGGTGGTGATATCCAATGGTTAGAGTCAACCAATGGCCCTGCTGGTCCATGGACTAACGTAGGTCCAAACTCATTAACCTACGCACCAACTACAGCAATTACAACTACTACTACCTATACAGCATTGGCAACTTGCGCTGGAACTACCATTGCAGCTGGCGATACTGTATCAATATTCATTCCTAACATTGCTTCATTTGCAAATGGTACCCGTTGTGGAAATGGTCCTGTAACAATGAATGTAACTCCAGGTTACGGTCAAACTGTAAACTGGTACGCCGATTCAGTTGGTGGAAACTCATTGTTCCAAGGAAATGATTATTCGCCTGTATTGACCAAAACAGATACATTCTATGCATCTGCAGCTGCTCCTGGTGAAACATCAACTGCTGTAATTGGTGGTAACAGATGGAACCAATACAATACCTCAGGTATGTTCCAAACTTCACTGATCAGTGGTGCATCTATGACTTTCAATGCTACCAAAAAAATCTTCTTGAAATCAGTAGATATTTACCCAAATGCAAGTGTTGGTACTCCGTTTACCATTGAGGTAAGACAAACCAATTCAACTGGTGCATTGATAGCTTCTTACACAGGTGTTACTACAGTAACTAACACTGGTGCAACACCTGTTAACAAGCAAACTGTGCCAGTTTCATTCAATATACCTGCTGGTAACGACTATGTAATTGGATTCTCTGGAACCAACCCTGGTACTTGGAGAGGTGGTTACTTAGCTGGTGCTTATGGTTTCCCTCATACAGGCCCTGGTATTGTGATTGTTAACTCTGGTTACGGTGCTGCAACTGGTGGTACAGATGGTTACCATTACTACTTGTACAATTGGGTAGTGGGTGCTGCTTGTGAAACTACAAGAATTCCGGTTCTTGCTACAGTTACACCATCACCAGCTTTGTCTATTAGCGATTCAGCTAGTACAACTTGTTTTGGAACAGCAACTGCTAATACCGTTCAAATCACTTCTACTTTAACTGATTTTGATACCTATACTTGGTCTCCTAATTACAATGTAATTGGTTCGGCTGCTACAGGTTACAATTTCAACCCTGATACTACTTTAGTTTATACTTTAACTGCATCACAAACAGGTGGTTCACAGTGTGCAAATACTGTTAAACATTTTGTAAAAGTGAATCCAGTTCCAAGTCCATTGTCTATTCAACAGTCACCATTGAATTTCTGTGCAGGTTCTGCGGCTAGTCCATTCACCATTGTAGGTGGAGACAACCAAGGAGATGCTAATTTTGGAGATTTTACAGGTTTATTTAATACCACTGCTACTGGTGTAACCCCATACAGTTCATATTATGAAGGAGCACACGAACAGTATTTGGTAACTGCTGCTGAATTGAATGCTAAAAATGTACCTTCAGGACAAATCACAGCAATCACTTTCAATGTTACTTCACAAGGTGCTGGTACATTTGCTCAAAGCAACTATACCATTAAAATGGGACATACCACTGCTACTCAATTGTTAGGTGGTTATGTAACTCCTACAACTCCTTTTGTAACAGTATATGGTCCAGTTACAGAACCAGCTCCTGCTGTTGGTTTAATAAGACACACTTTCACTACCAATTTCGTTTGGGATGGTTTTTCAAACGTGGTAGTTGATATCTGTCATGACAATGATATCAATTCAAGTTGTGCAGCTTGTTACAGTACCAACTCTGGTGTTTCTTATACAAATACATCATTCCCTTCTGTTTATGGTAGTTACAATGACAACGCACAAGCTTGTGGTGTAACTGCTTCGGTTATTGTTAATAACAACACAAACAGACCTGATATGACTTTCAGCTTCTTGGTTCCACAAAATTATTCATGGACACCATTAACTGATTTGTATACTGATTCAGCTGCTGTTACTGCTTATGCAAGTGGAAACCAAAGAACATTATTTGTATTGCCAACTGCAGATAGAAACTATTCTATTACAGCTACAAACAATTTCAATTGTTCTACAACTGGAACTGCTACAACCAAATTAATCTCTGCTCCAGCAACTCCAGCAAACGCTGCTATCAGCAATGTTACAGCTAATAGCTTTGACTTTACTTGGGATGCAGTAGCTGATGTATTGGGTTACAAAGTAGACGTTGCAACTGATGCTAACTTCACCAACTTTGTTACTGGTTACAACAACGTAACTGCTCAAGGTACTTCAGTTTCATTAACTGGATTAACAGCAGGTACAGAGTATTTTGTAAGAGTTCGTTCTATCAATACTTGCTTTACTTCAGTAAATGCAAGCTTAAACACAGTTACAATTCCTGAAACTCCAGTATTAGCTGCTGCAACTAATGTAACAGGTGCTGGTTTCACTGTAAATTGGTCGGTTGTTGCAGGTGCTAGCGAATACTTGGTAGACGTTTCTACTGCTAACGACTTCTCTACTTTTGTAACTGGTTACGAAGCTAAGTCTGTAACAAGTAACAGTGCAGTTGTAACTGGTTTGAATCCTATGTCTCAATACTACTTCCGTGTAAGAGCTGCAAATGCAAGCGGTGCTTCTGGTTACTCAATAACTGGAGACCAAACTACAACTGCTGCTGGTGCTAAGTTGAACTTAAAAGCATACTTACAAGGATTGTACTTAGGTGGAGGTTCAATGACATCTGCTCCTTTCAATGCAGACAACTCTATGCCAATGACTATTGCCGATACCATTATTGTTGAATTGCACGAAGACCTATCTGGTTTCTATAACACAGATTACTCAATCGTTGCAACCATCGATGTAAATGGTGATGCTCAAATTGAATTACCTGGAAGTGCAATTGGTAACGATTACTACATTGCTATCAAACACAGAAATTCAATTGAAACATGGTCAGCTGCTGCTATAACCATTGGTTCAGCTAATACTTATGATTTCTCTACAAGTGCTACACAGGCTTATGGAGCAAACATGGTTGACGATGGTAATGGCGTTTACTTAATCTACTCTGGTGATATTAACCAAGACGGATTTATTGACGGTAATGACTTTATTGATGTAGATAACGATAACTCGAACTTTGCTTCTGGTTACCTCTACACCGATGCCAACGGAGATGCGTTTGTTGATGGTAACGACTTTATCGTTATCGATAACAACAACAGTAACTTCATTGGTTTAGCTAGACCATAGTCAATTTAAAATTAGTGAATCATTAAGAAGCAATTGAATTCTTAAAATGATATCAAGCTAATCAACTAATTAATGCCGGCGCTTTGCGCCGGCATTAATTTTTTCTAAACAGGTTTCATAACACATTTAATCAAAAGTTTTATATTGAATTGATATAAACTTTACAATTTGGTATTCGGCTTTTAATTAATTTGAAGAACTTTGATTTTAGTTTTGTATCAAGAAACAATTGTTTTAACAGCAATCAAATAAATTGTTCAAATCAATATGTATTGATTTTGACAATTTTTAATAAATTTGAATTATGAGAAATTTTTCTAAAATATCATTAACACTTCTGATGCTTGTGTTGAGTGCTATGAACTCAATTGTTTCAGCACAATCGTTCGAATGCCGTGTAGAAAATGAAACTTATCCTTCAGCAACTACATACGAGTTTGATGTGAAGTTGTATGCTACCGGAGCTACTACCACATGGGAGTATGCAACAGGGGTATTTTACTTAAACATGAACAGTGCCTTCAGAAATGCAGGTACCATTACTGCATCAATTGTAGCAGGATCATCAGAGTTGAACGCAACACAAATTCCAACATCTGTATCTTACCAAGCTACTAATAATTATGTAATTGTTGCGGCTAAAACTCCTCCGGGTTCAGGTGCAGGTTCTATTATTACACAAGCTGGAATTCGTGTTGTAAGAATGAAATTAACCAATACAGCTAATTTCTCTACAACTGCAGCTCCAAATTTGGCATTCAGATGGTCAACACCAAATACAGGTATTTCTTCGTATGTAGGTGGTGTCAATACGCCAATTGCAAACAATACAGTTACTGTTGGTCAACCATCATGTAAAACACCTAATTATTGGAACGGAACTACTTGGAACAAAAACTTACCTCAAGATACTACTGATGCAGTTATTTTTGCTGGCACTTATACTGGTTCATTGGGCGTGCGTTCTTTGGTAATTGGTCCTGGTGGTACTTACAATATTGCTGATACCAATACTTTAAAAGTTAAAACTGCTTTGGCAAGTTATGGTAGCTGTGTATTTAAATCATCAGCTTTGGGTACAGCTAAATTAGCTGAAATGCCAAGTAACGCAGTTTTATCTGGTACAGCATATACTGTAGAAAGATTCATTCCTGGTTCTAGTGGAAGAAGATACCGCTTTTTAGCGGCTCCTTTTGCTACTGGCCCATTGGTTTCTGCTAGTTGGCAACAACAAATCCACATTACTGGAAACGGTACTGGTGGTTCAGTTTGTCCTGCTTTAACAAGTAACTCAAACGGGTTTGATGCTACAGTTAACAATAGCCCATCAATGCATACGTTTAATGAAGCAACTGCGGTGGTAGACAATACTGCAACAGCTGTCAATACGGGTGCTACGGTTTACAATACTGCATGGACCTCTATCGCTGCAACAAATACTACTAACTTAGCAGCTGGTATTGGCTATAGAGTATTTGTAAGAGGCAATAAGTCTCAAGGTTGTTCTTTGTTAGATGGTTCTGTGGTTTCTGCCAATGATGTTACCTTAAGTGCATCAGGAACTATTAAAACTGGATCAAACAATTATACAGTTACCTACAATGCAAGCAATGGAAATGGTTGGAACTTGGTTGGAAATCCTTACCCTTCACCTATTAACTGGGATGCAGCTGGTTGGACCAAAACCAATATAGACAATGCCATCTGGATTTTTAGCCCAGCAGCCAATGCTTATGCCAATTACAATGTAACAGTTGGACAAGGCATAAACGGAGGTTCTAGTTCAATTGAATCGGGCAGTGCGTTTTTTGTAAAAGCAAATGCAGCTTCACCGGTTTTAACATCAGTTGAATCAGTAAAAACTTTATCAGCTCCTGCCACAAAATTGTTCAAAAATCAAGGTCAGTTTTTAAGATTGTCTATGGTAAAACCGGGTCAATTGCAAGATGAACTATTGCTTGGCGTAATTCCTGGTATTGCCGATGCCCAAGATGAGTTTGATTCTGAGAAAATGATGAACCCTTCATTAAATGTCTATGCAATCAGCAATGCATTTAGAAATGGCATTCATTCAATTCCATCAGTAACTGAGCAAGTAACAATTCCGTTAGGAATTACTTCTAATTTTGTAGGTAAACATGCTTTTACTGTTAAAGGAGAAAAAGACTTTACTCAATATGATTTGTTATTGGTTGACCATTATTTAGGAGTAATTACACTTTTAAATGAGCAACCAATGGTTGAATTTGAAATCAATTCAGATGCAGCTAGCAAAGGTGAAAAGAGATTCGAAATTGTATTTGTAAATAAAGGCAATTCAGAATACCTGAAAAACTTAGCGGCAGTATTTAACAAAGCCAATCAGTTAATTGTAACGCCTAATCCTGTTCAGGAAATTGCTACTGTTTCGAGTAACTTGAATAGTGTTGAAGGTACTTTTAATTACAAATTGTTTAATAATTTAGGACAATTGGTACAACAAGGAACTGTCTTGAATGCAAACCTGAATAAAGGAATTGAAATTGATTTATCAGCAAAAAGTTCTGGTGTTTATTTTATTGAAATAGCCGATGCGCTAGGTCAAATAAATACTGCAAAAGTTGTTAAAAATTAATTTTAAATTTTGTGAATGTGATTTGATATATTTGTTAGTATGCATAAAATAGTTAAAATAGCTTTTTGTACACTTTTATTGCAGTTTTGTAGCCAAAACTTGTTTGCACAAGAAACAGAAGAGGTCTATGAAGGTCAAGAAGAAGTAATAGAAGAGGATGAGAATTACAGATTTATTGGAGATATCAACAAACCAAATTTTGTTGGCGATTTAAACAATAGAGAATCTTCTAGGTCTTTTGATTATTCAAAAGGTTACAATCCTCGTGACAGAGAAGGCTACCACGTACTTGATAAAAGTTTGCCCATGAACATAGAATGGTCAAATCAACAAGGTCGTGTCAATGAAAATGCCACTGGCTTTCAAATGAATTCAACAAACATTGGCAACACAGCTAGCAATTTGGAACAGGTAAATCCTAAACCAATAGTTAGTGCCGAAATGACCAGTCAAAAGTCTATTGTAGGAACTCCTGCAGCTCCAAACAATGCACCAAGAAACAATGATGCAGTTCCTGCAAATCCAGATGATCCAGGAGATGTACCGGTAAATGCAGCAGTTTATGTTTTGGTGTTGGCTGGCCTTTTATTAGGTTTTAAATTCAAGCGCAGTTTACAGTATTAATTATGAAAAATTACAAGTTGTACTTTACAGTTTTAACAATAGTTGGATTGCTTTTTGCAAATCAGTTATTTGCTCAGGGTGTTCCAGATAATGGAGGTGACCCAATTGATGTTCCTGTTGATGCGGCCATTGGTCTATTGGCTACTGGAGCTGCATTACTAGGCTTTAAAAAGAAATAATTTTATTTCACATATTTAAAAGTCCGATTGGGAAACCAATCGGACTTTTTTTGTTTTTATTTGGATTTCATTTTCAGACTTATTCTTAAAAAAGTATCTTTGCATGCATTAAAAACCAACATATGAAATTTTTTATCGATACAGCCAATCTTGATCAAATTAAAGAAGCAAACGACTTAGGTATTTTAGATGGTGTTACCACCAATCCTTCGTTAATGGCCAAAGAAGGCATTAAAGGTGAAGCTGCTGTATTGAAACATTATGTTGATATTTGCAATATTGTGGATGGAGATGTGAGTGCAGAAGTCATTGCAACTACTTACAATGAAATGATTGCAGAAGGCGAAAAATTAGCCGCCCTTCATGAAAATATTGTTGTAAAAATTCCAATGATCAAAGATGGTATCAAAGCCATCAAATATTTGAGCTCAAAAGGTATCAGAACCAATTGTACGTTGGTATTTAGTTCAGGTCAGGCAATTTTAGCTGCAAAAGCTGGCGCTACCTATATCAGCCCATTTGTAGGCCGTTTAGACGACATTTCATTTGATGGCATTCAACTCATTGCTGAAATAGCCCAAATATTTGCTGTACAAGGTTATCAAACACAAATTTTGGCTGCTTCTATCAGAAACCCAGTTCATATTGTAAAATCGGCTCAAGTAGGTGCTCATGTAATTACAAGCCCATTGGGTAGCATTTTGGCATTGTTAAAGCATCCATTAACAGACAATGGATTGGCCCAGTTTTTAGCTGATCACGCTAAGAGCAACGCTTAATTACTGTTCAATTAAGTTAAGCAATAACTTAATGGCTCCATTTACGCCTGCTGGCAATTGTCTAAAAAACGAAATGCCTGTATAAGTAAATTTTCCTTTTCCATAATTACACTGAATAATTGATCCATTGTTGGATTGCTCATTCAAATCAGCAATGAGTAATGGGGTATGGTAAGCTGTGTCTATTTCATTGGCATAGTATATGCCCCTTTCTTGAACCCAGTTGTCAAAATCGGCGGGTTCTATTGCATTGGGTTGAGCTAAAAATGGTACGGATTGCGCATTGAATTTTACAGGTGCGTTCTCGTTGGTTGTTCGCTCCTTTGATATGGCAAAGGGGTAGGGGCCAATGGTTTTATCGAGTAATTTGGCAAAACTATTGGTTTGGTATAAAACCAATAAATTGCCTCCTTCCTTCACAAAGGAGAGGTATTTTTCTCTGTATTGGTGAAGCTGTGGATATAAATTAAAACTTCTAATTCCAAATACAAGTACATTGTATTGGTTCAATGGAGTTTCTGCAAATTTATTGGCATCTATGAGTTCAACAACATAGCCAAGTTCTTTTAAAATGGCTGGAGTTTGGTCTTTAGCCCCTGCTACATAGCCTATTTTTTTGTGACTACTCTTTAAGTTGTTTGCAAACAATTTCACTTGTGCTGGCATATAATAAACTTGTTTGCCAATGTGTGGGTATTCAATGGTTTCTTGCTGCTGCGAATGTGTTTGAAAGCTGTCAACCGCTTTTACTACTAACTGGCCTGTTTGGGCAGAATCAGTAGCAATGAGTTCAATTTTTACAGTTTTATATTCAGCTTTTGTGAGCTTGTATGCTGAACTTGGGTACTTTATTTTCCAACCAAATGGAGCTACTATATTTAGGAATACAGCAGGTAAATTCTTGAATGCTTTTAAGCCAATTTCTAGTTCATTTATTTGGCCTTTTTTAGCAATGTACAATTGCTTGGGTAAGCTCAAAAGCAATGCTGGGCTAATTACCAGTGGCCTGTATGTTTCTCCCGCTTGAGGAATTACCTCTTTCTGATTCACAATGCTTTCTACACTCAATGTGTCATTTCCAATTTGGAGATGCCATTTTACCGGTATCGATATCGTTAAATTAAAATCGGTACCAATTTCAGGTAAATCAATGGCATATAAGTTTTGATTCAAGCCTTTGTTGAGCCAATACAAATTTGAATATTGATTGGCATCTAATGCCACACTTGCTTGATACAACAAACTGTTGTTTTCAGTTAATGGAATTGCTTCTTTTAACAAGTGCTTAATAGTTCCAATTTCAATGTCTTTTAACACAACCTGATTCGATTTTCGGGCATTGATTTCAAAATCTACCAGTATAGAATCGCCGGCAATAGGTAGTTCGTGTTGTTTGTATACCGATTCCAAATAAATTCCGTTTACTGCCAATAGCAGGTTTTGAATTTGTTTGTAAAAATGAATGTTAGGTTGAACGCCCAATATTGTCAGCTGTTTGAGTGCCGTTATTAAATTTGTATTGCATTGGTTGTGAAGTCCTTTAAGCCAAGCTTTTTCTGCTTTTACCAAACAGTTTTTAACTGCTAAGCTTGGGTCTATGCGTTCAGATATTGGTGCGATGTCTTTGAATACATCACCATTTAAATCTGTGGTATCACCGTCAATGGCTCTAAAATATTCAGTTTGAAGGCCGCGTTTTTTTTCAGTTCCAAATCCTTGACTCAGGTGCATGCTTCTACTTTCTGCTGCAATTTCTCCTGTATTTTTACCGAGTTCTGGAATAAATTGACCAATTTCAAGTGGAATTAAATGCGCTTTATTAAATGTGACAGGTAGCCAATTGGCAATGCTATTGTAAAAAAGTCTTTTGGTTTGATGCACACTCACATATTTGAGTTGTTCAGGAAATTGATGAGGGTCTGCTGCCAATTGAAATGCTTCATAAGCCAATATTGCAGAAGCGGTGTGTTGTCCATGTGCGCCCGAACCATCTGTGTCGAACCGAGTAATGATGACATCGGGTTTGAATTTTCTGATTACAAAAACCACATCCGATAACAATGCCGTTTTGTTCCAATTCTGAAAGGTTTCTTTGGCCGATTTGCTATAACCAAAATCATAGGCTCGGGTAAAGAATTGAGTTGCGCCATCTATTTTTCGGGCTTGAGCCAATTCATGTGTTCTAACTACTCCTAATGCTATGCCTTGCTCAGAGCCAATTAAGTTTTGTCCGCCATCGCCTCTGGTTAAAGAAAGATAAGCAGTTCTAACCTGTTTTACCTTGGTTAAATAAGTGAGCAATTGGGTGTTTTCATCATCGGGGTGAGCTGCAATGTAAAGTACTGAGATGCCCTGGTTCAATTGCTTAAATTGAGCTGCAATACCAGCGTTTGATTGAATTTCTTGGGATTGTACTTTTGAATATATTGGAAGTATACAAGCCAAAAACAGGAACCTCAATAGACTATTTTTTAACATGCCATAAAAGTACAATTTCAAGGCTAAAAAATCACTTTCGGTAACTATTTCATTTAAAATGAAGGAGTCTTGTTTTTTGATAGTTAAATTCTGTTATTTTGTTTGGCAATGGGAAATGTATTAATAAAAAATATCAAAGCACTCTGTGGCGTTGATGAAAGCAATCGCTTGTTAAAAAAAGGCAAAGAAATGCAAGAGTTTACTTGCATTGAAAATGCTTGGCTTTGGATCAAAGATGGCATCATTGAAGAATATGGTAACATGGCTGAATTGAACTTGTTTGCCGACCGTTTTACCCATTGCAAAGACATGGAAATTAAAGATGCAACGGGTAAATATGTATTGCCAAGTTTTGTAGATTCTCATACCCACTTGGTATTTGCCAAAAGCAGAGAAGAAGAATTTGTGATGCGTATCAAAGGTAAATCGTATGAAGAAATTGCAGCAGCTGGAGGCGGTATTTTAAACTCAGCAGCTAAGCTCAGAGCCATGTCTGAACACGAACTCATGCAAGGGGCATATACACGTTTACTTGAGGTAATGAAATACGGAACAGGTGCCATTGAAATTAAAAGTGGCTATGGTTTAACCTTTGAAGATGAAATTAAAATGTTGCGTGTGATACAGCAATTAAAAACGGTTTCACCCATTGAAATCAAAGCAACTTTTTTAGGCGCTCATGCCATTCCTTTGGAATACAAAAATAACCGTGCCGACTATATCAATTTGATCATAGACAAAATGCTTCCGGTGGTTGCTGAAGAAGGTTTGGCCGATTACTTTGATGTGTTTTGCGACCAAGGTTTTTTTACTGTTGATGAAACAGACCAATTGTTAACGGCTGCTAGTAAATACAAGATCAAGCCTAAAATACATGGCAATGAATTGGGTGTAACAGGAGGGGTGCAAGTTGCGGTTAAACACCAAGCCTTGAGTGTAGATCATTTGGAGCATATAGGGGCAGAAGAAATTCGTTGTTTGATGAATTCTGCTACCATGCCTGTTGCATTGCCCAATTGTTCTTTCTTCTTGGGATTGCCTTATGCACCGGTTCGCCAAATGATTGATGCAGGTTTACCTGTTTGTTTGGCTACCGATTACAACCCTGGCAGTTCACCCAATGGGCGTATGGGTTTTGTCATTAGCCTAGCTTGTATTCAAATGAAATTAACTCCAGAAGAGGCCTTGAATGCGGCAACCATCAATGGTGCTTATGCACTTGAACTGAGTAAAACGCATGGCAGCATCAGTAAAGGGAAAATAGGCAATGTGTTTATTACCAAAGAAATTCCTTCACTGGCCTATTTACCTTACTCTTTTGGTGTGCCTTCTGTAGAAACTGCTATTGTTAAAGGCAATAGCATACACGTAGATTACTAAATATTAGCCTTTGAGGGCAATGTAATTGAGCAACTCTTCACGGGTTTTGGCATCTTGAAACTTGCCGCAAAACTCTGAAGTTACAGTGCTGCTGGTAATGTCTTGTACGCCTCTCATTGCTACACACAAGTGGTCTGCTTCAATAATAACAGCTACATCTTGGGTGTTCAGTACTTCTTTGAGCATATTGGCAATTTGCATAGTCATGCGCTCTTGTACCTGAGGTCTTTGTGCAAAATACCTTACAATTCTATTGAGTTTACTCAAGCCCACCACTTCTTTGTTTGGAATGTAAGCCACATGTGCTTTGCCAATAATGGGTACAAAGTGATGTTCACAAACACTGTGGAATGAGATGTTTTTCTCAACCAACATGTTTTTGTAATTGTATTTGTTGTCGAAAAGTTTAGCCTCAGGCTTGTTCTTAGGGTTCAATCCTTTGAACAACTCTTTTACATACATTTTAGCCACCCTATTTGGCGTGCCTTTTAAGCTGTCGTCATTTAAGTCTAAGCCTAAAATCTGCATGATTTCTTTGAAGTGTTTTTCTATCAATTCAACTTTTAAATCATCGTCTAATTCAAATGCATCTGCTCTCAATGGTGTTTCCATTGAAAAAAAGCTGTGGTCTAATTCCATGTCTTCTTCTTGTTTATTGGGGGTTTCCTTGGTATTCAACAAAGTTTCTTTCGGTTTCATACAGTGTAATTTTTAGTTTGAGTTTGTTTGGAAGTTTTGCGCTCAACTTGTTCCAAATCACAATTGCAATGTTTTCTGCAGTTGGATTGAGTTGTTTGAATTCTTCTGTGTCCAGGTTTAAATTTTTATGATCGAAGCAATCTTCCACTTCCATCTTAATGATTTGAGCCAGCTCTTTCATGTCGAACAAATACCCTGAAATGGGATCAATTTCGCCAGTTAAAGAAACAATAAAATCATAGTTGTGACCGTGGTAGTTTTTGTTGTTGCACAAACCAAAGAAATTGCGGTTCATTTCATCAGTCCATGCGTTTACATGTAAGCGATGGGCTGCGTTAAAATGTGCTTTTCTCGAAACTGTAATTTCCATTGTTGGGCAAGTTAGTTATAATCTACTTAAGGTGGTTAAGTGTTTGATTGCTTAAACTACAAACTTCAACAAGCTTTGCTTCATATTGTTTAACAAATATGAAAAAATGTTTATCTAAAATGAATTGATATGCGCTTTATTTTCTGTTAAAATCTCATGTAATTGATTTAAGTATTTGAAATACAATGATTAATATCTGTTTAATAAAATAATAAAAAAGTTAAACAAAATGCTTGACTCTTTCTTAGTTAATTGTATCTTTGTTTAACAATTCGCCTAAAACATTAAACAATGACTGCTATAGAATTCAAAAACCTTGTAGAAAAAGAAAGCAGGCCGCTAAGGCAATATGCTTACCAGTTAACAAGAAATGTAGAAGACACCAACGATTTGTTGCAAGACACTATGTTGAAGGCATTTATTTACCAAGAGAAATTTGAAGATGGAACCAATTTAAAAGGTTGGTTGTACACCATCATGAAAAATACCTTCATCAACAATTATAGAAGGATGGTGAAACGCAATACTTTCATTGACCAAACCGACAATGATTTTTACTTAGATTCGGTAAGTAGCAGTGTCAAGAATGCTGGTGAGCAAAAATTTGTGATGAAAGACATTGAAACAGCAATTGAACAATTGCCAATGAATTTAAAAAAGCCATTTACCATGAATTTCAAAGGTTTCAAATACCATGAAATTGCCGAAATTCTTCACATTCCAATTGGAACAGTTAAAACCCGCATTTTTGTGGCCAGAAGAATGCTCAGAGAATCTTTGCATCCATACGGAAAATATTATGGAATGGAGAAGGCTGAAATGCAATAGTTCAATATTCAATTAATTTAAATAGAAAGCAGTTCAATTTGAGCTGCTTTTTTAGTATGATTGTATAGAGTTCCTTTTTAATTGAACCCAATTGAATATGAAAAAAATAAATTTATTACTCTTTTTAAGTTTGTGTTTGAATGCTGCTTTTGCGCAGTTTGGTACGTTTAAAACCAAAGAAAGTTTAGATGCTTTTAAAGATACCAAATTGGTGGTGGTATTGTTCCAAGACAGTGCTTACAGTAACTCAATTGAAATGGCCATGAATAAGTATTGGTCTTATACAGCGGTTGAATATGCTTTTGATGTGGATATTCAACGCGATATTCAGAAATACAGAAAAGGCAATTATGCATTCTTGATTTTTAGCAAATCAAAAGGTTCTAAGAACAAAGCCAAATTGGGTTCTTCAGAAGAAGATTTCAATGGATTGGCCATTATTAATAAATTTTCTAAAAGGGTTACCAAAGACAATTTATTGGCTTATGCTTTTTGCAACAATAAAATTGATACCAGCGATTGGGAAACAGAAACCATTAGAGGTGTTCAAATGCTGAACAACTATTTCAATGCGGCTGTTCAAGTTGGTAAAAACAGTGGCTTGAGCGAAAGTGCCATGATGAGCGATTACCCAAGCGACAAGAGTTTGATGCTTGATTTGAAATTACTCATAGAAAACAAACAATATGTGTTAAAAGGAAAAGATGAGCCTGCTACTTTGTTCAATGGAGATATAGATGTAGAAGCGGATCCAGAAACCATTCAGCAGGCTATTAAAAACCAGGACAAAGATGTGATGTATTTCTTTTATGCAAAAGATGAAAAAACTTGCAACCGTTTGTTTGTAACAGCGGCTAATAGTGAGCTCATGTACTTCTACAGCACTTCTCCAGAAAAATGCAAGTGCGAAGCCAAAGACTTAAAAGAACTCAAGGAATTAAAAGACCAAGTTGCTAAAAAATAGAAGTAATAAAAAAGCCCCGCGTAGCGGGGCTTTTTGTTAATTTATAAAATCGAATCCGGTATAGGGTTGTAAGGCTTTAGGAATGTGAATGCCATCTTTGGTTTGGTTGTTTTCCAATAAGGTGGCAACAATTCGAGGCAGGGCCAAAGCACTGCCGTTGAGGGTATGTACCAATTGGTTTTTACCTTCTTTGGGTTTAAACCTACACAGCATTCTGTTAGATTGGAAACTTTCAAAATTTGAGGTTGAGCTTACTTCTAACCAACGTTGTTGTGCTGCGCTGTAAGTTTCAAAATCATAAGTAAGGGCAGAAGAAAAACTCATGTCTCCACCACATAAACGTAAAATTCTGTAGGGCAGTTCTAGTTTTTCTAATAAGCCTTGTACGTGCTTCACCATTTCTTCCAATACCGCATACGATTGGTCGGGGTGAACCAGTTGAACAATCTCTACTTTGTCAAACTGATGCAACCTGTTTAATCCACGAACATGGGCTCCCCAAGCGCCTGCTTCTCTTCTAAAACAAGGGGTATAGCCTACATTTTTAACAGGTAAATCTTCTTCTTTTAAAATTACATCGCGGTACAAATTGGTAATGGGTACTTCTGCTGTTGGAATTAAATACAAGTCGTCAACATTTACATGGTACATCTGACCCTCTTTGTCGGGCAATTGACCTGTTCCAAAACCAGAATCGGCATTCACCAATATAGGAGGCATCACTTCTTTATAGCCTGCTTTAACGGCTTCATCTAAAAAGAAATTGATCATGGCTCTTTGTAGCCTGGCTCCTTTGTTTTTGTATACTGGAAAACCTGCGCCTGTAATTTTGGCACCCAGTTCAAAGTCGATCAAATCATATTTCTTGATTAAATCCCAATGAGGAACGGCACCATCATACAAAGTAGGTATGTTTCCCCACTCATAAATATTGGTGTTTTCTTCAGGCGTTTTTCCTTCAGGAACGCTGTCATGTGGCAGATTCGGAAAAGTAACTAGCAACTGGTAAATATTTTCGTCAAGCGCTTTGAGTTGTTCCTCTTGGCCTTTAGATTGTTCTTTGATTTCACCAGAACGGGATTTGAGTTTTTCTGCTTCTTCTCTGGCTCCAGTTTTCATGAGCTCGCCCATTTTTTTAGCAATGCCGTTGGCTTCTGCTAAATTGGATTCAAGTGCAACTTTCAATTGCTTTCTTTTGTCATCCAAATGCAGGATGGTATCGAGGTCTGAAAGGTGTTTGACTTGTTTTTTAGCAAGCTTCCTTTTTACCTCGTCTAAATTTTCTCTTAGGGTTTGTATTTGTAACATACTGTAATCAATCTTTTTAGTTCTTGTGTACAATCACTTTTTCCATGACATCGCCTTGCTCTATGAGGTCAATCAATTCTAAGCCTTCAACTACTTTGCCAAAGCAAGTATGGTTGCGGTCTAAATGTTGGGTGTTGGACCTGTTGTGGCATATGAAAAATTGCGAACCTCCTGTGTCTCTTCCTCTATGAGCCATGCTCAATACACCTCTGTCGTGGTATTGGTTGTTACCTGTTAATTCGCAAGGAATGCTGTAACCTGGGCCACCTGCACCTGTACCAGTTGGGTCGCCACCTTGAATTACAAATGCAGGAATTACTCGGTGAAATTGAACCCCATTGTAATAGCCGCTTTCAGCGAGTTTACAAAAGTTTTCTACTGTTTTTGGAGCATCGTTTTCAAAGAATTCAACTGTTAAAATTCCTTTGTTGGTATGTATTTCTGCGGTTCTCATGAGATATATTTTTCTGCAAATTAACAGAAAATGAGTACGAGTTGAAAAATATTCAAGATAAATTCAAAAGTTTAAGTAGAAATATGCTTGGTTATTGTAGCAGATGTATTTTATTGAATTGTCGGTAGAATTCAGTTATTTTGCCAAAAATAATAACAGTATGAGTTACGATTTAATAGTTATAGGTAGCGGTCCTGGTGGATATGTAGCTGCCATTCGCGCCAGTCAATTGGGTTTAAAAACGGCAATCGTTGAAAAATCTGAATTGGGTGGTGTTTGTTTAAACTGGGGTTGTATACCAACCAAAGCGCTTTTAAAATCAGCACAGGTTTTTGATTATATCAAACATGCTGCAGATTATGGTATTCAAGTGCCTGCTGGAACTACACATAACTTTGAATCGGTTATCAAAAGAAGCAGGGGCGTGGCAGATGGCATGAGCAAAGGGATTGCTTTCTTGATGAAAAAAAATAAAATAGATGTCATTGCTGGAACTGGGAAATTATTGGCTGCTGGTAAAGTAGAAGTAACAGATGGGGCCGGTGCAAAAAAAACGGTAGAAGCAAAGCATATCATTTTAGCTACTGGTGCAAGAAGCAGAGAATTGCCAAATGTAAAAATTGATGGCAAAAAAGTTATCGGATACAGAGAAGCAATGGTTATGCCTGAGCAACCAAAATCTATGATTGTAATGGGTTCTGGTGCCATTGGTTGTGAGTTTGCTTATTTCTACAATAGCATGGGTACCAAAGTAACCATTGTTGAATTTATGCCAAATATTTTGCCAATTGAAGACGAAGATGTTTCTAAAGAAGTGGCAAAATCTTTCAAAAAATCGGGTATAGAAATCATGACTTCTGCTTCAGTAGAATCTGTTGACACCAAAGGAGCAGGCTGTAAAGTGAAAGTTAAAACCGCTACTGGAATTGTTGAGTTGGAAGCCGATGTAGTTTTATCGGCTGTCGGAATTCAAACCAATTTAGAAAACTTAGGTTTAGAGGCTTTAGGTATCAAAACCGATAAAGGCAAAGTATTGGTAGATGATTTTTATGCGACCAACTTAAAAGGCGTATTTGCCATTGGTGATATTGTAAAAGGTCCTGCTTTGGCTCACGTAGCTAGCGCTGAAGGCATTATTTGTGTAGAGCAAATTGCGGGTCACCACCCTGAGCCATTGAACTACAACAACATTCCTGGTTGTACTTATTGCTCTCCTGAAGTGGCCTCTGTAGGTTACACCGAAAAAGCTGCTAAAGAAGCTGGATACGAAATTAAAGTGGGTAAATTCCCATTCAGTGCCAGCGGAAAAGCTAGTGCTGGCGGCGTAAAAGAAGGTTTCATTAAATTAATATTTGATGCCAAATATGGTGAATTTTTAGGTGCACATATGGTAGGTGCCAATGTAACTGAAATGATTGCTGAAGTAGTTGTTGCCAGAAAATTAGAAACAACAGGTATGGAAATTATTAAGTCGGTTCACCCACACCCAACCATGAGTGAAGCCATTATGGAAGCAGCTGCCCAAGCTTATGGGGAGTGCATTCATTTGTAAGATTTGAATACGGGTTTAACAGAGG
>CAISCU010000048.1 GCA_903883965.1 uncultured Bacteroidota bacterium
AATTGCCTCTAATAAAACTGCTGATGGTAGACAAAAGAACAGGCGTGTAGAATTTAAAATTGTAAAATCGCAATCGTAATTTTATTTATTTTTTAGTTTTAAAATGTCTTCTCATCATATTGTAAAAGACAACCAAGAACCTGCGCTCATTATAGCTAATGGCCAGCCCTGCTCTACTGAGTTACTGGGTCAGCTTTTGGAATGGAGTCCAATTGTATTGGTATTGGATGGAGCCATAGACAAAGTGTTGTCTATGGGCATCAAAGTAGATATTTATTTGGGCGATTTTGACCGAAATTCTCAACCAGATGAGGTTTTAAAAATTCAACCTCAAATTGAAATCATTCATACACCCGATCAGTCTAAAACTGATTTAGAAAAAGGGATTGATTTGCTCATCCAGAAAGGACACAAAGCCGCAAATATTATTTGGGCCACTGGCAAACGTGCAGACCATACACTCAATAACCTAACGCTTATTGCCCGATACAAACACCGCATTAATTTGGTTATTTACGACGACTATTCAAAAGTGTTTGTATTGCCCCATAAATTTTCTAAATATTACACAGCGGGTACCCCAATTTCTATCATGCCAATAGGAACAGTAAGCGGAATTCATTCAACAGGATTAAAATACGAACTACAAAATGACACCCTTGAATTGGGCTACCGAGTGGGCAGTTCAAATGAAGCTGCTACAAATGGCATTGTATACATACATCATGAACAAGGCGATTTGTTGATGATGGAATGCCTCGACTAATTCTTTTTACAAGCTTTCTCAGGCACTTTAAAAAAGCGCTTTGTGCCATGAAAACAACTTGATTGTTTTCATTTTGTGGACTCCTAAACGATTCATTTTCTCGTATTGAGATTAAATCTTCAAATCCAAAATTACACCTGTAAGCTATTGTAAATCCTTTGGTATAGCTATTGTTACAATAGAGTAAGATTTAGAAAGAACCAAACTCTTGTCTATTTTATAAAACAGAATAATTACACAAAACTCCTTGATTGTTAATTATTTAGTATATTTTAGTATTAAAATTGTGTTAAAATTAATTTAAATTAGCCTTAGTCAAATTTATCAAATGAGCATGAAGTATTGGTTTTTGAACCACTGTTTCATTCAAACCAAAGTAATACAAACAAATATGAGAAGACATCTCCTTTTATTATTATTCTGTTTTATCCAATTAAATCTCTGTTTAGGACAAGAGATTTCAACAGCTTTCAAAACAACAGACGGTCAAATCAATGCTTCAGTGTACGATGCGAGTGCACAAAAATTCTATGTTGCAGGCGATTTTACCGCATTTGGAAATCCCAATTCGGCCAATTTGGCCTGCCTAAATTCTGCTGGAGCCAATATTGAAAACGCTTTGCCAAAAATCAATGGGCAGGTAAACAAAATTATTCAAGACGGTTCAGACTATTACGTTATAGGTAAATTTCACAGAGTAAATGGAGAATTAAGAATGGGAATTGTCCGGTTAAATTCATCAAGACAAGTAGACTTGACTTTTAATCCTGCTATAGATTTTGCAGACACTTCAATAGCTGCAGGTAACGAAATCAATGACATTGCTATTTCTGGAAATACAATTGTTGTTTCAGGGAAATTTAGAACTGCAAATACATTGAGGAGAATCGCATTGCTAAATAAAACAAATGGTTCCGTTTTTAATTGGTCCCCAGAAATCAGTGCATTTTCAAGTACAATTCATTGCATTAAGGTATACAACAACCAATTATATGTAGGTGGTAGTTTTAATCTTACTAATTTTCTGGTAAGTGGTTCTACTCCAATCAGAACAAATTTTGCAATTTTTAATATCATTAACCCCAATGCCGTTACACTTAGTAATGTTAAAATAACTTTAACAGGAAGCTCAACAACTGTTTATGCAATGGAATCAATTGGAGCAGCCTTGTTGGTTGGTGGAAACTTTGATGGAGTTGGCTCGTATTCATTTTCTGATATTTTTGCCTTGAACATGAATTTAGGAACAGTTATCACTGGTTTCAATGCAAAATTAACACCTTCAAGTTCATCTTACGTGGCTTCAATTTCAGCCATTTCTACTAATCAAATTTTTATTGGAGGTAGTTTTACCGCCACCGTATCAGGCAATACCAGAAGTAATTTTATATTGGTCAATTCAGCAGGTAATTTGAATGTGAGTGCTCCTTTTAATATCGCATTGCGTGACCAAACTATTGTCAGGCATATCACTTCGGTAAGTTCAGGTACAAATTTATACAGGGTGTTCATCAATGGACCATTTAATTTAATTGCGGGTTCAAACCGAATTTTTCAAGGCATGATAGCGTATGAATTCAACGCTAGTTCAGGGACTTTTGTTATGTTAAACAATGTTGTAAATGGAACGGCTGGTCCAGTGAATAGTTGCATCAGAGACTTAACTGGAAATTACATACTTGGAGGTGCATTTAGTTTTGCTGGTGGAGTCAGATGCCCACATTTAGCTGTTTTTACCTCCAATGGAATGCTTGATATAACATACTCAAATAGTTTTCTTGCCAATTCCTATGGAGATATCTCAATCAAAACAATTTGTTTGTCAGGTTCAAATATTTTTTTAGGGGGTTCGTTTAAAGCAACCAATTCTAGCAGTCCAGCTTCAGGAAGAAGTGATTTGTTGAAACTCTCTAAAACAAGCTTGATGACAGATTTGAATTTTCCTCAATTGGATGTTAATACATCAAATTCTATAAATGTAATTGTTGCGGATGGAAGTAATTTATATATCGGTGGAAAGTTTACGAAATTCCTATTACCGAATAGTACTTCTGTTGCTAAGAATAACTTCTTTGCTTGGAACGGTTCAAATAATTCTGCCATCAATTTTAATGGAGACCTTTTAAATGGTCAAGTTAATGACATTGCATTTAATTCAAATTCTGTTTTTGTGGGTGGTACATTTAGTGCTCCAATAACTGGGAGTTCAGCAGCTATTGCAAAGTTTTCAAAATCCACATTAGGGCTTCAATCATTAGGCTCAAATATTAATAGAACTGTTGTATCTGCACTTAAGATCATTAATTCTAATTTATTTGTAGCTGAGTTCAGCTCCGTTTATTGTTATGATATTGTTTCAAATTCACTAAAAGATACATATAGAAGCAATTACTATAATTCAGTAACTCCTTTTAGTTCAATTTTTCAGATAACTCCTACATTGTTCGTTACCGCAGGTAACGGAACCAATCTTTACTATTCAACTTTAAACAACAGTAACACACCCTCTGGAATCACTTTTTTAAGTGAGGATACAAGATTTTCAGCAGGATTCAAGTTGTTAAATTTTATTCCTTCAATGGCTCTTATTTCAGGTGTTTATAAAGAAAACTGTCTTTACGATATCAAAGGCTTTAGAACAATATTCACAAAAGGGAAAAATACGTTTGTAAGCCAAAACAATAATCTACTGCCACCTGTTCCTCCGGCTCCTACTAATCCTTCTACATTGGTTAATTTTGTTCCAACAGCGAATTCTATTTTAATGTCTTGGAACTCTGGAAACGGTACCAGAAGAATAGTTTTGGCAAGAAAAAATGCAGATCCAATCATTCCTGCAACAATGCCAACTTCAATTGTAGCTAGTAGCAATTTTGGTGCTGGAACAAATGTTGGCAATGCTACATTCTGTGTATATGATGGAGATGGAAGTACATTTGAATTAACCAATTTGCAAAATTTATCGAACTATAGATTTGTAATTTTAGAATACAATATTGGTATTACGGCTAATAACAGTGGTACAATTAGAACATACAATACCAACAACTATCCCTTGGTTTCATGCAATACACTAGATTACACTGCACCAACAATTCCAATTAGCATCACCAATCAAGCAAGAACAACATCAGCTATTACGCTGTATTTTACACCAGGTAATGGTGCAGGAAGATTGTGTATCATCAAAGAAGGGGCCAATTCAATTAATTTTAATCCAGTAAGCGGACAAACATATTTTCCTGGTCAGGATTTAAATGATAGTTCTGATGTTTTGGACTTCTCTCAAACAAATCAACCCTTTACAATTAATAATCTTGCACCTGCAACTACTTACTGTATAGCATTTTTTGAGTACAATATGTATGCAGGTGCTGGAACTAGGTTTATATCAACTCCTGTAAAATTAAATATAACTACACTTGATTATGCGCCTGCTCCTATTATACCGTCTAGTAATTTGTTAGCCAGTAATATTACCAAAACATCTGCTACTATTTCATGGACAAAGGGTTCTGGAACGAGAAGGTTGGCAATAATTGCAAAATCGCCAAAAATCCTAAACCAAAATGGAGGAGAATCATTTTATCCAACTTGGGGTGTAAATTATAGTTCTGCAAATACCAGTTTAACATCTGCTCCATTTATAGATTGGAATGCCACCCTGCTATCAAGTGGTAGTTTAGATTTATTCAATGCGCAAGTACTTTATCATTCTGCTGATTCAAGTTTTACCGTAACCAACCTCACCCCAGGAACAGCCTATCAAATTGCAGTTTCGGAATCAAATGGATACAGTTCTCAGGTTTCATATTGTGCATCAAGACCAATAATAAGTTTGAGTACTTTATCGAATATTTATCCTCCAAGTCAATTAACCAATAACCACTCGATCAATGTCAGTCAGGATGATGCTAAATTAACTTGGTCAGGTGGAAATGGTTCAAATAGCTTGGTTTTCTTGAGGAAAGGAGAACCTGTAAATATAGTCCCTTCAAATGATGTCAATTATAATTCAAACAGCATTTATGCCTCTTCAAATGCATTGTATTCAAATGGCAATTATGCCGTATATACGGGTTCGTCTTCAGGGCTAGTAAACATCACCAATTTAGAACCAGATGCAGAGTACCACTTTGCAATTTATAATTACAATACCCAAACTGGCGAGTTCAAATACAATCCAACTCCTTACAGGGGTATTTTTAAAACTGCAAAAGCTTGGCCAGTTAGAGCTGGAGGAATAAAAAAGGATGCAGGAGGAGGAATTGTTACAGATGCACAGGGAAATGTATATGTTGTGGGTGCATTTGAACAATTTGGTTCTTGGGGAACACAGTCAATACCTTCTTATGGAAGTACGGATATTTTCATGACCAAATATTCTTCGTCTGGTAAACCAGTTTGGGTGCTCAAACAAGGTGGAAACAGTGCAGATGCAGGCTCTTCAGTTGCAATGGATATAGATGGAAACCTCATCATGACTGGAAGTTTTAGAGGAACAGGCACATTTGGACAGGGAAATGTTTTAGCTTCTAATGGCATTGACGATATTTTCCTATCAAAAGTAAGTCCATCTGGAAATGTAATTTGGAGCAAAAGGGCTGGAGGAACAGATCAGGATGTTGCTTATGCAGTAACAACTGATAATTCAGGGAATATTTATATAGCTGGTTATTTTAGAGGAACGATAACTTTTCCAAACAGTTCAATTTCTTTGACTTCAAATGGAGGAACAGATGCGTTGATTGCAAAATATGATTCTTCAGGAAATGTACTTTGGGCTAAATCTGGTGGAGGCGTAGGTAATGATTTTGCTTATGGTCTTACTTTAAATGGAAGTAATATTGCTATTGTTGGTCAATTTGATGGTAATTCAACATTTAGTGGAACCAATCTTTTGAGTTCGGGCTTCTCTGATATTTTTACTGCGGAATATGCGGCAACTAATGGAACACTAAATTGGGTCAATAAATATGGCGGAGCAGGAGTTGATATTGGATTTTCAATTGCTACTGCACAAAGTGATTATGTAATTACTGGTCAGTTTTCAAATACTTTTAGTGCTGGTTCAACCACTTTAAACGCAGTGGGAAATTCAGATGTCTTGATTGCAAGGATAGCCTCAAATGGACAAGTAGTTTGGATGAAACGTGCTGGAGGTGCCAGTCAGGACGCAGGTAGAGGAATTACAGTTAATAGCGCAAAGGATAAATTATTTATAACAGGAAGTTTTGCTGAAACTGCCATGTTTGGTACAAATTCGTTAACCAGTTTTGGAAATTTAGACATCTTTGTTGCAACCGTAGATTTTGCAACTGGTAATATTGAAACTGTTTTTCAAAATGGGGGACCTGCGGATGATGAAGCAAGAGGCATTACCGCAAATCTTACCAATTCGAGTTTTGTAACGGGTTATTTTAACGGTCAAGGATCATTTGGAAACGTAGATTTAACCAGTGCAGGAGACTGGGATGTTTTCATTCACAAATTTACACTAGTTGTAGCACCGGATTTGTCAAATGGCATGGTTGCTTGGTATAAAATGAATGGTGATGCAAATGATGCTTCGGGAAATGGAAACAATGGAATTGCCCTAAATATCACACCAACTACAAATAGATCAAATGATCCAAACACTGCGTATCAATTTCAAACAGGTACGCAAGTAGATGTATTAAAAGTGGACCCGATCAATGTTGCAGGTACTCCTACAACTACAACTTCTACCCTATTAGCTTGGATTAAAACGCCAGCAAATTATTCTAATAGCACCATTCCAAAACCAATTTTTTCTACATCAATCGACGACATTGAATACAGAAGTATCCAATTGAGTGATATAGGAACCATTTCTTATTCATACTTTAATCCTAATACCAGTTTACAAGTAGATCAGACTTCTCTTATTCCTATTCAAGATAATACCTGGCATCATGTAGCAGTTGTTTTCAAGTCAGGGATTGAATTGATTTTCTATTTAGATGGAAATGAAATAGGAAGGAAGAGTATTTCAAATTTTTATGAAACTGAAAATTTAGCTGCAACCCATTGGAATATCGGACATATTACTTATGCTGATCGTAACACTAAAATTTATTCATTTAATGGTGCCATTGATGACATGAGAATTTTTAGAAGAGCATTAAGTAGTGCTGAAATCAATTCAATCAAAAATCAAAGTACTACACTGGCTAAAAATGAGTTAGTTTCTACCCAAAAATCTGATCAAGGGTCAAAATTTACATTGTGGCCAAATCCTAGTTCGGGTATTTTAAATGTAAATTTTGAAAGTCAGGTAAATGAATTAAAAATTCGAATGATTGACTTATCGGGCAAGGAAATCTTTAGCAAAAATTACTTGCAATTAAATCGTCAAGATATTTCTATTGAACTTCAAAACATAGCAAATGGTTATTATTTCATTCAGTTTGAAACTGATGGCAAGATCCAAACGCATAAATTGGTTATTTCTAAATAGTAAAATTTAACACGCTACAGTTTCAAATTAGAATAAATATGAAAAGAATAATAGTTATATTAATATTAGTGATTGCAAGTCCAACGTTTATTTTTTCTCAAACCATAGAAAATAAATTTTGGGAAACAGATGGAAGTGTAAATACTGTCATCAAAAAAAACAACCGTATTTTCTTGGGTGGCAGGTTTAATTATGTTGGGCCCAATACAGGTGCTGCTGTTTTATTCAATAAAAATACGCTTTCCTTGTGCAATCCTGATTTGAAAATTATGGGTCAAATCAATGCAATAGTAAGAGATGTAGTAACTGGTAAAATTTTTATTGGTGGCGAATTCAATGCTATGGGAAGAACTAATTTGTTGGTGCTGAATGCTGATGGTAGTTTAAATTCATTGAATTTACCTGTAAATGGTCCGGTAAAAGCATTGTGTGTAGCATCAGATGGACTTTTAGTAGGAGGTTTGTTTGATAAAATCGGAAATGTAAATAGAAATAATTGCGCTGCAGTAGATATTTCAAACGGACAAGTAATGTCTGTTAACCCTAATCCTGATGGAGAGGTAAGAGCATTTACGGTTGCAGGAGCCGAAGTTATTATTGGGGGTAACTTTACCAAGGTTATGGGTCAATCTAGAAATGGTATTGCTTCTTTTAGTATGTCATCAGGGAATTTACAATCTTTGAATAATTCGTTTAATGGACTTGTAAATTGTTTAAGCTATGACAATGGAAATTTATATGTTGGTGGTGAGTTCTCAACTGTTGATACCTGCCTAAGAAGTAATTTTGCTGCAATAGATTTATCGCTAAATGTTGTATTGCCAATTCATCCAGACATTAATGGAATGGTAAATACAATTGCAGTAAATGCGAATTCTATTTTTGTGGGAGGTAACTTTAATTCTGTTTCAAATGAGTTTAGAAATAATTTAATTGAATTAGATAAACAAACAGGTTTACCAACCTTGTTTGATCCTTCTCCCGCTGGAGAAGTAAAATCGATCACCCTAGCTAACGGAAATTTATATGTAGGGGGTAGTTTCAGTTATGTTGGTAACAATGAAGTTTCAAATTTTGTCGAATTAAATTTATCAGGAAATGTAGTATCAAGTGCAAAGTTTAACAATGCCATACATTCACTGATTGTAAGTTCTGACACCATTATTGCTGGAGGTTCTTTCTCAAGCTTTAATGGTCAAACTAGGCATAATTTCGCTGCACTTGATTATACAACAGGTGCTTTGTTGCCCTACGCACCAGATGTAAATGATGAAATTAAATCAATTCAATTTTACGGAAATAGTATTGCCATTGGAGGAAAATTTTCTATGGTTAATAATTTATTCAGAAACGGTTTTGCATTAATTGATACATTACTTGGGGACCCTATTGCAACCAATTCAGCTATTTCAGGTCAGGTTAATAAAATACTAATCATAGGTAATGCAGCCTATTTAGGAGGTGCGTTCAACGCAGTAAACGCAACTTTAAGAAATAATTTTGCTAAAATTTCTCTGATAGATGGAAGTTTATATCCTCTCGATTTAAACATTGATGGTGAGGTTACAAACTTAAAATATTACGGTTCCAATTTATTTATCATGGGTAATTTTAGTCAAGTAAATGATTCGTTAAGAAGGGGAATTTGCAGACTTAACTTATTAGATAATGGCTATATAGATGCCTGGAATCCAAAAGTGAACGCACAAGTAAACGACTTGATTCAATCAAATGAAAAAGTATATTTAGGTGGTGCATTTAACCAAATTGCTGGCAAGAATTCAAATTCACTTGTTGTTGTAGATACGATACATGCCCAATTAGTTGAAGAATTTAATACGCCAATAAATTTTGAAATAATTTCTATGGAATTTGATGGAGATATTTTATTCCTGGCTGACCTATATGGTTCAAATGGTATTCAAGCTATTCATGCATCAAATGCAGAAGCAGTTAACCTTAATTTTAAAGGAGAATTCCAAAGTTTAAATGAACTTAAATTTATAGAAGATTATTTATTTGTAAATGGTACTTATAAACTAAACAATGGAAACTTAAGGAATAACTTCACAGCTATTAAAATGACAGTATCAGCACCTGATATTGCCTCTAGCAATGTATACTTTACGGATATTTCTCCAATTGGAATGAAAATACATTTCAAAAGTGGAAATGGGGAAAGACATCTTGTAATTGGACATCAGGGCTCGCCAGTTAGTAAAAACCCAGTTGATGGAGTAGATTATTTTGCTTCAAATGAATTTGGACAAGGAAATACACTCGGTAATGGAAATTTCATTTTGTCTAACTCTTCGGATACAGTAATTGAATTTAAATCACTCAACAAATCAACTCAATATTATTTTAATATTTATGAAGCAAATGGAATTGGGTCATTTGTTAAATATTTAATCAACACCCCTGCAACAGCAAATGCAACAACAATTGCAGGTTATGATCCTCCTACAATTTCATCAAGTAATATCATTACAAATGAAATTAGAACAAATACAATGACAATTTCATGGCAAAATGGAAATGGTTCAAAAAGGTTGGTATTGGCAAGGGAAGGTGCTCCTGTCAATCAAACGCCCAAAGACAGTCTGACTTATTATTCAAATCAAAATTTCGGTGATGGATATGAACTTGGAACCGGCAACTTTGTAGTGTACAATGGCAATCAAAACCAAGTTCAAATTTTTAATTTAAAGCCAGGTACAAACTATTATTTTTCAGTTTTTGAATACAATGGAATTGAGGCTTTTGAAAGAGTCAAAAATAACAATCCTGCAGAAGCAAACTTTTCAACTTTAACTCCTGCACAAGAACCAACTAATGCTGCTTCTAATTTAATTTTCTCAGAAATTGGGACTCAATCTGTAAGATTAAAATGGAATTCAGGTAATGGTCAAGGTCGAATTGTTATTGCCTCTGAGTCTGTTGAACAATCAGCATTGGCTGTAGATGGGGAGGTTTATTTTACGGATGGAAGTTTTAACGGACAATCATTTAGTTTCAATGAGTATGAAAAAGTAGTTTATGAAGGTACAGGAGATTCAACTGAAATTAATGGGTTAAATCCAGGAACTACCTATTATTTTGGTATAGTAGAATACAATGGAAATGGCTTTACAATTAATTATGCAAATCAGCTTTCTGCAAAAGGAAGTGTAAAAATGAAAGTACCAGGTACTCCTCCTGTAAATCCATCTAAAGCAGTCGTTTTTACAAAAGTCACTTCCGATTCAATTTACTTAAAATGGACAAATGGCGTTGGACAAGGAAGGGTTTTATTTGTTAAAAAAGGAGGATACCCTACCGCAAAACCTTTGTCAGGCATATCATATTATTCGAGTGCGAATTATGGTGAAGGAGACTCTCTTGAAGATGGTTCATATGCCATTTTTGATGGAAGTTCAAATGAAGCTGCCATTGCAAATTTAGAACCCAATACAATTTACGGCATAGAAATATTTGATTACAATATTGGAGATTTTGGCAAAACCTATCAGGTAGATTCTTTTGCATATGGCTTAAAAGGAACACTTCCCGCATCTGGAATTCAAAATTTTGTTCAACAGCACTTGGTAAAGCTATATCCGAATCCAGTTGTAAATATGATTCACCTTGAATTTTTAAACCCATTGAGTGATAAAATTGAAATCAACATTTCAGATATAAGTGGAAAAAGTATGATAGAGAAAACAATCTATTCTAACAGTGAAAATTTAAATCCATATCGTTTAGATGTATCTACCTTAAAAGAAGGGAACTATTACATTACTATAATCCATAAAAAGGAAAAATTAACTCAGCCATTTATCATTTCAAAATAATTTAAAGCTCATTCTTAATAGGTCAATAATGAACAAAATAGTACTTAATTTATGTCTCCTTTTTACAGTAATTGTGTCCTGTAAAAAAGACTTAGATTTAAATAAATACAATGATATTTCTTTAAATTCTGAATTCGGAGTTCCTTTGGCAATAGTAAATCTTGAAATAAACAAACAGATCAAAGAAGATTCTAATATCATATTTGACCAATCTGGTTTGATTCGATTTACCTATAGAAAAGACACCATTGCTTCTTTCCCTGTAGATAGCTTTGTCAAGATTCCTAAAATGGAACCAATTGTAAACAACTCAAAATTGGGTGCAATCAGTATTGATAATACTAAAACAACTAGTTTAACCACACTCAAGGATATGGTTAAAAATTTTGACCCAGTTACCAAAACTGCTTTGAATGATGCCAGTGGAACGGTTACTATTTTCCCCGCAATTAGTGACAACAATAACAATGTAACTAGTTTGCCTAGTGGAAGTAGCAATTACAATAGTATTACAATTGCAAGTGGGTTCTTGGTTTTAGATTTCAGAAACAGATTGCCAGTAACAATAGATGTTGTTAGATTAAATATTTTCAACATGGTGCCATTTCAAAGCATCATTGGCCAAATGGTTTTCACCAACATTGCTCCAGGAGGAAGTAAAAAAGATTCTATCAGTTTAGCAGGTTTAACTTTAAGCAATAGTTTAGGCTATAGCTTACCACAGTTTAGATCTTTTGCTAGTCAATCACCAGTTTTGGTAAACTTAAATGATTCAGTTGTGATTGATGCAACAACAAGTAATTTAAAAGCAGCATCTGGATATGCAATTTTCCCTGATACCAAGGTAAATCCTCAAACATTGAGTATGGAACTCAAAGCAGATGATCCAACTGCTCAAATTAAGTATGTAACTATTAATACAGGGTTAATTGATTATACGCTCACATCTAGTATCAGCGAAAAATTAGTTTTGAAGCTTACTTTACCAGGCGCAACAAAAAATGGTGTACCATTTGCACCAATTAACATTGAGGTCAACAATGAGACAAAAAAAGGTGTAATTGATATCAGTGATGTAAAATTAGATTTAACAACAGATCCGGCACAACCTTACAATAAGCTTTCTGTAAAAGTAGAACCACAAATTGTTTCATCAGGGCAACTCAGGTTATTTGACTCTTCTGATTTTGTAAATGCAAATTTTAATTTCAGCACCTTTCAATTTGAAATGATTGAAGGAAATTTAGGAAAAAAATCAATCCCTATTGATCCTAGTGAAGTGAAAGTTGATATGTTAAAAGATTTTGAACAAGGGTTTGATTTAGAAAATCCCAAACTTAAAATTATAACCAATAATTCTATAGGCATTCCAATCACCGTTTCCTTGAATGTCAATGGAGACAACAGTAAAGGAACTATTCAAAATTTAAATGGCCCTTCATTTACCATTGACTATCCTCAAAATCCAACTGATGGAAATAAATCTGCTTCCTATGAATTTAATAAGCAGAACTCAGATATTGGTAAATTAATTGCATTACCGCCTACTAAAGTTTTATTCTCTGGAATAGCTCAACCTGATACATCTGGATCATTCAACAGAAATAACGACTTTATTAAAAAGGGAACTGGTATTACTGTCGGATTTGAAATGGACATGCCATTTAGTCTTAAGACCAGCGATTTTACCCTGTCTAACAAGATAAAAAATCCGTTGTTCAAAGTCAATGCAGACAGTACACTTGGAAAATTTATTTTAGCCGACCATTTAGATACAACTAGCTTAGACTATGTTGAATTGCTTTTGAAAATAAACAATGGGATTCCATTCGATGGGAAATTGAAAATTCTATTGAAAGACAAATCAGACTTGGCGTTGGATTCACTGATCATTCCTGATTTTATAAATGCTGCAATCCCAGACGCGAATGGCAGAACAGAGACCAATACCTCGTTTGTTAGCTCTGTTAAATTAGACAGCAAGTTAGTTGCAAATATGATCAATCATAACTTATCCTTTTTTGATATCAAGTTTCAATTGAGCACTTATGCAAACGGAAGTCAATACGTAAAATTGTATTCCGACTACAAAGCAAAAATTGGTATCAGTGCAAAACTGAAACTGAAAAATTATTCACCAATTAAAAAGTAGCATCTGTTTTATCCATTCAATATGAAAAAATATTTTATACTCATATATGCAATGTTGTTAGTTCTGTTTGCAGAAGCTCAACCCAATTTAACATTGTATCAAATGAATTCTGTGGCTCAAAGTAATTTGCTAAACCCTGCAAATACCCCAAGACAAGGTTTTACATTGGGCGTATTTGATATGTATTCATTGCAATATTTGCCAGGAATAACCATGTACGATATTTTCAGAAAAGACGAATCCAAATTCACAACAATTGACAAATTGCTGTCTAATCCCGATTATCACTTGAGAGACATTCAGTTCAATTCAGAAATCAATCCATTGCTTTTGGGTTTAAGAATTCGCAAAAATTATTTCACATTTGGTATCCAAAATTCCATCAATAATAGTTTCAGTTTACCCAAAGACGTATTTAGTTTGTTTTACTATGGAAATGGTACTGAGTCTAAATTGTTTCAACAACCCATCAGCTTGAGTAGTCTAGATATTGAAATGAGTGCCTATTCATCTTTGTATGCATCTTATACTAGAGAATTTGGAGAAAAGCTTAGCATTGGTTTTAGAGCAAAATACAATATTGGCTATTATCACGCTAAAACGCTATACAATCAAACAAACTTTATTTCTGATTCTGGAGAAAACAATGCAATCAGGTTAACTGCTGAAACAAATTACGAAATACAAGGTGCAGGAATTGATAGAATAGAAACCCTAAGCAAAGAGAAAGATGCTAAAAAGCAAATGAATCTTATGATGACATTCTTAGATAAACCTGTTGGCTCAGGCTACAGTTTTGATTTTGGAATCAGCTATAAACCTACTAAAAAATTGAGTTTATCTACTTCTGTGTTGGATATTGGAACAATGACATGGAGCGAAGGAAAAACCTATTCAAATAAGGCCAAGTTTGTGTATGAAGGGATTGTAACCGATGACCCTTCAAGTATTGATACCACAACATTTAAAAATTTAACAGATTCTATTATTGAAATTTTTAAACCTACTCAAAAAACAGGGTCGTATTCAATTGCATTTAACCCTAAATTTTATATTGGTATGAATTACCAATTGTATAAGAGTGGAGCTTTGGGATTGGTTGGTTATGCTGAACTTTGGAGAGGCAATATGAACTATGCAGCTGCAGTTTCATTTACCCAAAGAGTATGGAAAATTTTAGACCTCAAGACAAACTACAATATTTACAAAGATCAAACTACAAATGTAGGACTTGGAATTGCCATGCATTTAGGGCCATTGTCTTTATATGGCATGTCGGACAATATGCTGGGTAATTACAATTGGCAAAATACCCATTATACAAATTTCAGGTTTGGCCTGAACTTAAACATTGGAAATAGATTTGACCGAGACAATGATGGTATTCCAGACAAAAAAGACAAGTGTAAAAAAATTCCGGGGACTCGTATCATGTATGGCTGTCCTGACAAAGATTTAGATAAAGTTGCTGATCATGAAGATGAATGTCCAACCGTAAAAGGTTCTACCAAAACTAAAGGCTGCCCAGATAAAGATGGTGATGGTGTAAAAGATCTTGCAGATAGCTGTGTTTCAGTAAAAGGTGATTCTTCTTTAAATGGTTGCCCAGACAAAGACGGAGACCGCATTCCTGATTACAAAGATGCTTGCCCTGATGTAAAAGGTGTTGCTTATTTGTTTGGTTGCCCTGATTCAGATGGAGATAGCATTTCGGATGACAAAGATGCCTGCCCTAATTTGTTTGGTGATGCCTTGAATAAAGGCTGCCCTGACTCTGATGGAGATGGCGTAACCGATAACCTAGACAGTTGTGTAACTATGAAGGGTTTGCCACAATTCAATGGTTGCCCTGATACTGACAATGACCAAGTGCCAGATCATATTGACAACTGTCCTTTA
>CAISCU010000049.1 GCA_903883965.1 uncultured Bacteroidota bacterium
CCGAACGCAAAGCGTTCGGCGACTCTTGTTTATAGTACTAACCTCATTTTACTTATTGCCCTTGAGCCAATGTAAAACCAGCTTTATCGTCAAAATATTTTAGAAATTCAATTGAAGAAAAATTCAATTGTGAAGCCAATTGTTGGGTACATGCTAACAATTCAACCATGTTTGATTCTGCTTCAATGGCTTCTATTCGAGCGGTATATTGATCAACACATTCTGTAAATTTACTGCCAGTTGGCCAAACCTGTGTACCACGGTTGGCAATATTTACCAATTTAAGTGTTGCAGGTAATAATTGCTGAATGCGTTCAGCCAATTGGTAAGCCAATAAATCTGTTTCAATAAATAAATCCATACCAACCAATTTTTCTACTCCTTGTCCATGTTTGCCTAACATCATTTTTTGGTCTGATGGTGCTACTGGTTTTTCAAAAGTTGAAAGTACTTTGCTTTCTCTTGCTGCATGATTGGCTGGCGCTTTACCTAAATTGTCTATGATAGTTTGAGTAAAAGCTTGGGTACTGAGAGAAGGAATACTCTTGTCTCCAAAATCACCCGTGTGAGAACCTTGTTCTAAAGTGTACAATAAGGCATTTTCTATGAGGTTTGCTTGCTCCATCAAACCCAAGTAACGCAATAACATTAAACCACTTAATAACAATGCTGTAGGGTTGGCTAAATTCTTTCCGGTAATATCAGGTGCAGTACCATGAACGGCTTCAAAAATAGAAATGTGTTCCCCAATGTTTGCTGAAGGCGCAAACCCCAAGCCCCCTACCAATCCGGCACATAAATCACTCATGATATCGCCTTGTAAATTGGTTAATACAACTATTTGAAACTGCTGTGGATAGGCCACCAATTTCATGGCCAAATCATCTACAATGATATCATTGGCTTCAATTTCAGGATATTCTTTGGCTATTTCATAAAAAGTTTCAAGGAACAAACCATCGGTCATTTTCATGATATTGGCTTTGTGGGCACAAGTTACTTTGGTAAATCCTTCTTTTTTGGCCATTTCAAATGCAAAACGATGCACTTGTAAGCTACCCGGCCTGCTGATATATCTTCTGCAAAGTGCAACATCTGGTGAAAGCATGTGTTCTACACCACCATAAGTTCCTTCAATGTTTTCACGAACGATAGTTATATCAATTGGAATACCTGCTTTTGAAAACACAGTATTTACGCCATTTAATGATTTAAAATGTCTTCTGTTTGCAAATGTACTCCATGTTTTACGAGCCGTAACGTTGATGCTCTTTACCCCTTTTCCTTTAGGTGTTTCCATGGGGCCTTTGAATAAAATACCCAATTCCTCAACAGCTTGTTTGGCTGCATCAGTCATACCAGAACGGTGGCCTGCATCATAATACGTTTTGCCCATTTCAATATATTGGTAATTGAGTGGAACTGCTGCTGCATTAAAAATCTGAATGACCGCGTCCATAATTTCAGGACCTATACCATCGCCCTTGGCAACTGCAATTTGTAGTTGATTCATATCGTTTGTATTCGCTAAACGGGCGCAAATATAGGCATTTTAAGTGCAAATCAATTTAAAAACCCAAGCTGATTGGATTGTCTTATTTTTGCACTTGATTCGTAGCAACATGACACCTAAACAAATGTTTTTAACTCATCAGGCTCAAACTACCCATTTTCCTTTGATGATGGAAATGGAAAGAGCAGATGGAAACTATTTATACGACAAAAACGGTAAGGCTTATCTAGACTTAATTTCAGGTATTTCTGTGAGCCACCTTGGCCATGGAAACGAGAAAGTAAAGGAAGCCATTAAAGCCCAAGTAGACAAACACATGCACCTGATGGTATATGGTGAATTTATTCAAAATCCGCAAGTTCAATTGTGCAGCAAACTGGCCAGTTTTCTACCTCCAAAACTGAATTGCACTTACTTGGTAAACTCTGGAGCTGAAGCAACGGATGGGGCTTTGAAACTAGCCAAACGCATTACCAAAAGGAGTAAAATGGTTGCTTGTAAACTAGCTTATCATGGCAGTACTCACGCGGCATTGAGTTTAAACAGTGAAGAATATTACAAACAAGCATTTAGACCACTCTTACCTGGTGTTGAGTTTATAGGGTTCAATGTTTTGGCCGATTTGGATGTCATTACAAGCCAAACAGCCTGCGTCATTACAGAAGTGATTCAAGGCGAGGCTGGATATATACCGGCTACACTTGAATTTTTACAATCACTCAGAAAAAAATGTGATGAAACTGGCACCCTACTCATTTTTGATGAAATACAAAGTGGCATGGGCAAAACCGGACATTTGTTTGCTTTTGAAAAGTACGGAATTGTTCCAGATATTTTGTTGTTAGGAAAAGCCTTAGGTGCCGGCATGCCTATTGGGGCATTTATTAGCTCATCTGAACATATGAATTTATTGGCAGATGCACCCATATTAGGTCATATTACCACCTTTGGAGGCCACCCTGTTGTAGCTGCTGCTGCCTTGGCTGGGATTGAAGAATTGTTTAGATTAAACCTATTAGAAAACGTACAAAAAAAAGAGCAACTTTTTAGAAAGCTGCTCATACATCCGGCTATCAAAAAAATAAGCGGAACTGGTTTAATGCTTGCCGTTGAATTGGATAATTTTGAAAACAACCTAAAAGTGATACAAGCATGTATGCAAAATGGCTTACTCACTGACTGGTTTTTGTTTGCCAACAACAAAATCAGAATTGCCCCTCCACTAACCATCACATTTGAAGAAATTGAATTTGCTTCAAATGTGATAGTTGAGCAGTTAAAGGCGGTATATGCTTAATTGAAACTGGCCAATTCTTTTGGCGCTGTTTTGTATTCTTGAGGAATATCTCCTGTGAGTGATTCTAAGAAAGCAACAATACTGTTTACTTCTGCATCTGTTAGGTCTTTATTTAGCTGGGCTTTTGCCATCACCCTTACGGCTTTAGGTAATTCATTTACAGAACCATCGTGGAAATAAGGATAAGTCTTGGCAATGTTTCTAAGAGAGGGTACTTTAAATACATCTTTATCTGATTCTTGTTTGGTTAACGCCATTTTACCCATATCTGTGTTTTTGCTCCCTGTTAATGGGTGATAATCGTTGATTAATCCAAATTTCATGAATTGAGTTCCACCTAACAATGCCCCATTGTGACAAGCTGTACAACCTGCATTGACAAAAGATTTCAAACCTTGCTTTTCTTCGTCGTTTAAAGCCTCTTGGTTACCTTTTAAATAATCGTCAAATTTGGATGGGGTGATCAAGGTTCTTTCGAATGCTGCAATAGCTTTGGTCATGTTGTCGTAGGTAATGGCTTGTTTATCGTTTGGAAATGCTGCTTTGAACGCTTGTTGGTAGCCCGGTATTTTAGCCAATCTTTCAACACAGAATTTTTTATCAGGTAATGCCATCTCAGCTGGATTTAAAACAGGCATACCGGCCTGCTCTTCCACATCTTTAGCTCTTCCGTCCCAGAATTGAGCAATGTGCAATGCCGCATTTAACACAGTTGGCGAGTTGCGGTCACCATTTTTACCCGCGTCTCCTGTTGATGTAGCTTTGTTGTCTACACCGTAAGTTGCCAAATTGTGGCATGAATTACAACTGTTATTACCCGTTTTTGAAAGACGTGTATCAAAGTATAACACTCTGCCTAACAACACTTTTTCATTGCTAATGGGATTGTCTACATTTTCAGCAGTTGTAGGCAATGTTTTAAATAAGCCTTGCGCTTGAGTTTGAAGATTGTTTTGTTCTTCGAGGCTCATAGAAGCCGAAGATTTAGACTGATTGTTGTCTGAACAAGCAACCCAAACCACTGTCATGGCTGTAAATAGAATGAGGATTGTTTTTTTCATCTTTTCAAAAATTTATTTACAATCTAACCCATTTGAAGCAAAAATGTTTTCAAGCATTTTTGATTTAGTGCAAAAATGAACTCCAAACATTGGCACGGGCTTTGGAAATACTAGTTGGAATTAAGCACTTAAAATCACACAACTGTCTGATTTTCTATGCTTAAAATTATTTTTAAAAGAGTAATCATGGTTCAATTTCAGAAAATATGAAGTCATTTTGGGAAATCAGGATTTTGCTAGCAGAATCAAACGAGCAGAGAATTAGAAATATTGAGCAGGCTTTTTCAAAAAGTCGCTTGAAACATTTTCTAAGATGGGTAAGAACCAAAGAAGATATTGACTTTGAGTTGCGGTTCAACCCACCTGATTTGCTTTTGTGCGGCAGGTATTTAAACCAAACCAATGCCTCCGAAATGATGCGCATGCTAGATAACTACCAATTATCTATTCCGTGCATAGTAGTTTGCAAGCAAAGAGAGCCTGTAATGGATACCCAATTGGCTATAGCTGGTGTATATGAAATTTTTGAAGACACTGAATTGCCACTTGTCATACGTGAAATTGGATTCATTCAGGAACAATTACTCGAAATTAAAAACGTAGTTTAATTAAAGATAGATTAAACCCTTTTTGCAAATGCGTATCTTAGAATGCAGATGCAAAACCATTTGAGTGCAAAAGAAGAAGCAGCATTGATAAAAATGTTCAAGGACAAAGCTACCAAACAGGAAGCTTTTGTAACTTGTATCAATTGTTTTCAACAAAAAACTTATTGGCATATTCGCAGAATTGTTATTGGACATGAAGATGCTGATGACGTGCTTCAAAATACTTTTATAAAAGTTTGGGAAAATGTATCCAATTTCAGGGCTGAAAGTAAGTTGTCGACTTGGATATATACCATTGCAACCAATGAAGCCTTGCAATTCCTAAAAAAACAAAAGAAAAACAGTTTTGTGTCGATTGAGCACATTCATGATAGTCTTTCTCAGAACTTAAAAACAGATCCTTATTTTAATGGAAACCATTTGCAATTGATTTTGCAAGAAGCCATCTTGACCTTGCCCGAGAAACAAAGATTGGTTTTTAACATGAAATATTTTGACGAAATGAAATATGAAGAAATTGCCTCCATTTTAGGGACCAGTGTGGGTGGTTTAAAAGCGTCTTACCACCATGCAGTAAATAAGGTTGAAAAACATGTCAAAAAGAAAATAAGTTGAGGGAGATGAATAAAAACATACACCATATAGAACAACTAAAAGAAAACAATGCTGGTTTTTCTTTACCTGACACTTATTTTTCAGACAGTGCTGATCGCCTAAAATTGATACCCAACGATGAAATGCCTGAACATTTATTTGAAGCAGGATTTCTAGTACCCCCAACCTATTTTAGTAACAATAAAAAGCAACTGATTGAAAGGGTAAACAAAAAGAACAAACAGATTAAAATCTTTAAAATAACGGCTGTTTCAGGAATTGCAGCGGTTTTATTAGCTATTTTGGGATTGAATTTTTGGCCATCAAAACCAATTTCAAAAGTGGAATTAGATTTTAACCAACTTACAGATGCAGAAATTATTGAGCATTTGAGTAAGGAAGACATGAACGAAAATCTATTGTGTGAGGCTGGATGGTGTCAAGAATTAAACGACTTAAATAAATCCAATGAAACAGAAAAATACTTATTGGAATCGGATCATTTAGACTATTTAAAAGAATCAATTTAAAAAGTAATTATGAAAAAATTAACTGCCTTGTTTTTACTCTTTGGACTTGGGATAGCCCCACTATTAGCTCAAAAAAATAACAGAGATAAAATAGAAAGTTTAAAAGTAGGATTTATCTCAACTCAACTCAACTTGAGTTCGGAGGAAGCTGAACGTTTTTGGCCTGTTTACAATAAATTCAATGATGAACAAGTTAAATTAAAACGCAATGCCAAGTTGAGCATATTGGATGAAATAGAGGATATGAATGCTTTGGGTGCAAGTGATGCCGAAAAATACCTTCAAGAGATGATTCAATTTAAATACAATGAGGCTGAACTCATCAAACGATATAGCCTAGAATTTAAAAGGGTTTTACCGGTTCAAAAAGTTGTTATGCTTTTTAAAGCAGAAAACAATTTTAAAAAAGAATTACTGAAACAACTCAAAGAACGCAATAAAAAATAACGCTCATTTAAGATAAGAATCATTTTTTTTATGTGTGCCAAAAGCAGGCATGTTTGTAAATTGCGGCATGAAAAAAATGACCCGGTTTACAACAGCTCTTGAAGCAGCCAAACTGATTCAATCCAATACACGTATTTTCGTACATGGGAGTGCAGCAACACCCATTCAACTGATGCATGCTATTCTTAACAGAAAATCTGAATTAAAAGGTGTTGAGTTGGTAAGTATAAGTACCCTTGGTATGGATTTAAATGCCCAAGAATTGGCTGGTCATTTTTATATCAATTCATTGTTTGTTTCTGATTCGGTAAGGGCTGCAGTGAACTCGAGCCGTGGAGACTATGTACCCGTTTTCTTAAGTGAAATTCCAAAATTATTCAATGAAGGTTTTTTACAATTGGATGTTGCATTGATTCATGTATCTCAACCAGACAAACATGGTTATGTGAGTTTGGGCACTTCTGTTGATATTGCAAAAGCCGCTGTTGCAAATGCGAAGCTCATTATTGCACAAATCAACCCCAATATGCCAAGAACCCATGGCGATGCGTTTATGCCGTTAGATATGATTGATTATGCCGTTGAAGTTGATGATGCATTGCCCGAGGTAAATTATGACGATGGGTCAGATGAAGTGTGTGCATTGATTGGGAAAAATGTGGCAGAATTGATAGAGGATGGAGCCACCTTACAAATGGGAATTGGTAACATTCCAAACAATGTTTTAAAAAACTTAAACAACCACAGAGATTTAGGACTGCATACAGAAATGTTTTCAGATGGGGCAATTTCATTGATTCAAAATGGAAACATCAACAATAAATTTAAAAAAGTGGTGCCCGGATATTGTGTTACAGGATTTATGATAGGTAGTAAAAGGTTGTACGACTTTATTGACGACAACCCAATTGTTAAATGCATGGATATTTCTTATGTAAACGACCCAAGAATAATCAGTATGAATCCGAAAGTAACTGCAATAAACAGTGCCATTGAAATTGATATTACAGGGCAAGTTTGTGCGGATTCTATTGGCACCTACCAGTACTCAGGAATTGGCGGTCAAATGGATTTTATTAGAGGAGCAGCCCTTTCACAAGGTGGAAAGCCCATTATTGCAATGCCATCAAGAACCGGAAAAGGCATTTCTAGGATAGTACCCATGATTAAACCTGGTGGAGGCATTGTTACCACACGCGGGCATATACATTGGGTAGTGACAGAATATGGTGCGGTAAATTTATTTGGTAAAAACATGGAGCAAAGGGCTTTATTGCTCAACAGCATCGCACACCCTAATGACAGGGAATTATTAGAAAAAGCAACTTTTGAAAGATTTGAGAAGAATTAATTTCTGAGGTCTTTAACCATGATAAAATCATCGCACTCAGTTTGGCCTAATTTGAATTTTCGGGTTGAGATGGTTTTGAACCCAAATTTTTCATAAAACGCTATGGCTGTTTTGTTTTCTTGCCAAACTCCTAGGCTTAACCATGAATAGCCATTTTTAACCGCTTCATTAATGACATACTGCATGAGTGCTGCACCTACTTTCTTCCCTTTAAATTGGCTGCGCACATATATTTTCTCTAGCTCGAGCGCTTTACCAATGAGGCCGTCAATATTGCTGTCCTTAATTAATTTCACATAACCTGCATCCTGAAAATCAAAATAGGCAACCGCGTATTGCACATTCGATTTTTTTAGATTTCCCTTGATGGCTTCTAATTGGTATGTTTCCTGAATATATTGCTGTAAATCTTTTGCAGGATGCGTTTGAGAGAATGCTTCTTCAAAAGTACTGGCACCCAATTCTGCAAGCAGAGCCACATGCTTTTCAGCACAAGGAACTAATCTGACTTGTTGGGTTTGTAGCATCTTTTTAAAAAAATTAGAATCCAAATTTAGTAAAAAAAGCGCTCATATTAACATCTTGTCCACATTTTTAATAAAAATTCAACAAAAAGCGCCTTGCCATTTGGCAAGGCGCTGGTAATAAGCAATAAACCCAATAGGTTCTTTTTAAAAAATGACAAAAACAGGCTAACGACGTCCGCCCATCAGTTGCATCAAGTTTTGTTTGGCAGTTACAAATTCAGGGTATTCTTTCAATGCCATTTCAAAATAATTTTTAGCGCCGGCAAGGTCTCTTTTTTGAGCTTGTAAATAGGCCTTCATATTATAAACTGCTGCTCTAACAGGTACTTTTTGCTTAGCAGTTTCGCTCACCATAAAGTCAACACTGTCTGTTGCATTGGCCATTTTAGCTTCTAATTCAGTTAAGCCTTTTGTTGCAGGTTCAATTTGACCAGCTGAAAAATAAAACGCCGTGAGCTGGTACAAGTAGCTCAGTTTTTGGGTTTTTGCATACAGTTTTTCGTAAGTATCCATTTCTTCTTCAACACGGCCAAATTGTTGGGCCATTAATGCTTTAATTTGGAGAAAATGCTCGTTATCGGGATATTTTTTTAAAGCAATCTGGGTATAATAATCGGCCGATTCAAAATTTCTTTGTGCAATGTACAATTCGGGTAATGTGTCTAGCAAGGCATTGTCAGTACTATCTAGTTGGTACATGATCTGAATTGCTGTAATAGCGGTTTGGTAATCCTTGATTTCCATAGCATGGCTATACAACTTTTTGTAATCGGGGGTTTGTTTAGAGTTACAGGCAACGAATGCCAAGACAACAAGCAATAGGTTAATTTTTTTCATGTATAATTGGTTTGTGTTTTTTTAAATAGGCCGCAACACAATTTGCAAGCGTTTGTTGGATGGGCCTGAATTCAAATTGCAATGCATTTTTAATTTGAGTATTTGAATAATATGATTTGATCAATGAAGACCTTGCTATTTCTTTGGTTAATGGCAATCCTTTAGGAATAAATAAGCGCTTAATGGCATAGACCATCCATGCCAATTCAGCCAGTAATTTTGTTACACGTATAGAAGGCGCTTTTACCCCAAACAATTCAGACAATTGAAACAACAATTCTTTATTGCTTAAATTCTGAGCAACCAATACAAATCGCTTCCCAGAAATATTGAGTCTTACCAATTGTAGCATACAAGCAGCAACATCTGCTACATCTACATAACCATTTACACCTTCCGTATAAAAAGGCATTCCTTTTGCGGCAGCATCAATAATGGTCAATGAGCCTTTGTTAAAATCACCAACACCTAAAATAACACCAGGATTTACCACAAAAACAGTTAATCCTTCTTCTTGCCCTCTCCAAACCTCCATTTCAGCTTGGTATTTTGAAATGGCATATTGACTATTGTGTTTGCCATTTTCCCAAATACTCTTTTCGTCAAGGTGATTTTCGGCTGCTGCTCTTCCCAATGCGGCAATAGAACTCACATGGCAAAATTGTTTCACGCCACAGTGCAAAGCTGCATTGACCATATTTGCTGTGCCAGTCACATTTACTTCTATCATACTAGCATGGTCTTTCTGAAAAAAAGAAACCATGGCTGCACAATGGTAAATGGTTGAAACACCTGCTAATGCACTCTCGAGACTAAGTATCTCTAATACATCTGCATCAACCCAAGTGAGCAATGACAAGGCATTCTTTGATTCTATTTCAGAAAAATAAAGGTTGAAAATCTGATTGAATTCTGAAAGATTTGAATGGTTGCGTCTAAAGGCTCGAACTTGATTGCCACTTTGCAGCAATTGACACACCACATGTGCGCCTAAAAAACCTGTTGCTCCGCTTACTGCATTGATCACTGTGGATATGTTGATTAGATGAACGGCTAAATTAAATAGTTTTGGATAATTAACACGAAAGAAATTATCACCAATGCAACTATTCGACTATTTAAACCCTGTAAGTCCGTCAATTCTTGAAATACTGGAACAATCTTGCAGCCCAAAAAGCTTGTTTCATCAAACCCGTTTTAGCTTTCCAGAATTGAACGAGTTGGCATCTTATGAGTTGGCCATATTGGGTATTCCAGAAGATCGGTTTCAAGAAAGCCTGAACGGTTGTTCTGAAGCACCAGACCGTATTCGAACGCAGTTATATGCGTTAATGAAACCCCGTATTGATGTTAAAATATTAGACTTAGGAAACCTCATAAAAGGCAACAGTTTTACGGATACCCACGTTGCGGTGCAGCAAGTATTACATGAACTGATTGCATTGAAAGTTCCCATTTTAATTTTGGGAGGTTCAGAGGATTTAATTGCAGCTCAATACAAGGCCTACAAAGGCTTACAAAGCAACTTGCAAATGGTTGTGGTTGATTCTAGGGTGAATATGCACATGCATGAATCAGATCAGGCACAAAGTTATTTACCAAGAATCATTGCTACACACCCAAACTATTTATTTAACATTACACAAGCAGGATACCAAAGTTATTTTGTAGAACCTGAAACTTATGATGCATTTGAAAGAATGAATTTTGACATGTTGCGATTAGGTGCCTTGAGAGGCAATATTCAAGACATTGAACCTTATTGCAGAAATGCAGACATGTTGGCTTTTTCTATGAATGCCATTCGTGCTTCTGATGCGCCAGCTCAACAAGGAGCATCACCAAATGGTTTTAATGGAGAAGAAGCTTGTCAAATTGCTCGTTATGCTGGTGCGAGTAATGATATTAGCAGTTTTGGGATTTATAATTTATTGCCGCATATGGACCAAGGTGAAGTCAGCATAGCACTGGCTGCACAAATGGCTTGGTTTTATATAGAAGGCATTATGAACCGCAGGGTGGAATACCCAACTAGCGAAAGCAGTGATTACATGATTTACAGAACCACCTCTAAAAATGCAGATGAAGAAATTGTATTTTACAAGAGCTTAATGAGTAACAGGTGGTGGATGGAAGTTCCTTATCCTAGAGAAAGAAGCAGTCATGAGGGTAAATTTTTAGTGCCTTGTAGTTACAAAGATTACCAAAGTGCCTTGAGTGAAGAATTGCCTGATCGTTGGTTAAAAACTTATCAAAAACTGCTGTAAGATGAACGGTAAAAAAATCGTTCTGTTTTTGGGTAAATATTTCTGGCCACTTGCAATTTTATTGCATGTTTTGGGATTGATACAAGCTTGGCACACAGGCTCAATTTATTTAGTAGATTCGGCTGATTACCTTTCGCAAGCATATAATATCAAGCACCATGCAAGTATTTATGCCGCCGAATGGAATGGCCCATTAAAAGTAGATTTTTTTAGCTTTAGACCTCCTTTATATGCCTTGTTTATTTTACTGTGCGAATCAATAACAGGCTCCTTGTATGGGGTATTGTTTTTTCAGATGTTATTGAGCTTGTTCAATTATTACATGGTCATTCGCATTTGTAAGGAAGTTTATGCAGCCCCTCAAACCATTAAAGGATTATTGGCTTTGGTATTGGTTGTTTATCCTTCTCAAGTAATTCATTGTAATTTAATTATGAGCGATATTTTGTTTCAAAGTATTTTGCTCTTAGCGCTATACTGTACTTGGAAATGGACTCAATTCATTCAATGGAAATATAGTTTACTCGCTGCTTTAATGTTTGCATTGGCCATGTTAACCAAACCTGTTTCTTTTATGCTGGGATTAGGTGTGGCAGCGGCAATGGGATATTATTTATACAAACAAAAAAAACTCATACAGCTGCTTCCTTTTTTACTGTTACCACTGGTGTATCATGGATTATCGGCTTACCATAAAACAATTACAGGAAGCTACCATTACAGTTCTGTAGGACCTTATTTTGCATTGAAGTATATGGCCAAATATACCAATAGTCAATTGTATGGAGAGGCATACGCAGACCATTTTCAAGACAGTATAATGGCCATGGCAGATACTTGTACATTGTTGCAAAACAGACATGCAATCATGAATGGTGCTGCTGTAACAGTTATTCAAAGTCATCCAATTGTATTTTTACAATTTAACCTGCGTGGTTGGTTGACACTTTTGATTGACCCTGGAAGATTTGATTGGGTACATTTTTTAAACATGGATGAGGGCAATTTTTTAGGATTGTACCATACCATTTATACCAAGGGATTGATACTCGGATTGACTCATTTTATTGTAGAAGCGCCAATTATGTTGTTAATGGTATTAGGAGCCAGCTTGCTCTTTAATTGTTGCATTGCATTGTTGTTTTTTAAATGGTTATTGAGCCTTACCAATACAAAAACATTACAGGTATTATTGGGTGTATTTGTTTGCTATATCCTATTGACAACAGGTGTACTGGGATTGGCCAGGTATAGAATTGGCATTGCTCCTATGCTTTGGATAGCTTGTGTATTGTATATAACTCCACGTTTTATACGCCAATGAATTTGATATTACAAAAGCCCTACTCTCCTATTGAACCTATCCATTACAAAGAATGGGAACAAGCAGGAGTTGAGGTTTATTTTAAAAGAGAAGATTTGTCTCATCCGTTTATTTCAGGCAATAAATGGAGAAAATTACATTACCATTTACTAACTGCAGCAAGCAGCAATGCAAGTACATTAGTTACATTTGGGGGCGCATATAGCAATCATTTATTAGCAACAGCAGCTGCTGGTGCAAAATATGGTTTTAATACACTTGGAATAGTAAGAGGAGAACCTGTTAAAAATACTGTACTAGGCTTGTGTAAGCATTTTGGCATGCAATTGCAGTTTATAGACAGAGTTAGTTATATAGACCATCTTACTTTTGAACAAAACAACCCCATAGCAAACGCCTATTGGATTCCAGAAGGTGGCGGAGGCCGTTTAGGAGAAATGGGTATGGGTGATTTGTTAGCTGAGATAGACCCTGAGTATACCCATTTATGCTGTTCTATAGGAACTGGAGCTAGTTTCTCGGGATTGCTTCGCAAGGCTGCTGAAAGCAATTCAAGTATTCGGCTTGAAGGATTTGCTGTTATCAAAGGGGGAGAATATTTGGCCGAAGGCTTTCAAAAACAAAACTACCAAAACTATACCTATCATACCCATTCACATGGAGGAGGGTATGCAAAAACAAGCCCTGAATTAATTGCTTTCATAGAAAAATTTAGCCGGTCAACTGGAGTGCTATGCGATCAAGTTTATGAAGGCAAAATGCTTTATTATTTAAATGAAATGATTGTAAATGGGGTTTATGCAAAAGGCTCCAAAATAGTGATACTTCACAATGGTGGACTGAGTGGAATGCTGAGCTTGTTTGCCTAAAAAAGAATGGCGGAATGCAAAGCATTCCGCCATTCTTTTTTCACACACGTATATAATATTATTGGTGCAATGTTTTAACTGCTGATTGGTTGATTTGAACAGCGTATTTAGCTCTCAATTCTTTGATCCATTCGTTCATTAACAAATCTTGGTAATCACTTGTCACCAAGCCTTTAGCTTCTTTTAATTCTTTTGGTTCAGCAGCTACTTTTCCAATGATATAGTAGAACTTATTGGCGCCATCCTCAGATTGAATGTCTACAACACCTGTTTGCTCCCATAACTTTGCCGCTGTTGGTTCTGCTTGTTCGCCTTTCATTAATTTTGATGACACAGTTCCTTCTACTTTTTTATTTAGTTTTAACAGCATTTCCATTTCAGATTTACCTGCTTTTAACATTTTTATGGCCGCTTGTTTAGCTTTCACATCTAAGCAAGTATAAATTCTGTATTCTAAACGCTCCTTCCACATGTATTTGGATTTGTTTGCATTGTAAAATTGCTCCAAACCAAGGGTGTCTAACATGGCTTTACCCCACACCTTTTTGTCTGTTAAATCAAACAATAAAATGCCATCGTGGTATTCTTGCATGATGTTTCTGAAGTCTTCGTATTTAACTTCTAACATACTCTCTTCATAAGCCAAACATTTTTCGCTTGCCCATTCATTGAACATGTTTCTTGCAACCATTTGAACATTGCCTTTGTCTAGAGGTTTTTGATTCAATTGTAAATAAGAACCAAATTCTCTGGTATAATGGCTTTTGTTACCAATGGTAAACAATGTTTTGTTCAATACCTTTGCACTGTCATACTCCCAAACACCTTTCATGAATCCAGTATCTAATTTGCTCATGAGGTATTTTAAGTTTGTTTCATTGACACTGAAGTTACCTTCTTTTTTAACCCTTGCTATTACCGCAGCTTTAGAACTTTCAGAACGGGTATCTCTTGATACTTTACTTTTAACAATGTCTTGTACTTCTTTAAAAGTTCCTAATGGACGTTTCTCTAATAATTTGATCAAGTGCCATCCAAAATCGGTGGCAAAAGGTTTAGACAATTCACCTGCTTGCAATGCAAAAGCAATGTCCTTAAAAACATCAGGGAAACCACTCAAACTAGCCATCCAATTCATATTTCCTTTATTGGCTTTGCTTCCTTCGTCTTGTGAGTATTGTTCAACCATTTGCTCAAAACTTGCACCTTGTTGAATTTTTTGATTCACACTGTCTATTAAAATTTTGGCATCGGCAATTTGTTCTGGTGTGCTACCTATTCCTGTTCTGATCATGATGTGTTGCACTTTTACTTCGCCCCTGTTAGCTCTTTTGTTATTGAGTGTCATGAGGTGATAACCAAATTGGGTCCTGAAAGGTTGGCTGATGTCTCCAATATTGAGTTGATAGGCTACATTTTCAAAAGGATAAACCATTTGGAATACTGTAAACCATCCTAATAATCCTGCATTTCTTTTTGCAGATGGATCTTCAGAATAGTTAAATGCGATGCTGTCAAAAGATTCGCCTTTTAATATTCTTTTTCTGAGGTCATTGATTTTGTTCCAAGCAGCCAATGTATCTGCTGCAGATGCATTTTGACCTACATTGATTAAAATATGTGACGCATTTACTTCAGTTTTCATTCGCTCATAAGCCTCCGCCATGAGTGCCTCGGTTACTTTTTTGTCGCTCATGTAAGGAACAGCCAATTGCCTTCTATAACCAGACAATTCCGATTTAAATGACGGATTGGTATCGAGGTGCATTGAAACTGCTTCTTTTACTTTCAACTTGAAATTGATGTAGAGGTTCAGGTAATCGTTCAATTCTGTTTCTGAAGGCAAGCCAGTTTCTTTTCTATTTTTATTGAGTTGTCTCAAAAATTCTGGTTTGTAAACCGTGTCGTTTCCGAATGTAAAAACGAAGGCCTGAGTTGCATTTGTAGTTTTGATTGCCGGCTGACTTTTTTTGGCAGCTTTTTGAGCCATGCCATTAATTGAAATCAAACTTGCAAAAAGTCCCAGCAAAATCGCTGATTTTCTCATATCTATAACTAATTTAAGTGATGCAAAAATATAAAAATGTCATGCCTAAGCAAGTAGGAATCTTTGAATGCCAAACCTTCAAGTTAATTATCCGAGGCATGTAGGATGTAAAGAACTGGTTTTGATGGACTTGCATCACTTTCAATGGATGCAATTTGTATGTTGAGCAAATATTTTCCATCCGGAACTTGGTTTGGTACATATATCATTTCGGTAATGGTGCAATCTAAACGCGGATTGTCAGGAAAACTCCAAAACGCTTTGTGAGCCAACATCAACCCATTGTCTGATTCTGGATCAACAGAAGGCAAATCCAGTAATAGGTGTTTGATACCTGATTCGGCTAAATCTTTACATAGTTGAGGGTCTAAATATGCTGGAAAATTTCCTGAATAATTGGCCCTTAATTTCTCATTTTCGTTGGGCAAGGTTCTAATCACAACTGCCTCAACTCCTGAAACTAATTTTGCTTTTAAATTAGGGTCTGTTACCCATTTATTTCCCACTGAATCAGGGCTGGTTGGCAAGGAAATGAGTTGGGCAAGGAAATGAAAATTTGTTAAGGTTTGATGAATGGTAATGCGTTCTTTGATAATGTGTCCAATGCATTCTGTATGCGTTCCATTGCCATGCGCATTCAACAATAGGTTTTCGCAATTGGCCGAACTACCTGCCGCCACAGAACCTACAAAATCTCCAACTCGAATGGGTTCAAACATTGGTGGTGGAATATGAAATGCATTTGGATTTGCATTGCCATTTTGCAAGGGAATAGAAATATCAATTGCTTGGTTGAGTGCAACCAAATATGTTTGTGATTGCCATGAAATTTTAACTTGCATTCAGTGTATCTTTGAAAACAAATATTGATTATTGTTAGAATAATTTTTAAAAAAGTTTCATGAAAGCATACCAACAGAAAAAATACTGGAAATTTTTCATCTTGGCTTTTGCCATGCTGATTGGTGGTGTTTCATTGTTGTATACCCGAAACTTAGTCAAGAATTTAAGTATTCAAGAAGACAAAAAAATTAAACTATGGGCTGATGCTACCCGTCAATTAATTAATTCGGAAGGTGATATTAATTTTTTACTCAATATTATAGAAGACAATGAAACCATTCCTACCATATTGGTAGATGACAATGGCGCCATTATTACTACCCGAAACTTAAACCCTGAAAGCAGTAAAGATAGTTCTTATTTGAAGGCTAAACTGGCCGATATGAAACAACTGCATGAACCCATTCAGATTTGCTATGATGAAGAGAACAAAAAGTACAATTACCTGTATTACGAAAATTCCGAATTGTTGAACGAACTCAAAACCTATCCATTTATACAATTAGGGCTAATTGCATTTTTTGCTTTAATGAGTTATTTGGCAATTAGTAGCAGTAGAAAAGCAGAGCAAAACCAAGTTTGGGTAGGCATGAGTAAAGAAACAGCTCACCAATTAGGAACTCCCATTTCATCGTTGAGGGAATGGTTGTCTATGATCAAAGAAAATGGATTGAATGAAGAAGTTATCGCTGAAATAGACAACGATATTAAACGCTTAGAACTAATTACAGAACGTTTTTCTAAAATTGGGGCAGAACCCACTTTAAAAGCTGAAAACTTGAAAGCTGTAATTGATGAATGTGTATCTTATTTAAAAAACAGGGTTTCGAGCAAGGTGCATTTTGAAGTAAATACTACAAATGTACAAACCAAAGCCTTAATGAATGTTTCATTGTTTGAATGGGTGATTGAAAACATTTGTAAAAATGCCATTGATGCCATGAATGGGACTGGCCAATTAAGAATTGATTTGAGTGAAGACCATTCATATGCTTACATAGAAATCAGTGACACTGGTAAAGGCATTCCTAGAAACAAATTTAAAACCATTTTTAAGCCAGGTTTTACCACTAAAAAAAGGGGTTGGGGCCTAGGACTCTCTTTGTCTAAAAGAATTGTAAAAGAATACCATAAAGGCGATGTTTTTGTAAAACACTCAGAAATAGGTAAAGGAAGTACATTCAAAATTTCATTAAAAAAAGCCGGCTAATATGGGAAGAATATTGAGTTTCGACTATGGCACCAAACGCATTGGTATTGCTGCAACAGATCCATTTAAAATAATTGCATCGGCATTAGATACCATACACCCAAAAGACATTTTAGCCTATCTAAAAAAATACCTTTTACTTGAAACTGTAGAGTGTTTTGTTGTTGGAAAGCCTATGAAATTAGATGGCAGTGATTCTGATTCCGCTGTCCATGTTAAAAATTTTATATCTTTGTTGAATAAAAATTTTTCAGAAATACCTGTTGTACAAATAGACGAACGATTTACCTCTTTAATTGCTCAGAAAAGCATGATAGAGATGGGAATGAAAAAGAAGGACCGACAAAATAAGGGGAATATTGATCAGATAAGTGCTGTCTTAATTTTGCAAACGTATTTGGAAACCAATAGTTAAAAAAATGATTTTACCGATTCTTGCCTTTGGCGATGCTGTATTGAGAAAAAAAGCAAGCAATATTGATGCGAACTACCCGCAATTGGATACGCTGATTGAAAACATGTGGGAAACTATGTATGAAGCCAGTGGTGTTGGGCTTGCAGCTCCTCAAATTGGCAAAGCCATCAATTTATTTATCATTGATACTGGCGCTTTTGACGAGAAAAAACAAAGCAATAGCATTAAAAAAGTATTCATCAACCCGCTCATCGAAGAAGAATGGGGAGACAAATGGGAATTTGAAGAAGGTTGTTTGAGTATTCCACATATTAGAGAAAATGTGAGTAGACATGCTCATCTAAAAATTACCTATCAAGATGAGCTTTTCAATACAGTTACAGAAACTTATTCAGGATTAGAAGCACGGGTTATTCAGCACGAATACGACCATTGCCAAGGTGTTTTATTTACTGATCATTTATCGCAGTTAAAAAAACGCTTACTAAAAAATAAACTCATCAATATTTCTAAGGGGGGGGCTGTTGTAGACTATAAAATGCGAATCCCTTCAGGCAGGTAGGCTAACCGATTTGCTTTTTCTGCAACATTTTAATCTGTTACTTGGGTGAAATAATTATGCAGAAATGTTTAATTGCAATTAATTTGTTAAAATTATTTGCGCATGATAGACATTCCGAATTTTCCTTCTTTGCATTACTATTTTAGAAATGCTGCATATCAGATAAAAACACCTTCAAGTTTATACTTGTATGAGAAAAAGAAAGATACTTTTGAGGCTTTAACCTACAAACAGGTTATAGACCAAGCAAATGCCATCAGTTCTTTTTTGATGGATAAAGGATTTGAACACCAAGATAAAGTTGCATTAATAATTGAGAACTGTCCTGAGTACATTATGTTTGACCAGGGACTTATGCAAATTGGGTTGGTAAATGTGTCTATTTATCCTACATTAAGCGAATCAGAAATTGAATACATTATCAATGATTCTGGGTCAAAAGCCATTTTAGTTGGCACCCCATTTTTATTAAAAAAAATCAATAAAATCAAACCAAACTGCCCACAATTAAAACATGTTATTACTGCTTTTGAGCCCAATACCAAGGCCGAAAACCAACTGACCTGGGAAGCATGCATTGATTTAGGCACCCAATCTTATTCAAACAATAAAGCGCAAATTGAAACCCGTCTGGAGCAAATTAACCGATCCGATTTGGCGTGTTTGCTTTATACATCAGGCACAACTGGTAAACCTAAGGGGGCTATGCTTACCCACAACAATTTTATCACCAATGTGGAAATGGGAGTAGATTTAATGCCAATTGTAAATAAAGATTTTCGCTTTTTGTCTTTCTTGCCTTTGTGCCATGTGTATGAACGCACAGCAACCTACTACTTGAGTACCATTATGGGCACTGAAATTGCATTTGCGCAAAGTTTGGAAGCCTTATCTGGCAATATCATTGAAGTTAAGCCCAATGCCATTTTAACTGTACCCCGTTTATTGGAACGCATAGAAGAAAGGGTTCGTAAAAATGTAACTTCAAAAGGTGGTTTTAGTTTAAAAATTTTCAATTGGGCAATTGCACAAGGTGAAAAAGCAAGGCATTGTAGAGAGGCAGGTAAAGGCTATTCATTATTACTGCAGCTGAAATTGGCAATTGCCGAAAAACTTGTTTTCAAAAAAATAAAAGCGCGTTTAGGTGGACAAATGAAAATCATCATTTCAGGAGGAGGTGCCATGCCACAACATGTGGGTGAATTTTTTGGGAACATTGGTGTGTTGGTTTGTGAAGGTTATGGCCTTACAGAAACTTCGCCACTGGTATCTGTTAACCAACCTTCAAGACCTTTATTTGGAACTGTAGGCAGAATTGGCAAAGGTTCTGAAGTAGCCATTCAAAACCCCGACACCAAAGAAATCATCACCATACAAACTTATGAAAGCTTTGATCCTAAATTTGAATCGGGTGAAGGTGAAATTTTAGTACGAGGTCAGAATGTAATGAAAGGCTATTGGAATATGCCCGAACAAACAGCAGAAAGCATAGATGCCGATGGCTGGTTACATACTGGAGATGTTGGAAAATTTTACAAAGGTTATTTAAAAATAACAGATAGAATTAAAAACATCATTGTCAATTCATTTGGTAAAAACGTTTACCCTACCCCTATTGAAAATACCTATTTAAAATCAGCTAAAATAGAACAAGTGTTTTTAATTGGTGATGGACAAGAATATTTAACCGCAATCATTGTTCCTTCAAAAGAAGAAATGAAAGAAAGTTTTGGCATGAAAGAAGCTTACTTTAATGAGCCAGATGAGTTTATCATTGACCCTGAAGTTCACAAATGGATTGAAACCGACATGCATAAATATGCTGTAGAGTTAGGTAAATTTGAAAGGGTAAAGCATTTTATCATCAAGCGCCGACCATTTACTTTAGAGGCAGGAGAATTAACACCCACTCAAAAAGCCAAAAGAAAATTCATTGTTCAAAAATTTGAGCAAGAAATCAAAGCTATGTATGTGAATTTGGTTGATTGATTGAACCTTTGTAAACCATTTGCACATGGGCAATGCCTGCTTCGTCAAATAAAGGACCTATTGCTTCAAAACCATTTTTATCATACACTTCTTTGGCTTGAATTTGAGCGTGAAGGTATATTTTTTGATTTGCCGGAATTTCTTTGAGCATGGTTTGAATGAGCATACTAGCAATTCCCATTTTCCGGAATTCTTTTAGAATGGCAATTCTTTCTAATTTGTATCCTTTATCAGTTTTCCTATACCTAGCTGTTCCAACCGGATTAGACCCAAAATTGGCAATAAAATGAGTGGAAACATCCTCGTTTTCCCATTCCAGTTCTTCGGGACATGCTTGCTCTATAACAAATACTTCTTTTCTGATAGCCCATGCCATTTGCTGCACCTCTATAGCTTGTATTTTTTCTATTTGAATTTCCATTTTACAATAGGAATGACTTTAATCAACAAAGTAGAATATTAAAACCATAATTTTTAAAAAATGATTAAGTTTGCTGAATTAAATCTTCAAATATGACTAAAATAGCTGATCTACTAGGCGCCAATGCCGATTCTCTGTTAAACCACAGTTGTAAAACCATTAGTAAGGACCTGATTATGTTACCAGGTGCTGATTTTGTTAATCGTTCGTTTGGTGCTGGCAACCGCAGCCCTCAAGTTTTAAGAAGTTTAGAAGATTTGTATTCACATGGCAGATTGGGTGGAACAGGTTACATGTCTATTTTACCTGTAGATCAAGGAATAGAACACAGTGCAGGGGCCTCATTTGCACCTAATCCAATTTATTTCGACCCTGAAAACATCTTGAAATTAGCCGTTGAAGGTGGTTGCAATGCTGTTGCATCTACCTATGGTGTTTTGGCAAGTTGTGCTAGAAAATATGCACACAAAATTCCTTTCATTGTAAAATTAAACCACAATGAATTTTTAAGTTACCCAAATAAGTTCGACCAAATTATGTTTGGCTCAGTTGATGAAGCTTGGAACATGGGAGCTACAGCAGTTGGAGCAACTATTTATTTTGGTTCGGCAGAATCGGGCAGACAAATTCAAGAGGTAGCAGCTGCATTTGAAAGAGCTCATGAATTAGGAATGGCTACCATTTTGTGGTGCTATACCCGTAACAATGCTTTCAAAAAAGATGGTGTAGATTACCATACTTCTGCTGATTTGAGTTCACAAGCCAATCATTTAGGTGTTACCATTCAGGCAGATATCATTAAACAAAAATTGCCTACCAATAATGGTGGTTATACTGCATTGAATTTTGGCAAAACACATGACAAGGTTTATACTGAATTAACCACCAACCATCCTATTGATTTAACCCGTTACCAAGTTGCCAATTGCTACATGGGTAGACAAGGTTTGATTAACTCAGGTGGTGAATCAAAAGGTGCCTCTGATATGGCTGAAGCAGTAACAACTGCTGTAGTAAACAAACGTGCAGGTGGTCAAGGTTTAATTTTAGGCAGAAAAGCTTTCCAAAAGCCAATGAACGAAGGAATTGCTTTGTTAAATGCAGTTCAAGATGTGTATTTAGATCAACAAATTACCATTGCTTAATTTTATCTCAATATTTTAAAAAAGCCCCGCAAAGAGCGGGGCTTTTTTTTTACCCAAAATACCTAATTATAGGTATTTCGGAACAAAGTGTTTGATAGTAGCTTGTGCTGAATTATTGAGGCAATTTATTGCCCTGATTTAACACTTTAAACTACTATGAAAAAAGCTTTACTTTCTTTGAGCTGTTTGCTTTTACTTTTATTGGGTAAAGAACTCAACGCCACCAATGTTGGCGGTACAATTTCAACAAATACCACCTGGACAAGTGCTGGAAGCCCCTATGTAATTACCTCTTCAATTACTGTAAATTCAGGTATTACATTAACTATTCAAACAGGCGTAACGGTACAAGTTAATGATGGATTTTCGTTTGTAGTGAATGGGACACTGACAGCAACAGGTACAACATTTACATCAAGTAGTGCAAGCCCTACTGCTGGGAAATGGGGTGGATTTATTTTAGGAGACAATACAAACAAAGGAATACTCAATTTTACATCTTGTCAAATTACTTACTCAAGTTATGGTGTTACCATTACAAGAGGTATATTGACTTCCAATTCAACAGATTTTACGAATCTTTCTTCACATGGAATCTATTCTAATGGATATGCCGTTGACAGTGCAATCATCAATTTAAATGGAGGGTCAATCAGCAATATTGGGTCAAATGGTAATTGCGTATGGTTGGGAACTAATACCAAATTCACTAGTACAAATACCAATTTTTCAAATGCTGGCTTTGCGTTTGTAGAATCTAGTAGTTACAACGGCACCTGTACAATATCTGGCGGAACCACAAGCGGAATGAGTAATTCTGCATTTTATATTTTGTATCCAAACCCTATTACCATTACCAACCATACTATCAATGGCAATTGTGTAAGAGGCTTGTACTTGAATAATGCAAATGTAACTGCAAGCGGCTTAACCATTACCTCTTGTGGCACACCCATTGAATATGCAGCACCTTCTATTTTAAATTTGAGTGGAAGCAATAATTTCAGTGGAAATACCAACAAGTATGTTTATATGAACCACTCTTCATTGACCAGCTCTATGACATTGCCAACAGTGAATATTCCTTATTATTTCCCTAATGGTTATACCATTTATGCATCTGGCAGACTTCAAATTAATGATGACAATATTTTAAAGTTCAATTATTCTGGTATCAATGTAAATAGTGGAAAATTAGTTGCCAATGCCAGTGTTGGTAAACAAATATATTTTACTTCATTTAAAGATGACAATTTAGGAGGTGATGCCAATGGAGATCAAAATGCAACGGCTCCAAGTGCCAACAACTGGACTGGTATTGACTTTCCTGCAAACACAATAGATAGCGCTTGTATTCTAAGAAGGGTATCTATTAGGTATGCAGACAGAGCAATTGAAATAAATAGTGCGTCTCCTACAATAGATAGCTGTTCTTTTAATAATAATACGCATGGCATTTATATCAATGATGATTCCTACCCTATTATCAATGGTTGTACTTTTGCAGCTAGTTCATTGACTCCAATTGCTATGACATTTGATGCTGATCCTTTATTTACAGGAAATATTTTTTCTTTCCAGGACAACCAATATGATGCAATAGGTTTATTGGGAAGTTCAATTGTTGCCAATGCAACTCTTAAATTAAGAAGTGTCACTACAAGCCCAAATGTTACATATGTGATGTTAGGAGATATTACCATTCCAAGTGGTAAATCATTAACGATTAACAAAGGAATTGTGATCAAATCAATTAACAATTATAAAATTCATGTATTGGGTAGCTTGTTTGCAAATGGTACAGCCGATAGCAATATTGTGATGACCTCTGTAAGAGATGACAATTCAGGCAAACCAGGAGATACCAACAAAGACGGAACACAAACATCACCTACAAAAGGCGATTTTGGAGGTGTGGTATTTGCACCAGGCAGTTTAGGTGCATCTATTTTAAATTTCTGTGATATCCGTTACGCCCAATTGAACCAATCCTATTATGCAAATCAATACCAAGCTGGTGGAGCAATTACAATTGTCAATTCAAACCCAACAATTTCAAATTGCAAAATTAACAATTGTAACATTGGTATCATGGCTTACCAAGCTTCAAACCCAAGCATTACAAACAATCAAGTTATCAATTCTACTTCAACCCCAATAGCTATATCTGTATCTGCCAACCCTATTTTCTCAAACAATACATTTACCAATGCTGGGTATTTGGGCTTAGGAATTATTGGTGAAACTGTAACAGCAAATGGTATAATTAAGAAAAGAGACCTAACCGGATATACCAATATTACCTATGTGTTACTTGATAATTTAACCATTTCAGCAAATACCAATGTTGAGGTAGAAAGCGGTGTAGTAATAAAAATGCGTGATTATGTAGGAATCAATGTAAATGGTGGTCTTAAATTTTCAGGAAAAGGGATAAGTAGAATTGTAGTAACCTCTGTTAAAGATGACAATGCCGGAAATCCGTTTGACACCAATGGAGATGGAAATGCCACGTCTCCTTCAAATGGAAACTGGGGCAGTATCAGTTATTTGGCAACCAGCGATGACAGTTATTCAGCAATCAGAAGCGTAGATTTAAAATATGCTGGCTACCCAAACAATGCAGCAATTATATGGAACAATGCAGCTGCTGCTATGGATGATTGTAATTTAACAAATATCAATTATTATGGATTGTACATTGATGGCAATTCAAATCCTGTAATAGATAGCGTTCAAATTAACAGTTGTTCGGCAGATCCAATTGCTATGTCATTGTTGTCAGATCCAACATTTTCTAATATACAATTCAGTGCCAATGGAACAAAAGGCATTAAAATTATAGATGTCAATTTATCTTCAAATGCTACTTTGAAAAAAAGAAGTTTATCGGGTATCAGTAACATAGCCTATTTTGTAGATAACCTCACCATCAACAGTGGTGCTACCCTTACCATTTCTCCTGGGGTAGTTATAAAATCGCAATACAACTATTATAACTACAAGGCGTTTACCGTTGATGGTGCCATTATTGCACAAGGCACCAATTCGGAAAAAATCATTTTTACTTCTAAAAAAGACGATTCAAATGGAGGTGATTACAACAATGATGGCAACAATAGCAGCCCAGATAAAGGTGATTGGAATGGAATTACTATCAATGCATCTGCAAGCCCAAGTAGTTTTAAAAATTGTATATTTAGATATGGAGCCGGTAGATACAACAATGAAGGCGTAGTTACCTACAACAACAATTTAGGAAGTAACATGGATAGTTGTACCATTGAACAAACCAATTCTACAGCGATTGGAATTATTGGAACTTCCAATTGTGTAATTTCAAATAGTCAATTGCTAAATATAAACAATGTGCCTGTTATGATGGCCATGTTTGCCAACCCCACTTTTAACAATAACAGCCTATCAAATGTTGCAACAGTTGGAATTGGCGTAATAGCAGAAACCTATTCGCAAACAGCAACCATTCCAATTAGAAACTTTGGTGGATACAACAACATTACCTATATAGGTTTAGGCACCTATTATGTAAACGCAGGCACCACCCTAACCATTCCTGCAGGAGTTGTATTTAAAGGAGGAAATTGGCAAGTCAATGGCTACTTAAAAATAGCGGGTACCAATAGCCAACCAGTAGTATTTACTTGCGTAGAAGACGATACTTATGGCAATCCATTAGATACCAAGCAAAATGGTTCAGGGGTAAACCCATTAAACAATTATAATTCTGCTGAATACATCCGTTTTAATGACATAAGCAATGACTCGAGTTCTGTTAAGAATGCAATATTCAGATACGGACAAACTGGAATTTATATGAATTCTGCTTCTCCTAAAATTGATTCTTGTAAATTTAATTTTTTACAAACTGGTGTAGGCATGATAGGTGTCTCACAACCTGTTTTGAACAATTCAGTGTTTGACAATTTACAGTATTATCAAAGTTGGAATATGGTAAGCGGTTATGCAATGTCAACATCTATACTTTCATACCCTTCAAGCGCAAGCAACAATACCATTTCAGGAAAAACCATGAGGGGTATTTATATCATGAATGAGACCCTTTCGCAAGATGTTACTTTGAGCAAAAGAAATTTTGGTGGCATTGCCAATATTCCTTACATTTTTGATGGTTTTACAATTGGCTCAGGAGCCGTATTGACGCTTGCACCTGGTATTGTGTGTAAATTTAACAATGGTGGGCAATTAACTGTCAACAAAGGTTTGATTGCTGAGGGTGGAAGCACCGCAGATAGCAATATTGTATTGACTACAATTTATGATGACTTTTACGGAGGTGATACCAATTTAGATTCAAATTATACCAATACATCAACATCGGGTTCCAATTGGACTGGCATTTCAATAGAAAGTCAAGCTTTAAATGCCTATTGTAAGTTTAAGAATGTAATTATCAAACATGCATACTATGGTATTCAATGCAATAGCAAAAGCCCTAGTATTTCAAATTGTTTGTTTAAATCAAATTACGATGGTATTAAACTTTCGGGTGCATCAAACCCCGTGGTAAACAATTGCGATTTTGTAGGAAACTATAACTATGGCATAAACAATGTAGACAAATCATTTACCATTGATGCAAAGAATTGCTGGTGGAACGACAACAATGGGCCAACACATGCATTAAACACATTAGGACAAGGAGACAAAGTTACAGATGGCGTTACCTACAACCCTTTTAGAACCAATGATGCGCTTAACCCAATTTCAGGTGATGTGAGTTTAAATGGAAAAGTTCAGGCTTATGATGCTGCTTTAATTTTGCAAAATGCAGTGGCTTTAACTACTTTCAATGCCATTCAAAACAGGGTTGGTGATGTATCTGCTTCAGGTGGGATTAGTGCATTTGATGCCTCATTGATTTTGCAGTATGTAGTTGAAAAAATCAGAAGCTTCCCTTCAGAAGAACTTCAAAAGAAAGAAGATTATGTTGCTGATGGAATATTGACTATTGGCAATAAAAATTTAAGCCAAACCGAAGATTTTCAGCTACCAATTTCAATAGAAAATGTGAGCAATGCATTCTCTCTAGACATTAAATTAAAATACAATCAAGCCTTGTTCAAATCAATCGTATTTGAAGCTGGACCTTACCTACAAAACAAGAATTTTTTGGTTAATATAGATTCAGAAAACGGATATGTTTACCTTTCAGTGATGGGAGGTGAATTACTTGAAAAAAATGGATTACTTGGTTATTTAAAAGTGAGTTTCAAGGATAAAAATACTGCTAGCATTGAAAGCAAAATTGAAGTACTTCAATTCCTGGGAAATGAAACAGATTTAAAATATAATACTAGTGGTGGAGTGGTTGACTTGAACAACAAAATAACTGCTGTTTTAGATCTAGAAAATATAAAAATTGGCAGCATCTACCCGAATCCTTTTACTGATTGTTTGCACATTCCAATTTTCTCAAAAAATGGATCTACGGCTATTACATTACATATTTTTGATATGACCGGAAGAATTGTTTTTGAAAAACACATTAATTCAGACTCACTTTTGAATGATGAATATATTTGGGATGGGAAAGCTACTAATGGGAAAGAATTGAGCAATGGTACTTACATAATGAGTATTGCATACCCTACTGGCAAAAGCATCCGAAAAGTACAATTGGGCAATTAATTCGCAACTCATTATTTATTGAATATGAGATATTTTCTAAGCTATTTTTTGCTCTGTTGTTTGTTTTTAGGCAAATTAAATGCACAATCAATAGGAGTTAGATTGTCGGATAGTTCTGTTGTAGTTGGTAATACTATTGACATACCAATTTACATAGACAGTACTTTAACCGGTAAAAATGTGTATTCGTTTCAAATGAAATTGGATTGCAATACCAGTAATTTTACTGTTCAAAATATTATTACTGCAGGTACGCTTAGTGCTTCTTTTGGCACATTAACATATAATGTAAACGCAAATGCTATTTTAATTTCAGGCGCAGGAACAACTGCATTGACTGGCAATGGGGTGTTGTGTTATATAAAAATAAAACCCTTGGTTACAGGAGGAATTTATTTTCAATTGAATGGTAACAACAGTCTGTATTTTAACCAAGGAAACCCCAGCGTAGTAATTAACAAAAACTATTCATCAATCAATGTACTTTTAAAGCCATCTATCTACACTTATTATTACAATGGCTCATCTATTACTATTGGCGACAGTTTACAAATTTATGCATCAGGCGGACAACAGCCATATAGTTGGAGTGTTAGCAATTCAGTAGCTGCTAACATTAATCAAAATGGCATGCTGTATGCAAAATCAGCTGGCGCTACTAGAGTAATTGCGCAATCAGCCGATGGCATAATAGACACAACAGACCAAGATATACAAATCAGAGCCATTAAATTAACAATTAAGGATTCCTCTTTTTATCCTGTATCAAACATAATTGTTCCAATTACCATTAACGATGTAACTAGTTCAAACATTTTTTCTGGCTCATTTACCCTTGAATTTAGCCAAGGCAGTAGCATCCCTGATTCATTAATTACAACAGGCACCCTTTTGGCAAATGCCAGCGTCAGCTACCAAATAACAAATAACAAGCTATTGGTTAGTTTTGCAAGTGCAAACAAATTGAGTGGAAAGGGAAACCTACTTAAAATTCGTTTTAAAATTACCAATCCACAAAATCAAACATTGACCTTAAGCAATTGCTTATTCAACCAATCTATTGTTGCAAATTCTCAAAATGGGTATATGAGTTTTATCTCTTTGCCTACACTGGGAATAAGCCCTAATTATGGTGAATTTTTTACCGGACAAATACAACAATACTCGGGTTATGGTGGCAAAGCACCCTATCAATTTAAAACTACAGATACCAGCATTGCAAGTATTACAGAGAATGGATTGATGAGCGCCAAATCTGGAGGCTTGGTTCGGGTTGAAATCAAAGACAGCTTAAACACTGTAGTTCAAACACAAAATATGCAAGTGTATGATGCTGAAATTGCAATGCCGTATTATCCAGTATTGGTAGGAGCAACTATCAGTTATCCTGTATTTTTAGCCAATTTCAATGGCAAAAAACCTATTTATTCCATGCAGTTTACAATTGACTTAAATGGCACAATCTTAGATTCAATTCAAGTAGTTACAAACAATGCATTGAGTTCGGGTTTTATAGTTACACAAAATATAATAAATGGTAAATTGTATGTGGCTTTTGCAGGAACCAATCCAATTAGAACAAATGGCATTTTATTTAGAATCAATGCCAAACAAAATGGCAATGCACAATTGAATTCCTCATTCTACATGAACATGAGTAAAATTCAAATCAATGAGACTAATTTTTATACCAAAGCAGGGCAAGGATATATACAGGTTGTGAGTTCAATTAATAGAGACATTGGTATAAGTAATGTTTTGAACTTGAACTCCTCGTGTGTAAAAAGCAATAATGAATTGGTGGTTGCCCAACTAATCAATTTCAACAACAATCCGTATTATATTGGTGATACCATTTTTTTAGGTTACAACATCAACAACGGGCTAATTCAGAGAGATACTTTGGTTTTGACTGCTAACATTAACCAAGGAAATAGTTTGATTTACACCTTTAAGAAATTTGCTGATTTTAGCAGTGCAGGAACATACGCGTTAAAGGTATTTACATTGAACAAAGGAGACATTAATGCTGCAAATGACACCAGCAATTTACAGTTTCAGGTTTATGGAAAACCTGCTGTTAATTTGGGTAGAGACACTACAATTTGTATGGGTAGCAGCATTGCTCTAAATGCAAGTATTCTAAATGGAAGATACCTTTGGAATACATCTGAAACAAATGCTAATATACAAGTAAACACAAGTGGTTTGTATTGGGTGAAGGTTTTGAATAATTATGACTGTGCAGCATTTGATACCATTCAAGTTGCTACTGTCAATGCTCCTACTGTTAGAAGCCTAAATGGAACCCCATATATTGGTTCTTGTGGCTTAGACAGTATTGTCTTATATACACCAACAGAGGCTGGCATACATTACCGTTGGTATAAAAATGGAAGCCCAACCCTATTACTGAAAGATACTTTAAACAGTTTAATGGTCAATCAAACTGGGCAATACAATGTACAACTTACTAACGTATTTGGTTGTTACAGCATGATGAAAGACACTTCAATTGTTTTGGCTAACAGCAGACCTGCTATTCCAAGTATAATTGGCAAAACAAGTATTTGTGAGAATGACACCATTCAATTGAGTTTGATACCAGATGCTGCTCTCAATTATTATTGGAAAGGACCAAATGGTTTTATACAAAATGGAATTAAACTCAACAGAGCCAATGCAGACACATTGATGAGTGGTATTTACCAACTGTTTGCCATTAAAAAAAATGCAGTAACAGCATGTGATACCAGCAATGCCTACCCATTTGAAATTACAGTACATGCCAAACCTGCACAAATGACTATTTTACACAGTGGCTCTTTGAGTTATTGTAAAGGCAATGGTGACAGTGCCACTTTGTATATGAATAAACTTAGCGGTTTCAAATACAATTGGTCTACAAACAATGTATTTAACAATACAGACACCAATTCATTTTTGATACCTAAACAAACAGGTACATACAACGTGCAAGTGAGCAATACATTTGGTTGCAGCAATTTAATGAATCCAATTGGGATTGAGGTAAAAAACAAACCTGTAACAGGGCCAATTACTGGCAATTCAACTGTAGTCAAAAACAGTTTACAAACTTATTCAGTTGCACAAACAACTGGATCTACTTATCAATGGATTGCCTTCAATGGAACTTTACAAACAAATAACAGCAATATAACCAATGTGCGCTGGGACCAATCTATAGGTTCAGGAAATATCATAGTGACTGAAACAGCTGCCAATGGTTGCAGTGGAGAATCCTCGTACAAATCAGTTACTGTAGTTGCACCTTTTTTAACTGTTACGCCTGACAGTATTGTTGTAAACCATTTTACAAATACCAAACGCATTGGTATTGGCAGTAACGCAAATTGGACAATTAACAATACAAACAATTGGATAGGTTTCAATAAAAATAGTGGTAACGGATCAGATTCTATAGCAGTGAGTATTTCATATAACAATGATACAACTGCTCGAATCGGATTCTTTACAGTAAGTTGCGATAGCATTGTTGTTCCAGTATATGTCATACAGGCTGCTAAACCTCCACAAATTGACAGCTTATTATTGGCAATAGATACCATTCGAGTTGCAGCTATCAACCAACAAACTATAATAGGAATTTTATCGAATACATCTTGGCAAATTTCAAGTAATCAAAATTGGCTAACATTCAATAAACAAACTGGAAGTGGCAATGACAGTATTCAAGTAAACATTGATGCAAATTCAGATAGCAGCAACAGAGTTGCCATTGTAACAGTAAGTACTGTTGGATTGAGTAAAACAGTTTGGATTGAGCAGGCTGGTAAGCCCAAACACATTGACAGTTTAAGCTTGAGTCAGGATTCAATTTTTACTGGCCCCAATTCACAACTGGTGAATATTGATTTGTTTGCAAATACCAACTGGACTATTTTAAACCCATTGAGTTGGTTACATTTAAACAGAAGTAGTGGCAATTCAAATGCAAACATACAACTGCAAATTGATTCGTTAGACAATAACCAAACAAGCAGAGAAGGCTACTTATTTGTGAGTGCAGGATCCATTCAAAAAATAATTTATATCAAACAATCGTTAGGAACAGGAATGCCTGTATTTGATGCCAATGATGCACTAAAAATATATCCAAATCCTGCAAACGAAAGTATTTCCTTAGTGAGTCCTGGATTTGCAATAGCCGCAATTTATATTCTTGATATGAATGGTAAAATGCAGTTGCAGTTGTCTCCTAATGATGTCAATGAGCCCATAGACATTTCAGTATTAAAAACAGGAATATATCAGTTGATCATTCAGAGTAAAACAAACGAGTTAGCCATTAAAAAGCTATTGATTGCCCCTAGCAAATAAAAATATCCTGATTACAGAAGTTGGTTCTCAGAAGCAAAGCCAATGAGTTCGGCCACATTTTTGAGTCCCAGCTTGTGTAGGATATTTTTGCGGTGTGTGTTCACCGTATATATACTTAAAAACAATTGTTTGGCAATGGAAGTACTGCTTTCTCCTTTCGACAAAAGTTGAATAATTTCTACTTCTCTTTTGGTGAGTTTTTGTGATTTTACAAATCCATCTACTTCTACAATTTCAAGATCTTGTAACTCTTTGCTGATATAAAAAACTCCTTTTAAGGCTGCTGCTAATGCTTTCAATAACTCTGATTTGCCTGCATTTTTAAGCACATAAGCCGATGCCCCACTTCTATTGAAAACCTTGACAAATTGTGGGTCATTGTACATAGATAAAACAATGATTTTACACAGAGGGTGTGTAGCTTTAATGGCTGTACAAATTTCAAATCCATTTGGTTTAGGCATATTGATATCTATGATTGCAAAATCAGGTGAATGGCACTTGAAATAAGCAAGTACATCTTTACCATTAGTAGCCTCAGCTACAATCTTATAATTTGATTCTGCTTCGAATATCATTTTTAAACCATCCAAAAAAATTCGGTGGTCATCAGCAACTATGATTTCATAAATTTTGTTCTTACTCATTCTGTTGGAATTTCAATGATAATGGTAGTACCTTTTCCTACGACACTGTCAATTTTAAATTCACCAGACAAGGCTTCAAGTCTGGACTTAATAGAAATGAAACCAATGCCTTTGTTTTCCGTATAGGTTGGATCAAACCCAATACCATCATCTTCTACTACAATAGTTAAAGTTTGGTGTTGTTGGATCAATTGTATACTCAAGTTATTAAATTGACTGTGTTTAATGGCATTGTTGATGAGTTCAGAACAAATGCGATAAACATGTAAATCAATGGATTTATTTCGGATAGTATCTATACCATAGGTATCTAACAAAATGGGTTTATTTAAACTTGAGCTGAGCTTATTGATATAAGATTTGAGTGTCAATTCTAATCCTAAATGCTCTATGCCGCTTGGGAGCATATTGTGTGAGAGTAACCTGAGTTCTTGGCAAGCTTTATCTATGAGAAAGAGCACATTTGAATACGCTTTTGTATGTGTTTTATTTTCTGATTCTAGGCTTTCAGCATTGAGCTTGAGTGTAGACAATAAGCCCCCTAGTCCATCATGAAGTTCGGTGGCAATTCGCTTGCGTTCGTTCTCTTCACCTGTAATCAATGCCAATTTAGCTTCTTGTTGCTTTTTGTTCAACTCATTGGTTTTTTCTTCTACCTTTTTTTCAAGATCTAGGTTTAGCTCTGCTCTCATATCGGACAACTCTTGTAACTGTAATATGACTGTTGCTTGTGCTTTTTCTTTTTCCTCTTTAAAAATTTTAAGTCTGTCGAGCATGGCAATTGAAAGTAACACGCATTTTAACAATACTGCAAAAATGACTAAGTTATTGGTAAACACATTGTCATTAGTAACTGCAAAGGCATAATAATTCATGACAGCTATTGAAAAAACAGCAGCAAAAAAACTCAATACAAAAAAACGGGCAGACTTGAATTGATGAATCAAGTAAAAAATTCCAATACCAAACATGATCAAATAAACCAGTGGAATGCATGTATACAATAACTGCATACTGAAATGAAGTAGGAGGTCGTTACCGAATGAAGTTAGAAAAGAAACAAGTACTATTAATTGCAAAACGGTCAACAAAATATTGATCCATTTTTTGGTAATTTTATGTAGGAATATTTTTGTGAAAATTAAAGCCATCAACAAAGAGAAAGACATGAACAATGGCAATGCCCTGTTGTTCATATATGTTGTTTCAGGCCAGAGGTAAGCATAGTCAACGCCACTGGTTGCCAGCTGAGTCAATGTCAACGAAAACAAATAAATAGCAAAAAATAAAAAGGTTTTGTCTTTTAAAATGTAGGCCAAATAAAAATAAAGGATGGTTAAGGCCCCTAGAATGCCGAAGTAGCAACCCAATAACATGTCTTTTTTAGCCGTGTTTTCAATGAGTTGAGCCTCCGTATAAACAGTTACAGGAATATGCATTTTTCTGCCATCAGCATTGCACCTATACATTACCTGATAAGAAACATTGGGTTTGATAATAATTGGGTACAAAAAGTTGCGGTACGCAACAGGCCTTGAGTTGAATTGAAATTGGTCGCCTGAATGGTTTTGAGAAATCAGTTGTTGGCCTTCAAACAAATAAAAACTTATTTCATCTAACAAAGGATTGTTTATTTCTATGACCAAAGATTTGGATAAAGTATCTGTATTGTGAAGTTGAAAACGAACCCAAACGTCTTGTGCATTCTCAAAATAAAGCAGTTCGTCTTTGAATGGTTTAAAAACAGTGAGGGAATCGGGAATTTGCTTGCATCCTTTTTCACAAACAAAGTATGATGCATTCGCTCCAATCTGAATTGATTTGAAATTCCTATCCAATTCAATGATAGATTTTCCGCTTGCAGCTGAAATAAACAACAGAAATATGATTAAATACCTCACTATACGAAAATGCATTTTAAATTTGATTTAACCGAATTTAGAATGTGCTAATTAACTGATAGTCTGACTTATAATTCATTAAATTTGGCCTATTGTATAAAAACAGAAGTAGTTTTAAAACCGCATGTTCATTTAAACTCCTACTAAACAGGCACTTACTATATTTTTCTTGGTATATTTAAGCCCATGCTTTTATTTCGAAACTTATATTTGAAGTGAAATGAGTTGGTACAAGAGAGTAAAAGAAGGCATTACAACCTTAACATCAGAAAAGAAGTCGGTTCCAGATGGCCTTTGGCACAAGTGTAACAGGTGTAAAAAGACTTTATTGGCTGAGGACCATGCAAAAAATCAATACGTTTGTCCAGGCTGTCATTACCATGATAAAATAGGATCTGAGGAATATTTTGACATCTTGTTTGGAAACGATTTCGAAGAGTTGTTTGCCAATATCAAACCAACCGATCCTTTAAAATTTAAAGATACCAAAGACTATGCGAAAAGGTTAAACGAATCGCAAAACAAGAGTGGCTTAACTGATGCCATGAGGGTTGCAGTTGGTAATTTAACTGAAGAACAAAAATTGGTGGTTGCTTGTATGGATTTTGGTTTCATTGGTGGCAGTATGGGAAGTGTAGTAGGAGAAAAAATAGCTCGTGCCATTGATTATGCCAGAGAAAATAGAATTCCATTGATGATTGTATCTAAATCTGGTGGTGCAAGAATGATGGAAGCTGCATTTTCTTTGATGCAAATGGCTAAAACTTCAGCAAAATTAGCCCTTCTTGGAAAAGCTGGTGTGCCTTATATTTCATTGTTAACAGACCCAACTACTGGTGGAGTAACCGCTAGTTTTGCCATGTTAGGAGATGTAAATATTGCTGAACCAGAAGCACTCATTGGATTTGCTGGACCTAGAGTAATTAAGGAAACCATTGGGCGCGATTTACCAAAAGGTTTTCAGAGTTCTGAATTTTTGTTGGAACATGGATTTATAGATTTTATTGTCAACAGAACTGAACTCAAATCTAAATTAACTCAACTGGTTAAGTTGTTAATGAATAAATAAAGCCAAATGCGCATTGAATTCAAGCCTTGTTTGAATCCAATCGCTTAATTAAAAACCAATAGGCATACACCATTCTATGAATCCACTGAAAACAAAAATTGGCATACTTGGCGGTGGACAGCTGGGTAGAATGATGATTGAAGAGGCATTGCGTCTCAATTTGCATATCAATATTTTAGAAAGTGATCCCAATTGTCCAAGTGCAAAATATGCCACACAATTTATTGAAGGCAGTATACAAGATGAAGCCAAAATTCGAGAACTAGCTGCTATTTCAGATGTATTGACAATTGAAATTGAACACGTCAACATCAATGCCCTGCTACAGTTAGAAAAGGAAGGAAAAACCATCATTCCATCACCTAAAATTTTAGCAATCATTCAGGATAAAGGATTACAAAAACTTTTTTTTGAATCTCAAAAAATCCCAACCAGTCCTTTTGCATTGGTAAACAATCCATCTGAATGGGAAAATGCACTGAAACAATTGAATGCTGATAAAGTAGCTGCCAAAACCAGAAGAGACGGATATGATGGCAAAGGTGTTCAATTGATTGCTGTAGAAAATATATTAAATGGTTTAGATAAAATTCCTTTTGAACAAGCCTGTGTGCTGGAAAAATTTGTTGCCTGTGAAAAGGAAATAGCTGTAATAGTTGCTCGCGATCTCAAAGGAGATATGACCACTTTTCCAATTGTAGAAATGGAATTTGATGCCGAAGCCAATTTGGTTACATACTTGGTTTGCCCTGCACATCTTTCTGAAGAAATTGAAGAAAAAGCAACTGAAATTGCTAAAAACTGTGTAGCAGCTTTAGATGGAATTGGCATTTTTGCAATTGAATTATTTGTAAGTAAAACAGGTGAAGTACTGGTGAATGAAATTGCTCCTAGGGCACATAACAGTGGCCACCACACCATTGAAGCTAATTACACCTCTCAGTTTGAACAGTTATTGAGAATTCTAGCAGGCTTACCAATGGGAAGCACTGAATTGATACAACCAGCCATTATGATGAACATTTTGGGGGCTAACCAAGTAGAAGGAAACTACCAACTAAAGGGTATAGAAGCTGCAATGCAAACAGAAGGTGTGTACATTCATTTGTATGACAAAAAAACAACTAAACCCATGCGTAAAATGGGGCATGTTACCATTTTAGGTGAAACTGTTGCCGATGCACATTTAAAAGCAGCATACATCAAAAAAATGCTTCACATTGCAAAGGAATAAACCTTATAGGTTTGAAAAAGCACCTACCATTTTAAGCAATTCAGATTCGGCCAACTCCAACTCATTTTTAACACTCAACAACCTGGTTTGAGCTTGCAACAAATTCAATTGAGCTTGTCTGAACTCAAGGGCATTGTAAACGCCTGCTTCAAACTGAATTTTTGCGATTAAAAAATTGCTATTGGCAACATCGGCATTTTCTGTTTCCATTGCTACCAATTGTAAGGCCATCTCATACTGATTCATTTGCTGCTTTAGCAATTGAACAATTTTTAAACTCGAATCTTTGTAGTTCAATTCGGCCGATTTCAATTGCAATTGATTATTCTTAAGCCTTCTATTTAATGAACCTCCATTGTACAAATTGAAACCTATGCTAGCACCATAATGCAAGCCTGCATTTTGACTGCTTTGTAAGAAACCAGCCTCTGATGTAGTATTCGAAAAATTATACCCTGTTTTAAATTGCAAACTCGGATACCTTTCTGATTTGGTTTCGTTGTATGCAAATTGCAATGACCTATTAGCAGACTTTAGCATTGCTAAAGTACTGTTTTTAGTTTGAACCAAATTGAGTAAACTATCTGTATTGAGTAAGGCTTTTTTCTGGTAAATAAAATTGGTAGTTAGCGAAATTGTTAGGTCTCTTGACAAAATTTGGTTCAATGCAATTTGGGCATTTTTAACAGCTACTTGCTGTCTGAGCAATTGCATTTTATCTGTATTGTAATCAACCTGTGAACTGAGGTATTCTGATTTAGATGCTTTACCAATATTGTATTTAGACAAACACAACGAGCGTCTTGAATCAGAAATGACCAAACTATTTTCTACTATTTTTAATAATTGTTCTGCCTGAACCAAATCAAAATAAGCTTTGTAAACCTTTCCAATTACTTGTTCTACTTGTTGCTTGAATTTGTATTTAGCTACCAGCTCATTCTCTGATAATTTAGATTTACTAGCAAGCATCTTAAGCCCATCAAAAAGTGTCCAGCCCAATTCAACTCCTGCATTGAATTGTTTTGCTTTTGCACCATTTTTATCATTGTTAGCACCACTTAAGAATTTTTGTTTGGTATCTGTAACCGTATTGTCTTGCATTAAATTTGCCTGTATAGTAGGTAACATACCTGCATTTCCAACGACATTGTTATTGGCTTGTTGTAAACATTCGTTTTGTGCAACCTGAATAGAATAGTTATTCTTTAAAGCAATTTCAACTGCCTGTGTTAGACTCAGTGATTCTTGCGCATTGATCCCTGTGCTAAAGAATACAATAATGAAAAATATAGCTACTATTCTATGCTTCATGTTGGGTTGAATTTGACTGTTTTTTTCTTGAAAAAAAGGTATATATAGCCGGAATCACATATAAGGTTAAGAAACCTGAAAACAATAAACCACCAATGATCACAATTCCCATTGAAATTCTACTTTTAGAACCCGCACCCAAAGCCAATGCTATGGGCAAAGCTCCCAATATGGTTGCTAAACTTGTCATTAAAATGGGCCTTAACCTTGCAACAGCCGCCGCTTTAACAGCAGCAGTTTTGTGAAGTCCTTGAGCAAATTGTTGATTGGCAAATTCAACAATTAAAATGCCGTTTTTAGTTACCAAGCCTATTAATACAATAATGCCTATTTGCCCAAATATATTTAGTGTTTGGTTAAAGTACCATAAGGAGAGCAATGCACCTGCCAATGCCATCGGAACAGTTAGCATAATAATAAGTGGGTCTATAAAACTTTCAAATTGAGCCGCTAGAATTAAATACACCAATAACAAGGCCAGTAACAATGCAAAATTTGTGTTTGATGCACTTTCAGAAAAATCTCTAGAGGGACCACTTAACTCAGTTGAAAAAGATTCGTCTAATACTTTCTTGGCTATTTTTCGCATTTCTTGAATGCCATCACCTATGGTTTTTCCGGGAGCCAATCCTGCGCTAACAGTTGCAGACTTATACCTGTTATAATGATACAATTGAGGCGGACTGCTTTGTTCTTCTAAATGAACCAAATTATCTAGTTGCACCAATTGTCCGTTGTTAGCCCTCACATAGATTGATTTTAAATCGAGCGGGGCATCTCTGTTTTCTCGCTGCATCTGACCTATGATTTGATATTGCTTGCCATTGATATTGAAATAACCGTATCTCAAACCACTGTAAGACAATTGTAATGATTGAGCAATGCTTTGAATAGATACACCTAAGCTCTTTGCTTTTTCTCTATTGATGGTGATGACCAATTCTGGTTTATTGAATTTTAAATTTACATCTGAAACCTGAAAACAAGGATTTTTACCTACTTCTTCCATGAACTTTGGAAGGTATTGTTGAATTTTAGAAAAATCTTGGTTTTGAATGATGAATTGAACTGGGAGGCCTGCTCTTGAACCTCCACTACCATTGATTGTTTGGTCTTGTATGACAAAAGTTTTGGCATCAGGGTAATTGCGTAAATTTTTAGCAATGGCATCAGCAATTTGTTGTTGGCTGCGGTTGCGCTGAGAGGGCTCTACCAATAATATTCTTGTAAATCCAGTATTGACTGCACCACTGCCTATGAAACCTGGAGCAGTAACAGAAAGTAATTTCCGTTTTTCTGGTACTGAATCCATGACCATATTGGCTATTTGGTCTTGGAAAGATTCCATATACTCGTACGATGCCCCTTCTGGTGCATTGGAAGAAATACGCATGACACTTCTGTCGTCTAATGGTGCCAATTCTTTTTGAATACTTGATCCAATTGTAAAAATGAGCACAAACGAAACCAATACAATCACAAATGCCAACCACCGCTTTGCCAAAAACGCATTCAATGAATTGCTGTATGCATTGTTGAGTGCTACAAAAAACGGTTCAGTAGCTATATAGAATTTTGATTTTTGATGGTTATTTTTTCTGGTTAAATAAACATTTAACATGGGAGTTAAAGTCAAAGACACAAAGGCTGATATTAAAACAGCGCCAGCTACTACAACTCCAAACTCTCTAAACAACCTACCTACAAAACCTTCTAAAAATATAATTGGTAAAAACACCACAGCCAATGTGATGGATGTTGAAATAACTGCAAAAAAGATTTCGTTGGTTCCCTTAATAGCGGCTTCTCTTGGCGAATCACCACCTTCCATTTTTTTAAATATGTTTTCTGTTACAACAATGCCATCATCTACAACCAATCCAGTTGCTAAAACTATGGCAAGCAATGTTAAAATATTGATAGAAAAACCTGCTATGTACATGATAAAAAATGCACCTGTTAATGAAACAGGAATGTCTATCAAGGGTCTAAAAGCAATGAGCCAATCTCTGAAAAATAGAAAAATAATGAGCACGACCAATAAAAAAGCAATGGCTAGGGTTTCTTTCACTTCGGTAATTGAAGTTTTAATAAACCCTGTATTGTCAATGGCAATGTCTAATTGAATATACCCTGGTACTTCTTGTTTGATTTGTTCGTAGCGTTTGTAAAACTCCTTAGCAATGTCAATGTAATTAGCACCGGGTTGAGGAACCAAAGCCAAACCAATCATTGGCTTTCCAGATTCTTTTAAAATAGTTTGTTCATTTTCGGCCCCTAAAACAGCATTGCCTATTTGGTAAAATCGAACTTGCTTGGTACCATCGGCATACACAATTAAATCGTTGAAGTCTTTTTCAGTGCTTAGTTTCCCAACTGTTTTAATGGTTAACTCTGTTGAATTACCTTCAATTTTACCTCCAGGTAATTCTATATTTTCTCGCTCCAAAGCCAATTTCACATCAAGTGGAGTAATGCCCAATGCAGCCATTCGAATTGGATCTAGCCACAAGCGCATGGCATATTTTTTTTGTCCCCAAATTTGAACCGAACTCACACCTGGTATGGTTTGAATTTTTTCAACCAATACATTTTCAGCAAAATCATTGAGCTCAAGTATATTTTTAGAATCGCTCTGAACTGTCATAGAAATGATGGCATCAGAATTGGCATCTGCTTTACTCACTACTGGCGGCGCATCTATGTCATTGGGCAATGAACGAACTGCTTGAGAAACCTTGTCTCTTACATCATTTGCAGCGGCTTCTAGGTTTTCGTCTAAATTAAATTCTACAGTTATGACGCTGTTCCCTAAATTACTGGCAGAAGTAATGGAACGAATACCTGCTATGCCATTGATACTTTTTTCGAGGGGCTCGGTTATTTGAGATTCGATGATATCGGCATTTGCTCCTGTATAACTGGTTCTAACTGTAATGATTGGAGGATCAATAGATGGGTATTCTCTGACACCTAAAAAATGATACCCAATTAAACCAAACAGTACAATGACAATTGACATCACCGATGCCAATACTGGCCTATTGACACTTAAACTACTTAAATTCATTTGCTGTTGATTTTGCTACCAGGTTTTAATTGAATGACTCCTTTTGACACGATGACATCTCCAGGTTGAAGTCCGTCTGTAATTTCAACCAAAGAGTCGAGTCTTTCGCCAATTAATACATTTCTATTAACTACACTGTCTCCTTGAACAACATACACTTTTTGGCCTTTTAAAATTGGAACAATACATGTTGATGGAACCAAAATGGCTTTGTTATTTAGCGCAAAACTCACGTACACTTTTGCAAAAGAGCCCGGAAAACAAGCTTGCTTATTGTTGTCAAAAATAGCCCTAACACTTCTGTTTCTGGTTGTTGGATCTATAGAGGGTTCTATAGCAGCAATTTTAGCTTGAAATTTGTTACTGGATGATTCTGTTGAAAAGGCTACCAACATTCCTGGTTTTAAATATGCAGCATATTTTTCAGGAACCGAGAAATCTAATTTCAATTGATTGGTTTGCTCCAATGAAACAACTGGAGAGTTCACGGCCAAATAAGCACCTTCATTAACTGCTGTTATACCTATAGTTCCAGAGAAAGGAGCTACCAATTGGGTTTTTCTGATTTGCTCTTTAATGAGTTCAACATCAGCTAAAGCAGACTGACTTTCAGTACTCACTTGGTCGAAAGTTTCTTGAGATATGCCTCCGCCATTTAGCAATTGCTTGGCCCTTTGCAAACTCAACTCTTTCATTTTAGAAACACTTTGTGCCTTTTTTAATTGAGCAGTTAAATCAAGGTCGTTTAGTTTAAGCAAAAGTTGTCCTTTGTTAACAGTACTTCCTTCTTTAAAATTGATGGTCGTTACCCTTCCACTTGCTTCGGTTCGGAGCTGTACTTCATTGAAAGCATGGAGTTCTCCAGCTACAACAATATTTTTTTCTAAATTAGCTGAACGGATGGTTAGTGTTCCAACCTGAACAGGCATTGATTTGGGTTTTCCTTGAACTGTTGCATTGTTATTGAACCAAATTTTTGGAATTGCCAATAAAAATAAGACCAGCAATGCAATTGCAAGAAAAATAAGTTGTCTTTTAGTCATTTGTATATAGAATGAATGCCTGAAGCCCCTGTTTGTAAACTCCTTTTTGAGGGTACAATGGCTTCAAAACACAAATATAATTGGAAAATACCTGTATACAACGAGCATTGAAATCAAAAGCAATGGTATAATTTGATTTAAATTGGTGAAATTTGCTGCTACTAAATAAACACTACTCGTTTTTAAAGTGTTCAATTTAAATTGACTTAACCATTAATCATCAAACATGAAAATTGGAATCGTATGTTATCCTACCTACGGGGGCAGTGGAGTAGTTGCAACTGAACTTGGTAAGGCGCTTGCATTGAGGGGGCATCAAGTACATTTTATCAGTTACAAACAACCTGCCAGGTTAGATATTTTTACTGGCAATACATTTTACCATGAAGTTTATGTAAGCAGTTACCCCTTGTTTGAGTACCCACCTTATGAAACAGCCTTGAGTTCTCATATGGTTGATGTGGTAAAATTTGAAAAACTAGACCTCTTACATGTGCATTATGCCATACCTCACGCTTCGGCCGCCATTTTAGCAAAACAAATTTTAGCTACCGAAGGCATTCATATTCCGGTTATTACTACACTCCATGGTACTGATATTACTTTAGTTGGGAAAGATGCCTGTTTTGGACCAGTTGTACAATACAGCATTAACCAATCAGATGGCGTTACAACCGTTTCTGATTCTTTGAAAGCCGAAACACTCCGCTTTTTTAAAATTACCAAAGAGATAGTAAGCATTCCAAATTTTATAGATTTAACCAGATTTAAGAAAGAGCCTCGTGCACATTTTAAAACTGCATTGGCCCCCAATGGTGAAAAAATCATCATCCATACTTCTAATTTCAGAAAAGTGAAACGCATTGATGATGTAGTGAAAGTATTTGCAGCTATTAGAAAAGTAATACCTGCAAAATTATTATTGGTTGGAGATGGACCAGAGCGAATTCATATTGAAAAACTTTGCCGAGAACTCTGCTTAAACGACTCTGTTAGTTTCTTAGGTAAACAAAACCAAATTGAAGAAATATTGAGTGTAGGTGATTTATTTTTAATGCCTAGTGAAACCGAAAGTTTTGGATTAGCGGCTTTAGAAGCTATGGCTTGTGAATTGCCTGTTATTAGTAGCAATGCAGGTGGCATACCAGAATTGAATATAGACGGAGAAACAGGTTTTTTGTGCAATGTAGGCGATGTTGAAATGATGGCAGAAAAAGCTTTGTACTTATTAACCAATAACGACATCTTAGCAAAGTTTAAACAAAACGCACTCAATAGGGCTGCGGTTTTCAATATTGATGTAATTGTGCCCCAATATGAAGCCTATTACAATCAGGTATTAAACCATCAGTAGCAATTAACATCTAATTGCTTATGAAAATAGTCATTCCATTTAAAAAGCATTTTATTGTTGGGTGTTTTTTGGCTTTGAGTCAGCTAGTATGTGCACAGAATTATTCAATTATTTTAGGTAGGCCAACCGATAAAAACATAACCGTAAGTGTATTGTTTGATGCCAATACCAACGGCCAAATTATTTATGGTACCGACTCCACACAATTGAACCAACAAAGCGCCATAATTACATTTGCCAAAGATACTCCAGTAGAAATAGAGATACAACAATTGGCTCGTAATACACATTACTATTACAAACTGGTATACCGTTCAGACATTTCAAAACCTTTGATGAGTAGTCCTATTTACCAATTTCATACACAAAGAGATATTGACAATGCATTTAAATTTACACTTGAATCAGATGAACATTTGTACGACAAAAAGGGAATACCCGAGGTGTATAAAATATGTTTAGAGAATCAGGCCAAAGACAAACCCGATTTTATGTTAAGCCTAGGAGATATTTTTGGAGATGACCATTTTCCAAGTACAATTACAAGCCAACAATTAAAAGATTTACACGCGTACTACAGACCTTATTTAGGTGCTATTTGCCATTCTATACCATTTTATATTTGCTTGGGCAACCATGAAGGTGAGAATGATTATTACATGAAACAAAATGCGCCAAACAATTTGTGTATTATGGGAACTCAGTGGAGAAAATTTTATTATCCAAATCCTTTCCCTAATGAATTTTACAGTGGAAATTCAACTCTTGAACCATTTGGAATTGGCAACCCAGAAAATTATTATTCTTGGAAATGGGGCAATGCCGAAATGATTGTATTAGATGTATACAGAAACCAATGCGATACCTCAGCCAAACCTAAAAATTGGAGTTGGAGCTTAGGTGAAGACCAATACAATTGGCTCAAAAATGTATTAGAAAACAGTACTGCTAAATTTAAATTTGTATTTGCACACCATGTGCGTGGACAGGGAAGAGGAGGAGTTACCAATGCTAAATTGTTTGAATGGGGTGGATACGAACAAGACGGAACCAATTATACCTTTACTAAAAACAGACCCAATTTTGCGAAGCCAATTCATCAGTTATTCAAAGACAATGGTGTAAATATTTTTTTTCAGGGTCACGACCATGTATTTGCTCATGAAGTATTAGACGGTGTTACTTATCAAGCATTGCCTATGGCTGCTGATTCTACCTATGAAATTGGCATGTTGGCAAATGCCGATGCCTATTTATCAGATACCATTGCAGGAACTGGACACTTGAGAGTAAGCGTTGATTATGACTGTGTGAAGATAGATTTTGTAAGAACTTACTTACCCAAAGACACCCTAGACGGAAAACACAAAAATGGTGAAATTGCTTTTTCTTATACGGTAGGAACCTGCTTGGCTAACTCTTTGAATGAAGCACATCCAGAGAATCAAACAATTCGGATCTATCCAAATCCTACTAGTCAAAAAATAACCATAGATTCAGAGCAAGAAATTGAAAAAATACAATTGTATAGCCTATCTGGAACGCTTGTTTGGAGTGGTCATCAGCAAGAAATTGAAGTAGGAAATTTAGCCAATGGCATTTATTACATGTACATCGAAACAAAATTGGGTGTTTACAACAAAAAACTGATTATTGCAGCTGAATAATTGAATTGTATGCCAAATGGAACTTGCAGAGCCGTTTATCTTTGAAACCAAAGAAACAAGACATTTTTTAGGTGCACGTATTTCTACAAATTTCATTAAAAATGAAACTGCAATTGTTTGGCAAAAACTCATGCCACAATTAAAAAGCATTCAACACAGGTTAAGTAATAAATTGTATGCCATAGACCAATATCCCTCAGATTTTAATATTGCTACTTTCAAGCCAGAAATAACCTATACCAAAATGGCCTGCGTAGAAATTACAGGAGCTATTGAACAAAACGAACTTCAGGTTCTGAGCGTTCCAAATTCATTGTTTGCCGTGTTTACTTATACAGGAACTGCTGCAAATGCTGGGAAAGCATTCCATTTCATTTTTACTGAATGGGAAAACAACTCAAACTATTGTATAGATTTTAGCAGACCAATTATTTGTGAAATGGAAGCAAATTACAATCCAACCAATGAAAAGGAAACCGAATTGATTTGGATTCCAATCAAAACTAAAAACAATGCCCATTCCAACAAATAAAACTGAGCTCATCCAGCAAATTTGTGATGAATTGAAACGACTAAGAGTTGAACTCGAAAACATCCCATTTGACAGGTACCATTTAAAAAACATGGATGCTCACCAAAAAGGAGAAAAAATGAGCTTGCACAATTTGCTTTTAGAGGGAGTAAAGATTTTTGTGTAAGTTACTAAAAGGTAGATGTAATAGGTAAAAGAATTAATTTTATAAAACCATTACATCATGAAAAAGCAGAAAGAGGAAAACCCAATTAAAGCCCTTGCTGAAGAAATTTTCGGAG
>CAISCU010000050.1 GCA_903883965.1 uncultured Bacteroidota bacterium
CAGAAAAAACATCAAGGCATTGGGATGAAACCCAATGATGCTTACTACAAATCTTTAAAACAAAATGCTGCATAATACAGCACAAAATATTAACTTAGCATCACTAACCTTTTGGTCCAACAACTGGGGAGTATTATAAACAATTACGTACTGACGAGGCTTTGCCTGTCAGCATAAACCATTTTAAGCCGATTGGCGCAGGTCTTGCCCTGATGAAACAAGTTTATCAGGATTTTCCCCTGATGAAGCAGAGCTTATCAGGATATTAAAAATTTGGGTACCTTTTTTATCAAGTAATAAGGTAGCATTAAACAACCATCTGGCTTCGACTGCTGCTTAGCCTCCCGACAGAACATTAACTCTCAAGCAACCATTCACGGGCGACCACTCAGAAAAGATAATCTAAAATACAACAAGGCTATTGCAGCCTATAAAACATCCTAATAAAATCATCTCTGAAAAATTGAACCCAATCATTTACTCATGCAATTCATAATAACTTGCCAGGATAGGAATATCTAACAACTGTTGCAATTTAATTTGGGTTTCAATGGTTAAATTTTCTTTGCCACTTACAATTTTACTGATTTGTTGGGGAGATACTTCCATTGCAATTGCCAACTGTTTTTGTGTCCATTGCAATTCTTTTAGTTTGTTCAAAACTTTCAACGCAATTTGTTGAGACTCCCTCAGCATTTGCCTGTTTAGCACTCGCTCTTTGTTTTTAACAAGGGTATTGGTTTTTTCATTTGAAACCAATTGCATAAATTTTTCTTTGTTTTTCATAGGTGCTGAAATGTTAATTCGTAAAAGGAGGCTTCATCTACAATATCTTCATTCACTAAAAATGCTTTTGCTTGGTTTAATTTTTTAAGTTCATTTATCGTATCAATATGTGCTTCCATTTTTTGACTCATTTTAATGGCAGCTCCAGTAATTACAAACATTTCCTCGTCAATTTTAAGGGCATACATTCTTAAATTGTTTTGTCTTATTTTACCTTTATGGAAACCCAGTTTTACCTTTCTTTCTTTTAATTGCAAAGGTTCAAAATAGTCTGAAAGCCTTTTATAACCGAGTTCTATTTCAATTAACAAATCTTGAATTTGTTCAACATCTTCAATAGTCTCTTCTACAAATTTGTCAATGTTTGCAATGTTATTTTTCAGTGCAAAACTGTACAAATAATTTACATCAGTCCACAATTCCATTGCAAAATCAAATGCATTACAAGGTTCGTTTTCATATTTAAATGCAAATAATTGTTTAGCAAAAATACATACAATTTTCATAAAATCAACTTATAGGTTTATTTATTTTAATCGTAATCTCATTTTTTAGGATTTCCTATTAGGCCTATTTTACCTGTTTTAATTCTTAAATCCTGAATTGACAAGCTTTGAGACACATTTATATACTGAAGTTAGTTACAGAATGGATTCATAGTTCAATTGAGATTGATGCAATTGCCATTATTATTTTAGGTTCACTGAGAGGAACCCAAGAAAAACTATGATCATCCCTTAATCAATTGTAATTCGGTAGCCTAGGTTCTTTCAATCAAGAATTATCTAAAATACAATTTGGTATCGACTGCACATTTTATGTGTCACAACTAACGGTGTTCAAAGGCCTTTTTTTGTTTTTTAATGATATTCAACTCCTACGGAGTTGATTCAGAAAAGAATTAACTTAAATACAATTAGGCTTCGGCTGCCGCTCAGCCGCCCGACAGAACATAAACTCTCAAGCAACCATACTCGCAAGACTAAATAGCATCTCATTCATTAACCAATTATTGTTCGGAAACCCCGACCATTGCCCTGATGAAGCGAAGCTTATCAGGATTTACCCCTGACGAAGCATAGCTTGTCAGCATTGTAAACAAGCGGCGCACAAAATCACAAGTAATTGTTGTGGGTCAGGAAGTGTGCAAGCAAAAGCGCTAGGAAACTAACCAATACAAGTATAGAATACCGAATTATGATTTCCGTATCATTTGCGTGGAGAACAATTACGTACTGACGAGGCTTTGCCTGTCAGCATAAACCATTTTAAGCCGATTGGCGCGGGTCTTGCCCTGATGAAACAAGTTTATCAGGATTTTCCCCTGATGAAGCAGAGCTTATCAGGATATTAAAAATTTGGGTACCTTTTTTATCAAGAAAAAAGGTAGCATCAAACAATAACTCGCAAGCGACCATTCACGGAAGAATTATCTCAAATACAATTAGGCTTCGCTTTTTATGTGACACTCCTAACGGAGTGTGTTCGCCTTTTGTTGTTTTTTAATGATATTCAACTCCTACGTAGTTGATTCAGAAAAGAATTATCTAAAATACAATAAGGCTTCGACTGCTGCTCAGCCGCCCGACAGAACATTAACTATCAAGCAACCATACTCGCAAGACTAAATAGCATCTCATTCATTAACCAATTATTGTTTGGAAGCCATGGTTCTTATGAACATACAATTGTCAGCTACGTTTTCAATTTACTAATTAAAAATTTACATTCTACTGATTTATGTCATAAGATGGCAATTAAATTTACATTAACCTTGTACTATAATTTTACAACTATGGAAACAAGATTGCACCAACAAGATTTGCATCAACAATTTACTCAATGGGTTAATAATTTAACCTTTTACAAAGAAGAACTTGGCGTTTTTACACAAAGACTTTCTGAAGTTGCTCACTCAAATAGCAAACCTGAAGTTTTGTCAATGGTAGAGCATTTTCAAAATGCATTTATCAGACAAGCCGAATTAATTGACGAACTCAAGCACGATGTCAATGTTGAAGAAGCTGCTTTGGTTCAAAAAATTAAAGACCATCCTGTAGCAAGCGATCATGTTTTATACGATCATCCAACAGTTTTAATTGAGCGCAATGATACTTTCAATAAATTGTACAAAGATTTGAAAGTTGAATTTGAACAATTTTTGTCAAAAACACTTTAATTTAGTGGCTTGCAAAATAGCCACCCAACATTTATAGAACAGATTCGTTTGCTTTACGGTGAAGCAAGCGAATCTTTTTTTTTAGCTATGGATACTGTGCCACAAACGGCCATACGCAGCAATCCATTCAAGCCATCTGATCAATTTAAAGACGAGGCAAGTGTTCCTTGGAGCAGTCATGGTAAACTTTTAAGCAATAGGCCATCATTTATTGCAGACCCTTTGTTTCATGCGGGTACTTATTATGTACAAGAAGCAAGTAGCATGTTTTTAGAGTGGGCTGTCAATCAAATTTTGCCAAATTTAAGAGCAGAATCAAATGCATTAACTGTGCTTGATTTGTGTGCAGCCCCTGGAGGTAAAAGTACATTGTTGGCCTCAATACTCAATGAAAATGATTTTTTATTGGCCAATGAAATCATTAAAAGCAGGGTGCCAGTTTTAAAAGAAAATTTACAAAAATGGGGTACTATGAATGTTGCATATAGCTCATTAGACCCAAGACAATTTCAGGCTTTACCCCATTTTTTTGATTTAATAGTAGTAGATGCACCTTGCAGTGGTGAAGGCATGTTTAGAAAAGATTTAGCTGCCAGAAACCAATGGAGCCCAGAAAATGTTGATTTGTGTGCAGCAAGGCAGCAGCGCATTTTAGACGATGTTTTACCAAGTTTAAAACCCGGTGGTTGCCTCATTTATTCTACCTGTACATTCAACACCAAAGAAGACGAAGTTCAAATTGCTAGATTGGTTCAAATGGGATACGAGCCTATACCATTGAATGTTCCATCAGATTGGCAACTGCAAAATTGTGAATTTGGTTCTGTGAAATTTCCATTTCATTTAACACCTGGAGAAGGTTTTTATTTAGCCTGTTTGAAAAAGCCTGCTGAGGAAGTTCAAAACCGACATATACCTAAACGTAAATCATTGCCCTATTGTACCAAAGTATTATCGGCTTATTTTTCTGAATGGTTTTTAGACGCAAAGTCTTTGAGTTTTATCGAACACAATGGCTTTTATTATGCCATGCACAAGCACCATGAAACTATTTGGGAACAGTTTTTGGGTTCAGGTATTGTTTTCCAAGTAGGCATGCCAATAGGGGAGTTAGATAAAAACAAATCATTGGTGCCATCACATGAATTGGCCATGTGTATCTACCATCAGCCTAAATTGCCAAGCATTGAATTGGACCTAAATCAGGCCAAACAATATTTGCGCAAAGATATGCTTCAAGTACCCGGAGCTACAATAGGATGGAACATAGTTCGCTACCAAGGCTTTGCACTGGGATGGGTAAAAGTATTAGGTAATAGAATTAACAATTATTTACCAGCAGCCTACAGGGTGTTGAAGTCAATTTAACAATTGAACACATCTACCAATCTAACCAAATCAGGGTTGAGTTCTTTTTTAGAATGAATAGAGTCGTAAAATGGAGTCAAACAAAATTTATTGTTCATAAGGCCTGCCATTTTATTTTCCTCTCCTTTTAACAATGCTTCAACAGCTCCTGCGCCTAGTCTGCTAGCTAGAACTCGGTCATAAGCTGTTGGGCTTCCACCTCTTTGAATATGACCTAAGATTACCACCCTCGATTCAAAATTGGGTATTTCGGCTTTGAGCATTTCGTCAATTTTAAATGCGCCACCTTCCACATTACCTTCTGCAACGATTACAATAGAAAACGATTTTTTGCTGTTCGATCGGCCTTTGAAAAAATTGACTACTTTGCTATGGTCTTCTTTTACTTCAGGCAATAAGACCAATTCTGCCCCACCAGCAATGGTAGCAGCCAAAGATATAAATCCGGCATGTCGGCCCATCAACTCAACTAAAAATACCCGACCATGACTATCGGCGGTGTCCCTAATTTTATCTATGGCTTCAACTGCAGTATTGATGGCAGTATCAAAACCAATGGTAAAATCTGTGCCATACAAATCATTGTCAATGGTTCCAGGAGCGCCAATTGAAGGAATGCCATATTCATTGTAAAATATTTCAGCACCAGTAAACGTGCCATTTCCACCTATGCAAACAATGCCATCTACTTTGTTGGCTATTAAATTATCATATGCTTTTTTACGACCTTCTGGAGTCATGAATTCTTTACTCCTTGATGATTTTAAAATGGTACCTCCTCTTTGAATGATGTTACCAACCGAACGTGAATTCATTTCAACAAAGTTTTCTCCGCCTTCAATCATGCCTTTGTAACCTTGCATGATGCCACACACTTCAAGGTTATTGGCAATGGCAGTTCTGACAACTGCTCTGATACATGCATTCATTCCTGGTGAATCACCACCCGAAGTAAAAACGGCTATTTTTTTCATGGTATAAAAATAAAAAAAGCCGCTTCAAAAACGAAGCGGCTTTCAATAAAAATCAATAAATATTATAGTTCAGCTTTTACTTTAACAGTCATTACACCAACTGTTCCGTCAATTGCTTTTTGTGCAATGTAGATGAAACCTCTTTTGCCATCACCTTTTTTGTATGCCACAACCATTCCAGCATCTAAATTGTTAATTTTTTGAGTTGCTGATGCCCATGATAAATTGTCAAGTTCTGTAACCATTTGTGTACCTGCTAAGGCATCAAATGCAGAAAGGTTTAAGTCTGTGGTTAAGAATAAAGTTGAATTTCTTGAAGCCCAACCAGATACTTCTGAAGCCCATCCTGTACCAGCAGTAAATGGATAATCGGGTGAATACAATGAATTACCTACTGCACCAGCTGAATTGTACCAATATAAGAAATCAACTTTAGTACAATTTGCTTTTGCTGTGCCAGCATCACCACCTGCGCTGTAACGCATGAAATTGTTAGCTACGCCAAAAAATTTGTAAGCATTTGATGAGTTTCCTGGAGCACCCAATACAATTTGTCCTGAAATTGAAACACTATTGAATTTAATTTCAAAAGAAGCCGTTGCCGTGTTTCCTTTGTCATCGGTTGCAACCATGGTATATTTCAATTTGTCAGAATCTGTCAAAGGCAAACCATTTGCTTTTACCAAGTCTTCATATGTAACGCTCACTGAGTTTTGGTTGTAGGTAGTTTCCATCAATTGCACAATACTGTCACCATTATAAGTACGGGTTAAAGTGATTTTTGCAATTTTTCTGTCAGTGTCGGCTGTGGCTAACATTTTAACATGAATGCTATCTACAGCTGCAGACATTTCTAAAGATGCTACATCATCATTGATACTCACTGTTGGCGCTTTTGAAGCTGTTAATGCATCTTCTGCTTTTTTACAAGAAGTAAAGATAGTGCCCGCCAAAACGGCCATTACCATCATCATTTTAAATAAATTTTTCATATTGTTTGTGTTTAATTAGGCTTGGTTATTGTCTCCATTGACATCGTCAAAATTCATGTCAAATGTGTGGTCATTGTTAAATTCTTCAAAATTGTAATCCGGCATCAAATCTGTTTTGATATGGTTCACAGTTTCGTTTAGGGCTTCAACAAATTTATTGAAATCCTCTTTGTACAAAAAGATTTTGTGCTTTACAAAGTTTCCATCTTCAAAACTTTTTTTACTTTCAGTGATGGTAATGAAATAGTCTTTGCTTTTAGTTGCTTTTACATCAAAAAAATAGGTTCTTTTACCTGCCCTTATTTTTTTGGAAAAGATTTCTTGTTTGTCATTTCTGTTAAACTCGTCCATTGCGCTTAATCTCTAATATGTTGGCAAATTATACCTTCATTTGCTGATTTCAAAACTTTTTCTATTTGGGGTATGCACACTTGTTGAAAACTGCAATTTAGGGCTTTTTTTTCTGTTGATTTTGAATCATTTCGGCATATTTGCCATTGGCTTGAGCTAACTCTGTTCTCTTGCCCATTTCAATTATTTTACCTGCATCTAAAACCATCACCTTGTCGGCATTGCCAACGCTGCTCACCCTATGACTAATTGTGATTCCTGTTTTATTGGCCAATACTTGGTTTAAATTTTCTAATATTTTTGATTCTGTGTATGTATCTAAGGCACTCAAACAATCGTCTAAAACCAATATTTCAGGGTTTTTAATGAGTGCTCTGGCTATTGAAATGCGTTGTTTTTGCCCCCCAGAGAGCGTAATGCCTCTTTCTCCAATAATTGTATCAAAACCTTCTTTTAAAATATCAAAATCTTCTGGAAATTCGGCCATTTCAGCAGCTGCTTTAATTGTTTGATTGTTCACAACAGCTGAGTCAATTCCAAAAGCGATGTTATTAGAGATGGTATCACTAAACAAAAAAACATCTTGAGGTACATATCCAATTGTTTTTCTATAGGCTGTTAAGTCAATTTGGTCAAGTGATTTGCCATCAATGTAAATTTCACCACTTGAAGGAGAAATGATTCCGAGTAAAAGTTGTGCAAGTGTACTCTTTCCTGATCCGGTATTGCCTAAAATAGCAATTTTTTCTCCTTTTTGAATGGTAAAATTGAGCTGGTGCAAGGCATATTCATTTTTGCCTGGATATTTAACAGATACCGCTCTAAATTCAATCTGGTGCTTAAAAGATTCGGGTTTATATAAGTGGGTATTTTGGGTGACAGGTATATCCAGAAATTCATTGATTCGTTTCATAGATACGGCAGCTCTTTGAATCAAACTGCTCGTATAGCCCAAACTGGTAACTGGCCAAGTTAACAAATACACATACATTATAAATTCAGCAATATTACCAGTACTTGCTCTTCCATCAATGACTTCCATTCCACCAACAAACAAGGTGATAATAGTACTCAACCCTGTTAGAAAAAACATCAAAGGAAAAAATTGGGCATCAGTTTTGGCTAAATCTAATTGTTTGGTTCTGTATACTTCACTTTCATTTTCAAATGCATGTTCAAATGACTTTTCTAATCCAAATGATTTTAAAATACGGATGCCCGAAAATGCCTCTTGTACAAAAGAATTTAAAATTGACAATTGTTGTTGAATGGCATCACTTTTTTGATTGATTAAATGGTTTACATAAAAAATGGCCAGCGATAAAAAAGGCAAAGGAATAATAACCATCAAGGTCAATTTGGGATTGACTTCTAACATGGCCCAAATAACCAATACAATTGTAACCACTAAGTTGATGGCATACATCACTGCCGGACCAACATACATTCGAACCCTGCCCACATCGTCACTGATACGAGCCATTAAATCGCCGGTGCTGTTTTTTCGGTAAAATGAACTCGGTAATTGTTGGTATTTCTGGTAAATGGCATTTTTAAGATCGTATTCAATATGTCTACTCATGACAATTATGGTTTGCCTCATTAAAAACATAAAAATACCCCTGAACAATGCCAAACCTATTATAATACCACCAAAATAAAGGAGGGTTTTAAAGGTTTCTGCCTCTATTTGTGCACTCAAGGCTGTTCCATTGTATAGTTTGTATATCTTCAAATTGGCAACAACCATATCTATGGCCAATCTAACTGACTGAGCAGGAAATACAGCAAATAAATTTGATAGACTTACAAATACAATGCCTCCCAGCAAGTGCCATTTATATTTTAAAAAATACTTATTGAGTGTGACTAGCGATTTCAAGTTGTTCAATTCTTTTGCAAAGTAAGTCCAATGGCACTAATTATGGCCAAACTGTTTCAAATCCAATTTTATAGCCCTGTTTTTCTGTGTTTTATCAGCTTTTTTATGGATTGGTTTAAAAACCGAAAATATCAGTTACTTTTGCGCCACTTAAAACTAGACAATTTTCTAACTATGTCAAAATCAGAAATTTTTGCAGAATTAGTAACTTACGATCACGAACAAGTTGTATTCTGTAACGACAACGCAACTGGATTAAAAGCCATTATTGCAATTCACAATACAGTCCTAGGTCCAGGCTTAGGCGGTACAAGGGTTTGGAATTATGCTTCTGAAACCGATGCACTCAATGATGTTCTCAGACTTTCTCGTGGTATGACTTATAAAGCAGCCATTTCTGGATTGAACTTAGGTGGTGCTAAAGCTGTTATTATTGGAGATGCAAACCAAATCAAAACCGAAGCTTTGATGCGTAAATTTGGAAGGTTTGTAGAAAATCTAAACGGTAAGTATATTACTGCAGAAGATGTAAATACCACTACCAGAGACATGGAATACGTTCACATGGAAACTTCACATGTAGTTGGTTTACCAGAAAGCATGGGTGGCGGTGGAGATCCATCTCCTGTAACTGCTTACGGTGTTTACATGGGTATGAAAGCCAGTGCAAAACATGCTTGGGGATCAGATAGTTTAGCAGGCAAAAAAGTAGCGGTACAAGGTGTTGGAAAAGTAGGTGGCCATTTATTGGATTTCTTACACAAAGAAGGTGCACAATTGGTCATTTCAGATATCAATGAAGCTACTTTAAAACAATATGCAGCTACTCATGGAGCTAAAGTGGTTAATGGAGACGATATTTACAGCCAAGATGTAGATATTTTTGCACCATGTGCCTTAGGAGCAATTTTAAATGAAAAGAACATTGCCGCCCTCAAAGCAGGTGTGATTGCTGGCGCTGCAAATAACCAATTGGCAGACGAAAACGTGCATGGTCCTATGCTGTTAGAAAAAGGCATTATCTACGCACCAGATTTTTTAATCAATGCAGGTGGCTTAATCAATGTTTACCAAGAACACATTGGCTACAACAGAGAAACAGCTTACCGTCAGGCCGAACATATTTTTGATGTAACGCTAGAAATTTTAAAGACCTCTGTAGATCAAAAAATACATTCTCAAAAAGCAGCAACTTTATTGGCTGAAAAGAGAATTAAAGCCATTGCTTCAGTTCAATCAACCTATTAATCAATTCAAATAAAAGCGGTACTCCGCCAGCGTTCTTTGTGTTTTGTTTCTACCAATAGTTCGTTGGCGCAGTACTGCCATTTAAATAACAAGTATGCTCAATAGAAGGTTTTTAAGAATAAAGGTGTTTCAAGCACTTTACGGTGTTGCCCACGAAGAGCAAGTTTCTTTGGCAATCAGCAAAAAACAACTTTTTTCCAATTTGGAGAAAACCTATGAACTCTATTTGTTTGTGCTCAGTTTTCCTTCAGAATTCCTTCATTTTTTAGATTTGGAATTGGAAATGCAACACGCAAAATATTTTCCAGCTGAGCAATTAATTCAGGGCTTACAAGCTATCAAAAACAACCAGGTAGTACAATTGTTACATACCAATCAGCCATTTCAAGATAGCTTAAAAAATGTAAAAAATCGTTGGCAAGATGTGGTAGAATTTTCTCGTAAAATTTACCAAGAAATCAGAACCCAAGATTTTTTTAAAGAATATACATCTAAGTCAAGTCATACTTTTACAGAAGACAAACAGTTTATCCTTACTTTGTTTGAATACTTATTTGCAGATTCTGACAATTTTAACAATTACATAGAAGAGGTTTTTTACAATTGGGAAGACGACCAAGTAATTGTATTGAGTACCATTCAGAAAATGATCAACGCTTGCAAAAGCGGGCAAACACAGTTAATTACAGAGCCTCATAAAGACGAAGAAGAAGACTTGAAATTTATGAGAGATTTATTCGAATTAACCATTGCACATCAGCAATCTTTTAACGAATTGATCAATTCTAAGACTCAGAATTGGGAACAAGACCGCATAGCCATGGTTGATATTTTATTGATGCGAATGGCTTTGTGCGAATTACTCTATTTTCCATACATTCCAGTAAAGGTAAGTATCAATGAATACCTCGAATTGGCTAAGTTGTACAGCACTCCTAATAGCCATGGATTTATCAATGGTGTTTTAGATAAAATTCAATTGCAATTGAAAGCCGATCAAAAAATTAACAAACAGGGTAGAGGTTTAGTAGAATAAGATTTTTAACATTGTAAAACCAATCACATATGAAATCAATTTATATTTTAGCGGCAAACCTGGTATTGTTTACAAGCCTACAGTCTTGTTCTAACAATTCGCAAAAAGCATCTACAGATTTGGTTGAAAATCCGGTTTCAGCATCTGATCCAAATGCAAGTGTAGCCGATAATGCTCCAATGATGAGTTTTGACGAACTGACCCACGATTTTGGTAAAATCAAAGAAGGTGAAGTCATTACTTATCGATTTAAATTTAAAAATACAGGTAAGTCTGATTTGTTAATATCTAGTGCATCTGCTTCTTGCGGCTGTACAGTGCCTAGCTATCCTAAAGAACCCATAGCACCAGGTACAGAAGCTGGAATAGATGTGCAATTTAATAGCAAAGACAAATCGGGTATGTTTGATAAAACCATTACCATCATTGCCAATACCATTCCAAATGACAACCATTTGGCCATTAAGGGAGAGGTCATTTCAGAATCAATCAACTAATTTTAAAACATATTATGATGATGAACAGTTTATTTTTAATGGGACCTCCTCCGGGAGGTGCTCAAGGCGGTGGCGGATTAATGAGCCTATTGCCATTTGTATTGATTTTTGTGGTATTCTATTTTTTCATGATTTATCCGCAGATGAAAAAAAATAAAGCCCAAAAGAAATTCAGAGAAACGCTCGGTAAAGGCGATAAAATTATTACCATTGGTGGCGTTCATGCTAAAATTATTGAAGCAAACGAAACCACTTTCTTAATTGAAAGCGAAGGTAGCAAGTTGAGAATTGACAGAACTGCTGTTTCAATGGAAGCTTCTCAGGCTTTGAACGCGCCTGCTAAAAAAGACTAATTTAATGGGTTCCGCGGAAAGCCG
>CAISCU010000051.1 GCA_903883965.1 uncultured Bacteroidota bacterium
ACATAGTTGCTGATGATTAGAGTAGCCCGTAGGACGGCAATGCGTAAAGAAATCATTCGGTGAATGATTTTAGCATTGAGCGAGACCTAGGAGCAGGCAATACCCTATGGCTAAAAAAGCACCTGAAGTATTGAACATAGTTGCTGATGATTAGAGTAGCCCGTAGGACGGCAATGCGTAAAGAAATCATTCGGTGAATGTATTTGAACATTGAACGAGACCTATGAGCAGGTTTCCCCTAGCCTAAAAAAAGCACCTGAAGTATAGAACTACAATTTAGTTGAGAAGAGTAGCCCGTAGGACGGCAATGCGTAAAGAAATCATTCGGTGAATGATTTTAGCATTGAGCGAGACCTAGGAGCAGGCAATACCCTATGGCTAAAAAAAGCACCTGAAGTATTGAACATAGTTGCTGATGATTAGAGTAGCCCGTAGGACGGCAATGCGTAAAGAAATCATTCGGTGAATGATTTTAGCATTGAGCGAGACCTAGGAGCAGGCTTCCCCTAGGGCTATAAAAGAAAAAAGTCTTGAAGTGATGTACACTCAAGACTTTTTGTTTTTTTCTTTTGTAGCCCGTAGGGGAATCGAACCCCTCTTACCAGGATGAAAACCTGACGTCCTAACCGATAGACGAACGGGCCATTGTTTTAGGGAGTGCAAAAATAAAAGAAGTTTTATAAAGGTCAAACTTTTTTTCTAAAAAAATTAAAGTCTAACTTTGCGCACGCTTAAAAACAGTACTTTTAAATTAAAAGTGGCTGATTATCAGTTATAACTTCTAAAACAAGCAAACTAAAAAAAATAAAATGAAAGTAGGAATCAATGGATTTGGCAGAATTGGCCGTTTGGTTTTCAGAGCTGCAATGAACAATCCACAAGTAGAAATTGTTGGAATCAACGATTTAATTGATGTCGATTACATGGCTTACATGTTAAAATACGACTCAACCCATGGTATTTTCAAGGGAGAAATTTCAATTGAGGGTGGTCATTTGGTAGTGAATGGTAAAAAAATCAGGGTAACAGCTGAAAAAGATCCATCAAACTTAAAATGGAATGAAATTGGTGCTGAATACGTTGTAGAATCTACTGGTTTGTTTTTAGACCAAGAAAAAGCAGGTTTGCATTTAAAAGCGGGTGCTAAAAGAGTGATTATGTCTGCACCAGCAAAAGACGATACCCCAACTTTTGTAATGGGTGTAAACCACAACCAATACAATGCGAATATGCAAGTTGTTTCAAATGCCTCTTGCACAACCAATTGTTTGGCGCCAATTGCCAAAGTATTGAACGATAATTTTGGAATTTTGGAAGGTTTAATGACTACAGTACATGCAGTAACAGCTACACAAAAAACAGTTGACAGCCCTTCGGCTAAAGATTGGAGAGGTGGTAGAGGTGCATACCAAAACATCATTCCTTCTTCTACAGGTGCAGCCAAAGCTGTAGGTTTGGTGATTCCTGAATTAAAAGGAAAATTAACTGGAATGAGCTTCAGGGTTCCTACTCCAGATGTATCTGTAGTAGATTTAACTTGCAGATTGGAAAAAGGTGCTAGTTATGATGAAATCAAAGCTGCTATGAAGAAAGCTTCAGAAAATGAAATGAAAGGTATTTTGGGCTATACAGAAGACGAAGTGGTTTCAAACGATTTCTTGGGTGATTCTAGAACTTCAATTTTTGATGCCAAAGCTGGTATTTCATTGAATAATAATTTTGTGAAAGTTGTGAGCTGGTATGACAACGAATGGGGTTATAGCAACAAAGTGGTAGATTTAATCTGTCACATGGATACAGTAAAATAAATAGAGGGCCCCGCAGCAATGCGGGGCTTTTTTTTTATCATTGCCATATCAAAAATAGTGAGCGGTCAACATGAGCATCAAGCAATACTTTAGAATTAGGCATTTGTACCATTTAATTAAGAACCTCTTGTTAGACAAGCAGGTAATTGTTAAACATAAGCAGTACAATGAAAAAACGCTTTTGCTCATTAAAACTGAAGCCATTGGCGATTATATTTTGTTCAGGAATTTTATTGAACAAGTAAAAAAATCAGAGCGCTTTGCTGGGTATAGGCTCATTTTGGTTGGAAATGAGCTTTGGAAAGAAATGGCCCTGGCTTATGATAGCCCTTATGTTGATGCCTTTATTTGGATCAACCGAAATGCTTTTGTAAAAGATTTTAATTACCGAAAGCAACTGCTCAAACAAGTCAATGACCTGCAAGTAGAATTTGCCATTCAAGCCAATTATTCGAGAGAGTTTTTAATAGGAGATTCATTGGTAAATGCTTCACAGGCCAGATACAGAATTGGCTCTAAGGGAGACAGGCTCAACGAATGGACAATTTTTAAAAAATTAGCCGATGAATGGTTCACTTCTTTATTAAGTGTGAACGATGAAGTATTGTTTGAATTTGATAAGAATAGAGTATTTTTTGAAGCTATTTTAGGGGCTGAAATCAACATGCAATTGCCGATTATTCCAGTTACAAACAAGCAATCTGTGAATGAAATCATTTGTTTTCCTGGTGCTGGAGAAGCAATGAAACAATGGCCCATACAAAAGTTTGCAACATTGCTTGGTCAACTTTATGCAGTACACCAATTACCAATTCGTATTTGTGGTTCAGGAAAAGAATATGAACTGGGAGAACAACTGAAACTAGCATTGCCCGAAGCGGTCGTTTTAAATGATTGTGGCAAAACGAGTTTGTCTGAACTTTGTCGAGCCATTGCTTCGGCTAAATTGCTAATCACCAATGATTCGAGTGCTTTTCATATAGCAGCAGCTGTAAGTACCCCTGTACTTTGTGTGTTAATGGGCAGGCATTATGGCCGTTTTGCGCCATATCCAAAAGCAGCAAATTGGGTTCAAACTATCTATCCAGATGCCTTTATAGCACAACTTAACAACAAACAATTGCAAGCAAATGCAACCGATTTTAATGCAGTTGTTTCAATTGACGAAATTACTGTTGATGCTGTTTTTGAACAAGCCAATACAATGTTACAGCAGGTATGAAAGCACTTTTGGTAGACAATTTTGACTCGTTTTCATACATCCTCAAAGACCTCATTGAACAATGTGGCGTATCGGTAACGGTATACAGAAACAATGTGCCCGAATTGCTTGAAATTGAACTTTCGGCATTTGATTTTTTGGTGCTGTCTCCTGGCCCTTCTTCGCCTGAACAAGCAGGTTTCTTAATGCCCTTTTTAAAAAAACATGCTTACGCTGCTCCTGTTTTAGGTATATGTTTGGGACACCAAGCAATTGGCCAACTTTTTGGAGCTAAATTGGTAAAAGCAAATGCCCCCAGACATGGTAAAATAGATCACATTGAGCAATCAGATCCAAACAATATGTTTAAAGCTTGTGAGCGCAGTTTTAAAGTAACCAGGTACCATTCTTTGATTTTGCAAAATATACCTGAAGTATTGCAAATTACAGCCACCTGTAACAATGAAGTGATGGCAATGAAACACAAATATTTACCGCTATGGGGTTTGCAATTCCACCCTGAGAGTTGTGCTACTGAAAATGGAAAACAATTGGTATTAAACTTTATGTCGATGGTAAAAAATATTGCCCCTAACAAAATTTAAGTATATTTGAGTAGATTTTCTTGAAATGGAATACCAGCTAAAGAAGGAAGACAAGTTTAAATATATAGACGAAGGTCAGGGAGAGGTGCTGTTGCTTTTGCATGGCTTATTTGGTGCATTGAGCAATTGGCAAGATGTGTTGAGCCATTTCAGTAAAAACTACAGGGTGGTAATTCCGCTCATGCCCATTTTTGAAATGAATATCCTCAAACTGAGTGTTGAAGGATTGTCTAACCATATTCATGAATTTGTAGAATACAAAGGTTTTCAAAAAGTAAATTTATTGGGCAATTCGTTGGGAGGACATGTGGCTTTAGTTTACTTAAAAAAACATCCTGAAAAAGTGAATTCTTTACTTTTAACAGGAAGTTCTGGTTTATACGAAAGTGCCTTTGGAGCCAGCTATCCCCGAAAAGGAGACAAAGCGTATTTGAAAGAACGTGTAAGCCTTACTTTTTATGACCCAGCTTCTACCACTGACGAATTGGTTGATGAAGTTTACGATACCATTCAAGACAAAGCGAAATTACTTAGAATTTTAACCATGGCTAAGTCTGCAATCAGACATAACATGCGCAAAGACTTGCCCAATTTTCATGTCCCAACTTGTTTAATTTGGGGCAAGCAAGATACCATTACCCCTCCTGAGGTTTGTGATGAATTTCATGAATTGATGCCAGATTCAGAAAAACATTTTATTGATTGTTGTGGGCATGCACCTATGATGGAAAGGCCTCAAGAATTCAATCTAATTGCAGATCATTTTTACAAGAAAATATTTCAGCTTTAATGTTTGCAGGACAGCTTGTTTCTTCTGATATTTTACCCATTTCTTATTCCGATACTTTGGGAGCTGCCGAAGCTGTTTTTTTAGAAAACAATTTGAGCATTTTGCCTTTGGTTGATCAACAAAAAGTAATGGGTTGGATTTCTGGACAACAAGTTTTGCAGGCTTCAAATTTACAAGCACCTGCCAGTATTTTATGTTTGCCTAGAGATCCTAAAATGGAAGTAAAAGCCGATACCCATTTGTTTGAGTTGGTTAGCATATTTGCTGAAACAAATGCCAAGCAATTACTGGTAACTGATGGTAATGACCTATACAAAGGTCTAGTATTGGCTTCCGATTTGGGTATGGATTGGCAGGTACAAACTTTTTTAAAAAAACCTGGAGGAATAGTGGTGTTGGAAATGGAATGGATTCAGTATTCCTTGGCCGAAATTGCTAGAATTGTAGAAAGCAACGACGTAAAGATCATTCAGGTGATGCTTCAAAATAAATCGGAATCAAGTTCAATTGTGCGCGTAGCATTGAAACTAGATCGTTATGAATTGGGTGGTTTAATGGCTTCGTTTGAAAGGTATGGATACCAAATTGCCTACAAATACACCGGACCAACTGATACAGAAGACTTTGATGACAGGTACAAGTGGCTTATGAAAATAATTGCAGAGTAAAATGAACTTAGGCATTTTTGGTAAAAACTTAAAAGAAGAGGGTATTCAAGACATTGAAAACTTCTTTAAATACATCAATGAGGCTGGTCATACCTGTATCATTTATAAAAAATTTTACGACGATTGTATCCGAATGGGATTGGTACTGCCAAACCACACACATTTTTTTGCCAATTATGAAAGTTATGCGGCATTTGAGGTAGATGTGATGATTAGTATTGGTGGTGATGGTACTATTTTGGAAACCCTTGAATACATCAGAGAAAAAGGAACACCAGTTATTGGAATCAATAGAGGTAGATTGGGATTTTTAGCGAGTGTTCAGGCAGAGAATGCAGTTGCTATGCTCAATGAAATTGAGAAAGGCCATTTTTCTATCGATTCTAGAACGGTATTGCAATTAGAAAGTGATAAGCAAATGTTTGGGGGGGTCAATTATGCCCTGAACGATTTTGTCATCCATAAAAAAGACTCTTCGAGCATGATTACTATTCATGCATTTGTAAATGGGGAGTACCTCAACTCATACTGGAGCGATGGTTTAATCATTTCAACGCCAACTGGTTCTACGGGTTATAACCTGAGCTGTGGAGGCCCTATTTTGTATCCTACCTCTGAAAGTTTTGTAATTACCCCAATTGCCCCTCATAATCTGAATGTGAGGCCCATCATTATTTCGGATGAAAACATCATTTCATTTGAAGTAGAGGGGAGGAGTCCTAGTTTTCTTGCTACCCTTGATGCCAGGTCTGAATCTATTGATAACAAAACGCAATTGGCGATTAGAAAAGCCAATTTTGAGTTCAAATTGATCCGATTAAACAATGAGGATTACCTTAGAACCCTTAGGGAAAAGCTCATGTGGGGCATAGATAACCGCAATTTTAAAAACTAATTCTTTTGGCCAAATTTGCCCAGTCAGTTTGATTCAATTCTGTTGGCTGCTTAAAACTGCATAAACTACTTTGTAGTTCAATGAATTTGTATATTTTTGCGAGTATGCGCTTGATTAAATTGTTATTGGTTATTTTTTGTTGCAGCTCAATGATGCAGCCTGTATCCGCTCAACAAGTAGAAATCGGATTGATGCTGGGTGGTTCAAACTACAGCGGTGATTTGTCTAATGAATATTTTGTTGCCAAAGAAACCCATTTTAGTGGTTCTTTATTTGGCAGATACAATATCAACAAACGTTGGGCCGTTAAAGGTTTTATGGGTTATGGACAAATTTCAGGAGATGACAAAAATTTTGGTAGTTACAAAAATGTCATTCGCAACTTGAATTTTACAAGTGATATCTATGAGTTTTCTGTTCATGGAGAATACAATTTTTTGAAAAACAACATCAATAGTATTTCTGCCAGACCTTTTTTACCTTATGCTTTTGGTGGGATTGGGGTATTTAGTTTCAATCCCAAAACGGTATATGATGGTACAACATTTGAATTACAACCATTGGGAACTGAAGGGCAAGGAACTACATCTTTGAATGACTTTAAAAAGTATGATTTAACAACACTTTGTATTCCATTAGGGCTAGGTTTCAGACAAAAAATTGGAGATAATTTTTTTCTTGGAGTTGAAGGCGGAATTCGTTTTACTGCAACCAATTATTTAGACGATGTGGGTGGTGTTTATGCAGATCCAAATATTGTACGTGCTGCTTATGGAGATGTTGCTGGTGTGCTTTCAGACAGGTCTATTGAATTGACTTTGTCGGATGGTAGTCATGATTTCATTAACAAAAAAGGAGATGCAAGAAGCGTTAGAAAATACCTCGATACAGATATGTACTTTATGGCAGGAATAACCCTTTCTTATGTGATTCGCTCTAAAGGCATGGCTTGTCCGCAATTTTAACTCTTCATAGTATTGCATCCATGAAAAAATCTAGCTCTTATTCTTGTAAAATTGCACAAGGCCTCTGCTTGTTGCTCTTGACTTTGATGCCATGGAATACGCAATTGCATGCGCAAGCAATAGAGTTAGGTTACCAATTGGGTGGTTCAAATTATTGGGGTGATTTGGCTCCAAAAGTAGTTATGTCAGAAACTCATTTGAGTTCTGGTTTGTTTGCAAGGCTTAACCTCAGTAACAGTTTTGCTTGGAAAAATGAACTGAATTTTCACAACATCTCTGGAACAGATCAAAATTTTGAATTTAATAAAAGTAGAAACCTCAACTTTCATTCTAAAATAACTGAATTTGCTTCAGTCATTGAGTTCAATTTTGTGAAATATGGAACAGGAGTTTTAGATAAAAAATTGACTTCATATTTTTACACAGGACTTTCTTATTTTAGGTTCAATCCTCAGACAGAAATCAATGACAATACGGTTGATTTAGCTACTTATCAGACTGAAGATATAGCCTATAGTAAATCAGCAATGGCCATACCATTTGGAATGGGAGTGAAATGGATGGTAAACAAAAACTTTGCATTGGAATGGCAATTGGGTTTCCGTAAATCATTTACAGATTATTTAGACGATGTGAGCACGGTATACCCTGATATTGATGCCAAACTTGCAAAGGGATTAGTTGCAGGAACACTTTCAGACCGTTCAATAGAATCCAATAATGGAACGCCCCTCAATAAACAGGGATATAGAAGAGGCAATCCTGATTACAACGACTGGTTTATGTCGTCTACAATTTCGGTTTGTTACCGAATTAATAGCAGGGTAAAGTGTGCAAGGGTTTTTTAACAAATGGAATGCGTGAAGAATTTAAAAGAACAAATTAATACAGATAAATTGCCTCAGCACATTGCCATCATTATGGATGGAAATGGTCGTTGGGCTAAAGGGAAAGGAATGTTTCGGGTGTTTGGACACCAAAATGGGGTACATACGGTAAGGAGAATTACTGAAGCTGCCGCAGAAATAGGGGTAAAATTCCTAACGCTGTATGCATTTTCAACAGAAAATTGGAACCGACCCAGTTTTGAAGTAAAAGCTTTAATGGAATTATTGGTTGATACCATTGCCAAGGAAACTCCCGATTTAATGAAAAACAAAATCAGGTTGGTTACCATTGGACAAATGGATGCATTACCAGAAAAATGTCAAAAACAACTTCATAAAACAATTGAAGAAACGGCTCACAACACAGGACTTACTTTAATTTTAGCATTGAGTTATAGCGCCAAATGGGATTTAACCCATGCGGTCAAATCTATAGCCCATGCCGTTAAAGAAGGTACTTTGCAAGCCGATGCAATTAATGAATCTACCATCAACAATTATTTGAGTACTGCTAATTACCCGCACCCTGATTTATTGATCAGAACAAGTGGAGAGCAAAGAATCAGTAATTTTTTACTTTGGGAAATTGCATATAGTGAGTTGTTTTTTAGCCCTAAATTATGGCCAGATTTTAGTTCTGAAGATTTATACCAAGCCATATTGGATTACCAGAATAGAGAAAGAAGATTTGGAAAAATTAGCGAACAAGTAAGCGAACAAGAATGAGTTTTTTAAAGAAATGCCTTTTCATTTTTTCGTTGTTATTTGTTGTAACAGTAAATGCACAGGATAGCACAGGTTATTTTAAAATGAATTACAACAATCCCAAGCAATACATTTTGGCGGGTTTGGATATTATAGGAACAGATTACTACGATAAATCTGTATTGTTGGTGATCAGTGGTTTGCAAACCAATCAGAAAATTCGCATTCCTTCTGAAGACCTCTCAAAAGCCATGACCAATTTATGGAAACAAAAATTGTTTGATGACATTAAACTCAATGTTGAAAAAGTGGATGGGGAGCAAATTTGGTTGCAGTTTATAGTGAGAGAAAAACCTAGACTCAGTCAGTTTTCAATTAAAGGGTTGAGCAAATCTAAAGCCGAAGATTTAAGGGAACAATTAACCTTAAAATCGGGTCAGATTATTACAGAGAACATGCTCAATTCTACTGAAAGAGAAATTACAAAATATTATAACGACAAAGGCTTTGCAGATATAAAAGTTGGATTTCAGCAAATAGTTGATGAACAAAAGAAAAATACTGCACGCTTAAAAATCAGCATAGACAAAGGCAATAAAGTTAAAATTTCAGCGATACAGGTAGAAGGAAATGTTGCCTTAACAGACAAAGAAATTAGAAAGTTAATGAAAGATACCAAGCAAAAACGATTGTTTGTAAAATCTAAATTCATTGACGAAAAATACCAAGAAGACAAGCAGGCTATTTTGGCAAAATACCTATCATTGGGCTACCGAGATGTTCAGATTGTTTCTGATTCAATTTGGAGAGATGCAAAGAACCAATATGCCATTCGATTGAATGTATTTGAAGGCAACCGTTATTTTTTTAGAAACATCAATTTTGTGGGAAATACCAAATACAGCAACGAAGAACTCCATAAAATTTTGCGTATTAAAAGAGGAGATAGTTACGACCAGTCAGTTTTAGACCAACGCATGAATGGAAGCCAAGATGGAATGGATATTAGCACCATTTACATGGACGATGGGTATTTGTTTTTTAGAGCTGAACCCATTGAAGCATTGGTTGAAAATGATTCAATTGATTTAGAGATTCGGATTTATGAAGGGCAACAGGCTCGTATCAATAAAATTACAGTAAAAGGAAATTCAAAAACCAGTGACCATGTCGTGCTCAGAGAACTTAGAACTAAGCCTGGTCAATTGTTTAGCAAAACAGATATTACTAGGTCTTTGAGAGAACTTTCTCAAATAGGGTATTTCAATCCTGAAGCTTTGAATGTGAAACCAATGCCCAACCAAGTAACTGGAACTGTAGATATTGAATATATTGTTGAAGAAAGAGCCAATGATCAAGTTGAACTTTCTGGTGGTTGGGGTGCTGGGTTTGTAGTTGGCACTTTAGGCGTAACACTCAATAATTTTTCTTTGAAGAAAGCCATTCATACCAAATATTGGCACCCGATTCCTTCTGGTGATGGACAACGTATTTCTTTGAGGGCACAAACCAATGGAAGCTTTTACCAATCTTATTCGGCATCATTTACTGAACCTTGGTTAGGAGGTAAAAGACCCAATTCGTTGACGACTTCTGTTTACCATTCTATTCAATCAAATGGTTTAACTGGTGATAACTTATCGGGTTTATATACTACCGGTGCCAGTGTGGCATTGGGTAAGCGTTTGAGATGGCCTGACGATTTTTTTACCGTTCAATACGCTTGTTCTTACCAGTATTATAACAATGTGGCCAACTCAACTGGGCTCACTTATTATTCTACAATCCCAACTGGGGGGTCTAATAATTTAAGTTTTAAAGTCATATTTGGAAGAAACTCTACAGACCAACCAATTTATCCAAGATCGGGTTCCAATATTGCATTTTCGTTGCAATTTACACCTCCTTATTCTTTGTTAGACGGCAAGGATTATTCGAAGTTGGATCGATTAGAAAAAACCAAATGGCTCGAATTTTACAAATGGAAATTTGATGCAACATGGTTTAATCGTTTGGTAGGAAACTTAGTGCTCATGACCCGTGTCAATTTCGGGTACATTGGGGCATACAATATGGCCAAAGGCATAACCCCATTTGAACGCTTTTGGGTGGGTGGTTCTGGATTAACTGGTTTTAACTTAGATGGCAGAGAACTCATTGCGTTGAGAGGTTACCAAGACAATACATTAACTCCTTACTCAATCAATCCTTTGAATGGTCAGTATTCACAATCGGGTGCAACCATATACAACAGGTATACCATGGAATTGAGATATCCGGTTTCATTGAATCCACAGGCAACTGTGTATCCATTGGTTTTTGCTGAAGCGGGCGGCGCTTGGATGAACAAACGCGATTTCAACCCGTTTGATGTAAATAGGTCTTACGGGGTTGGAGTTAGAATTTTCTTACCCATGTTTGGTTTAATTGGTTTAGATTATGGTTGGGGTATAGACAAACCGCCTTTCCATCCATATCCAGATAGAGTAAATGGAGGAAATTTCCATTTCTTATTGGGTCAACAATTTTAAAAAGCTTATAATTGAACGAATGAATAAGTCAATAAAGTTATTTCTATTAATTGGTTTGGTATTTGGTTTGAATAGCCAAAACCAATTGTACGCACAAAGGTTTGCCTATGTCGATACAGAATACATCTTGGATATGTTACCTGAATACCGTTCGGCACAAAAACAATTGGATGCAGTGGCAGAAGGATGGCAAAAAGAAATAGAGGCCAAAAGAACTGAAATAGATAAGTTAATCAAAGATTTTCAAGCCGAACAGATTTTATTGACCGAAGAACTCAAGAAGAAAAAAGAAGCTGAGATAAAGCAAAAAGAAATTGAAGTAAAAGAGTTTACCAATAAGAAATTTGGATACGAAGGTGAACTTTTTTCTAAAAGACAAGAGTTAATTAAGCCTATTCAAGACAAAGTATTCAATGCTTGTCAAAAAATAGCCAAACAGTCGGCTTTAGATTTTATATTTGCCAAGAGTGCCGAAATGATTATGATGTACAGCAATGCCAAGTACGACAAAAGCGATGAAGTACTTTCAGAATTGGGGGTAATTGTAACCAAAAACAACAAAACTGGTAAAAGTGCTCCTAAGGAGAATGAGCCTGAACAGCCAAAGTAATTGGCATGATTTTAGTTTAAAAACTTGAAACGATAAATAACAAATAATGAAAACCTTAATTAAAACAATTGTAGCGGTATTTGTAGTGTTAATGCTTACAGGTAGCCGTGTGAATGCCCAAAAAGTTGGTTATGTAGATTTACAAGAGCTCATGCAGCAAATGTCTGAATACAAAAAAGCCAATACCGATATGGAATCATTTGGTAAATCTTTAGAAGACGAATTGAAAAAGATGTCTGATGAATTTCAAAAGAAATTATTAGACTACCAAAAAAATGAAAAAACCATGCAAGAGGCTATCAAAGAAATGAGACAAAAAGACTTGCAGGATATGCAAACCAGAATTCAAGAGTTTCAACAATCAGCTCAAGAAAACATGAGAAAAAAGGAAGCTGAATTGTTAAAGCCAATAATTGAAAAGGCAAAAAATGCCATTTCACAAGTTGCTAAAGAAGCAGGATATAGTTACATCTTTGACAGTAGCACTGCTGGATTCTTGTACAAGCCTGAGTCAGACAATGTGATTGCTTTAGTTAAAAAGAAATTAGGAATAGTAGGTACTGCAGCTCCTGCTCCAGTTGCTATGCCAGCTGCTAAATAAGTTAGAAATTTAGTTTACATAAAAAGGGCGCGCATCGAAGATGCGCGCCCTTTTTATGTAA
>CAISCU010000052.1 GCA_903883965.1 uncultured Bacteroidota bacterium
GCCTTCGGCAAAACGCGTCTCTTTTTTAGGCATGGTCACAATTTATATCACCACATTTACAATTTTACCTTTTACAAAAACTACTTTTTTGGGCGATTTACCTTCGAGCCATTTTTGTACAATTTCATCTTGAAGTACAGTTTGCTCTACAAACGAAGCATCGGCATCCAATGCAAATTCAATATTGGTGCGGTGTTTGCCATTTACGGAAATGGGGTAAGAAAAGCTGTCTTCAACTAAAAATTCAGGATTGAACACTGGAAATTGAGCTTGTGCAATACTTTCATTCATGCCTATGGCTTGCCATAATTCTTCTGCAATATGAGGTGCATATGGGCTCAAAATCACCAACAATTCTTTCATTACCTGAAGCTGATTGGCCTTGAGTTCGGTTAATTCATTTACACAAATCATGAAGGTACTGACAGATGTATTGAATGAAAAATTTTCTATGTCCTCTCCTACTTTTTTAATGGTTTTGTGCAAGGTTTTTAAAACTGGTTTGGTGGCGGGCACGTCTTTGATTTGCAATTGACCATTGGCATCATAAAACAAACGCCACAGTTTTTTCAAGAAACGTTGAACCCCTTCTATGCCTTGTGTACTCCATGGTTTGCTTTGTTCTAAAGGCCCTAAAAACATTTCATATAATCGGAGTGTATCGGCACCATATTGTGCTACAATGGTATCGGGTGTAACTACGTTGTACTTAGACTTAGACATTTTTTCTACTTCCTGAAAACAAACAATTGCATCTGAGCCTGTTTTTGCAAACGCTTGGAATTGACCTTTGAACCAATACCCACCTTCGCATAAAAACAAGGCATCTTGGTAGTGGTGCGATTGTACAAATTGTTCGTAATTCAATTGCCCTTTTTCTACATAATTGACATCAATATTAGAACCACTCAGCGTTTGAGCCATATCTCCCAAGAGGTTCAAGGCATTTTCGCTCACAAACACATCACTTGGTTTCTGAAGCAAATGATATGCTTGACCATTGATGTTTAAAAAAGCTTGTTCATTTGTAAAAGTATAACAAGCATGTTTGTTAGGATCAAGCTTTCTTAGTTTTTCTGAAGTGCCTTGTATCATTCCTTGATTGATGAGTTTTTTAGCAGGCTCATCAACAGGTATTAAACCCAAATCATACAAAAATTTGGTCCAGAATCGTACATACAACAAATGCCCTGTGGCGTGTTCACTACCACCCAAATACAAGTCAATTTGTTTCCAATAAGCCAATGCATCTGGGCTAGCAAACGCCTGTTGGTTCTGCGGATCCATGTACCTTAAAAAATACCAAGAACTGCCCGCCCATCCTGGCATGGTGCTCCACTCATAATTGTATTGCCCTTTGTATTTCCAGTCTTTAGCTCTTGCCAAAGGTGGCTCACCTGTTGAAGTAGGTAAATAGGTATCAATTTCAGGCAACAACAATGGCAATTCAGATTCGTCTATGGTATAGGCAATGTCATCTTTATAATAAACAGGAATGGGTTCGCCCCAATACCTTTGACGGCCAAAAATGGCATCGCGCAAACGGAAATTGGTTTTACCTTTGCCTTTACCCTGCTTTTCTAATTCAGCAATACAAGCCAATATAGCCGCTTTTACATCCAAGCCATTTAAGAAATCAGAGGCCATTACTTTGCCTTGCTTTTCGTCATAAGAAGCCAATTCCAAATTGTGTTCGGCAGGTACCTCAATCACTTGTTTAATGGGCAAGTTGAATTGTTTAGCAAAAGCAAAATCTCGGCTATCATGAGCCGGAACAGCCATCACAGCACCTGTTCCATAACCAGCCAATACATAATCGCCAATCCAAATAGGAAGGGGTTCATTGGTAAATGGATGTAAGGCATAAGCGCCACTAAATACACCAGTCACTTTCTTTACATCGGCCATTCTTTCGCGTTCGCTTCTTGCTTTTGCATACAGCAAATAAGCCATTACCGCCTCTTTTTGTTCGGGGGTGCAAATTTGTTCAACCAAATCGTGTTCGGGTGCCAATGTTACATAAGAAACGCCAAACAAGGTATCTGGGCGGGTTGTAAATACTTCTATTTGCGCTTCAACAGATTGAATTGGAAAAAAAATACTGGCTCCAGTGCTTTTACCTATCCAATTGCGTTGGGCTTCTTTTAACGATTCTGTCCAATCTATTTTCTCTAGTCCGCTCAATAACCGATCGGCATAAGTGGTAATGCGCAAACTCCATTGCATCATTAATTTGCGCTCAACTGGGTAGCCTCCCCTTTCGCTCAAACCATCTTTTACCTCATCATTGGCCAATACAGTTCCTAGCTCAGGGCACCAATTCACATAAGATTCGGCCAAATAAGCCAACCTAAATGCCATTAAAACAGTGGCCTTTTCTTTTTCAGAAAAAGCATGCCACTGACTGGCTGTAAATGCTTCAACTTGGGGTACCAAATAAGCTAAATTTCCCAAGCCTACTTGTTCAAACTTGTCAATCAAACTTTTTACAGGTGCAGCTTTGTTCAATTCAGGATCGTACCAAGAATGAAACAATTGAATAAAAATCCATTGGGTCCACTTGTAATAATCAGGGTCGGCTGTTTTAACCGATCTATCCCAATCGTAACTAAAACCTAATTTATCTAATTGTTCACGGTAACGGGCAATGTTATCTTTGGTGGTAATGGCAGGATGTTGACCTGTTTGAATGGCATATTGTTCGGCCGGCAAGCCAAATGCATCATATCCCATTGGGTGTAATACATTGTATCCTTTTAAACGCTTGTACCTACTAAAAATATCTGAAGCAATATAACCAAGTGGATGGCCCACATGCAAACCAGCACCACTCGGGTAAGGAAACATATCTAATACATAAAAACTTTCCTGATCAGGATTTTCTTTTACTTGGTACGTTTTGTTTTTAACCCAGTAGGCTTGCCATTTCGATTCAATTTCGTGGTGAGAATATTCTTTGCTCATGTGTGGTGCTTGCGTTTTTAAAGTCTGCAAAAATAGACGGCTGTGGAGGTTTTTCCAATTAGAAGGCATTATTTAGGTTGGCACATCCAAGCTATTTTGTATTTTTGCTTGTCATAAAAGTAGGCAAAGCCCTTATGAAACCAAAGAAAAAACACAGTTATCTTTCAGCCATTTTGAGCATATCAATGGTACTTTTAATGTTGGGTTTATTGGGTGTTTTGTTGATTCAGTCATCCAAACTCAGCACCTATATCCGTGAAAACATGGTGGTACAGGTGTTTTTAAACGAATCGTTAGCCAAAGAAGAAATACCTTTGATTCAGCAAAAAATCATGAGCGAAGACATTGCCCGCGATATTAAATTTGTGAGCAAAGAACAAGCCGCCGCTGAATTTAGCCAAGAAATTGGCCAAGACTTTATCAGCTTCTTGGGCTTTAATCCATTAATCCCATCTTTTCAAATTAAACTCAAAGCCAATGCCACCAGTATTGAAGAGCTCAATAAAGCCGAAGCATTTTTAAAGCAATTGCCTGGGGTGAGTGAAGTGGCCTTTCAAAAATCTGTATTTGAACAAGCTTCTTCAAACATGAAATCAATTGGAATGGTTTTGGTTTCATTGTCATTGTTGTTTGCTTTGATTTCGGCAGTTTTAATCAACAATACAGTTAGGCTCAACTTATACGCACAACGCTTTGCCATTAAAAGCATGCAATTGGTTGGGGCTACCAATTGGTTTATCATCAAACCATTTGTTTGGAGTTCTATCAAAAATGGCTTCTTAGGTTGGGTCATTAGTTTGGCAATTTTGTTGAGTTTGTTAAATGCCCTGCCCTACTGGATTCCGGAAATAGAGCAATTGTATGATGGCCCACTTTATTTTGGTTTGTTTGCAGCTCTGTTAATTTTAGGCATCGGGATGAGTGTAATGAGCAGCTGGACCAGCACCAACAGGTATTTAAACACAAAAATTGAAGATTTGTATTAATAGAAAGTTTAATAGATATTGCAAACATGAGTAAAGAGCAAGCAAGCACTAAAAAAGAATCGGGAAATTCAGATTCATTCTTATTCGGAAAAGAAAACTATCTGCTCATGGGAGCTGCGGTTTTGTTTATTGTAATTGGATTTGGATTCATGGCTGGTAAATCTGAAGACATTTTTAGCTTTCAGAAAATCACATTGGCTCCCATTATGGTAATAGCCGGTTTCATAGTTGGTATATTTGCCATTATGCGTAAAAAAGCTTAATCCTAAATGGAAATTTTTGAAGCCATTTTCCTCGCAATTGTAGAGGGAATTACCGAGTTTTTGCCTGTTTCGTCAACAGGGCACATGATTATAGCATCTTCTTTTTTTGGCAATGCCAATAACGATTTTGTAAAAATGTTCACCGTTGCCATTCAATTTGGGGCCATCCTTTCAGTGGTGTATTTGTATTGGAAACGTTTTTTTCAGTCGTTTGATTTTTATATTAAATTATTTGTAGCCTTTTTACCGGCAGCCGTTTTTGGTTTCTTATTCAACGATTTTATTGACTCCATGTTAGAGAACGTTACAGTGGTAGCCATTACCTTATTATTGGGGGGTATTGTGTTTTTATACATCGACAAATGGTTCAACCATACCTCCGATCAAGACAAAGAACCTTCTTATTTACAATCTTTGTTCATTGGCTTGTTTCAAGTCATAGCCATGATACCTGGAGTATCTAGGTCGGCAGCAACCATTATTGGTGGATTATCCCAAGGCATGAACAGAAAATCAGCGGCTGAATTTTCATTTTTCTTGGCAGTACCTACCATGTTTGCTGCTACTGCCTATAAAATGCTCAAATATTTTGGCACCCATGAAGTGCAAAGATCAGAATTGGGTATTTTGTTCTTAGGAAATGTGGTTGCTTTTGTGGTGGCTATATTTGCCATCAAAGGATTCATAGGCTTTTTAACAAAAAACGGATTCAAAGCATTTGGCTGGTACAGAATTGTTTTAGGCCTTGTTTTGTTGCTATTGGGCCTTATTGGTTTCGATTTACAAATAATATAACATGCAACTGGACTTTGAAAAAGGTACAGTACTCTTGGTCGACAAACCTTTGACCTGGACCTCATTTGATGTAACCAACAAAATTAAATACTTGGTTTTGCGCCAGTTGAACATTCAACTGGGCTTGCTCAATGGCAAAAAACGTAAAATTAAGGTTGGCCATGCTGGCACGCTTGACCCTTTGGCAACTGGATTGTTGATTGTATGCATTGGCAAAGAAACCAAACAAATTAATTTGTACATGGGTCAGGAGAAAGAATATACTGGTACCATTTATTTTGGTGCTAGCAGACCCAGTTTTGACAAAGAAACAGAAATTGACCAACACGTTTCTATGCCCTTACATGACACTTCTTCCATTCAGTCGGCCGCTAATACCTTTTTAGGAGAAATCATGCAAATACCCCCAGTTTATTCAGCAATTAAGGTAAATGGGAAAAGAGCCTACCAAAGTGCAAGGGCTGGAGAAGAATTAGAAATGAAAGCCCGTCAGGTTCAAGTAAGGGCTTTTGACATAACAGCCAACAATTGGCCTTTGGTAAGTTTTAGAATTGTTTGTAGCAAAGGAACCTATATTCGGTCTTTGGCGCATGATTTGGGAATTCAATTGGGCGGATTGGCTTATTTAGACAGTTTGTGTAGGACCAGAATTGGCAATTTTGAATTAAAAGACGCGTATAGTATTGAAAATTTACAGGCAAGCTGGGAACAAAACAGCGTTATCGAATAATTATTGGTGCTGGTTTTCAGGCATCCAATGAAAAAAGAAAAAATATTTCACAAATGGTTTGCCTAAGTTAAAAATCTTCATACTTTTGCACCCCGTTACATGTTTGTAACAACGATTCCGTAGCTCAGCTGGTAGAGCATTACACTTTTAATGTAGGGGTCCTGGGTTCGAGTCCCAGCGGAATCACCACCTAAACCTTCGGTAGAATTACTGGAGGTTTTTTGTTTTAATGGACTTTTCAATCTTTGTTTAAAGAACTTAGCTTGTTTGATAACTACCCTACCAAAATTCCACCGTTCAAATGAAACTATTAAAACCAGTAGCGTTCAAATTGAGTACATTCATTGCTATTGAGGGCTTGAACAAATCAACTCATAAAATAGGTGCTAAGGTAAAAAACTAACACTGCTGCAAGTACCCCAACATTGAGCTATTTTACAAATGTAAATTAGTAGCTTTACACGACTTACGAAGCTTCCGAAAACAGGAATTCATCCCATTTTGAGAGCATTTTGACATTTCATAAACATTGCAAGATGTATGCATACTTATGATTATCAGATAATTGAAATTTCATCATTCATTGGCATTGTTTTTTCAACTATTAAAAAAAATCTCAAACAATGAACAATTTAAAACTACTGTTATTGGTATTGCTAACTTGGCAATTGACATTAACAAGTTGCAAAAAGACTGAAATCATCAAAAAAGAAAATGGAGTTTCAGATGCCCCTTCAAAATTTACTGAAATAAAAACAAATGCAAATTTTGCTTGGAGCACTACTAAGAAAATTAAAATTGAATATAAACCAACCAATAACGATACAAGAGTATCGGTTTTAAAAGTTGAAGATTTAAATGGTCATGTGTACTTGAAAAAATTGCAAAAAACATCAGAAAAATTTTCTGGTAGTATTGAAGTACCCATCCACCTAAAAACCATAAAGTATAGTATTGCTGGGATTCAGAAAGAATTAAACGCCAATGCTGGGGTATTAAACATTGAAGTAAAATAATAATTAGAGAACATGAAGATTAAAAACAATATCCTATTCGGTTTGCTTTTCATTTTGTCAAGCATACAATCGTTTGCAGAGATTTCAACTTTTGCATCTAATTTAACTTTTACAAATATTACATCTAGTTCAATTACCTTAAATTGGACAGCTGGTGGTGGTACAAAAAGAATGGTAATTGCCAGAAAAAGCGCCCTACCTGCTATTACCATATCAACACCAACTTTTAATTCATCTTATACTGCCAATTCAAATTTCACCTTAGGTGAATCTTTGGCATCAGGTAAGGTAGTTTATTTTGGAACAGGTACAGCTGTTACTGTAACTGGATTAGATGCATCTAGTAGCTATTACTTTAGTATCATTGAAGTAGAAGAAACACCTTATATTTATTATGCAACAAATGAAGTTGACACTTGGAAATTGGATGGCAACGCATCAACCAATTCAGGATCATCAATAACAGCTCCTACTATTATTTCTTCTGGACCAGCAATTGCAACCGTTACTGATATAGATGAAATGAGCACAACAATTTCAGGTTCATTTGCCAATAAAGGAAATGGAGCTGGCAGAATATTATTATTAAGGCCATGTAATTCAACAGCTCGAATTCCATCTGACAATGTGGTTAAACAAAAATATTCTTATGCCATGCATGATTCAATTTTTGGTATGACCCGAGATACCAGTTATTGGGTGAGCAATTGGAGTTTGGTGGTAGATTTTGGAGATTTTAAAAATTTCAGTTTTACATTCTCGCGCATGCCCGGCTTACAGTTTGCCTTAGATGTATTTGAATACAATGGAAATGTATCTGCTGGAACAGCCGTTTACAATACCACCCCTTTAACATTTTGTACAGATGCCGGCAGTAGTGGTGGCAGTTCATCAGCTCCAACCATTGGTGCCACAAATTTAAATTTCAGTGCTGTTGGTCAAAATAGTTTAACCTTAAATTGGGTGAGTGGAAATGGTACGTCTAGAATTGTAGTAGCAAGGAAGAGTTCTGAGATAAACGCAGAACCAACCAACAATACACCATATTCTGCAAATTCAGTATTTGGGATTGGAAGCAATTTAGGTGGTGGTTTTGTGGTATACAATGGAACTGGAAGCTCTGTAAATGTAACGGGTTTAGATTCAACTTCTACCTATTATTTTACAGTAATAGAATACGTAATAGGTTCAGGAACCATTACTTATGCAAGTAATTTAAAAACTACAAGTTCTACAACTACAAACGGTTCTTCATCTTCTTCAACAGATTCTGACGAAGATGGTGTGCCAGATGAAGCAGATGATTATCCAAACGATGCATACAAGGCATTTAGCACAGGTTATCCAGCTGCAGGTTATGGCACCATGCTATTTGAAGATTTATGGCCAGGAAAAGGTGATTATGACTTTAATGATTTGGTATTGAACTATCATTATGATGTGGTGAGTGATGCTACCGACAAAGTAGTAGAGGTTAAGTATAGTTTTGTAACAAGAGCCATTGGAGGTTCTTTACACAATGGTTTTGCTTTTCAGTTAGATGGAATTCCTGCATCTAGTATTCATTCAGTAGAAAGATTAGGAAGCTCAAAAGTAACTGGAATTAGTTATGCAACATTCAATGATAACGGCACTGAAGCCAATCAAACAAATGCAAATATTATTGTATTTAAAGATGCTTATGATTTGTTGCCACACAGTAGCGGATTTGCTTTTATCAATGTAGAAGCAGGTGCTCCTAATGAAGGAACAGATACTACCCAGATTATAGTAAGATTTTCATCAAATGGTGTAAGTCCAGAGGGAAGTTCTGCTACTGCTATTGCTGATTTTACACATTCAATTTTTAACCCTTACTTAATTGTAGGTCAAGACCGTGGCAAAGAAGTACACAAAGCAAATAGAGTTCCTAGTTCATTGGTAAACAACAACTATTTTGGCCAACACCAAGACAACAGTAACCCAGCACAGAATATTTACTACAGAACCAGTACCGGCTTACCATGGGTATTAGATGTAACTGAGTCTGTACCTTATGCTACTGAGAAAACAGATTTTACCGAAGCATTTTTAAAATTTGCAGAATGGGCAACAAGCGGTGGATCTAGTTATACTGATTGGTACCAAGATTTGTCGAACTACAGAAATACCGACAAAATATTTTCGGGCAATTAATTAGTCATAGACAAGTCCTAAATAACTGATACAGTTCAAAAATAAACACCCCAGTAAATACAAGTTTACTGGGGTGTTTTTGTGTATCAGCATTATTCGGAAACATGTACTAAATCAATCAGAGGAAATACCGGATATTATGGGTTGGGGATGCGAACAAACAAATATGAATGACGCTTTTTATCTGTAAATTGACAAAAACTATCTCCTATTTATTATCTTGGTTAGAAGTTTTTGAAGTCGAGTTTTTTTAATTATATAAATCAATTTAAAATGGAACCCAATACCCATGATGCTGATTCAGCAGAGAAACAAAAAGCCATAGAAGAATTTACCAAAAGAATGTTGAGTGCCGGCGATTTTGTTATTATCAAAAAAGAGGAGAATGATGAGGACAAGAATGAAAAAAATGACGAACAAGATTGAGATGACTGTCTCTCTAATTAAATTATTTAAATGTAAATCCGATTCCAAGCTCGAGTTTATTGAAATTATCATAACCTAATAGAAAACTCAATCTATCTTGGTTATATACCATTCCAAGTCCTAACATTGGTGATGTACCCTTATTTTGAGAAACATACCAATAACCATTTGGAGATAGAATTTGTTGATTGTCATAACCATTGTAATATGTACTTTCTCCAGAAAATCCCAATTTTGAGTAAACTATAAGTTTTTGATATATTCTTTTTCCAAAGAGAAGTCCAATTGAATAGGTTGGTGTATTGTTGATTTTATAAATGTCATTAGGATAAGCATTAGGGCCAAAAACATTTGAATAATCTTTACCAATTCCTTTCTCTCCAAAATAGAAACTACAATCCAAACCAAAAGAATACCTGTCAGAACCAAGGAAAATAAAACCTATTGTATTAGATGTACCATAGTAAAAGTTTAATTGACCTACCTGTTTTTGTTTAGTCTTATTAGTTTCAATATCAAGGCAATTTGCTATAATAGGAAATAAGAATAAAATTTTAACAGCTAGTAGTTTCATGTAAAATATATTAATCAACTATTTATTTAGGTTCAACTAAGTAGTTACTTTTCTCATTCATTGATTCAGCTGTTTTTCTGTTTTCAATGCTTCTTTCCCTAGGTATTCTCAAATAGAAGGATTTGCCTGAATTGTAATCACAGAATAATTTAATTTCACCATTTTTATCTTTTATGTAAAAATTTCCGTTTGGAGAATCTGAATCCAATTATAATACTCCCCAGTTGTTGGACCAAAAGGTTAGTGATGCTAAGTTAATATTTTGTGCTGTATTATGCAGCATTTTGTTTTAAAGATTTGTAGTAAGCATCATTGGGTTTCATCCCA
>CAISCU010000053.1 GCA_903883965.1 uncultured Bacteroidota bacterium
GGTGTCCACCTCTTCCCATTCCGAACAGAGAAGTTAAGCCCTTCAGCGCAGATGATACTTGGGTAATACCTGGGAAAGTATGTCGTTGCCAAGTCTTTGAAGCCCCACATTTTTGTGGGGCTTTTTTTTTGCCCTAGAATTATTTTACAATCAAAATGAAGTGAATCCAAAACACTTGTCTATTTTTGAAACAAATCTTGCATCATGACAGATATTGTATTTTTAAATGAACATCTTTTAATTGGAAATTTAGGCCATATTTCAATAGTAATTGCGTTTATAACAGCAATTTTAGCCTCAGTTTCTTTTTTTTACAGCAATGCTCAACCTTTAGATAAAAGTTGGATTGGCATAGCTAAAACTGCTTTACACATCCATTCTATTTCAGTTATTACAATTGTAGCCACTCTATTTACAATTATTTATAATCATTATTTCGAATACCACTATGCATGGCAGCATAGCAGTAGAGATTTACCTGTTCATTTTATGATCTCTTGTTTCTGGGAAGGACAAGAAGGTAGTTTCTTATTATGGATATTTTGGCAAATGATCATTGCGCAATTCATCAATAAGATCAATGACAATTACAGTAAACCTGTTTTAGGAATAATTATGTTGTCTCAAATAGCATTAACAAGTATGTTATTGGGAGTTAAAATTATAGGTTATAAATTAGGTAGTAGCCCGTTTGAATTATTGAGAAATGTGATGCAAAATGCCCCTATTTTTAAACAACCTGATTACCTATCCAAAGTGAAAGATGGAAACGGATTAAATCCATTACTTCAAAATTATTGGATGGTTATTCACCCACCTACTTTGTTTCTTGGATTTGCATCTACAATCGTTCCATTTGCATATGTTATTGCAGCTTTAATAAACAAATCTTATCAAGATTGGATACAACCTGGAATTAAATGGTCTTTGTTCACTGCAATGATATTAGGAACAGGAATCATTATGGGTGGATTTTGGGCCTATGAAAGTTTAAGTTTTGGCGGATATTGGGCTTGGGATCCTGTTGAAAATGCTTCATTGGTACCATGGTTGATTCTAATTGCAGGTGTCCATGTATTGTTGGTTTATAAATCAACAGGGAATTCCTTTATTCCTGCAATTATATTAATCATTTCAAGTTTTTTACTTGTATTGTATGCTACATTCTTAACTCGTTCTGGAATTTTAGGCAATTCATCAGTTCATTCATTTACTGATTTAGGAATGAGCGGTCAATTACTAGTGTATTTCATTTTATTCATTTTAGTTGCGCTTGTTTTATTGGTTTTAAGATGGAAAGAACTACCATCATCCGAAAAAGATGAACAGATCTATACTAGAGAATTTTGGATGTTTATCGGAAGTATGATTTTGGTAATTTCATCATTTCAAATTATCCTCACTACTTCTATACCAGTTTTCAATAAAATATTTTCCTTGAAATTGGCACCGCCTGCAGATGTGATACAGCATTACAATAAATGGCAAATGCCTTTGGCAATATTGATTGCAATTTTTACTGCAGTTGCACAAAGCCTAAAATATAAAACCAATAAGACACCATTTAACAAACTCATATTTATTCAATTATTGGGTTCTGTTATTTTGGCAATTTTGTTCTTTTTCTTGTTCGATTTAAATGCGATTAGTCATGGTGTATTATTGTTTGCAGCTATTTTTTCTGTAGTTGTAAACGGAAAATTGATATTCCCTTATTTGATAGGGAGATTTAAACTGGCCGGTGCAAGTATTGCCCATATAGGATTTGGAATTTTATTAATTGGTGTGCTTGTGTCTTCGGCAAAGAAACAAGTCATTTCAATCAACCAATCGGGTCAGGCTTTGAATCCTGAGTTCAATGAAAAAGAAAATACTGAAAATATATATTTAGAACGCAACAAACCAGGTAAGATGGGAGATTATATCATCACCTATAAAAAGGATTCCCAAAATTGGGTGAATACCTATTACCAAGTAAACTATCAGAAATTGAAGTCAGACGGTTCTGTTGATTATACATTTGATTTATACCCCAATGGCCAAATTAATCCTAAGTTTGGCTTAGTGGCCAATCCTGATACCAAACATTATCTGAGTCATGATGTATTTACTTATGTCAGTTCAGTTCCAACTCAAAAATCTGCAGCAACTTTTGTCAATCCACATATGCATGAAGTTAAAACAGGAGATACCATTTATTTAAATCAAGCAAGGGTAGTTTTGGTTGGCATCAGTTCAAATACGGATGCAAAAGATTTAGATGAAAAAAATTTAAAGGTACTATTAGGTGCAGAACTCAAAGTAATAGGTTTGGATAAAGTTTATGATGCCATGCCAATGTATGGTGTTCAAGCTAACAAAGCTCAGAGTTTTGATGCTGTGGTTGAAGAAGTAAAATTGCGTTTTTCTTTTAAAGGAGTGAACCCGCAAACAGGAACAATTCAACTTGAAACAGCAGAAAAAGATGAGTCTGGCGATTTTATTATTATGAAAGCCATCGTATTCCCTTGGATTAATTTGGTTTGGGCAGGTACTATCATCATGATAGTAGGTTTCATCATTTCTATAGTTAACAGATTAAATAAGCGTAACACACTCAATAATCATTTTTAAATTGCTCAGAAAGCTTATTTTCGCAATCAAATAATAAGACATATTTATGGCTAATACCGGAGATTTATTTAGAGGTTGTTTTATCAAATACAACAATGAACTTTGTCAAGTGGTGGAATACCAACACCGTACACCAGGTAACTTGAGGGCATTTTATCAAGTTGTTTTAAGAAACGTTAAAACAGGTAAACAAATGGAACACCGTTTCCGGGCAGGAGAAAGTGTGGAAATGGTAAGGGTTGAATTCCGTGAAATGCAATATTTATACAAAGATGGGCCAAACTTGGTTTTAATGGATCCTGAAAACTTTGAACAAGTTTATGTGGACGAATTATTATTTGGCAGTGCTGCTGCATTTTTAAAAGAAGAAATGATGGTGAAAGTATCATTTGAAGGAGATGTAGCAATAGGTGCTGAGGCTCCAACATTTGTAGTTTTAGAAGTAACTTATACTGAACCAGGCTTAAAAGGTGATACAGCTACCAATACGTTGAAACCAGCAACTTTAGACAATGGTGCAGAGGTTAGGGTTCCATTGTTCTGTAATGTTGGTGATAAAGTGAAAGTAGATACCAGAACAGGTGATTACGTAGAAAGAGTAAAATAGATTCTGAAAAATTGATAATAAGAACGCGCCAAGCAAAGCTTGGCGCGTTCTTTTGTTAAGAGCCTGTAAACTTTTTTGTGTAAACGGTAGATGTTAGATTAGGCATCTGTTTTCAAATGTAATTAAAAATTGATTTGCAATTAACCCCCAGTTTCTAATCTGATTAGTCCACTTTCTTTCAATAATGTTAATTGCCAAA
>CAISCU010000054.1 GCA_903883965.1 uncultured Bacteroidota bacterium
GCAATGCGTATAAGTACAATGTCAATGATAGAAAATATATTGCCATTGCTGACAAACCTACTCCTTGTATTGAATGTGGTGTAGCAGAAGCCAATGGTAAAGTTTATTGCTTCAATACCAATGGTACTACTCAAGCTTATGATATTGCTAGCAATACTTGGCAAACACAAACGAACCAACCTAGCAGTTCAACAAGCAGTGTATATGCAGTGAGCATCAATAACAAAGTATATATATTAGGTACTAACTCAATCAACCAAAATACCTTTACCCAATACAATCCAATAAACAATACTTATACTGCACAAGCTAACCCGAACCAAGCAACCAGCCAAAGTAGATTGGTAGCGTATAACAACCTCATTTATAAAATTGGAGGCATCACCCTCAGCAACAATACTACCAGCACCGCAGTTGAGGTATATAACCCAAGCAACAATACTTGGACCAACTTGCCTGATTTGCCAGAAGCATTGAGCCATGTAGGTGCAAGCAATTACGACAACAAATTGTATGTATTTGGAGGCAAACAAAGCACAGCAAGCAACTCAAACAAGGTTTATGTGTTTGACATTGCAGGCAATACTTGGTATTTACAAAGCAATACACTCAATTTCCAAAGAGCCAATATTGAAGCCAAAACAGCCAATGGTTTGGTGTATTTATTTGGAGGAACAGATTCTTCAAACACTACAACCAATCAAGCATTGCGCTACTTCTGCAAAGACCAATTGTGTAACTGTTTATGGGCAGAATATGTATGCAATGGGTTAAGCCAGAATGAACCATGTCCTACCAGTAGTTTGTACAGACTTGGTACTGTATTTTGCAATGCAAGCCCAACAGAGGTAGTTGATGTAATCAACCCAATTACTGGTAAAACCTGGATGGATAGAAACTTAGGAGCTTCGAGAGCCGCTACGAGCATTACAGATGCAGCAGCCTATGGCGATTTGTACCAATGGGGCAGAAGGGCAGATGGACACCAATGTAGAAATTCAGATACAATCAGAATATTGAGTACAACTGATCAACCTGGTCACGGAAAATTTATATTGTCATCAAATGCACCTGATGATTGGCAATCAATTCAAAACAACAGTTTATGGCAAGGAGAGAATGGGATCAATAACCCTTGTCCAATAGGTTATAGATTGCCTACTTCTAATGAGTTAGAGGCAGAGAGATTGAGTTGGACCCAAAATTCAAGTTTTGGTGCAAATGCATCAGTTTTGAAACTTCCCAATACTGGTTACCGTGACCACAACAATGCTTTCATTTATGATGAAGGCAATAGCGCGTATTATTGGAGTAGTTCAATCAACAATACCTATTCATGGTATTTATTCTTTTATGACAACGGGGGCTATCTTTTTGATTTCAGCAGACCATTTGGTTATTCGGTACGTTGCATTAAAAACTAATTCTAAAAATCAAAATCATGAAAAAACATACAATATTCATCTGCTTGATATTGCAATTGGCAATGGCCTTTGCCCAAGCACCCGAAAAAATGAGCTACCAAGCGGTGGTTCGCAACAACAACAATGTGCTAGTAAGCAACCATGTAGTGGGTATGCGCATCAGCATTTTACAAGGTTCCGCAACAGGCACTGCTGTATATACTGAAACCCAAACACCCACTACCAATGCCATTGGCTTAATAGCCATTGAAATTGGAACAGGAACGCTTGTAACTGGAACTTTTGCCAATATTGATTGGGCAAATGGGCCATTCTTTGTAAAAACAGAAACTGACCCCAATGGCGGAACAAATTATACGTTAACTGGAACCAATCAGTTGTTGAGTGTACCTTATGCCTTGTATGCCAAAAGCGCAAGTAACGGCATACCTGCTGGTGGGCAAAATGGCCAAGTATTGACCATCTGCAATGGAAAAGCTGTTTGGACCAATGGTGGAGAATGCCCTGCTTCAATTACTGGGTTCAACTGTGCTGATACCAGCCATTATGGTATAATCATTGCAAACCAAGCTTTGCAAGATGCCAGTACAACTACCACAATCGGTTATACTGGAGGCAATACAGGTGTTTTTCAATCACAAACAATTACATCAACAGGTGTAACAGGTTTAACTGCTAATCTAGAGGCAGGAACATTGAACAATGGAAATGGTACATTCAGATTTACCATTTCAGGCATTGCCAATTCATCAGGCATAGCTGGTTTTACCATTCATTTTGCTGATAAGACTTGTACTTTTTACAGAACGATATTGTCACAGGCTTACTTTACGAATAACAATTTTTATTGCAATGGAACACCAACGAGTGTAATAGCTGTTACCAACCCAATTACCGGTAAAACCTGGATGGATAGGAATTTGGGTGCAATACAAGTGGCAAATAACAGTTCAGATTCTGCAGCCTTTGGAGATTTGTACCAATGGGGTAGAAAAACTGATGGACACCAATGTAGGAATTCGGTCAACACCAATTTATTGAGTACTTCAGATATGCCATTTCATGGTAATTTTATTACCACATTGAATAGTTCATATGATTGGCGTTCTTTACAAAACAATAACTTATGGCAGGGAATAAACGGAGTGAACAACCCTTGTCCATCAGGATACAGATTGCCAACTTATTCAGAATTGGGTGCAGAACTAAATAGTTGGTCTCAAAACAATAGCTTGGGGGCATTTGGGTCACCACTCAAACTCCCTATGGCTGGTTTCCGCAACCATACAGATGGCTCTTTGAACAGTGAGGGTAGCAATGGGTTTTATTGGAGCAGTACTGTAAACGCAAACAATGTTTGGAACCTGTATTTCCTAAGTGGCAATGCCAACCTAAATGACAATCCAAGGGCTTATGGTTTCTCAGTTCGATGTATCAAAGATTAATCTGTTGAACAAATTAAAACATCATAAAAAACTCCTTGCTCTAAAAAAGCAAGGAGTTTTTTATTGTTTTAGGTTCAAATTATACCTTCAAATTAGGAAACCAAAAGCGTCTTTAACTTTAAATAAATGAAGCGAGCCTATACAGTAATAAATAAAATTTTAAAAGGTTTGAGCTCTACAATACATCATTTGAATTCAATATTTGCAGAACGGAGTCGAAGTAAAAAATAGATATTATTCCAATTCAATCAACTCTTCCAATACTCGTTCCATTTCTTTTTCAAGATGGTGCAAAGCTTTTTTTTCTGCATCGTAAAAACGGTTCAAGTCAGCTAATTTAGTGGCATCATTGGTTAAATTGACATCAGAAAAAGACAATTCCAAATCGGCTATTTTTGATTTGGTTTGAGTAGCCTGGTTTTCGTAATCGGCCAATTGCTTTTTGAGTTTTTGAATGTAATTGTTGCTTACAGCCAATTTATTTTCTTCGGTTGAAACAGGTTTAACATCAGCTTTTTTGACAGGCTTAGGTGCATTGGCAGCGATGAGTTTTTTGTCTTCCTCTTGCTTGGCCTTCCAATATTCGTATTCTTCGTAACTACCCAAATATTCTTTGATTTGCCCGTCTTCAATCCACCAAATTTTATTGGCAATTTGAGAAACAAAGAAACGGTCATGACTCACCACCACAAAACTCCCTTGATAACCTTCTAAAGCTTGAATGAGGATATTGATGCTGCGCATGTCTAAGTGGTTGGTAGGCTCATCCAGCAACAAGAAATTGGCCTCTGTTAACAAAGTTTTTGCCAAAGCAACCCTTGCTTTTTCACCACCACTTAATACTTTAATTTTTTTGAAAACGCTGTCGCCTTCAAACAAGAAACAGCCCAAAATGGTTCTTAATTCAGTTTCAGAACGGTCTGAACCAAATTCAAGCAATTCTTGTAAAATTTCGTTTTGTAAGTTCAACGATTCCAATTGATGCTGGGCATAGAAGGCTTGTTTTACATTGTGCCCTTTTTTGATTTCACCATTAAAAGTATCAGTGCCAGCCATTAAACGAAGCAAGGTAGATTTACCTTTACCATTTGCACCAATCAAGGCAATTTTATCGCCCCTTTCAATTTTTCCAAAGGCATGTTTTAAAATTTCTATATCTGGATAAGATTTGCTGACATCTTCAAATTCAGCAATAAATCTACCTGGTTGTTGGGCCACTCTGAACTGAATATTGATTTCTCTATTATCATCTTCAGGAGCTTCTATGCGCTCAATGCGATCAAGCATTTTAACACGGCTTTGTGCCATAGATGCCTTACTGGCTTTGGCTTTAAAGCGGTTAATTAATTTTTCTTGGTCTTTGATAAACTGTTGTTGGTTGTCATAAGAACGTTGTTGGAGTTCCATGCGTTCCGATTTTTGGGTCAAATAAAAACTGTAATTACCTGTGTATTCAAAAATCTTTTGCATACTCACCTCTACAATTTTATTCACCATTTTATCTAAGAAAAAGCGGTCATGACTCACCACGATTACTGTTCCTTTATAACTCCTAAGGTATTCTTCTAACCAAACAATACTCGGTAAATCCAAGTGGTTGGTAGGTTCATCCAGCATGAGTAAATTGGGTTCTTGCAAGAGCATTTTTGCCAATAATACACGCATGCGCCATCCTCCAGAAAATTTATTAAAGGGTTGGTTCAATTGGGTGGTTGTAAAGCCTAAACCTTCTAATATTTTTTCTGTTTTATGTCTGATATTGTAGCCATCCAATTGTTCAAATGCTTCTTGTTTATCGCTCAGTTTTTGAATAATCTCGTCGCTATGGTCTGTTTCTAATTGCACAATGATCTCTTCAATTTCTTTTTCAAGCCTTAATGCATCGGCAAAAGCAGTCATTGCGACATTTAAAATGCATTCCTCTGAATCAAAACTCAATTGATCCTGGTTCAAGAATCCAATGGTTAAATCTTTGGGTTTGCTCATACTGCCTTCTGTGAGGCTGTATTCACCATCAATTATTCTCAATAAGGTTGATTTACCAGTACCATTGAGCCCGATTAATCCAATTCTTTCATTGGGTTTGATATGCCAATTGGCATTGCGGTACAAAAAACGTCCGCCAAATTCAAATCCTATATCTGTTAGTGCAATCATTTGTGGGCGCGAATATACAAGCTAATCAGGTTCTTTTTATAAAAAATCAAACAGCTATTGACTCAGGTAAATAGCAAAAAAAAATCCCCCAATGGAGGATTTTTCAATGTTTTAATTTGGTTTATTTGTTTTCCATCATCTTAAACACATCGTAACTAAAGCCAGTGAAACTGAAGCCACCATCGTGAAACAAGTTTTGCATGGTTACTTTTTTACTCAAATCACTAAACATCAATACACAGTAATTGGCGCAATCTTCTGCAGATGCATTGCCCAATGGAGAAAGTGCAGCAGCATAATCAAAGAAATCTCCAAAACCTTTTACGCCACTTCCTGCAGTGGTCATGGTTGGGCTTTGTGAAATGGTATTTACGCGCACATTCTTTTCTTTTCCAAAACGGTATCCAAAACTTCTGGCATAACTTTCTAACAAAGATTTGGCATCGCCCATTTCGTGGTAATCAGGGAATACCCTTTGTGCACCAATATAGGTTAAGGCAACAATTGAACCCCATTCATTGATGGCATCCATTTTATAAACAGTTTGCATGAGCCTGTGAAAGCTAATGGCAGAAATGTCTAAAGTATCGTGCATGAATTTGTAATCAATGTCTGTATAATCTTTTCCTTTTCTGATATTCAAACTCATTCCCACTGAATGCAGAATAAAATCTATTTTTCCACCCAAAATTTCCATGGATTGCGCAATTAAATTTTCCATATCTTCAGTTTTAGAAACATCACATGGAATTACTTTTGCATTGCCGCAGGTTTCAGCCAATTTGTTGATTTCTCCCATGCGCATGGCAATAGGGGCGTTGGTTAATACAAAGGTAGCGCCTTGTTCATGACATTTTAAAGCGGCTTCCCAAGCAATGCTTTTGTCGTTCAATGCACCAAAAATAATTCCCTTTTTCCCTTTTAATAAATTGTTCATTCGGTTTAGATTTTTATTTCTTGTTGGCAAGATTAAGAAATTTGCAATTAGATTTGATAAAATTTATCAGCATTGTGTGTAAATCCATTTGTTTCAGTAGGGGGCTGTCCCTGATTGTAGGCATTTTATTGCTTTTTTCAACTGTCTCTGCCAAACATAGGCTCAACAGAAAAAGCATCCAATTAAATGCAGAAGTAGATTCACTCAGCTATGCCATTCAATTGCGAATTTTTCCTGAACAAAAACGTTTGCAAGGGTCTAATAAAATGGTATTTAAACCAATCCATCCTAAAAACACAATCGAATTTCAACTTCATGCCAATCTAAACATAGATTCTATTACACTGAATCGGCAGCATATCAATTATAGCAGAAGTTCAGACAATGTTATACTGCAAGTATTAAAAACACACAAGCGAATGCAGTTCGATACTGTAATGGTATATTACAATGGCAATCCAATTGTATCCAAAAATCCACCTTGGCAACCTGGTTTTGTTTGGTCAAAAGATAGCTTGGGTTTTCCCTTTATTGGATTGGCCTGTGAATCGGAGGGAGCCAATTGCTGGTTGCCTTGTTTTGATGCTTGGAATATTGAACCCCTGCAAGTGAAACTGACTATTGATGTGCCAGAAGGGCTTACTGCTGTAGCCAATGGCCAATTGATAGGATCAGGGAATTTGAATGATGGCTTTCACCGTTTTGTTTGGCAAACACATTATCCGATTAACCATTATGGTATTACGCTCAATATTGGCAAATACACGCATTTGTCTGATAGGTATACAAGAATGGACAAAGCGCAATTGCAACTGAATTATTATGTTTTGAGTTACCATGCACAACAAGCTGCTCGGCATTTTGAACAAGTAAAGCCTATGATGCGCTGTTTTGAGAAATTTTTAGGAGAGTACCCATTTAGCAACGAGGGTTATAAATTGGTTGAAACACCCTATTGGGGCATGGAGCATCAAACTTGTGTAGCCTATGGCAATGGGTTTAAAAACAATGAATTTGGTTTCGATTTTATCATCATTCACGAATCGGCACACGAATGGTTTGCCAACAGTATTACGGCTCAATCCCGATCAGATATGTGGATCCATGAAAGTTTCACCACCTATATGGAATCTTTGTTTGTAGAATGTATGGCTGGCCCTGAAAGAGCCAAAACCTATTTACTCAATCAATATCCTAAAATTCAAAACCAAAGGCCAATATTAGAAACCTTTGGAATCAATAGACAATACAAAGACAACGATATTTATTACAAAGGAGCTTGGATTTTACACACGCTCAGAAATTGTATAGACAACGATACCTTATGGTTCAATGCATTGTTCGATTTTCATCAAACTTTCAAGTATCAAATTATAAGAACTGAAGATGTGGTAGATTTCTTCTCTGCCAGATGCAGAATTGAACTCGCTCCATTTTTTAATTCCTATTTATGTAGTAAAAATGTGCCTGTATTAGAGTATGACATCATCCATAAAAATGGATTAAACGAATTGCATTTCAGGTTAAAAAGCAATCAAAAAGAACTAGAAATGCCAATTAAAATGACATTGGGTAAAAACAGGTTCGAAACCATTATTGCAGGCCCCGAATGGCAATTAACTGATTTGCCTTATACCGATGAGTCTTTATTTCAAGTGAAGCCGGCTAGTTATTTGATTGAAATCAAACGCCGTAAAAGGTTCTGATTTTATTCAGGTAGCATTTCTAAGATCTTGTCTTGTTTGACCCATTTGCCATCTTTCCAAAGGCAATAATCAAAACTGCCATCAGGAAAATAAAACATAGGATTTCCAATGTTTGCATCTTTGTTGGGTACTAAATTTTCAAACAATAAGTATTTGTATTTTTCATTGTATTTCAATCCCATTGATGCGGCATTGCTGTATTCAAAGACCATACGGTAAAAAACTTGTTTGCGTTTGAGGTCAAATATTGGAGCTCCAAATTTGGGCAGACCATCTTTAAAGAATAACACATCGGCAATTTTCTTGTTGCTGTTTTTATCTGCACCATCCCAACCCAAAAGGGTATAGTAATTTTGTTTTTTAAATTTGGTTTGGATGATTTTGTAATAAGTAGCTCCAAACCAATGATTGGCATCTAATTCGGTAAATAAAAAATTATTGGCACTGTCACTGCGGTCAATCAAAGGATAAATGTTTTTAAAAGGGTAGGAGCCATGAATTTTATTGGCCAATTCTGGATTCATTTGTATCACACCAAAATACCTGAATTTCTCATCATCGGTGGCAATATTCCAAGTAATTACCCTGAAAGATTGGTCAGGTGCATTTAAAATGTTCACATGTTTGAGCGAATCAAAAGGGTAATTGAATGATCCTGTTACTTTCAATGCCCTGCTCAATTGTATGATGAAGTTTTTACCTGAGCTGAGTCTGGTTTGTTCGTCGTAGTTTAAAATCATTTCTTTACCCAAACCCGACAGGCGAATTTCAAAATCTTTTAAACTGTCTAGGCTGTTTAATTCAGGTTGATTTTGGGCATAAACTTGAAAGTTTATTGTAAGCAATGCAATCAGTAAAAATGGAGAGATACGGTTCAATAGCATGCAACAAAATAAATAAAAAAAGCTGTATTTGTTTGTCAAATACAGCTTTTAAGAACAATTCTTTTTTTTTAAATGCGTTCCAATACAATGGCACTGGCGCCACCGCCACCATTACAAATTCCGGTAACACCATATTTTCCTCCTTCGTTATTTAGGATGGTAGATAAAGTTGTTACAATTCTAGCACCACTGCAACCTATTGGGTGACCCAATGCCACAGCACCCCCATAAACATTTACTTTTTTATCAGAAATGCCCATTAATTTGTTATTCGCTAATCCTACTACTGAAAAGGCTTCATTCAGTTCAAAGAAATCAACTTGGTCAATGGTAATTCCTGCCATTTCCAAAGCTTTTGGTATAGCCAAAGCTGGAGTAGTAGTAAACCATTCTGGCGCTTGAGCAGCATCAGCAAAACCAATAATTTTTGCTATTGGTTTCAATCCCAAAGCATTCATTTTTTCTTCGCTCATCAATACCAATGCACTGGCACCATCATTTAATTTTGAAGCATTGGCAGCAGTAATTGTTCCTTCTTTTTCAAAAGCTGGTTTTAAAGTTTTGAGCTTTTCAAAATTTACTTTTAAATATTCTTCATCAGCAGTAACTACAATTGGGTCTTTACCTCTTTGTGGAACCGATACCGGTACAATTTCATTCTGGAATGCATTTTTTGCATAAGCTTGTTGTGCACGGGTATAAGATTCAATGGCAAATTGGTCTTGGTCTTCTCTTGTAAAACCATATTCTCTTGCACATATTTCGGCAGCATTGCCCATGTGAAAATCTTTGTAAACATCCCATAATCCGTCTTTGATCAATCCATCAACCAAGGTGCCATTGCCCAATCTATAACCAGTACGGGCTTTGTCTAAATAATAAGGAATATTGCTCATGCTTTCCATTCCACCAGCAACAACTACATCGTTGCTGCCTAGCATAATGCTTTGTGCAGCCAACATAATTGCTTTTGAGCCAGATGCACAAACTTTATTTACAGTAGTTGAAGGAATGGTATTGGGTAAACCAGCACCAATCATGGCTTGTGTTGCAGGAGCTTGTCCTAAACCAGCAGAAATAACATTCCCCATAATGACTTCTTGAACCGCATTTGGGTCTAGGTTTATTTTCTCTAATGCACCTTTAATGGCAATAGCACCCAATTGAGTGGCCGTTAAGCTTGATAATGATCCACCCATTGCGCCAATTGGCGTTCTAACAGCAGAAACTATGTAAACACTTTTCATGTTGGTTCTTTTTAATTTTTGATGGCTGCAAAGCTAAGATTTTGATTGTGTTAGAAAAAACCGAAACTGGATTATTTTAAAAGAAATGGTTTTATTGTACGAAATTTGAAACAAAAAAGTGGAAAGGGCATTTGTATATGGCGATTTGGTATTTGAAAGCATGCGATTTGAAGCAGGCCAAATTCCTTTTATTTCCTACCATTTAGACCGACTCAAAGCTGCTGCAAAATGTTTAAAAATGGAGTTTCCCACTCAGCTAAACGAAACAGCGGTTGTAGAGCAAGCAAATCAACTCATTCAAAATGCGGATGAAGCCTTTAAAATTAGGTTGGTTTTGTACAGAGATGCTACGGGTTTTTATTTGCCCAATCAAAACCAAGCCAAATGGGAACTGGCTATTTTTCCTTTATCTCAGAGAGAGAAACCAATGCCAATTAAAATGGGCATTTATACCGATATCCAAAAACAGTACAACCAATTGTCCTCTTTTAAAACGGGCAATGCCTTGTTGTATGTAATGGCTTCAATTTGGGCCAAAGAAAATGGGTTTGACGATGCGTTTATTATAAACGAACAGGGTAGGGTATGTGAAGCCACATCAAGTAATTTCTGTTGGTTTGATGGCACCAATTGGTTTACCCCACCCTTAACAGAAGCTTGTGTAGCTGGTATTGGCAGAAGAATTTTGCTTGAAAATGAACAAGTCGTAGAAAAAATTTGCTACCTAAATGACTTAAAAGCAGCTCAAAAAATTTGTTTAACCAATGCCATCCATTTGCAAACAGCAGCTGTTTTAGTTGAATAAAAAAATCCCCTCGGTTACCCGAGAGGATTCATATACTGCTTTATTTAATTAAAACAGGAACCCCCTTTAACCCTCGGGGGAACATAGGCTAAATATTAAGCATCAATTTTTGCATAACGGGCATTGGCCTCAATGAATTCTCTTCTTGGTGGCACTTCATCGCCCATTAACATGCTAAAAATATGATCGGCTTCAGCAGCACTGTCTAGAGTAACTCTTTTTAAAGTTCTGGTATCAGGGTTCATGGTTGTAGTCCACAATTGTTCTGCGTTCATTTCTCCCAAACCCTTGTAACGTTGAATATTAACAGATTCTGGGTTGCTGCCTTTTGCAATTCTGTGAACCGCTTCTTCTCTTTGGGCTTCAGTCCAGCAATATTCTTCTTCTTTGCCTTTTTTTACCAAATACAAGGGTGGTTGCGCAATGTATACATACCCATTTTCAATGAGTGCTTTCATGTAACGGAAGAACAAGGTTAAAATGAGGGTACGGATATGCGATCCATCCACATCGGCATCGGTCATGATGATGATTTTATGGTACCTCAATTTTTCCATGTTCAAGGCCTTGTTGTCTTCAGCTGTTCCAATGGTTACACCCAAAGCAGTAAACATGTTCTTGATTTCTTCGTTCTCGTAAATTTTGTATTCTAGGGCTTTTTCTACGTTTAAGATTTTACCTCTTAATGGTAAAATGGCTTGTTGGGCTCTGTTTCTACCTTGTTTAGCGGTTCCACCTGCAGAGTCTCCCTCTACCAAATACAATTCACATTTCTGAGGGTCTGTTTCCGAACAATCCGCTAATTTTCCAGGTAATCCAGATCCACTCATGGCACCTTTTCTTTGCACCATTTCTCTGGCTTTTCTGGCGGCTGCCCTGGCGGTTGCCGCCAACACTACTTTCTGAACAATTAAACGGGCCTCTTTTGGATTTTCTTCTAAATAGTTGCTCAACATGTCACCTACACATTGGTCAACAGCACCTGTAACATCACTGTTACCCAATTTGGTTTTGGTTTGGCCTTCAAACTGAGGTTCTTGAACCTTTACCGAAATAACCCCTGTTAAACCTTCTCTAAAATCGTCTCCACTGATTTCAACTTTTACATTTTTGAGCAAACCTTCTTTATCAGCATAAGCTTTTAAAGTTCTGGTTAATGCCCTTCTAAAACCAGCAACGTGGGTGCCACCTTCAATGGTATTGATATTGTTTACATATGAATGCAAGTTTTCAGCATACCCACTGTTGTAAATCATAGCTACCTCAACTGGTATACCAGCTTTTTCACCCTCAACATAAATAGGTTCAGGTAATAATTTTTCGCGGGTACCATCTAAATAATTTACAAATTCTTTCAAGCCACCTTCACTGTAAAATGTTTCTTCTTTTAGGTCGCCATTTTCATCTGGTCTGTGGTCTTTTAAAGTAATGCGGATACCTCTGTTCAAGTAGGCCAATTCGCGCATTCTGGCTGCCAAGGTATCATATTTGTATTCTAATGTGGTAAAGATATCTCCGTCTGGTTGGAAAAATACAGTTGTACCATTGCGGTCACTTTCTCCAACTACCTTTACATCATACAATGGTTTACCACAGCTGTACTCTTGTTGGAAAATTTTACCCTCTCTGTATACAGTTGCCCTCAATAAAGTAGACAACGCGTTTACACAACTCACACCCACACCATGCAATCCACCAGAAACTTTGTAAGTATCTTTGTCAAATTTACCACCAGCGTGCAAAACAGTCATTACAACTTCTAATGCTGATTTGCCTTCTTTGGCATGCATTCCAGTTGGAATACCCCTTCCGTCGTCTTCCACAGAAATGGCATTGCCTTCATGAATGTTCACTAAAATATTTTTGCAATAGCCCGCCAATGCTTCGTCAATAGAGTTGTCTACAACTTCATACACCAAATGGTGTAAGCCTCTCACACCAACATCACCAATATACATGGCAGGCCTTTTTCTTACCGCTTCTAAACCTTCTAATACGGTAATGTTGTCTGCTGAATAATTTTGTTTGTTATCCATTCCTTCTGAACTCATCTGATTAAATATATTTTGAGGTGTAAAAATAAAAGTAAAGCCTTGTAAAACCTAATATTTAAAAGGAATTTAGATACATGTTTTCCACATGTTTTTCAACCTATTTTTACAAGTCTAAAGAATTAACTCAATACTTAAAATTCAGGTCAACAGCTATCATTTCTCCTGTCTGTAATTTATTAAAATTATACAAAGGAGTTTTGCTATAACTTTCAAGCGATTTCAATGTGTTTTGATCAAAAATACCTGCTTCTTCAAGGAGTTTTTCAGCAACATGGTATTGAGGTTGCATTTTACCGTCGTCAATTTTAATACAAACACCCCATTTTTTATCTGTAAAACTCATACAGAAAATACCTTCAGCTCCTGTTTTTCCAATAACTTGGGGGGCGGTTACTAGCATCATATCTGTACAATAGCGTTTACTACCTGCAACCATAAACGGATGGGCAGCAACTGCATTTCTGATGCTTGCTAATGCTTGGTTTCGCTTTTCAGAAAATGTGTTATTACCACACAAATTTTGGTAGGCAATGGCTTGGTTAATTACAGGAATTGAATAAATGGGAGCTGAGCAACCGTCTAATGCGGCTACCATTTGGTTTTTAGGGTATGCGTAAAGGTCTTCAACAGCACTTAAAATGAGTTGTTGAATAGGGTGTTCTGGATTGAGATAACCTTCAATAGGGGCATTGATTAATTTACACAATGCCAACATTCCGGCATGTTTACCCGAACAATTGTTGTGAACCTGACTCGGTTTTTCGTGGTTCAATAACAAGGCTTCTGCAGCCTTTTTAGAGGTAGGTGCTTGGGCGCCACAGTTTAAATCCTGAGCAGTACAGCCAATTTTGTTTAAGATTTGATGCAATACCTTGATATGCTCAGGCTCAGCATTGTGAGAACCACACATTAAAGCAATTTCTTCAGGGGTAAAGCCAAATTTTTCTATACCACCCAATTCAATCAATGGCAATACCTGAATCAATTTCATGGCCGATCTGGGGTAGCATACCTGCTGTATATTGCCTTTTTCAAAAATCACTTGGTGGTTTTCATCTACTACACAAACTACTCCTCGGTGAAAACTTTCTAACAGTCCTCCTCTGTAAATCTCCACTAAAATTGGGTTTTCCATATCATTGGTAAAATTCTTAAAAAAAAACTAGTAATTCATATATTTGAAAACATTTATCTAAAAATTTATGAAAAAAATAACCATTACCCTGGGATTAATCATTGGAATGATTCACCTGCTTCAAGCACAATCAAACAAAGTGTTTCTCCCTTATTTGGAGTCCATTAACATAAAAAAGGACTTTCAAGTTTCAGCTACCAAATTGCTCAAAAATTACATCGACTTGGCAAACAAATATCAAGTAGTAATGGATGGCAACAAAGACACTTTATTTGATGCAGAAAAATCGAATGAAGAAATTATGAACAAAGCCAAACAATTAGATGCGGCTTATTTTATAAAAGGTTCATTGAACAGAATAGGAGACAATGTCATTGTCAATGTATCTTTGTTTGAGACAGCAACTGGTAATAAAGTGTGGTTCGACCAACTCAAAGCAGCTTCACCCGAAGACCTAGATCCAATTATGCAACGTGTTGGCAATTCAATTGGTACCCAAACTAAAGCTACAGCAGTAGATGATATTTATTCAGTAACCAACCAAGAAACAGCAGCATTGAACCAAAAACAAACCAATAATAGTTTTGGAGTTTGCTTGGGTGGGCTTCAGGCATTTCAGTATGATTTACAATTAACTACCATTGGAGCTGGTTGGTATTTTGATTCAAGAAATTTTATTTTTGACATCCGTCCTACATTGGGATTTGGAAATAAAGGAAGCAATGTTTTTAATGTTGCATTAGAAATGTTCAAACCCGTTAGCAACAATGCCAATTCAGCATTTTATGGAGGAGGAGTAAGTTATTCTACTTCAACTGTCAAAAAAGGTAGTGATTCATACGATGGTACTGGATTAAATTTGAATGTGGGTGGTGGATATATGTTCAATAGAACTTCAACCTTATCAGTAAGGTTAGGTGCCAATTTATTCTATGGAATGTATGATGTCACATCTGTAAGTTATTCAGGTACATCTGTTTCAAAAACGACACAATCTCCTTTAGGTTTAGAATTTAAAGTTGAATTTTTATTCAAAAGATAATGAAAGCCCTAAATGTTCTTGCAATAGCACTTGCTGTTTTGTTATTGGCATCTTGCGGCAGTTCAAGTATTGTATTAACCAATACCAAAAGGCCTTATAACATATATGTGAACAATGTCAATAGAGGAAAAGGTGTGGTTAAAGTGCAACGCGCTGGTTTGCCCAAGAAAATGACCGTTGATGTAAAAAATAGTTCCGGTGAAATTCTTGTACATGAAGTTGTTCGCAGAGATATCAATGTATTACAATTTACTGCCGGTATTATTGGCTTGCTAGGTCCTAATCCATTACTACCACTTTTCTTTTGGAGTTGGAAGTACGACAAAGTGATAGAAATTTACATACCCAAACAAAACAGCGATTGGGATGCCGAGCCATCCAAAAGCAAATGGGATTGAGTTTAGTGCATCAATTCTGATTTTCCATAGCGAACAATCTCAATTTCGCCGTTTGAACAATCTACTATGGTAGAAGGAGCATTGCCTCCAACACCACCGTCAATAACCAGATCCACTTGATTAGAGAATTTTTCTTCTATTTCAAGTGGATCTGTCATATAGGCCAATACCTCATCATCATGATGAATGGTGGTTACCAACAATGGAACCCCAATTTCTTTGACAATTTGTTGCGCAATTACATTGTCGGGAACTCGAATACCAATGGTTTTTTTGTTCCAAGAGAAGTATTTACTCACTTGTTTATTGGCATTGAGAATAAAGGTAAATGCCCCCGGTAAATTGCTTTTTAATACTCTAAAAATATGTTTATCTATGCTAGTGGTATAATCAGACAAATGAGACAAGTCAGCACATAACAGCGAAAAATTCACCTTTTCAGGTTTTTTACCAGATAACTTACACATTCGTTCTAATCCTTTTTTAGAATCAATTCTACAAGCCATGGCATAAATGGTATCAGTAGGGGTAATGATTACCCCATCTTTGTTGAGAATGTCAATTACTTTTTTAAAATCCCTGGGGTTTGGATTGACCGGGTGTATTGTTAGTAGCATTTACAAATATAAAAAAGGGCAAGCACCGAAGTGCCTGCCCTTACTAATTTTATTGATTAAATTTGACTAGATGGTACCTGCTACTGCTTTTTGAACCAAATCAGCAGCTTCTTTTAGTACAATTGCTGAATAAACTTTTAATCCAGACTCATCAATGAGTTTTTTAGCAGCTTCGGCATTGGTTCCTTGTAACCTTACTATAATTGGAACAGGAATGTTACCAATTGATTGGTAAGCATCAACCACACCTTGAGCAACCCTATCACACCTAACAATTCCACCAAAAATATTGATTAAAATGGCTTTTACATTTGGGTCTTTTAAAATGATTCTAAAACCAGCTTCAACTGTTTTTGCATTGGCAGTTCCACCTACATCTAAAAAGTTAGCAGGTTCACCACCCGATAATTTAATGATATCCATGGTTGCCATGGCCAAACCAGCACCATTTACCATACAGCCCACATTGCCATCTAATTTTACATAATTCAAATTAAATTCTTTGGCTTCAACTTCTGTAGGATCTTCTTCTGCCAAATCTCTCATGGCTTCGTAATCTGGATGACGATACAAAGCATTGTCATCAATGTTTACTTTTCCATCAACTGCTATAATTTTGTCATCAGATGTTTTTAACACCGGATTGATTTCAAACATGGCTGCATCTGAATGGTCATATGCTTTATACAAGGCAGTTACAAATTTGACCATTTGTTTGAATGCTTCACCTTCACAACCCAAATTGAATGCAATTTTTCTGGCTTGGAAACCTTGTAAACCAACTTTAGGATCAACAGTTTCTTTGAATATCAAATGTGGGGTTGTTTCTGCAACATGTTCAATGTCCATACCACCTTCTGTAGAATATACAATGATGTTTTTACTTTGACCACGGTCTAACATCACACTCATGTAATATTCTTTGGTTTGACCAGGACCTGGGTAATACACATCTTGAGCTACCAATACTTTACTTACCAATTTACCTTTAGGACCTGTTTGGATAGTCACCAATGTGCCACCTAATAAATTGCCAGCAATTTCTTTAGCCTTATCAGCGTTTTTAGCTACTGCGACACCTCTTTGGTCTTTACCCTCAATGGTACCTTTACCTCTTCCACCTGCATGAATTTGTGCTTTTACTACAACAAAATCGCTTCCAAATTGGTCTTTCAATTTCAAGGCAGCATCGTAAGCTTGGTCTGCTGTTTCAGCAACAATTCCTTCTTGTACAGCTACCCCAAATGATTTTAAAATTTGTTTCGCTTGGTATTCGTGAATATTCATTTCAAAAAATTTTGCTGCGAAAATACCATTTCAATTCAGAATTGAAAGCATTTTGTTTGAAATTGATGCCAATCAATACACAATGCCGATCCAACTTTTAAATATTCAAGAATAATTTTGTGAAGAATCTGTATATTTCAGCCATGATTCTTGCCTCAAACATTCGTAAGTCTTACCAAGGAATTCAAGTGCTCAAAGACATCAGCTTGCAAATCAATCAAGCTGAAATTGTTTCAATTATAGGCGCGTCTGGTGCCGGAAAATCAAGCTTACTCCAGATTCTTGGAACATTAGACAAACCTGATTCAGGAACCCTTCAAATTGCCAATACCACCATCAATCAATTGACAGCAAACCAATTGGCAGATTTTAGAAACAAACACATTGGCTTTGTTTTTCAGTTTCATCAATTGTTACCCGAATTTACTGCTATTGAGAATATTTGTATGCCTGCTTGGATTGCGGGTCAATCTAAATCTGTAAGCAAACAAAAAGCCCTTGAACTATTAACCATCATGGGGTTAACTGAAAGAGCCAACCACAGGCCATCAGAACTCAGTGGGGGAGAACAGCAGAGAGTTGCAGTTGCCAGGGCTTTGATCAATGACCCATCAGTGATATTAGCCGATGAACCTTCTGGTAATTTAGATTCAAATGCAGCCAAACAATTGCACGAATTGTTTTTTGACTTGAGAAAACAATTTAACCAAACCTTTGTAATAGTTACTCATAACCAGCAATTGGCTGAAATGAGTGATAGAATGTTGACCATCAAAGACGGAAAAATCAATCCATGAAACAAGCTGGCCTTGCTGTTTTAAAAAAATATTGGGGACATACTGCTTTCAGAGACTTACAATGGGATATCATATCCTCTGTTTTAAATGGGAAAGATACGCTGGCTTTGCTTCCAACTGGCGGAGGTAAATCTATTTGTTACCAAATACCGGCTTTGCTCTTAGAAGGTGTATGCGTGGTTGTTTCTCCATTGGTTGCATTGATGAAAGACCAAGTTGAAAAACTCAATCAAATAGGTATTTCAGCTGCTGCTATTTATTCAGGAATGCCCCAAAAAGAAATTAAAATAGTATTGGGTAATTGCATTCAAGGGCAAGTTCAGTTTTTATATGTATCGCCAGAGCGCATTCAATCAGAGCAGTTTCAAGTAAGTATTCGAGAAATGCAACTGTCACTAATAGCTGTTGATGAAGCTCATTGTATCAGTCAGTGGGGATTTGATTTTAGACCCGAATACCAGAAAATTAATAGCCTCAGATCACTCTTTCCAGAAGTACCAATCATTGCTTTGACAGCAACGGCTTCACACAAAGTAATAGTTGACATAGAAAAGCAACTTGAGTTAAAACATACAAAACGTTTTACAGCCAGTTTTGCCAGGCCCAATCTGAGCTATTTGGTGAGGCAAACTTCCAATAAAGAAAATCAGATTTTTCAAATTGCAAAGGGAGTAAAAGGATCTGGATTGGTGTATGTAAGAAGCCGTAAAAGAGCTGAAATACTTGCAGATACATTGATTCAATCGGGTTTTTCGGCATCTTGTTACCATGCTGGATTGGCCCATGATATGAGAAACGAACGTCAAACTAAATGGATCAAAGGTCAAACACAAATCATGGTTTGTACCAGTGCATTTGGAATGGGAATTGACAAGCCAGATTGTAGGTTTGTTATACATGAAGAATGGCCCGACAGTTTAGAGGCATATTACCAAGAAGCAGGAAGGGCAGGGCGTGATGGCAAAGCCTCCTATTGTGTTTTGTTATTTGATAGTTCGGATGAATTGCAGTTAGAAGAACGCATCAACCTACAATTTCCAAGCGAAGCATTTGTAAAAATGGTGTACGATTCTATTTGCAGTCAGTTTCAGGTACAAATTGGTCAGAATACTACTGAATCTTTGGTGTTTGATTTGGAAGCAATTTGTCAGAAGTTAAAAACCAGAGAATCAATTATAAAGCCTGCTTTACAAGTATTGCAACAACTTGGACTCATACATTTGAGTGATGCTTTTTTTGAACCCTCTCGTTGTTTTTTTACGGCTGACCACCAAGAAATTGAATTGCTGTCCAATACTACATTCAAAGATTTACTAGGTCTTTTACTCCGAACCTATGGCGGATTGTATGATTATCCAACCATTATTTCTGAACAATTCATTTCAAGAAAACTCAATCAACCCGAGGCTGTCATCAGAAAAAGTTTACAGGCATTACATGAGCTCAAACTCATCCATTACAAACCACAGAATCAAGCTTCCAGGTTAACTTTTACGGCATCCAGAATTCAATCAACATACATTCAATTTAACAAAGCCAATTACCGTGAAAGAAAAACGTTGTATGCCGATAAATTAAAATACATGTTGCAATATGCTGCCACTCAATCTACTTGCAGAAGTCAACTCATTTTGGCATATTTTGAAGAAAAAAATGCAATCCCATGCGGTACCTGTGATGTTTGTAGGCAGGCCAAAAGCACTCTTTCCAATAAAGAATCAATTTGGAAGGAAATGATACTGTTGAAATCAACACAAGGTGTACATACGATTGCTGATTTGCTTGTGTTTGTTGAACCACACGAACATCATCAATTCAAAGACTTTTTGCGCATCTTGCTTGATCAGCAGCAAATTAAATTGTTAGCTGATGGCCGATTCGAAATTATTCAATAACATGTCCTTGTTGGCAACGAATAACTTTAGCCGGAAATTTTTCAATTAAACGGTAGTCGTGAGTAGCCATTAGAACCGTATTACCATCTGAACTCAATTGGTGTAACAAAGACAAAATGTCGTCACTGGTTTTAGGGTCTAAATTACCCGTAGGTTCGTCGGCTAAAATAACTTCAGGCTTGTTTAACAAAGCCCTCGCAATGGAAAGTCTTTGTTGTTCGCCACCACTCAATTCGTATGGCATTTTATGTAATTTGGTAGAAAGTCCAACTAAACTCAATACTTCTTCAGCACGTGCAGCTTTCTCGTCCTGGTTAGTCCAACCAGTAGCATTCAATACAAAAAATAAATTTTCTGCAACATTTCTATCAAACAATAATTGAAAATCTTGAAATACAATCCCCAATTTTCTTCTTAAAAAAGGAATGTCTTTCTTTTGAAGGTCGTGCAAATGGTATCCGGCAATGTATCCCTTGCCTCGCTCTAATTTTAAATCGCCATAAAGCGTTTTGAGTAAACTGCTTTTTCCACTTCCTGTTGTGCCAATTAGGTACACAAATTCTGAAGGGTAAATTTGTAAATTTACTTCTGATAGAATCAGGTTGTTTTGTTGAAAAACACTGACTTCTTCCAATTTTATGATGGGTTGTATTTCACTCATTCGAATGCAATTTTTGTCATTTGACCGAAAGGAATTTCTTCCATTTTTTGCTTAATTAATTCAATATGTGTCCCAAGTCCACACTTTTCTAAAGCACGTTCTGGCCTATCTGTTCTGGTATAGCAGATTAAAGTGAAATGATCGTCACGTACTTGCAAATAATCAGGGATTTTTGCCTTGCCTTTTATTTTTATGATATACAATTGAATAATTTTATTAAACTTGTTTCCAAATAAAGTATAATTGCACCACAAAATTAAGTTACAATGAAGGATTTTTCTCAAAAACTTCTCCCAATGGCATTTGTAGGCACACTCATTATGGGTGCTTGCGGTACACCTACCAATTTTACCAAAAATAATTATTCGGTAAATCCAGATCCACTTGAAATGAAAGGGGATTCAGTTCTAATTTCAGTTACAGGCAATGTGCCACCAAAATCTATTGGTGCAAAAGCATTGGTTACCTTTACTCCTTATTTAAAAACTGCTGACGGCAAAGAAATAACTTTAAAGTCAACAACCATCAAAGGAATCAAAGCTAAAGGAACTGCAGATCAAACTTTAGATACCAAATTAGGTGGAAAAATTACTTACACTGATAAAATCCCATACACTGCAGACATGCGCAGAAGCAAATTGATGCCGCGTTTTGCACTGGCAGGTAAACCAGTTCCGGTATTGGAGACTGCCTTGGCTCAAGGTACCATTGCAACTGCAGGAATGGTTCAATTCAGCAATGAAGCTTTTGCCATTACAGACAATTACAAGCCAGAAATGACCAATAAGGCAGTTGAAATTTATTTCCCAATGGATCAGTCAAGGTTCAATCCTAATTTTAAATTAGGAAAATCTTTGAACAACAAAACTCAAATTGCTGCTTTAAAGAAATTATTGAAGAAAGACCCTACTTGGATTGTAAAAGGTATTTCAATCAATTCTACAGCTTCTCCTGATGGAGAGTTGGCTAGAAACAATAACTTGTCTAAAGGTCGCTCTGAGAGCACTTTTGCTTATTTCAGAAAAGAGTTAAAGAAACTTGGTTTTACAGAAGTTAACGATAGCAATTTTACAATGGGTTATATGTTAGCAGAAGATTGGAAAGATTTTGCTGCTGCAGTAGCTGCTTCTAATTTGGCTGACAAAGCTGAAATGTTAACCATCATCAATAACACTGGTATCAGTGATGAAGAAAAAGAAGGTTTATTGCGCAGAAACCACGTTAAATCTTGGAAATTTGCTGCTGACAAAATTTTACCAAATTTACGTAAATCAGAATTGGTATTAATTGGTAGCAAACCGTTTAAAAACGATGCTGATTTAATGACTTACCATGGTAAATACGAAGTATTGTCTAACGATGAGTTGTTTCATTTGGCCTTGATATCTACTGACAATGCTCAAAAAACTGCTGCTTTTAGCGCATACAATACTAGAAATACCAATGAATGGAAAGGTTTGTGTGCATTGGCTGTTATGCAAATTGGTTTGGGTCAATTAGATGAGGCTTCAGCTAGTTTAACTGCTGCCGATGCAATTAGCCCTAACAATGGCAAAGTTTTGAGTAACCAAGCTGTTGTTGCCATGAAAAAAGGCAATTTAACTGTTGCTGAAAATTTATATGCAAAAGCATTGGCTGCTGGAGAAAATACCAATTACAACTTGGGTTTATTCGAAATTAAGAAAGGCAATTACAATGCTGCAATGAGTTCTTTTGTTAAAAGTGGTAAATCAGATTTCAATACAGCTTTGGCTCAATTGTTAAGTGGTGATGCCAAAACAGCTAAAGCCAGCATAGACAACATGAACCCTGATCAATTGACTTGGGAATGTTTCTACTTAAGAGCTATTTGTGGAGCTAGATTAACAGATCAAGATGGTGTAACAACCAATTTGGCTAGAGCAGTAGCATTGAATGCTCAAGCAAGAAACTTAGCTAAAGACGATATGGAATTTGCAAAGTTCTTCAACAATCCATTGTTTGAGGCAGCAATCAGATAAGCTTTAAAATACCGACTAGGAAAGCGCGCCGAAATAAATTTCGGCGCGCTTTTTTATTGAAATCAACTTTAAATTTCTTAAAATTGATTGGCAGTGGATATTGAATCCATTTTTATAAAATATAGATTTTGCATCTTTGCTAGACATTTAAAATTGAAAACAATTTGCCAAGTATTCACAAGTGCTTTTAAAGTTGAATGAATTGAATGAAAGAAATGGCATTGTAGATTAGAATTAGCTGTAATAGCAAAAGAGTAACAAATGAAACGAATAGAAACTTTTCAAGAATACCAAACTGTTTATGCAGAAAGTATCAATCATCCCAATCAATTTTGGGCCGAAATTGCCAATTCTTTTGTATGGAAAAAGAAATGGGATACCGTACTTTCAGGAACTTTCGAAGATGCCAATAGCCGTTGGTTTGATGGAGCTGAATTGAATATTACTGAAAACATGCTCGACAGACATTTGGCCGAAAATGGAGATCAGATTGCACTCCTTTGGGAACCAAATGACCCAACAGTTGCAAGTAAATCATTTACTTACAAAGCGCTTCATGAAGAGGTTTGTATTGTGGCTGAAATGTTGCGTACACTTGGCGTAAAAAAAGGTGACCGAATTTGTATTTATATGAGTATGGTTCCTGAGTTGGTATTGAGTGTACTTGCTTGCGCAAGAATAGGAGCAATTCATTCTGTTATTTTTGCAGGGTTTAGTGCAAAAAGTATAGCAGACAGAATCAATGATGCTGAAGCTGACTTTGTCATTACAATGGACGGTGGTTTGAGAGGAAATAAAACCATACCCCTCAAATCAGTAGTAGACGAGGCATTGTTGCATACCCGAAAAATCAAAAAATCATTGGTATTTAATTACCTCCATTTACCTATTGATAAAAACGAAAGAGATACAGATTGGAATGCATTAAAAAATGAGGTCGTTGCAAGTAACCATTATTTTAAACCAGGAGAAACCATACTATCTGAAGACGCCTTGTTTATTCTGTACACCAGTGGTTCTACAGGTAAGCCCAAAGGAGTTGTTCACAGCACTGCAGGTTACATGGTTTGGACAGCCTATACATTTTTAAATGTATTTCAATATAAGAAAGGTGAAATTTACTTTTGTACTGCCGATTGTGGATGGATAACCGGGCATAGTTATTTGATCTATGGACCGCTTTTAAATGGTGCTACAACCTTGATGTTTGAAGGCATTCCAACTTTTCCAAATGCAGGAAGGTTTTGGGATATCATAGACAAACACAAAGTATCTATTTTTTATACAGCACCCACTGCTATTAGAAGCTTAATGTCTGCCGGTGATGAATGGTTGGCAGGTAAAGATTTGACTTCATTGCGCGTTTTGGGTAGTGTAGGAGAGCCTATCAATGAAGAAGCATGGAATTGGTACAATGAAAAAATTGGCAAAGAAAAATGCCCAATTGTAGATACATTTTGGCAAACAGAAACAGGGGGTATCATGATTTCAAGTTTAGCGGGTGTTACCCCTTCAAAACCAGTTTATGCAACCTTGCCTTTACCAGGTGTTTTACCTGTTATTCTAGATGACAAGGGAAATGAAATCACTGAAAATGATTTAACTGGAAACCTCTGTTTCAAACAACCATGGCCATCTATGATTAGAACTACCTACGCCGATCACGAACGCTGCATTTTGAATTATTTCAGTACCTATAAAAATTATTACTTTACGGGTGATGGTGCATTCAGAGATGAAAATGGTTTATTTAGATTAACAGGAAGGGTAGATGATGTATTGAATGTGAGTGGACACCGAATTGGTACTGCCGAAGTTGAAAATGCAATCAATCATACTCCTGGAGTCATAGAAAGTGCTGTGGTTGGATACCCACACGACATAAAAGGGCAGGGCATTTATGCATTTGTAATTTGCGACCCAAATCACCATTTGCAAGATCAAGAACAACTATATGCCATAACAAAAATGGTCAGCCAACAAATAGGAGCCATTGCCAAACCTGATAAAATCATATTGGTAAACGGACTTCCAAAAACAAGGAGTGGTAAAATTATGCGACGCATTTTGCGAAAAATAGCTGAAGGAGAATTCGATGCAATTGGCGATACCACAACATTATTGGATCCAAGCGTAGTTCAAGAAATTATAGCAAAAGCAAAAAAATAGTTTAATGGAATGCCAGTAGATATATCGATTTTTAAGAAATGATGCATTACATATTTAGATCCGTTCAAAGTTGCCCTATTACAAGTTGTATCAAAATGGAAATGCTGGACTAAGTTTAACTTACATTATATATACTAATGAACTCTCTGCTTTTAACCGAAATTTTTATTGCTCAAACTTACTTCCTATTTGCCATAAACAGTTGCTCAAATCCATCTCAAAATTTTAAATACTAACTAAAGTAGCAATCAATTAATTAATATTTCGGCTCTTCTTTTTATATGTCACACCTAACGGCGTTTAAAGGCCTTTTTTTATTTTTTAGTGATATTCAACTCCTACAGAGTTGATTCAGAAAAGAATTATTTAGAATACAATATCGTTTCGACTCCGCTCAACGTTCCTACAAATCGTAAGCGAGCATTCACAAGACTATATCCAATTTCATCCTTTAATTAAAAAATGTTCGGAAGCCCCGACCATTGCCCTGATGAAACAAGTTTATCAGGATTTACCCCTGACGAAACAAGTTTGTCAGGATGTTAAAATTTGGGTACCTTTTTTATTAAGAAAAATGGTAGCATCAAATAAAAATTCTCTAGCGACTTTTCTAAAATACAATTTGGCTTCGACTGCCGCTCATCCGCCCGACAATACAATTTGAGTTTAACATTTCGGTTCCGTTCAATGTTCCAATAACTCACAAGCGACTATTCAGAAAAGAATGATCTAAAAATAAAATTAGGCTGCCGCTCAGCCGCCCAATTTTTCAATGTTTGCTGAGTGGATTCTAAGCAAAACCAATTTCATGTAAACTCCAAAATTGTTAGGACCAATTGAATGCTATTGATACATTCTCCATTTAATACCCAATTTAAATGCCCTTGTTGGGAAAGGATAGTGAGGACTTGCATAAGCTGCACCTTGGAAAATATCCATATTGGCATGTTCTAATTTGGCAAATATAACGGCTTTTTTAACTTGTCCGCAAATAAACAAATCAACCATTGGGTAATTGCCAATAGGGGTATTGCGTTGCAAATAGAATGTTTTGCTAACAGGGTTCCAATCGTTGCCATAAAAAGATGTATTGTACCAGAAATCTATTCCAGCTTGAACTAACAATACTTTTTTAAATATTCTTCCATTTAAATACCAACGGCCTTTAGCTGCAAATTCTGGTAATTGAATATGACTGCTATTGCATTGTTGAAGCAAGATACTTTGGTCTAAAAATAATATTCCCCATTGGAATGTTTTTGAAATTTCTAGGTTATTGACAGTTATGAGTGAATTGTTTTGAATAGGCTTATTCAGTTCATTGATATATACCCAATTGTTTAAAATAAATGAATTCAACTGTAGGGTAAAATTATGCCTGAACCCTGTGGTTTGAATACCTGCATAGAGTTTGCTTACTTGCATTTGTTTGTAGTTATTCTCCCAACTGAATACGTTGCTATAATAATGTAAGTATTGTTCATTTGGTTTATAAGAAAACTGTTCAAAACCAGCAATTGCGGCCTGTCCAAATAGATGAACTGTTAGCTCTCCTTTTAATTTAAAATCTCCAATGTTGTAGCCCAAAATATTCAATTGGGCATTCCCATTAAAACCAATATCATTTTTTTCTTTCGCTCTTTTTTCGAGGGATCCATCAATCAACACATTGAAACCATTGGCTAAAACTCCATGTTGGTTCCAATTAAATAGTTCATGAGTGAAACCCAATTCAGAGAAATATCCTTTTCTGAATACACCTGTACTGAATCTGTTTTGAACAGTGCTAGATTGCATAGAATCACTGAATAGTAAAGCAGTACCACTCATTCCAGGAAATAATGTCTCACTTGAGTCACCTGCAGTATTATCAAAGAAAAGGCCGTCTTTTTTATAGCTGATGCTGTGTGAAAAGTATGCCCTTGGATCAATGCATTCAAAACTGTCTTCAGCTTCTTGTATGAAACTTTTTTTGCCCAAATAGTAAAATTGACGGCCATAAAATTCATATGATTTAAACCTGCTTTGTGCACCTTTCAGTTGAACGGCTGCCGATTTATTGGTACCAGTTAATTGTTCAAAAGTTGAATCACTTGTTATGCCTCCATTTTCATCATGCACTCCCATGTTCCAATTGAAGCTACCAATGATCCTATACCGGTTACTTTTGCTTAAATAACTTCCAAAGGCCTGGGTAAAATAACCGCTAGTAAATTGACGCATGTAATTACCCAGGTTTAAAATTCTTGAATAATCTACTCCAATGTTCAATCTAGGTGTGAGATTGACTGCAAATTTTGCATCTAAATTTAGCTGTGAATTTGGCCCTTGTGCATAATTAAAATCTGCATAAGGTACCTTGGTTTGGTAATAATTGGTTTGATTGGCCAATTTATAATACAACTGGTAAGGATTTTCCATCAGTTGAAATCCAATTGACTTATCTATACCAAATTTTAAATTTTTGCTTGGACTCAATTGAAACCCAAAATCTTGAAATGCAATTAAATTGCGGTATGCAGCATGAAATTGTTCTGTTTTATTGAGGCTAGTGTCTTCGGCTTGGTAGGGTAGTCCTCTGCAAATACTTGCTTCATTTTGCTTATTGGTTAACAGCTTAGCAGCTTTAAATGTAAGCATATCGGGGTGTTGTGCCTGTACTTGCACGCCAATCAAAAACAGCATTGTCAGCAATACTATTTTATTGAGCACACTATTGAATTTTAATGAGTTTACGAACTTCAATTTGGTTTTGGTTTTTCAATTTCAAAATAAACTGAGTACCAGTAAAAGCACTCAAATCCAATTCAAAAGTAGTTTGGAACACTTGTTTTTGCAACAAACATTTGCCAGTTATATCATATAAAGAAAACGCAATTGGTTGTGGAGTGCTAAAATTACAGTGGATTTGAACCAATCCATTGCTGGGATTTGGGTAAACCAATATTTCTTTAAGGTTGTTAATTTCTTTTAATCCAGTTATTGTTGAATCAGGTTTCAATACAAACAAACCTTCTCCCATGTCTAAAATGGCAATATTGCCAGAGTTAAAATACGGATGCACGCCCCAGCACCCTTTGTAACCTTCATAAGAATCAGGTGGCCATGCCGATGAATGAAAATAAGCCACTGGGTATATATTATTGGGATTTGTTAAATCAAAAACATAAATGCCATCGTGGTAATACGAAACATATGCAAAATTGCCTACATACCAAGCATTGTGTGCTGTTGCTCCTGGGTTGCTCTGAAAGGTATTAACGAGTTTTGGATTTTTGATATCTGTTATATCATAGTATTTAATTGAAAGTCCAGCAGGAATTTCATCAGTAAAAATCATTTTCTTGCCTGTTTTGTCAAGACTACTGCTATGGTTATAGCCGTTTTGAGGGTATTGTGAGATTGTACTAATTAATTGAGGTTGTGATGCGTCTACAACATCATAAATATACAAACCAGCGTATTCAGCTGAACAGTATATGGTATCATTACGGGCATACAATTCATGAATGGTTTTAAAGGCGGCACTTCCATCTGGCAATCGAGGAGCTGAAATACTTCCAATTTTTAAAGGTGCTTCCGGGTTGGCAATAGATACAATATCCACGGGGCTTACTTCACCATTGTTATGTCTATTGGTACACATATACAACCGGCTGCTGACAGAATCAATAAAAATACTGTGTGTATTGTGTGCGAGACTGTCACTTTCATAAACCAGTTTTACCGAATCAGGTAAATATTGCAAGTCAAAAATTTGAAGTTTGCCATGGTTTTTATTGTCACTCACACAATAGACATAATGGCTGTAGCATTCAAAATCGCGGTTGACCATATTTGTACAAGCACCATATTTTACAGCAGCTAACCGAATACTAGTTCCTTTACTGATATCAAAAAAATAAATGCTATCGGTACTTCCAGCGATGACATATTCTTTTTGCTTTTGTATATCTGAATATCCTGTTAAATCATTCCAAATTTGGTAGCCATCATTTTTGTGTAAACTGGTATCGTTCCAATGGTCTAGAAGAGTCAATCCTAAACCTTGGGCAACGACCAAATTGTTTGAGATACTGACAAACAGAACTGCAATAACAATGAAAAGTTTTTTCAATTTAAGGTTGTTTAATAAAAGATTGATAGCTGTTCAAATTGTTGGCTTTTAAGTGTAGTACATAATTTCCGGCAATCAATTCAGATACATCTATAGTGGTATGATTACTCAAATGTCCAGAACGAATGAGCATGCCTAAGTGATTGTAAATTTCATAGGTTAATGCTATTTCATGTAAATCATGGAATGCAACATGTAATATATTTGTGACTGGGTTTGGGTATATAGCTGTTTTTTTGAAGGCCGATTGTTGCTCGTTGATACCACAATATTGGCTGTCTATTTTTAAAACATAAATACCATTGGTTAAATCACTGGCTAATATAATTTTACTGGGCAAATAAGGATAAATTCCCCAACAACCTTTGTAACCGCCATATATTTCAGGCTCATCGGGATGTGTATCAAACCAAGCTACTTTTTGAGGTTGCGTTGGATCTTTGATATTGTACACAACAAAACCATCATGGTAGGATGAAACATAAGCGAAATCTCCAATCCAATAAGCATTGTGTGGCATGGCTTGATCAGAAGAATTAAAACTACTTACAAACTTTGGATTGGCATAATTGCTGATATCAAAAATCTTAATGTCTAATGCCCTGTCCTCGTCTGTAAACATCAAGTATTTTCCTGTTTTATCAAGCCAAGAACTGTGGTTATAGCCTTGTTCCGGGTAAGAAGTTATGCTTCCCAAAATACTTTGATTTTGTGCATCAGTTAACTTAAAAAAATAAATACCGTTGTATTCAGCACTCAAAAAACAGGTATCGTTTCTGGCATACATTTCATGTACTTTATTAAATAAATAGCCACCAGTTGGTTTAACTGGAACTGCCAGTTTAAATAAAAAACTAGGGGAGTCTGGTTTTTCTATTGAAAGCACATCCATGGCTGAAAAACCAATTGGCAAGGTATTCGAACACATGTACAATCGTTTCAAAACACTATCTACAAAAATGGTATGGGTGTACTTACCTAATTTTGAACTGGCATATACTTCATGAACAGAGTCGGGTAAATATTGTAAATCAAAAACTTGTAACCTGCCATCACCATTTGCTTGATCAGAAACACAATAAACATAATGACTAAAAGTTTCAAAATCTCTGTTTTTTGCAGATACCGATCGGCCACTTTTAACTTGTAAGAGCTTCAGTTCAGTTGGATTGCTCACATCAAAAAAATAAATAGAATCGGTTGTGCCACAAATGGCATATTCTTTCTGATGAATTGGGTCGTACCAGCCTGTTAGGTCGTTCCAAATGTCTGTCCCATCAACCTTTGGTAAGTCTGGATTGTTGTATTGAGCCAATTTAACCACACCTTGTGAAAGCGACTGTGCATTAGAAACCACACTCAACAAACAAAAAAACAAGTAACAGAGCTTTAATTTTCTCATACAATTTGTAAGGTATAGGTATGGTGAACTTTAGTAGTTTGTGCGCCTAATGCTTTAAACAACGCATGCATTTTTGGATTAAAATCGCCAATCCATGCCAACTCTGCCGATACAAACTGAGGTTTTTGTTGTATGGCCTCGTAAAACTTAATAATTAAACCTGTTTCTAAACCTAAATTTTGATAAGCAGGAATCACACCAAATACAATTCCTCTGAGCCTATTGATATTGCCAAAATACTTGTACCATAAGAACTTTAACTTTCCAATCCAATCCAATTTACCTTTTACATGTTTAAATATTTGATTGACATCAATCACATTCACATAAAACCCGGCAGGTTCATTGTTGGCATAAACAAACCAAATGGCTTCCTCTAACATAATAGGTTTTAATGAGCGCAAGGTAGTTTCTATGCGCTCTTTTGTCATTGGAACAAAATCGGGCCTGTTGGCCCATGCCAGGTTGTAAATATGTATAAAATCGGCCGCAAATTTTTCGAGCTGACTGAGCTTAAAATGCGCATATTTGTAATTGTTATTTTGAAAAACCCTTGAAGCTAATTTCTCGAAACGTTCTTTGTTAAAATCGGCATACCTAATTTCAGAAGTGGTTTGCTCTGTATGCAATTGAAAACCATAATCAAGAAAGTACTTTTCGTAATAGTGAAAATTGTAATTCTCTTGGTAAGAAGGGTTTTTAAAACCACTTACCATTAAGCCCCAAAACTTGTCTTTTTCTCCAAAATTTATTGGGCCATCTACAGCGTTACATCCTTGTGTTTTGAGCCATTGTTTTGCTGTATCAAATAACAAAAAAGCAGCCGCTTGCAGTTCAATGCATTCAAAAAAACCGATGCCACCAGTTTTTTGGTTGTTGTTACGTTGATGAAATTCAGAATAAAATGCTGCAATTCTTCCAATTACTTGGCCTTGCTCATTAATCAATAACCAACGCATGGCATCTCCATGTTGAAAAGCAATATTCTTTTCGGAGTTAAAAATATCATTGATATCATTGTCTAGAGGGCATACCCACTCAAGATCTTTGGCATAAAGCGTTCTTGCAAAATCTAAAAATAATGCTTTTTGATGATTGGTATGGACTGCTTCAATTTTCATTTCACAACGAAGAAAATAGTATATTATGAATTCTACAAGGAACACTTTTGCGCAATCCACCAATATTGTTTAATTTGCTGACTTAATTTTTAAGTCATGTTAAACATAGGAGACAAATTGCCAGAATTCAGCTTAAAAGGCTATGACAATAAAATTTACACCCATTTTGATTATGCAGATAAATATGCGCTTGCAGTTATATTTACTTGTAATAGCTCTCCAATTTCTAAAGCATATGCCAAACGATTGGTGAATTTATTTGAAAAATATGAAGGTGACAATTTGGGCATTGTAGGTATCAATTCAAACGATCCCTTGCAATCTCCTGAAGATGATTTTGAACACATGCAAATGGTTGCCGAAAAATTGGGGTTGAACCAATTGCATTTTTTATTTTTACAAGACAACGAACAAATAGCGGCCCAAACCTTTGGAGCCACAGTCAATCCAGAAGTGTTTTTATTCAACAGAAAACGCGAATTGGTATACAAAGGTGCAATTGATGATTCATGGGAAAATGAAGCCATGGCTACTGCTGTATATTTAGAAGATGCCATAGAAGAAGCATTGGATGGGATGGAAGTTGATTATCCAGAAATCCCAGCAGAAGGAACGCCAATCATCTGGAAAAAGTAATTGTGAATTTGAAAGACCAAGTGGTAATTATAACCGGTGCTTCTTCTGGAATAGGAGAAGCCACGGCCTATGCTTTGGCTAAAAAAGGATGCAAATTGGTTCTGGCTGCAAGGTCAGAAATGTCATTGGAACAAGTCAAATTAAAATGCCAAAAATTGGGAGCATCATGCGAAATTGTTGCAACAGATGTTTCAATAGATGCAGATTGCCAAAGATTGATCAATCAAACCATACTCCATTTCGGAAAAATAAACATCCTCATTAACAATGCAGGATTATCTATGCGTGCAGCTTTATCTGAAGCATCATTGTCGGTGCTTCACCAACTCATGAATGTTAATTTTTGGGGAACTGTTCAGTGTACAAAATACGCTTTGCCATTCATTTTAAAAGAAGAAGGCTCTATTATAGGTATCAGTTCTATTGCAGGAATAAAGGGTTTACCTGGTAGAACAGGATATGCTGCTTCTAAGTTTGCCATGAATGGATTTTTAGAATCATTGCGCATAGAAAACCAAGGCAAAAAATTGCATGTTGGAATACTGGCTCCAGGATATACTGCCTCCAATATTCGCAATGTCGCACTCAATGCAAAGGGTGCTAAACAAGAAGAAAGTCCTTTAAAAGAATCTGAGTTAATGCAGCCTGAAACAGTTGCCTTACACCTCATAAAAATGATAGAAAATAGAATCAATTTTCAGGTTTTAACCACTCAAGGGAAATTGGTTTTTTGGCTCAATAAATTTTTCCCGAATTGGGTAGATAACTTGGTTTACAAAAAAGTTTCAAAAGAAAAAGACAGTCCCATATAGAACATCAACATGAAAAACATTCAAGAAGCTATCAAAGAATTGCTCTCCAGTGCCATCAATCAATTGTATCAATTAGATTGGAATCCAACTCAAATTGTGATTGAATCTACCAGCAATGATTTTGAAGGCGATTATACCTATGTGGTTTTTCCATTGCTCAAAATATCAAAAAAAGGACCAGAGCAAACTGCCAATGAAATTGCTGATTTTTTGAGAAAAGACACTTCTGTAATTGCATCTATTCAAGTTGTAAAAGGATTTATCAATTTAACAGTCCAATCAGCTTATTGGACCAATTTTACTAGCCTACATGCACAGAACCTCCATTTTGGTTTTGCCAATCACAATTCAAAAGAAAATGTCTTGGTTGAATATTCTTCTCCAAATACAAATAAACCTTTGCATTTGGGGCATATTCGCAACAATTTATTGGGCTATTCTGTCATTCAAATATTAAAAGCAAACGGCTATCAAGTAAAATCTTGCAATTTAATCAACGACCGTGGCATTCACATTTGTAAATCAATGTATGCCTGGTTGCAACAAGGAAACGGAGAAACACCTGCTTCAGCAAACCTAAAAGGTGACCACTTGGTTGGAAAATATTATGTTGCCTTTGAAAAACAACACAGGCTAGAAAAAGAAGCACTCATACAAAGCGGCATAGATGAAGAAACAGCTGCAAAGCAAACCAAGTCTATGCTAGAAGCCCAAGAATTACTTAGAAAATGGGAAGCAGGAGACGAAGATACACTTGCAGTTTGGAAAAAAATGAATGCTTGGGTTTATGAAGGCTTCAATGCAACATATAACCAATTAGGTGTCACATTCGACCAATATTATTATGAATCTGAAACCTATTTATTAGGTAAAGAATTGGTAGAAGAGGGTGTTCAAAACGGCGTATTTTTTCAAAAAGAGAATGGCTCAGTTTGGGTTGATTTAACAGCCGACGGACTAGACCAAAAACTCTTATTGAGAGCCGATGGTACATCAGTTTATATTACACAGGATATGGGAACTGCCGCTTTAAAATACAACGATTTTAAATACGATAAATCCATTTATGTGGTAGGCAATGAGCAAGATTACCATTTCAAAGTACTTCAGTTGATTTTATCTAAAATGAATAAGCCCTATGCAAATGGTATTTATCATTTGAGTTATGGAATGGTTGAATTGCCTGAAGGCAAAATGAAAAGTAGGGAAGGTACTGTTGTAGATGCTGATGATTTAATGCAAGACATGTTTGACAATGCAAAACAAATTACAACCGACTTAGGCAAAACAGCAGGTTTGGGCATTGATGAACAAAATACCTTATTTCAAACCATTGGATTAGGAGCGCTTAAATATTATTTATTGAAAGTAGATCCTAAAAAGAAAATGATGTTCAATCCTAAAGAATCTATTGACTTTCAAGGAAACACTGGGCCATTTATTCAATATACCCATGCTCGCATCAAATCTGTTTTGAGAAATGCCAAAGACAGCGCTTTCAGTTTTGATTCAAGTAAAGTAGAACTGAGTTTGTTTGAAAAAAACATGGTCAAAGGATTGCATTTATTTCCAAGTATACTGGATGAAGCCGCAAGAGATTTGAGCCCTGGCGTAATTTGTAATTATTGTTACGATTTAGCAAAATTGTTCAATCAACTTTATCACGAACATTCTATCTTAAAAGAAGTCAATGACGAACAACGCAAATTTAGATTGGAGTTATGCGTTTTTACCGCTCAGGTATTACAAAGAGCAGGAGCATTGTTGGGCATTCAAATGCCAGAAAGAATGTAGTCAATGAAGTATCTTTTATACTTTCCAATTTTATTCTGGGGATTGTTTGCTTGTAGTCCAGTTAACTCTTATTTAAAAAAAGGAGATGCCTGTTACCAGCAAATGGATTACGATCAGGCTGCCACCTATTATTACAATATATTGTTGCTGGATAGCAATCAAGTAATTGCCAAAGAGGCCTTAACTAAAACAGGAAATTTAGTGTTGATTTCAAAGTTTAGCCGCTTTGGGCATTTAATTTCAGAGAATAGGAACCAAGAAGCCATTCAGCAATATTTAAACAACAAACGCTACTTCGAAAAGGTAAAATCTGTTCATGTGTACCTCAATTGGCCTAGCATGTATGATGGATTGTTTGAAGATGCAAAATTTGATTTAGTCAGTCAAACTTTAGACAATCTTAAGACGGATATTTCTCAACACAAATACGACAATGCAGAACAGCTAATAGAACAAATAGCTCCATTTGAAACTATTTTCGCCAATGCGACAATTACCCGGCTAGCTACTTGTTCTGATGCATTTGCCAAATATGCGCAACAATTATTGCTTCAAGGCAAAGCATACAAAGCCTATCAAATCATCAAAAAATCTGAAGCATTTTTACCTGCTTCTCCGTTTTCAAAATCATTGCAAGAAACTGTATTGCAATCCTTGCTCAAGCGTATAGTTATTTTGCCCATACAAGAACAAGTAAAGTCTTCCGGTTTTATCAAAATATTTTCTCAAACATTGCAAGCTCAATTGGCGTCCATTCAACCAGACATCATACAATTGATTCCGGCTAAACAAATTGAGGGTGTTTTGGCTGATTCAACCAGGCATTCCAATCAAATTGAACCTATTTCCCAAGCCCTGCTCAAAAATGGCATTCAACTTTACTTACAAGTTGCTTTAAACGAATACAAAGAAACTGCAGTAAACCCGTCTCAACCCGATTCTTTAAATGGTTATGCCGCTTTTTCGCAACAAAGTCAAGACAAAGAAAAGCCCTTACCAGTAGCTGTTATTCGGTTCAAGCCGGTTAAATTTGGCTCATTAAAAAAGTTAAACCAAATTGATGTTAGGATCACTTATAGGTTAGTAGATTGTAGCAGTCAATTGCCAATTGTCGAAAATACAATTGCACTCAATCAAGTAGATTCTTTTCAATCTTATTATTACAATGGAGACCTCAATCAATTGTATGAACAATTGCCTCAAAACAAACAAATGCCAGAACGGAATTTGGCTTTTTACGAACAATTCAATTTAGTTGGTAAGCCACTTGTTTCACTCTCAACAATGCAACTAGAACTGGCTCAAAAGTTTGTAGATAAATGCCTAGAAGACTTGGAGATTTACTTAAAACAAGACTAAATGGCATTTTTTGTGAATAATTTGAATCAATAGCAGACATAATGGCTGTTATTTAGGTTTGGTATTTGAATTGACCAAAATTGGTAAAACAATTCAATGATGATCACAACACACAAATTCAATCAAAAGCACTTATTGGCTGACAGTATCATGGATGCTCAACTTTCAAAACTGTTACATTCATTTCAAATTCCAGTAAAAAACACCTCAAAATCGGCTCAATTTATTCCTCATTTAGATGTATTTGAAACCAATACTTCCTTTAAATTGATGTTTGTTTTACCTGGTTTTAAAAAAGAAAATTTAAAAATTGAAATTGACAAAAATTATTTATTATTGCATGGTGAAAGGCAATTAGTTGCCTCTGAATGCGAAACAAAACAACACTTACTTGAAAGTTTTTATGGTAAGTTTTCTAGAAAAATTCAACTTCCTGAACAAATTGAAACCAATTCTTTAGAAGCTGAATTAGCAGATGGTATTTTAACCATCCAAATTCCGAAAACTGAACTAAAACAAAACAAGACCCAAGTTGTTATAAAATAATTCAAGTTAGGGGTAGCTTGAGTTTTCATAGGTTAAAGGCCCGGTTATTCATAACCGGGTCTTTTTTTATATTTCAGTCTATGATGTAAAGTAAATGCCTAAATTCGCAGCCAAGATGAAGGTGTACAATTCGATAGCAGAAATGCCACAAATTACCAATGCTGTAGTTACGCAAGGTACTTTTGATGGAGTTCATTTGGCTCACCAACAAATTCTCAAAAGACTCAAACAAATTGCACTGCAAACCAATGGTGAAACGGTTCTCATTACTTACGAGCCCCACCCCAGAATGGTTTTATTTCCTGACGACCACGGACTTAAACTCATTTCAAGTATTGACGAGAAAATAGCTTTATTAGAAAAACAAGGCATAGACCATTTATTGATCTTGCCTTTTACCATTGAGTTCTCAAAATGGAGTTCGCTTCAATTCATCAAGGAAATCATTGTAGATGCCATCCATACAAAATATTTGGTCATTGGATACAACCACAGGTTTGGTAAAAACCGTGAAGGTAGTTTTGAACACTTAAAAACATATTCATCTGCATATGGTTTTGAAGTTCAAGAGATTCCAGTTCAAGAAATTGATAATTTGTCTATTTCTTCAACTAAAATCAGGGAAGCATTGTTCAAGAGCAATTGCATACTGGCCAAACACTACTTAGGCTATTTTTATTCGTTTCATGCAACAGTAGTAAAAGGAAAGCAGTTAGGTAGGCAAATTGGATTTCCAACTGCAAATCTCATTTTAACAGATTCAGATAAAATTGTTCCTGCCAACGCGGTATATGCAGTTTTCGTAGAAATTGCCGATCAATTGTACAAAGGAATGATGAATATTGGCAACAATCCGAGCATTCCTGATAAAGAACATTCAATTGAAGTCCACATATTTGATTTCAATGAAGACCTTTATAATCAAAGGATCAGGGTTCATTTTGTTGATAAACTGCGAGAAGAAATGCGCTTCCATTCTCTCGAAGATTTAAAAACTCAACTCAATAAGGATAAATTGCATGCTATCGCTGTCTTAGAACAAGATCCTTATGAAATTTAAAGTAGTCGTTTTTAGTATATTTTTTAGCTTATTTACACAGGTTGGTTTTGCGCAGGTTTTAACAGATCCAGATATGGCATTGCCAGACTCTTTGCAGCTCAGTGAACTGGAAGAAGAAGAGGAAGAAGAGGCTGAATCTGAAGAATACGATAGTTTGGTTGTTACCCCAAGTAATAAATATTGGGATTTTATCAGACCTCGAAATTTTTATTTTGATACTGCATTTGCACCAGCATCACAATTTTATTCTAAATGGGACACCATTACAATTAACCCTTACAAACAAGATTTAAAGGCAATGGAAGATACCATTAATCTGGTATTGGGAAATTATGATGATTGTGCATTTCATCCACCAGCCATTGGTGATTTAAGTTCAGGATTTGGATTTAGAAAATGGGGTAGACGTCTGAAATTTCATTTTGGAACCGATATCCGAATGGAAATTGGAGACCCCGTATATGCTGCTTTTGAAGGAGTGGTTAGAATTGCTAAAAGAAGTGCCGATTATGGCTATGTAGTTTTAATCAGGCACAACAATGGTTTAGAAACGCTGTATGCACATTTCTCTCAATTATTAGCATATCCCGGACAACCCGTAAAAGGTGGAGACATTATAGGTTTGGCAGGAAGTACAGGCCGATCTACTGGGCCACATTTACATTTTGAAGTCAGGTTCAAAGGTGAAAAAATCAATCCATCTACATTGATTCATTTTCCTAGTGGATCACTGTTAGCCGATACCTTTCAAGTAGAAAAAGGTTGTTTCAAACATTTGTATGAGGTTAAATCGGCTAAATTAAAAGCTCAGGTTCCAAAATATACAAAAGCCCTTAAGAATGATACCATCAGAAAAATTGCTGCTAGGTATGGTTTGAGTGCAAAAAAATTAAGTAGAATCAATAGGATCTCTTCTAAGACCAAACTAAAAAGAGGAAGAAGAATCAGACTGCGTTAGTGCCTTTTCAAAAAATTCAATACCAAATTCATTAACAAGACAGGTTGGTCGGCATGCACCCAATGACCGGCATTTTCAATGGTCTCTAAGGTGTATCTTGGAAATAACTCCTTCATTTGTTGGTTGTCCGAATCTTGTATGTATATAGAATTGCCTCCTCTAATAAAAAGGGTGTCACCTAAAAATTGTCTGTTTGGAGCTATTGCCTGTACTACCTGATCATAATCTCTTAATAAAACAGGTACATTCATTTTCCAGCTATAATTACCAGCATCATTTCTGTCTAAATTCTTCATGATAAACTGACGAACGCCAAAGTCAGGTAAATAAGGTAGTAATGCGCTTTCAACTTCTTTACGAGATTTCATGCCTTCGAGCTGTACCTCTTGTAAAGCTCTTAAAACGTCGTCATGCCCCCTTTTGTATAGTTTAGGTGCAATATCAACTACAATCAATTGATTGACCATTGTAGGGTAATGTAATGCAAATTCCATGGCTACTTTTCCTCCCATAGAATGCCCCATGAGTTGAACCATTTTCAAATCATGTGTTTGAATAAATGCATAAACATCGTTAACCATGTCTTGAATTGAATGAGTAGGGGCATGGAATGATTTACCATGATTTCTGAGGTCAATGGTATAAACCTTTAAATATTTTCCCAATTCATTGGCAATGGTATGCCAGTTGTCTAATGAGCCTAAGAAACCATGTAATATGAGCAAAGGCTGACCACTTCCATAAACTTTATAATTCATTGTTATTTGCACAAAAAAGCCGGATAAACCGGCCTTTCATTATTTTAATTCACTCAATACTTTTTTTGCATTCACATTTTCTGGGTCTAAATCCAAGACCTTTTTGTAATGCTCTCTTGCTTTTGTTTTGCTATCTGCTAGTTTATCACGTACCAAATAATAATAGCCAAGGTAGCTGTATGCATTTACTAAATCCTTTTTCCATTTCTCTTTGTTTGCTTCAAATTTTACAGCATCAGCAGTTTGCAATTCAATGTACTTGTCCATTAAAGGTTTTGGTAAATCAGTTTTTGATTCAGGGTCTAATGCCGATAAACTCATACCTCTCCAATAATAAGCATCTGCATAGTCAGCCTTCATTTCGTTTACTTTAGCAAAAGCGGAGTCAGCATCGTTATATGCTTTGCCAAAATAATAGGCTCTACCCATTAAGTAATAATCAACAACAGTTACCTTTTTAGCCAAACCGATGTATTTCTTAAACATATCGCCAGCATCTTTAAATTTCTTTTGTTTGTTTAACAGTTTTGCAATGTCAGCATACACTTCAACTTGAGATGGATCAATAGTCAATGCCATACTCATATGCGCCGAAGCCAAAGAATCTTTTCCAACAACTTTTGATTCCAATCGGCCTAAATACAAATAGTCTGTTGCTGTAATTTTACTGGTATCTGTTTTACTGAAATAATAATTCAATGCTTCCAAGCCAGTATTTGCTTTGGCAGTATCTGTTTTGGTTGCAATTGTTTCGTAAACAGCATAAGCTTTTAACTTGTAAAGTAAGATGTTCTTTTTGTCGGTCTTTTGAATTTCATCAATTTTTTCAAATGCCGATTCATAGTCTTTACTCAAGAATAAAATTCTGGCAAATCTAATTTGGTTAGCAGTGCTGGGCTCTGAATTGTTTAGGTAATTTGAGTAAGCTTCTTTTGCCTTGGCAAAATTACGTTTTGCATAATGCAGTTCTGCCTGGTATTTCCAGGCTGAAGCATAATTAGGGTCTTTTTCAAAAGCCCTATTTAAGTCTGTTTGTGCAGCTTCGTAATTTTTAACCCTTAACCAAATAACAGCAACCCTCGAATAAGCCTTAGGATTGTTTGGCTCCAAAGCAATTGCCCTTTCATAAAATGTAGCGGCATTGCCACCATCATTTCTTTCAAGGTAAACATCACCAGCTGCAATTAAAAAACTATAATTCTTTTTATTCTGCTCATAGCCCATAACAACTAATTGTTCGGCCGAATCAAGCATTTTATCTTGTGCATTGTTCACCATTGCAGAAGCAACCAATTCCAAAGTTTGAATATCCGTCACAACCCCATTTCTGGTTTTACTAAAAGACAAAGCCTTGTTAAATTGTACCAGTGCTAGGTCTTTTTTTCCTTCCATCAACTTCAATTCTCCCAATCCGGCATAATTGCTTGCATGAGTAGGAGCGTTACTGATTCCATTTTGATAGGTCATTTCTGCAGAATCCAATTGGATTAAATTGGTATAAGTCTGACCTAGATAATAATACAAAATACCATTTGTAGGTTCTTGTTGAATCATTGATTTAAAAATGCTCCTGGCTTGTTCATATTTTTCAAAATCCAAAGCTTTCATACCCGCTTCAAGTTGCTGGGCCCTTAAACTTTGAAAGTTCAATAATAACAAGGCTAAAATGACATAAATGGTTTTCATGATGAATGCTTATTGTGTTAATTCGATGGTTCTGATGGCGGCCCTTGAAGGAACCAATCCTGATTTTAAAATAATTCTTTGTCCTTGGTCGCCTGAAATAAAGCTAGCAAAGCCTGTGCCAAGCCCTGATTTAGCCTCTCTACTCACTAAAAATACTTCTCTCCAAAAAGGATATTGTCTCAAGTGAATGTTAGCCTGAATGGGTTTCCATGTAATGCTTTCGTAGTTGATTTTTTTAGGAACTATATCCGCAACTTTAATTTGTTTGTAAAAGTATTTTACCAAACTATCATCTGGGTCACTGATCCAGCTAATTCCAATAATGCCTATTGCATGGTTATTTTTTTCTACATAACTCACCACTTCTTTGTTTGAATTGACAGCAAAACATTGTTTGCTTAATTGCTTATTCAATCCTAAACTATCTGATAAAAGGCGAATGGCACCAGAGGCAGGATTGTCAAAAACAACCTGAATTTGGCCTTGGTGTTTGGGGTTAATTTGATTCCAATTGGTAAAAGTGCCGTTTAAGATTTGTTTGATTTGACCAACATTGAATAGGGTATCTTTATTGGATTTATTTAAAATAAATGCAATGGCATCAGATGCAATTTTAATAGACCTTGAACGACTAATTTTTTGCTCTTTGAGTTGATTTTCTTCGTCAGCATTCATTTTTCGTGTCACAAATGCCATGCGAGCACTGTCTTTTAAAACCAAATCAATGGCATGTTGTTCGTTTGTAAAAATAAGGTTTATGTGCGCGTTAGGATACAATGACTCAAAAACATCTTTTTCAGCCTCTGCAATTGGCCTGAGGCTTTCATCACAACTAACAGTAATGTTACCAGAAGTTGGCGTGTCAATTGCTTTTGGCTTATCGTCATTACAAGATGCAATGATTAAAAATCCCAAAACTATAAAAAGAAATTGCCTCATGATTTATAAAATCGAAACAGTCTAATGAAACCATAAACAACCAAAGCTGCGGCAACTACATTTCTAGTTGTTTCGCTCATTTCAGGCAGTATAGGATAAACAAATACCATTATTCCCAAAACAATGTACAATACACCCATAATGGCATGCAAATAACGGATCATAATTTGTTTTTCCTTTCTGAATATTGCTTCATTTATTTCAACAAAAAAAACCTGACTTATTCAACAGCAATTGCTATAGCAATTACATGCAAAATAAGCCAGGTTTGTTCAAATTAGTTTAATTGGAATCTGATCGGTAAAGTGAATTTAACGTATACAGGTTTACCATTTTGTTTACCAGGTGTCCATGGTGGCATTGATTTAACAACACGCAAAGCTTCTTCGTCCAATCCCCAATTGAGTTTTTTACCTACTTGTTCCAATTGAGAGATTTTACCATCAGAACCCACCACAAAGGTTAAAATTACTTTTCCTTCAATGCTGTTTTCTCTAGCCAAAGGAGGGTATTGAATGTTTTTACTCAAGTATTTGTACATTTCTTCTGCGCCTCCTGGAAATTCAGGCATTTGCTCTGCAAAAGTCATAATTTCAGGAGAATCTCCGTCACCATCACCTTCAACCAAACTTGCATCTACTCCATTTGGATCACCTTCTACGGTTGCTGCACCAGCATCTTTGTCCTTCATGTCTTCTTGTGCAGGTGGTGGCTCGTCTTGAGGAACTTCTTCATCAGGCTTAATTTCTGGAGGAGTAAACTTTACCGTACTTTTAAGTGGAGGAGGAGGTTCAGTAGGAGGGGGTGGTGGTTCGTTTTTATCAATTGGTGGCGGTTCTTCTAAGGTGTTTACCTCAGTAACTTTTACCTCATTTTCTTTAGGAATTTTTGATTTGATATAATTGATAATTACAGGAGCAGAGATACAGGTAGTAAACAACAAGATAGAGAATACAATTCCCTTCAGGGTGTTTTCATCGCTTTTTTTGCGAAGCACATAAGCTCCATATGATTGATTTCTACCTTGAAAGATGAGATCAACCCATTTATTTTCGAAAATGTTAACTTTAGCCATGTCTTGATCTTTTATTTAACTGCCATTGCGGTTTGAATCAATTCCTTTTCAATATCAGTAATATCAACAATTGCATACCTTCCAATATTGCAAATCAACATTTCATCTAAAATATCAACCAAGTTTTTGTATTTGGCCTTATCATCTGCTTTGATAACGACAATTAAAGCATCTTTGTTGTTCTTGATAGCAGAAATATTTGCACGCATGGTAGCTTCATCAATTTGATTCAATCTGTACATTTGTTTATAGATTGGAATTGAATCTAAGTTGTTGAATCCTTTAGCTGCAAGTAGTTCTCTATTTTTTGTCAATAGGGTAGAACGTATACCAGCTTTACTAAAATCAGTAATGATTGGGGTTTCTGGTTCTCCTGTCTTTTCGTTAATGAAATAATAAACAATCTTGTCGTTTTCAGTCAACAATACGGTTATTGCTTGAGATGCTTTTACCTTGGTTTTATCAACTTCTTCAACTTTGTCCTTAACGGGCATGTTGATTTCCATTGTTTTTGGTTTGTTCATGGAAGTGGTCAACATGAAAAAGGTAATGAGCAAAAAGCCCAAATCTACCATGGGTGTAAAGTCTACACGGGTAGATAGTTTCTTGCCTTTTGGTTTACCGCCTTTTTTATGGCCACCGCCACCGCCTTCTATTTCTGCCATAGTTAAATTATTCTACCGGTTCGGTATTTAAATTGGTTATAAAATTAAATCGGTTTACTTTTTTATCCTGTAAGGTTGCAATCACTTGCTTTACAATTGGATAATTGGTTTCCTGATCACCTTTAATGGCTACGCGAACATTGTTATTTACCAAACGAGACTGCCAAATCCAATCAGCCAGCTCATTGTTCAATGAATCGGCAGGTATGCCTGCTTGTTGAATTTTAGCTCTTTCTTCTGTTTTAAGTGCAAGCAATTGTTTAAGCTGCCCAAATGGAACCCCAAAACTTGACATCAAAGAAAAGCTTTTTATTTCTTCAGGAGAAAATGGAACCTGCTTCAAAGCACTCATTTTTTTGATGAGTTCTTCTTTGTATTGCTGCCCTTCCAAATCAAAGAACACTCTACCGTCTCCGGCAATAGTGATGGTCATGATATCGATATCTGGCAATGGTACTTCAGCTATTGATGAAGGTGCATTAACAGTTACCGGTTCGTCCGGTTTAAATTGCGTTGCGAGCATAAAGAACGTCAGGAGCAAGAATGCTACGTCTGTCATAGCTGTCATGTCCACAGAGGTACTCTTACGCGGCACTTTAACCTTTGGCATAGTATTGAATTAGTGTTTGGAAATCCGATTGAGAATCAATTTTATTTATGCTTTTCGGCAAAAGTTTGAACAATGCTAAATCCAGCTTCATCGATGGTATATGTAATTTTATCGATTTTAGTTGTAAATACATTGTACATGATAATTGCAATTGCTGAGTTTCCGATACCCAAAGCAGTATTGATCAAAGCTTCAGAAATACCATTCGCCAAACCTACTGAATCTGGAGCACCACCTGTTCCCAATGCTGAGAACGCACGAATCATACCCAATACAGTTCCTAATAAAGCAATCAAAGTAGAAACCGATGCCATGGTTGCAATAATAACCAAGTTCTTTTCTAACATTGGCAACTCAAGAGTTGTAGCTTCTTCTAATTCTTTTTGAATAGCCAAAACCTTTTGGTCTTTGTCCATACCTGAAGTAGCTTCCATTTCTTTGTATTTAGCCAAAGCAGTTCTAACAACGTTAGCTACAGAACCTTTTTGCTTGTCGCATTCAGCGATTGCTGCATCTACATTGTTAGCAGAAAGATGACCTTTCACTTTTCTAACAAATGATTCAGCATTTCCTGTACCCTGAGCTTTTGAAATTGTTAAGAATCTTTCAATTGAAAAAGTTAAACTCATCAATACCAAAGAAAGCAAGATTGGTACAATAAAACCACCTTTGTAAATCAATCCCAAAACATGACCAACACCTTCTTCTACAGGGTGGTTTGCAGGGTCTCCACCTTGAAAATTAGATGAGTTACCCAATACAAATTTGTAAATCAAAATACCGGTAATTACCAGAATTGGAATAGCGAAAGAAGCGAATTGACTCTTTAATGCGCTTTCTTTTTGAGGAGCTGCTACCTTGTTCATTTTTTTTATTTATTATTTTTTAATTGTTGCAAAAAAAGTCATTTAAATTGAAATACCAAGCCTGTAAATGTGAAATTATTATGAATTTGCTTGTTTTGGTAGCTTGTTTTTCAATTAAAATAAACCCGTCACTAATGACGGCATTATTCCAATTAGCAATACCAAAACCAAACACAACCACATTACCAATTGATTAGTCAACGAAATTTCTATTTTGGTTTCATTTGCAGGTTTGGCATACATGGCAATAACTACTTTCATGTAATAATATATACCAATCATTGAACTCAAAATTCCAACCAATACCAGGTAAAAGTGCCCATTTTGTATGGCTTCACTGAAAATATAAAATTTTCCAAAAAATCCTGCAAAAGGAGGAATACCTGCCAATCCAAGCATTGTTGCTGTTAAGCATGCAGCCAATACAGGATTCTTCTTTCCAAGACCATTGAAAGCGCTTATTGATTCTGAACCTGTAGATTTAAAAACAGCCATAGCAATAGCAAATGCACCAATGGTAGATAGAGAGTAGCCTAAACCATAGTATAGAATTGCACTACTAGGGAATGCCGCAGCTCCAACCAATCCAATGAGCAAATAACCTGCATGAGAAATTCCAGAATAGGCCATGAGTCGTTTAAAATTCTCTTGGGCGAGTGCAGAAAGATTTCCAGTAACCAATGACAATATTGCTACAAGTGTAATTAACCAATCAAATTTTACAGGTATTAAGTAACCAAATACATGAAGAAACTTATAAAATGCAGCAAAGCCAACTACTTTTACCAAAGTACTCATAAATGCAGTAATGATACTCGGTGCTCCTTCATATACATCTGGTGCCCAAAAGTGAAATGGAGCAGCAGAAACTTTAAAAAACAGGGCAAATAAAACCAGCAATAATCCGGTTAAAAATAGAGGAGAAACAGAAGTACCCATAGCATATTCAGCTAGTTTATTCAAATCAAAACTCTGGGTAGCGCCATACATCAAAGCAATTCCGAATAACAAAAATCCCGAAGCAAAAGAGCCCATTAAAAAATATTTAAATCCTGCTTCATTCGATTTTGCATCAAATCTTTTACTTCCAGAAAGTGCATACAGCGAAATACTCAATGTTTCTATACCAATGAAAAATAAAACCAAATTGGCATAGCCCAACATCATTTGTGCACCACATAAAACAAATGTCATGATGGCCATGTAATCGCTGATATGGTGTTCTTCATCTGAATAGTATTCAGATGCAAGCATTGCAATCAGTAATGTAATAAATATAGCCAAAGCATTAAAAGCAACAGTAAAATTGCTTATTTCTAACATATTACCCATGTATGAACCCGGTTGGTTCCAATCATGAATATTTATACCAAAAATCAAACTCAAGCCTAAAATAATTGCTGGACTGATCCATTTGCGAAGTTTCAATACTTCCAAAACCATCAAACCAAATCCAAGAACAGATGTATAAATTAATGTATTCACAGTTTGTTTAAATTAATTTTAATAATTGGTTTACAGCAGGTTGAGTTAAGTTGGTTACAATACTTGGGAAAATGCCCAATATGAAAATCAAGGCAACAATTCCTATCAAAACAACTTTTTCATTCCAATGCAGCCCTTCCATAGGTTCAGATTGCTCTACTTGATCTCCTAACATCACTTCTTGATACATTTTTAACATGTAAACTGCACCTAGGATAATTGTTGTACCGGCAACAGCACCCAACCACATATTGTATTTGAACAAGCTATATAATAACATAAACTCGCCAACAAATCCATTGGTAAGCGGCAGTGCAATGGCACCAAGAACTATAACTAGGAAAAAAGCTGCAAACCAAGGTGATTGTATGCGAATACATCCTAATTGATGCAATTGAAGGCTGCCTTTTCTGTTTAAAATAATATCTGCACAGAAAAATAATCCAACCACATTGATACCATGTGCTAACATTTGAACCAAAGCTCCTTGCATTCCTTCAAAACTCAAAGTAAAAGTACCAGCAGCAATTAATCCAACGTGGGCAATGGAAGAATATGCAAATAGTTTTTTCAAATCTCTTTGCATAATGGCAATGACTGAAGCATAAACAATTCCAATAACAGAAAGCGTAATTACAACTGGTTGCCATTCGTGCATTCCTGCCGGAAAAATGGGTAATAACCATCTTAATAAGCTATAAGTTCCCATTTTAAGCATAATTCCAGATAACAACATGGTTCCTTGGGTAGGAGCAGACTGATAGGTATCTGGTTGCCAGGTATGAAATGGAATAATTGGAATTTTAATTGCAAATGCAATGAAAAAGAGCCAGAATAACCAAGTTTGGTTACATGAACAAGTGTGTTGGGTTGATAAAATAGACCAATCTAGTGAATGATTTGGAGTACCCATGTACAAATAGATAAATCCAAACAACATCAATAAACTACCAGCTAGGGTATAAATGAAAAATTTCAAGGTAACTTTTGCACTATTTTCATCGCCCCAATTGAAAGCCATAAAATAAATTGGTATCAATGCCAATTCCCAGAATATATAATAAACAAAGCCATCTAAGGCCATAAACACACCAAGTAAAGCAAAATGCATGAAAGATAGCAATGCGTAAAAGGTGGCAACTCTTTTAGTTGTTCTTTGAAAGCCTGAAAGAATAATAAAAGGTATCAATAAATTGGTGAGTACTACCATTAACAAGCTGATACCATCTATTCCAAAATGCAAATTGATTTGTGGTTTATTTACCCAAGGCATCTGAAATTCAAAAGCTTCAGAACCATTTTGTTGAAAAACTTGATAGGCGTATATAGTAAAAATAGCCTCTACAATACTAAAAAGCAATGCCAATGGTTTTGCTGCTTTTTCATTTGCAAATAGCAAAAGTAGGGATGCTAAAAGCGGTATAAATAATAATTCTAAACTAAGCATTATAAAATAATTTGAATGAACATAACAATAACCATACTCAGAACCATAGCTATGAGGTAAAATCCAGTGCTACCTGTTTGAATTAACCTGTAAAGTCTACCTAATGCATCTACAATAATTGCAGTTAAATTAACAACCATATCTATGATTAATTTATCTACCAATACCAATAACAAATCACTGATAATCATTATTGGATTTACAAATACCTTGTGATAAAATTCATCAACGTAAAATTTATTGGCAACAATTTTACTGAATCCAGTTAAATCAGCGTCGTTTTCTGGTAGTTGCTGCTTTTTAATGTACAAACTAAATGCAAAAAATATACTCATTAATGCTGCAAATGTGGCAATACCCATTAGCATCCATTCTTGTGAATGTGAAAGTGCATGAACTTCTGTAGTTACCAATTTTGATGCATTGAAAATAGGGGCTAAGAACACATTGAGTTGGTGCGTAGAATCGAATACAGCAGGCAATCCAAAGAAACCCCCAAATGCAGACAAAATTGCTAAAACCATCAATGGAAAAGTCATAGATATAGGAGATTCATGCAGGTGTTTGGCCTGTTGCTCTGTTCCTCTGAATTGTCCATAAAATACCAAAAACAACAATCGGAACATATAAAAAGCTGTAATCATAGAACTGATACTCAATAAGGCCCATGCCAATAGATTGTGTTCAAATGCTTTTGCCAAAATCTCATCTTTAGAGAAAAAACCTGCAAATGGGAAAATTCCAGAAATAGCAAGTGTAGCAATTAAAAATGTTACAAAGGTTATTTTAATTGATTTACTCAAGCCACCCATTTTGCGAATGTCTTGTTCGCCACCCATTGCATGAATAACACTACCTGCACCCAAAAATAACAAGGCCTTAAAAAAAGCATGGGTCATTACATGAAACAAACTACTTTCAAATGCACCAAGCCCAATGGCTGCAAACATCAATCCCAATTGCGATACGGTTGAATAAGCCAATACTTTCTTAATATCGTTTTGCTTAATACCAATAATTGCGGCAAATAATGAGGTGGCCACACCTACTATTAAAATAATGTGTAACGTATAAGGCGCCAATGCAAATAGCAAATTTGACCTGCAAATCATATAAATTCCGGCCGTAACCATTGTTGCGGCATGTATCAAAGCTGAAACAGGAGTAGGGCCTGCCATTGCATCAGGCAACCAGGTATACAAAGGAAGTTGTGCACTTTTACCTGTGGCTCCAATAAATAACATCAATGTAATGAATACCAATATGGGAGCATTGGATTCAAATCCCGTCAATTGGTTTTGAACATCTATAAAATCAAGTGTTCCAAAATGGAATATCAAAGCAAATATGCCAATTAAAAAGCCTAAATCACCAATTCTATTCATGATAAAAGCCTTTTTAGCTGCATTGTTATAGTCTGGATTTTTGAACCAAAACCCAATGAGCAAATAAGAGCACAAACCAACACCTTCCCAACCAATAAACATTACTGCATAATTGTTACCCATCACCAATAAGAGCATGAAGAAAACAAACAGATTCAGGTAAGAGAAAAACCTTGTAAATCCTTCATCATGATGCATATAACCAATTGAATACAGGTGAATTAAAAATCCAATTCCTGTAACAACCAGTAGCATGATTAAACTGAGTTGGTCTATTAGAAAACCAAATTCAATTTGCAAATCACCTGAGTTAATCCAATTAAAAATACTAAAGTTGAGTTGTTGATCGCCTTCCAATCCTATAAAAAGATTGATACTGCACAAGAACGATCCCAATATGGCCATACTGGCAATCCAACCGGACATCAAGCCCAATTTTTTTCCAAACAAAGACAAGATTAAAAAGCCCAATAATGGAAAAATAGGAATCATCATGGCTGGCGTAATCATTGTCAATAAATTCATTGTATTGTTCATGAACTGTTAATTTACCATTTTAATTTGTTGAGAGACTGAATATCGATACTGCCAATATTCCTGTAAATACTTACCATCAATGCCAAACCAACTGCTACTTCAGCAGCTGCAACCACCATGATAAAAAACACAAATGTTTGCCCATCTGTATTGCCTGAATATGCAGAAAAACTAACCAGTAATAAATTAACTGCATTCAACATCAATTCAATACACATTAAAATTATTAGTGCGTTTTTTCTGAATAAAACACCCATCACGCCTATAGAGAACAGGAGGCAACTTAAAAACAAGTACCAATTGGTAGTAGATTCTGGATTTGTAATAGGGTTCATTATTTTACTTCTTTTTTAGCTAACAATACGGCCGAAATCATAGCCGAAACAAACAATACTGATGAGATTTCAAAAGGCAGGAGGTAGTCGGTAAATAATTTCATACCAATGTCTTCTGCATTGCCAATGTTTAAATAGGCAGGAGCCTGGTAATTGGCCAATGAACTTGATTTCACAGAGGCAATAATTACTAAGAACATGAGCCCTCCAGTAATAACTGCCATTAATTTGGTGAGATTGAATTTATGTGTGCCAAGCTCTTTGTTTAAATTTAACAACATTACTGTAAAAAGCATCAATACCATAATGGCACCTGCATAAACAATGATATGTATGATAGCTAAGAACTGTGCATTGAGCATGATATAATGCCCAGCAATTGTAAAAAAGCAAACAATTAAAGACAAAACACTGTAAATCGGACTTCTAGAAAACACTACAAACAATGCCGAAATAACCGACAAAGCTGACAATAAATAAAACACTATAGTTGATTCCATCTCTGTTTAATTTACAATTGAATAGTTCTTTTTTCTTTTGCTGATATCGATGCGTTGATCAATAGGCTCAACCAATACATCTTTGCCAAATACAAAATTATTTCTGTTATAATCTGAAGGTACAATTCTGTCTGTCAAATAAATGGCATCTTTTGGGCAGGCTTCTTCACATAGGCCACAATAGATACATCTCAACATATTGATTTCGTATTTGGCAGCATATTTTTCCTCTTTGTAAAGCATTTCTTCGCCTTTTTTTCGCTCAGCGGCATCCATAGTAATGGCTTCAGCCGGGCATGAAACAGCACACAAACCACAAGCGGTACAATTTTCTCTACCTTGTTCGTCTCTTTTGAGTACATGCATGCCTCTGTAAACTGGCGCAAAAGGCCTAGTTACTTCTGGATAACGCAAAGTGGCTTTCTTCTTAAACAAATGTTTAATTGTAATCACAAGACCTTGAAAAATAGCTGGTAAGTAGAGTTTCTCTATCCAGTTCATTTCTTTGTGAACAACAACTTTAGATCTATTGGTTAATTGGTTCATTGTAGAGCTATTATAAATTAAAGAAAGTAATCACACCGCCTGTTATAAGCATATTTGCAATTGACAATGGTAACAATACTTGCCATCCCAAGCGCATCAATTGGTCGTACCTAAATCTTGGGATGGTCCATCTCACCCACATAAAGAAAAATATGAAAAAGAAAACCTTTGTAAACAAGGCTCCAATTGAGATGACACTCACCAAATTAGCAGGCAAGTGGGCTGAAAGGTATTCTAATCCCGGAAATTGATAGCCACCAAAATACAAACATGAAATAACGGTTGACGAAATAAACATATTGATGTATTCCGCAAACAAAAACAAACCTAATTTCATAGAAGAGTATTCTGTATGGTAACCACCAATTAATTCTGATTCTGATTCTGGCAAATCAAACGGAGTACGGTTTGCCTCTGCAAATGCACAAATGAGGAATATCAGGAACCCTAATGGTTGGTAAAACACATTCCAATTCATTCCTTTTTGAGATTCCACAATATGTGAAAGACTGAGTGAGCCATCTGAAATCAACAAAATAGAGATAATACTCATGCCCATTGCTAATTCATAAGAAATCATTTGGCTAGATCCGCGAATTGCACCCAACAATGCGTATTTGTTGTTAGAAGCCCAACCACCTATCATAATGCCATATACACCCACTGAGAGCACTCCCATAATGTATAAAATACCAATATTGATATCTGCTACCTGCAATGCATATTTGGTGCCATTGAACTCCAATGGCATTCCCCATGGAATAACAGCACTTGTCATCAATGCAGTCAACATAAAAATACATGGACCTAGTATAAACAACCACCTGTTAGAATGATTGGGTATGATTTCTTCTTTTAAGAACATCTTTACTCCATCTGCAATTGGTTGGAGCAAACCAAATGGGCCCGCTCTATCTGGGCCAATCCTGTCTTGAAGAAATGCAGCAACTTTTCTTTCTGCATAGGTTGAATAAGCGGCAATTCCTAAACTAATCAGGAACAATACAAGCACCAATATGGCTTTAAATAAAATTATTTCCATTAGTCGTTGTTTTGGTCGATTGCAAGTGGACGAATTTGATTGATGGTGAGTTCTTGAGGCTTTTCAAAAACTTCGTAATGGTTAGCCGAAATGACAGAATGGTTATTGATAGGGGAAGGGCCTTCAATGGTCCAATCTGAAGTTTTCTTGGTTTCAAAACGACAAGTATTGCAAATAAATTCCTCTACTTCACCCCATTGGTCTTTTCTGCCTGTTACCCTAAGAATATCATCACCTTTTTTCCAAACCACTACTTTTCCACTGCATGTAGGGCAATCTCTATGCGCATTTTCTGGCTTGGTAAACCAAACCCTACTTTTAAATCGGAATGTTTTATCTGTTAAAGCACCAACAGGGCAAACATCTATCACATTACCAGAAAAGTCATTTTCTATGGCATTTTCAATATAGGTTGAAATTTCTGCATGATCACCTCTGTTGATGACTCCATGCACACGACCATCAGTAATTTGATCTGCAACTTTTACACATCTGTAACATAAAATGCACCTGTTCATGTGCAATTGAATGTAATTTCCGATGTTTATTTTTTCAAAATTTCTGCGTTCAAAATCAGTACGTGTTTTAGCTGATCCATGCTCATATGACAAATCCTGCAAATGACATTCACCTGCTTGGTCACAAACTGGGCAATCTAGCGGATGGTTCAACAACAAAAACTCAACCACACCTTTTCTGGCATCAGTTACTTTTTCAGAAGAATTGTTTTTTACTTCCATTCCGTCCATAACTGTTGTTCTACAACTAGCAACCAGTTTAGGCATTGGTCTTGGATCTTTTTCGGAGCCTTTACTAACTTCTACCAAACAAGTTCTGCAATAACCGCCACTTGTTTTTAACTTGCTGTAATAGCACATGGTAGGAGGGGCTACATCCGGTCCAATCATTCTTGCGGCCTGCAAAATGGTTGTTCCATCTGCCACTTCAATTGTTTTTCCGTCTATTGTAATTTTAGCCATTTTCTTAATCAGTTTGGAAGTTAATTGATTGGGTGTTTTGCGTTACCATTGCTAACAAAAGATTCAAATTCAGACCTGAAGTGTCTAATTGCACTTGCTACAGGCCATGCCGCAGCATCACCTAGTGGACAAATGGTATTGCCTTCAATTTTAGATTGAATTTCCCATAACAAATCTACATCTGCAAGCGTTCCATGTCCGTCTAAAATTTTATGAAGTAATTTTTCCATCCAGGCTGTACCTTCTCTGCAAGGTGAGCATTGTCCGCAACTTTCGTGGTGGTAAAAACGCGTAAAAGTATATAGGTTTTCTACTATACTTGTATCTTCATCCATCACAATAAAACCGCCAGAGCCAAGCATGGTTCCAGAAGCAAACCCTCCTTCCGACAAGCTCTCATAAGACATAAGCCTTTTTTCACCCGCAGGAGTTGTTAGGATTTTATCGGCAGGTAAAATTGGTACTGATGAACCACCAGCCACAACTGCTTTTAATTTTTTATTGTTTAATATGCCACCGCAATAAGCTTCACTGTATATAAATTCTTCTACAGTAATGCCCATTTCTATTTCATAAACACCAGGTTTTTTAATATGTCCCGAAGCTGAAATGAGTTTGGTTCCTGTTGATTTTCCTATACCAATTGCTGCATAACTGTCACCGCCATCATTAACAATAGGTACCACAGCTGCTATTGTTTCCACATTGTTTACTACAGTAGGGCATCCATATAAACCTGCAATTGCAGGAAATGGAGGTTTAATTCTAGGGTTTCCTCTTTTGCCTTCTAAAGACTCTAATAATGCGGTTTCTTCGCCACAGATATAGGCTCCACCACCTACTTGTACATGTAAATCTAAGTTGTAACCAGTGCCTAAAATATTTTGTCCAAGCCAGCCATTTTGATAGGCTTCAGCTATTGCTTTTTCTAATATTTGAGCCACATAATAATATTCTCCTCTGATATAAATATAGGAGGTATTTGCGCCCAGAGCATAACTTGATGTGATCATTCCTTCTACCAATAGGTGAGGTATTCTCGACATCAAATAACGGTCTTTAAAAGTACCTGGCTCTGATTCGTCGGCATTGCATACCAAGTATCTAGGCACACCTTCTGGTTTTGCCAAGAAACTCCACTTCATACCAGTAGGAAAACCAGCTCCTCCACGTCCTCTCAAGCCTGACTTCTTCACTTCTTCAACAATATCTTCTGGCTTGAGTGTTTTGAGTGCTTTTTCAACTGAAAGATAGCCACCGTTGCTCCTGTACACATCATACGATTGAATACCTGGAATATGGTCGTTTGCAAGTAATAATTTCTTTCCCATGGTTTAATATTGGTTTACTTCGACCTTGTCTAAATATGTTTTTCTAGTATTTTCTGCTTTCAATTTAGCAAGCATATCGTCCACTTTTGAAGTGGTGAGGTTTTCATGGAATTGAGCCCCACACATAAGCATAGGTGCGGTTCCACATGAACCCAAACATTCTACAGTCTTGAGTGTAAATAAGCCATCAGGAGTAGTTTCACCTTCTTTGATTCCTAATTTATTTTCAAGATGGGCAACTATTTCATTCGCTCCTCTTAACCAACAAGAACTGGTTCTACAAACTTCCAATAAACATTTTCCTACAGGCTTTAAATTATACATGCTGTAAAACGAAGCCACTTCAAAAACCTCTATAGACTGAATGCCGAGCAATTGAGCTACATAATCCATTACCTCAGGGCTCAACCAACCATCAAATTCGGCTTGTGCTAAATGTAATATAGGTAATAAGGCTGATTTTTGTTTTCCTTCTGGATATCGGCTTTTCATTTTCTGAACAAGCCCCAATGCTTCATTGCTAAATTTAATTTCTTTTTTCTCCATGATTGCTATCAATTTAAGCGTCCAATTCCCCTGCAATTACGTTCATACTGCTCATTGCGACAATGGCATCACTCAACGTTGAGCCCTTCACCATTTCAGGAAATGCTTGGTAATAAATAAAGCAAGGTCTTCTAAAATGTAAGCGGTAAGCAGCTCTTCCTCCATCACTCACTAAATAATACCCTAGTTCGCCATTGCCTCCTTCTACAGAATGGTATATCTCACCTACTGGAACATCTGCTTCACCCATGACAATTTTAAAATGCCAAATTAAAGCTTCCATGTTGTTGTAAACTTCTTCTTTTGGAGGAAGGTAGAAAGAAGGAACTTCGGCAAAGTATTTTCCCGCTGGGAGGTTATTCAATGCTTGTCTGATTATTTTTAAACTTTCTCTGATTTCTTCCTGTCTAACCATAAAACGATCATAAGTATCTCCATTGACACCTACAGGTATATTGAAATCAAAGTCGGAGTATGATGCATAAGGATTCATGACTCTGACATCATAATCTACTCCTGTTGCTCTTAAATTAGGGCCAGTAAAACCATAATTCAATGCTTTTTCTGCTGTGATAGGGCCAGTACCAATGGTTCTATCCATGAAAATACGGTTGCGCTCCAATAAGCTACAAAACTCATTGAATACTTTAGGAAAGCCTGCTAAGAAGTCTTCAATTTTGGCAATTACTTCTTTTGAAAAATCTCTTTCCATGCCCCCAATTCTTCCAATATTGGTAGTCAATCGGGCTCCACAAATTTCTTCGTAGATATCATAGATTTTTTCTCTCCATTGAAATACGTATGTAAATCCGGTTAATGCACCTGTATCAACTCCAATAACTGAATTGCAAACCAAATGGTCTGCAATACGAGCCAATTCCATCACAATCACTCGCATGTAATCAACTCTTTTAGGAACGGTTACACCCAATAATTTTTCCATGGTCATGTGCCAACCCATGTTATTAATTGGCGATGAGCAATAGTTTAAACGATCGGTGAGTGGAGTAACTTGATAAAATGGACGGTGTTCGGCAATTTTCTCAAATGCACGGTGTATATAACCAACAGTCTGTTCTGAATCAACTATAATTTCACCATCCATGGTAAGGATATTCTGAAAAATACCATGTGTAGCCGGGTGAGTAGGGCCTAGATTCAGTGTAGTATAGTTCTTTGACTGCTCTTCAAATGTGTTGTTTAAATTGTTTTCCATAGCTGTTAACGGCCAAAATAACTGTCATTTTTATCGGTTCTATGCTGATCTTCGAGTGGATACTCTTTTCTTAAAGGGTAGTAAGTCATTTCATCCACATTTAAGATGCGTTTTAAATTGGGATGACCTGTAAACACAATACCATAAAAATCAAAGGTTTCTCTTTCTTGCCAATTGGCAGATTTAAAAATTGACGAAACGCTCTCAATTTGAGGATTTGCTTTAGGAACAAATGCTTTGATTCTTAACCTTAAGTTATTTACGAGGCTATGTATGTGATAAACCACGCCCAATTCTTTGTCTACTTGATTGGGATAATGAATACCACATAAATCTGTTAAAAACTGGAATTCCATTTGCGGGTGTGCATACAAAAACTGGAACAAGTTTTTTACCTGATTAGCTGGTATTTCTATTGTGCACATACCAAAACTTTCTTCAGCTGAAAGAATGCAGCCAGGAAGGTCAGTTTGAATGTGTTGAATGATTTCTTCGTTTGTAATGTTTGCCATTATTTAATGCCGTAAGATGCCATCAATGCTTGATATTCAGGAGAATTACGTCTTCTTAGAGGTTCGTTTTTTACCAATTCTTGAATTTTGGTAATACCATCAATAATTTGTTCTGGTCTGGGCGGACAGCCTGGTACATAAACATCAACAGGAATTACTTTGTCTATGCCTTGTAATACAGAGTAAGTGTCAAATATACCTCCGCTAGAAGCACAAGCACCTACCGCAATTACCCATCTTGGTTCAGCCATTTGTAAATAAACCTGTCTTACAACTGGGCCCATTTTTTTGGCTATGGTGCCCATTACCATTAACAAATCAGCTTGCCTAGGCGAAAAGCTCAACCGTTCAGAACCAAATCGGGCCATGTCATAATTTGATGCCATGGTTGCCATGAATTCAATGCCACAACATGATGTAGCAAAAGGAAGGGGCCATAAAGAATTGGCTCTTGCCAAACCAACGGCTTTGTCTATTGAAGTAGCAAAAAAACCTTGTCCCTGAATGCCGGGAGGCGCATCTGCAATTTGTATTGACATAGATTGATTATTTCTCCCACTGAAGGGCACCTTTTTTGATAATGTATAAAAATCCAATTAACAACGTACCGACAAAAATCAGCATTTCTATAAAGCCTACATTTCCTAATTGTTTAAAATTAACAGCCCATGGATACATGAAAACCACTTCTACATCAAACAAGACAAATAGAATGGCTGTCATAAAATACCTTACAGAGAAGGGCGTTCTGGCATTGCCTTCAGATTCAATACCGCATTCAAATACTTCAAGTTTGTCTGAAGTTTTTCTGCGTGGTCCGGCCAAATGACTTACAATCATTGTGGTAACCACAAAACCCAATGCAACCAAGAATTGGATAAAAATTGCTGAATATTCTGTTGTAATTGACATAGTTGATTTAAGGAACGCGCAAAAATAGAAGATTAGAGATTTTTTTTAAATGATATTTTCACATAAAATGGTTAAAGTAGGAGAGTTTATCAACAAATTATAAAAAACAGGTGCATAAACTAATTACATTATTTGTTTTTGAGTCTTTCAATCATGTTTTCTAAGTATTCTACTTTTGAGGTTGAACTTGTCTCTATCAATTGCCCATTTGAGACAGTTGCTAAAAATGGCAGGTTAGAAATACTCACAAAACTTCTAGCCCAAGGATTTTCCTCTGCATTTATTTCTAAAAATAACAAATCTTCATAGCTGCTTTTGTTTGAAACTTTATTGAATTTAGAAGCAAATAACCTACAAACCCCACACCAATTTGCATAGAATTTGATTACAATTTTGGGTTGATTTTTTAAATAATCTTGTAGGCCAGAATCATTGGTTTTGTGTACCATCAGCTAAAGTTTAAATAACAAACATTTTATGTTCGCTATTGTTTTAAATCCCTTTTGATTTGGCTTCGTTCCAATAATGGTCTAATTGCTCTAAGTTGAGCTCACTGAATTGTTGTTGATTGGTTTGTAATTGGCTTTCTATGTACATGAATCTATTTTGGAATTTTTGATTGGTATGTTCTAAGCCATCATCTGGATTCAATTGGTATTTTCTAGCCACATTGATCAATGCAAAAAATAAATCTCCCAATTCGTCTTGTGCTGCAGACTTATTGTTCTGTTGAATTTCTTGTTTGAATTCATCTAGTTCTTCATATACTTTGGCCCAAACCTGCTCAGGTGTTTCCCAGTCGAACCCAACTTGTGCTGCTTTTTCTTGCATTCTGTATGCCTTCACAATAGAAGGTGTGCCTTTGGCTACCCCGCTCAATACAGATTTATTCCCTTCTTTTAATTTGAGTTGCTCCCAGTTTTCTCGAACTTCTTCTTCAGTATTGGCAACCGCATCTCCATAAATATGAGGATGCCTACTAATGAGCTTGTCAGACAAAGCATCTAACACATCACAGATATCGAACATGTTTTGCTCACTTGCTATTTTGGCATAAAAAACCAGGTGTAAGAATACATCTCCAATCTCTTTTTTTAATTCTGAGGGGTTATTCTGAACAATGGCATCACTAAGTTCATATGTTTCTTCAATGGTCAGATGCCTGAGTGTTTCAAGCGTTTGCTTGCGATCCCAAGGACATTTTTCTCTCAATTCATCCATAATGTCTAAAACCCTTGAAAAGGCGGCCAGTTTTTGTTCTTTTGTATGCATTTTAATTAGATTGGTACAAAGTTATTGTATTCCTTAAATGATTGATAATATCAACTCTTAATGTTTCTGGGCTAATCACTTCAACCCTCTCTCCAAAGCCTAAAATACTATTGATGAGCTCAAAACTTATCCAAACCTCAATTTCAATTATAAATTGACTGGCAGAATCTTCAATAATGAGCTGACTGGAGTGCAGAGGTTGACTTTTGATAAATGCAGCTTCCTGAGGCAAAAATTTCAGTTTTACTTTTTCAGGATTTTGGTCTTTGCTGACATGAATTCCAAAAGCATATTTGTGGTAATTCAACGCATTAAAACTAGCTATTGTTGAGAAAGATTCTTTAGTTGGTATTAAGCTAATCATTCGATCCAATGCAAAGGTGCCAATATCATTTCTGTTTTCATCAAAACCTATTACATACCAACGATTTCTGTACTGTTTGAGCAAGTAAGGATGTATAGAATAAGTTTTAATTTGGTCGCTGTTGAATCGTTTATAATTGAGTTCAAAAACAGTCGTATTTTGAATACAATCTAAAATTGGAGCCATGAATTCAAAGCCAGGATCTGCTGTGCTGGTTTCAGCCTGTATAATAGATTCCCAAGATTTTTGAGGAAGTTTAGCGTTTGCATGCATGTAATTCTCCAACTTTTCAATAGAATCTAATAATTGTTTTGCTGGATCTATCCCACCAAATTGCCTCAAAATAGAACAAGCAAATGCGATTGCAGACAAGTCTTCCTCATTGATTGGGAAATTTGAAATGGAGTAATCGGGGTCTTCATAATAGTACCCTTTTTCGGCTTTGGAATAAACGATAGGCGCAAAATAGTTCAACTCCTCATCATACATCATGTCATAGAGGTCTTTTTCAATGGTTCTTAAGGAAACAGAACCCAAATTTTCGCAAGCATGAATAAAATCATTCTTGCTTGGGAATTTTTTGAATTTATTACGCAAACAAGCATCGATGATGCGGTAACGAATAATTGCGTTTTTATTTTTTGGCATGCCTGCAATATAAATATATAAATCATACAAAACACTGAATTGGCAATAGTTTTAGCCCGCAAATACACTGCGGAATCACTTTGTAGCTTTGTACCATCAATTACATTAAATAAAACCGATTATGACACAGACAAACCTGCACATCCAACAATTAGAGAACAACTTTCAAACATTGGTTCAAACAAAGCATTTATTGGCAAAAGCCCATTCAAGTTTAAATTGGGGTTTTGTAAAAACAGCCTTACAGCTTTGTAATTCTTATTTATTGTTCAATTCAAATCATTTAGAAGCACAATTGCTCAAAGCATATTGTTTGTTAAAAAGTGATGAGTTAAAATCTGCCTTTCAATTATTTTCAAAACTCAGTCAGTTGCATCCTCATTCTTTACCTTGTTTAGTTGGCTTGGCACAATTTCACTTGTACAATGAAAACTATGAAGTGGCAGAACCATTACTAATGAGGGCACTTTCTATGGGGAGAGATGCTTATGCAAAATCAGAAGTTATAGAAATACTTGCTCAATCATACTTAGACAAAGGCAATCCCAAAATGGCTTTAAGAACTATCAATGAAGCAATTGAAATATTACCTTTTGAACATGCAAGTCATCATTTGCACGGATCAATTTTAATGGAAATGGGTAATTATGCTGAAGCCAAAAGAAGTTTTGACATTGCCATACAATTAAATAAAGACGCTGCAGAGGCTTACAGAAAAAGAGCAAAATGCTGGATGATGTTAAACAAAATAGAATTTGGATTATTGGATATAAAAAAAGCACAGAAAATTGAACTGGAAAGGTGCAAATTTTTAGAAGCTTTTGAATAAAAATTGAAGATTGATTGACTACCCTCACGTCTCATTTTGGGATATTTCTATCCCAATTTGAGACATTTTTTTTGTTTCATCTTTTATTTTTGGGTAAATAAAGTATCTTACAGTTAGCACTTTATGCCTTTGTTTTAAAATTGGTATCATTTTCTCTAAAGATGATTATTAAATCTTTTCTAAATGAACATGATTCGTTTTTTTATTGTAATAGGGATTGCTTTGATTTTAATGGTGGGAGCTTGTAAAAGAACCAGTATAGAGAGAAATGGAGAAATCAAACCACAACAAAGTTTTGGAGGCCTTAAAACTTCAGACAAATTTAATTGGAATACCAATTCTGAGTTAATGATTCAATTTGAAGGAAACCAAACAGATCCTAGAATAGCTGCATTAAAAATTCTAGATGACAATGGTCATATTTATTACCAAAAACTTCAGAAGGCAAAAGAGTCTTTTATTGCCAAAGTAATTATACCATCACACATTCAAAATTTGAGATGGAGTTATGCTGGTAAATTTGAAAAATTTAATCCTAAAACAGGCAAAATAGTTGTAAATTTGCAACCTTAAATCCTGATAATCTGAACTAAAAATGAAAAATCAAAGGATCATACAGATTTTTAGAAATAGCTTAACCATCTTCATAATAGGTTTTGCATTTCAAGTCTATTCACAACCTATTTTTACGGATAATGTAACCGATTCGGTTTCTATTACCTATCCAACAGTTGGAGCAAGTAATCCAAACTTTGTATACCTAAGTCCAACTAGTCTAACATTTAAGTGGACTTCAGGAAATGGAACAGGAAGAATTGTTTTGGCTTCATTAGATTCTACAATCAATGTATGGCCAGCAGACAAAGCTACTTACACAGCCAATTCGAGTTACGGATCTGGTAGTTCAATTGGAAGTGCTAAAGTATTGTATTCAGGAAATGCAGACTCTGTAACTGTTACTAACCTGAACTCAAACGCCAAATATTATTTTTGGGTAATTGAGTACACCACAGTAAGTACATACAACTATTTTGATACACAATATTTTCTTAAAACTGCTACTTATACCTCTTTGCCAGATTTGGATGGAGACAATGTTCCTGATATTGATGATGTGTTTCCATCTGATCCATTGAGAGCATTTGTTACTACTTATCCAGCTGTAGGATTTGGCACTCTATTATTTGAAGATTTGTGGCCGGGAATTGGAGACTATGACTTCAATGATTTGGTAGTTGACTACAACTATTCGGTAGTTTCTAATGGAGATAACAATGTAGTAGAGGCTGATTATACTTTTGTAACAAGGGCAATTGGGGGAGACCTTCACAATGCCTTTGCATTTCAATTAGACGGCGTACAGTCAGATAAAATAACTACAGTTACAGGCACAAAAACCACAGGAGTAACTTGGACTACATTCAATGCAAACGGGACTGAGTTTGACCAACCCAATCATGCAAATATTATCGTTTTCAAAGACGCATATGATTTGCTTCCTACATCTGGCGGGTATTGGTTTGTAAATGTTGACCCCAATGCACCTGATGTTGGAACAGATACTACCAAAATACATTTGACATTTATAGACAATGGTACAGCACCATCTGGAGGCACTGTCTCAACAGCCATTATGGATGCTGCCGCTTTTAATCCTTATATTATTGTAAACCAACAAAGAGGAAAAGAAATTCACCTTGCTAACAAAATTCCATCAGATAAAGCAAACTTAGGTTTCTTTGGAACAGTTAATGACAATTCAATTCCTGGAATTGGAAGGTATTACAAGTCATACAACAATTTACCTTGGGCTTTAGATATCAATACATCCATACCTTATACCAAAGAAAAAGTTGACTTTTTACAAGCATATTTAAATTTCTCAATATGGGCTCAAAGCAATGGTTTAACCAATCCTGACTGGTACATTGATATGCCAGGAAATAGAAATACTTCAAAACTAATTATTCGTTAATTAGCCCATTTTATTGGTTAATTTAAAAGCATTATTATGAAAAAAACACATATACAACACCAGTATTTGTATAAAAAAGCATTTGTATTTTTAATGATTTTGCTGATTTCAGCATTGCAAGATCACTTATTTGCACAATCAGCTATTACCCCAAAACATACAGGTACAATTTCTAATTTTTCTAGTTTATGGACCGGTTCAAACATCAGCCAAGGCTCACAAAGTGGTAACGATTACATTGTAATGAATACCAACAATGCAAGTATTCAAACACCCAATTTAGATTTTACTGGAAAACGAGCTATCGTATACCTGCAATTAAAAGCGGAATCAGGAATTACGAATCCAGCGATGTTATCGGTAGAAATCTCTACAAACGGAGGAGCAAGCTGGGATAATCTAGATGAAATATACGCATCAGATGAAAATTTCTCTACCATAGTTGTTAACGCAAGTGCTTACAATGGCTCACAAAATATCATTCGTATAATTACTGCTAGTAACACGGTCAACAATGCAATAGGCATAGATGACATTACAGTAATAGGCTATGACGAGCCAACAATACAAGCAAATACGCTTCAGTTTTCTTGTTTGAACAATAAATCTGTAAGGGTTAGTTGGGAAAAAGGAAATGGTAGTAGAACGGCTGTGTTTATGTTGAGAAGTTCTTCAGCAGGTGTTCCAAATATCGAAGATGGTTTAATTTATAATGTATCCAGTCCTAAAGGAATCAATACGACTAGAGGTAACCAACTTGGAGGAAGTGGTTACTACTGTGTATACAACGATACTGGAAATACAGTACTAGTAGGTAATTTATTAGCCAATTCAAAATATTGGTTTAGGGTATACAGCTACTCATCTGATAGCTTGGTTTCTGAAGTTACACTCAATTACAATGCATCAACAGCGGCTTCAAACCCTTCTAGCTTTTCAACCTCGGCAAGTGCGACAAGTTTTCCATTGCCAACTTTAACAGACTTGTCAGCTCATTCAATTACCACTACAGATGCAATTGTTACTAGTAGATTAACAGCAAGTGACAATTGTGACCCGGCTATGTCTAAAGGTTATGTTTGGTCAGAAACAAGTATCAATTCAAATCCTGCAATCGGTGAAACAGGTGTAACAAGAATTTCAATTTCTAATTCAGATACAGGTTCATTTGTTAGTACTTTTTCTGGTCTACCTACTGGAACAGCAATCACATATAAGTCATATGGTTTTACACTCAATTCCAATGTTGGGTATTCGTCTACTGGAACTTTTACAACTTTGGCGCTTCAACCTACTACAGCCGCTCTTGGGCTTCAGTTTTCAGTTATAGATACAAGTAGTTTTCATTTATCTTGGACAAAAGGAGATGGATCTAGGAGAATTGTAGTTGCCAGACCAATGGGATCTACAAGATATGCGCCAGCCAATGCAACTGGTTACTCGGTTAATAGCAATTCTTATTCAGATGTGCTCAATGCATCTACAGGAACAAATAACAAAGTAGTTTTCAATGATACAAGCTCAAGTTTTACAATTTCAGGTTTGAACTCTGGAACAATCTATGAATTTGATATATATGAATACAATGGTACGAATGCAAGTGCCAATTATGGAACAAGTTTCTTAAGTGGGAACCAATCAACACTTGCCAGCCAACCTGCAGTTGCAAGTAATTTAACTTTTAGTAATACAACAGACTCGAGCACATTGGTTTCTTGGACCAAAGGTTCAGGAAGTAATCGCATTTTAGTAGTAAGATTGGCTGCTACACCAAAAGCTACACCAACAAATGGTAATGCTTATCCTGTAAGTAGTTCTTCATTTTCAGATGTTCCCAATTTATTAACTGGATCTGGAAATTCAGGGAATGTTGTAGTTTACAATGCCTCAGGTACAAGTGTAAATGTTACAGGTTTAACCAGTGCAACTGCTTATTCTTTTGACCTTTATGAATACAACGGTACAAATGCAACTATCAATTATTCAACTGCAATTACAGCAAACAAAACAACATTGAGTATTGCTCCAACCATTAAAGCCAGTACAATGGTGTTTGGAACTACTACAACCAATAGTATTCAGTTGTCATGGACAAATGGAAATGGTAACAAAAGAATTGTAATTGCCAGACCTAGCAATGTTTCAATTGTAGGACCTTCAAATACCATTGACTATACTGTTAATGCAGCTTCTTTTACTGACTATACCAATGATTCGTTGGCTGCAAACAGTAGGGTAGTATATGATGGAAATGGACAAACAGTAACTGTTGGCGGATTGAGCACAGGAACCTCTTATACTTTTGACATTTACGAATACAATGGCAGCACAAACAGTATCACATATGGAGGTGCATATAGCGGAAGCAGAACAACACTAGCTGCTCAACCCACTACTTTGTCTAGTAATTTAGTTTTTAGTAATATTACTCAAAGTAGTATGACTTTAGCCTGGACAAAAGGAAATGGATCAGGAAGAATAGTTGTAGCCCGAGATATCAACACTTCAAGGTCGGCACCATCAAATGCAACTCAATACACAGTCAATAGCTCTTCATATTCTGATGTAACAAACGATACAACTGGTTTAGGGAATATCCTTGTATACGATGGGACTGGTTCAACTGTCAACGTAACTCATTTAACACCAGTTAGCAGATACGCTTTTGATATTTATGAATACAATGGTTCTGGATATGCAACAAATTACAGTAGCAATTTGAGTGGCAATGAAATGACTTTAGCTGCGGAACCAACTCAACAAGCCTCAAACATAAACTTTACCAATGTAACCAAAAATGGATTTACTATCAATTGGACAAAAGGTGCAGATGCAGGATATTCTATGGTAATTGTAAAAGCGAGTTCTGCCGTAGATGGTTTCCCAACTGATGGTTCAAACTACCTTGCCAGTACCATTTTTGGAAATGGCAATGAATTAGGAACAGGTAATTATATAACTTATACTTCAACTGGTAATTCATTAAACTTAGCTGGTTTAACTGAAGGAGTAACCTATCATGTAGCAGTTATTGCATACAATACTTCGGCAAGTACTTTACAAAACTATTTGTTGACAAACCCTGCAACTGGTTCTCAAACTGCTCAAAGAGCCACTTTTTATTCGATAGGCAATTTAAATCCTGAAAATTTAAGTAGTTGGAGCAGTAGCCGAGATGGATTGGGCGCAAACCCAATTGCATTTAATTCTGCCGACAACGAGTTTATCATTCAAAATGGGCATACTATGACTACAGCCTCTGGTTGGAATTTTGGATCAAATGGTAGTTCAATTTTAAAAATAGAAGATGGTGGTATACTTAAAGCGAATCACCAAGTTTCAATTGCTTTGTTAGATTCCTTTAAAATGGAAAACAATTCAAAGTACATTCATAACCATACCGGTTCTTTCTCTAATGGAATACTCAATGGCAAAGAATTATTTCATGCAAATAGCACTATTGAAATTCAAAGCACACCTAGTACTGGACCTAATTCGCCTAGTTCAGGATTTGGTAATTTAGTCATTAACATCACAAACGACCCTGGTTACAATGTACAAATGGGTGGCGGTACAATGCATATTCAAGGAAATTTTGAAATGCAGAATTTCCCTGCAAACAGAGATTGGCAATTCACCAATAATGCCTCGTTAAATTTAGCCATTGATGGTGATTTAAATATATCAAATGGAGTACTTGATTTTGCCTCACAATCTGGCAATTCATATGTTATAGCTATAATAGGAGGTAACCTTATTCAAACAGGTGGTACCATTAAGTCAACATCTTCTACAGCTTTGAACTTAAGTTTAACCGGTACTGGTAACAATATTGCCATCACTGGCGGTACCTATCAAACAAACAATATCAATTTAGGCGTTGCAGCCAACGCTGTCTACACTAGCTTATCTAATATTGCATTAGGTGGGTCTAAAAGTTTAACCATAGATGGTACATTGGTAATGGATACTTACCAAATATTAGCCAGCGGGAACAATGCTACAATTACAATCAATGGTGCTATTGAAACAGCAGACACCAACGGGTTTACAGACAGATCAAATACGTGTATTTCCAATGCTAACAATCCAACAGTTGTTTTGCAGTCAGGTTCTACTGTTCGTTACAATGCCAATGGAAATCAATTGGTTTCGGCACGTGTAGATTATGACAATATTGAAATACTCGGTTCTGGAAACAAATATGTAGAGGCTGGTTATAGACTTTCATTCAATGGAAACCTATCTACCAATGATGCTTTCTTATTAAAATCAGATGCAATGGGCACTGCATCAATTGGAGAATTGCCAGTTTCTGCAAGCATTACTGGTAAAATGAGTATTGAAAGATTTATTCCTGCCCGAAGAGCTTACCGCTTTTTATCGAGTGCTGTAAGTACCAATGATTACATTCAAAACAATTGGCAAAACGGTGCATTTATTACTGGAAGTGGTGGAACTGAAAATGGTTTCGATGTAGGCACTTTGCAAGGATTGCAGAATCCATCAATGTATACGCTAAATGCGACAACCCAAACCTGGGACTCAATTCCAAACACAAATGCTACTAATTTGACTCAAGGTAAGGGCTATAGAATGTTTGTAAGGGGCGACAGAACCATTGACTTAAATTCAAACAATGCCACACCTACAAGTACCATTTTAACAGCAACAGGAATTCATACACCTGGCAATCAAACATTCAGTACCTCTTCAACACCTGCGCTTAGCAATCAATTAAATGGGTATACATTAATTGGGAATCCGTTTCCATCTGCCATTGATTGGAATACCGTAACCAAATCAAATATATCAAGCAGTTATTGGACTTGGAGAGCACAAGGTGGAACCAATAACCGTGGTGCATATGTGAATTACAATGCAAGTGGTATGATTAGTTCAGATGGAAATGTCAATAAAAATATTGAATCAGGAAATGCAATTATCGTTCAAACAGCAGGTTCTAATCCTTCACTTACCATTAAAGAATCAGACAAAACAGCCGCCATGCAAGGTTCTCAGATTCTAGGCAAATCAACTGCTAACGAATTATTAAGAATTACAGTAAACGAAGAAGATAGCATTTTTGCGGATGGAATGGTGATATATACTACACCAGAAGCACAAAACATTTTTGAAACTTTTGATACAGAAAAGTGGATCAATCCTGGATTTACCATTTACTCTTATACTACCGATAATAAAAAGGTTTCCATACAAGGAGTTCCTGCATTCATTGACCAAAGAACCATACGTTTGGGGATTGAAAAAACAGAAAACAGAACTTATACCATGCAATTTGAAGGAATGGATTTGACTCAATTCAATGTTGCATTACTAGACAAATTCACTGGTAAATCTATTGACTTGAGTAAAAATAAGTCCTATCAATTTGATATCAATTCTAACACTCAATCTAAATCTAATGACCGCTTTAGCCTTGTTTTCAATAAAATTGGTACCGGATTAGATCCTTTAGAAAATTCAAATCAATTGACTTTATATCCAAATCCTGCAAGCAACGAAATCTTTATAGGTTTATTAACTGCTAATGGCCAAATGTGTGATGTTGAAATCAGCAATCAAATTGGACAGATAGTCTATTCAGGTAAAATGGACTTCAGTACAAACCATACGCAGCAAGTGAACATTGAAGGCTTGGCATCAGGTATTTACTTGGTTCAAGTTTCGAGTAAAACTGGATTTCATGAACGCATCAAGTTTATTAAATAGGATAGATTAACCCCCATAAAAAAAGACCGATAATCGGTCTTTTTTTATGGGGTTAAGTGAACTATTTTACTACTAGGCTGAATGGGTTTTGAAAACTGGTTGCTTCCTATTTGAACAATTAACCTGGTTTCATGTATGGGAACCAGTATACTGGCATCTAATTGCTTGGTCAAGTCTTGGTTTCTTGAAAAAAGCACATTCCCTTTGGAATCTTTGATCGCTATTACAGCAGTTTTACCTTCCAATAAAGAGGGTAGATATTTCAATTGAATTTTTTGATAAGTAGACCAATTGAAATCACCAGAGATTTGCATTTGATTGAACTGAGTTGCCCTTTGGCTTGATACAGCAATATCTAATCTGTGTTTGCTACAAGAACTAGCACACAACGCCATTGTTAACGCAGAGATAGTGATATGCTTCTTGAAAATCATTCTTTTAATTACTTCTACAACAAAATAAACTGATTTTAGACTGATATCAAAATAGGAAATTAGACAAAAAAAATCCCGGAAATCCGGGATTAAAGATGCATTCTGTTTTTCTTTTCCAACAATACTTCATTGGATTCTACGTTGTCTGGATCTGGAACACAGCAATCTACCGGACATACAGCAGCACATTGAGGTTCTTCATGAAAACCAACACATTCTGTGCATTTTGAAGTAACAATGAAATAGGTATCATCGCTTTTGGGAGCAAATCTTTGGCTTACAGAAATAGCTTGACCATCAATATCAATGGTACCATTTAAGTTATTTCCATCAGCCCAAGCCCATTCCGCACCTGCTTCATAAATTGCATTGTTTGGACATTCAGGCTCACATGCACCACAATTGATGCACTCATCAGTTATCATTATTGCCATAAAAAAAAATATTAGGTTGAAATCTTCTGCAAGTTTAGTTTTGTTGCAGCAATCCAAAAAATAGAATTAATCTAAATAGTATGAATTATTCACAAAGGGTAGAGGTGTTGACATATTTGGGAGACATTTTTAAAGAAATAGACCAAACACACCCAGTTTTATATAAAGCACAAGTTCAAAATGCCTGGTTTACAATTCCAAACCAAGTTCAAGCCCTTCATCATTGGGGAAGTTTGCTCGAAAAAGAACATATAGAAAATTGGCTCCAAGAATACCCCATTTCAACTGATTCTATAGATAAAACAGTTGCCATTATTATGGCTGGAAACATTCCATTGGTAGGATTACACGATCTCATATGCGCTTTTGCTTGTGGTTACAAGATAATAGTGAAGCCTTCATCTGACGACACCATATTGATAGAATGGGTAATTGAATTAATGATTCAAAAAGATCCAAATATTGCCAATCAAATTTCTATTGTAAAAGATAAAAAATTAAGTGGATTTGATTCTGTCATAGCCACTGGAAGTAACAATTCATTCAGGTATTTTGAATATTATTTCAAAGACAAACACTGTTTATTGAGAAAGAATAGGAACAGTATAGCAATCTTATCAGGCAATGAAACAGAACAAGACCTGGAATTGCTTTCTGATGACATTTTAAGCTATTTTGGATTAGGCTGTCGCAATGTATCTAAAGTACTTATACCAGAAGGTTTTGATATAAAAATATTGATCCAAAAGCTAGAGAAATACAATACCTATATTCACCACCATAAATTTGCTAATAACTACACCTACCACAAGGCAATTTTTCTTTTGAATTTAAATGAGCACTTAGATGCAGGATTTTTAATCATCAAACAAGATGAAAAAAATGCAGCACCTATTGGGGTGCTTTTCTATGATGTTTACAATGATCTTGAAACGGTTAAATCTTATTTAACAAAACACAAAGAAGCTTTGCAATGTATTGTAACACATTTTCCAATAGCAGGAGCAATCCCATTTGGAAGTACCCAAAAACCAGGCTTAGCAGTTTATGCAGATGGAATTGATACCATTGATTTTTTGTGCAAACAAGTTGTTTCTTAAAACAGTTGATTTAATACATCAGCTGCAACTTCAACCATGGAGTTGGATTGAGGCAAATCAGGATTGATTTCTGTAAACTCCAAAGCAATTATTTGGGGGCTTTTTAGCAATATGCTTAACAATTCAATGGCCTCTTGCTTTGACAAGCCACCTGGAACAGGAGTTCCTGTACCTTCAGAAACAGATGGATCCATACTATCTACATCAAATGAAATGTAAATGAGGTCACAGTCAGAAAGGTGGTTTAATGTTAACTCAGCAATTTTTTTTACGCCGAACTTTTTTCTATCCTCAGGAGTAAAATACTTAATTTGTAACTGGTCAATGATTGTAGCTTCTTCTTTTTCAAAATCTCTTAATTCAATGAACACCAAATTTTCAGGTGTAATTTTAGGGCAAATCTGTTTGCTACCTAACTGTAACAATTGATTCCATTGTGCGGTTTCTAAATCGGTCAATTGATTCTTAGTAGCAGGATTAATGGCTATGCCCAATGACATTGCCAAAGGCATTCCATGCATGTTTCCAGAAGGAGTTGTTCCAGGGTTGTGAAGGTCGGCATGAGCATCTATCCAAATAACACCAATTTTTTTATCTGGGTTACTTTCTTTGACTGCACTGATACCAATATGTCCGTTGCTATGATCTCCACTAATGATGAGGCTGAATCCAGGTTGCTCTGAAAATATAGTATTTATTTTTCCAAGTGCATGCGCTTGAAGCTGAACAATGCCATCAATTCCTTTGGCAAATTGATGTTGTAAATTATTCTCCAATTCAATTGGCTCTATTTGGGTAATTGAGCATTCTTTTGGGCTAAAATCTAATAGTTCAATGACAGCTTTTGGCCCTTTGTATGCACCTTTTTTGCCTGCACCTATATCTGATGAAATGGTAATGATGTTGATGTTGTTCACAAATCCTCCAAGGATGGTATGATGCGAATATAATTCTTTGACTTGTAAAGTCATTGGCAATTGATAGCCATAAAATATAAATATTTTTTTACAAGGATTGATAGGTATATTTAGATGCATTATTTAACATTGTTGAAATTTTCAAAAATTGACCAAACCGCATATCAAAAACAGGTACACTGATTTAATTCATCAGACCTTTTTCTTTCCTAGGCATGGATTTGAAGTGGTTAATAACCAATTGCATTTTCAAGGATTAGACCTCATGAATTTGGTTGAACAATATGGTTCGCCTCTTAAATTTACCTATTTACCCAAAATTGGTTCACAAATTAACAAGGCAAGGCAATTGTTTGCCAATTCTATGAAAAAGTATGATTACAAAGGAGCTTATACCTATTGTTATTGTACCAAAAGTTCTCACTTTAGCTTTGTTTTGAACGAGGTACTAAAAAATGGGGTTGATATTGAAACATCTTCTGCATTTGATTTAGATATAGTCAAAGCACTTGAAAAAGAAGGCAAATTCAACAAAAAACAACACATCGTTTGCAATGGGTTTAAAAATGAGGCCTATGTTGTAAAAATGAATGAATTGGTTGCAGCAGGCTTTGAAAATTTAACCTGTGTTTTAGACAATCCTGAAGAATTTGATTTAATCGAAAAAATTGCAACTCAACCCATGCAAATAGGTATCAGAATTGCAACTGAGGAAGAGCCAAACTTTTTGGTATATACCTCTAGGTTAGGAATGAGTTACAAAAAAGTAATTGATTTATACGAGTCAAGAATTAAAAACCATCCCCAGTTTAAACTAAAAATGGTTCACTTCTTTGTCAATTCCGGTATCAGAGATACCACCTATTACTGGAGTGAATTGACCCGATTGGTTAATTTGTATTGCGATTTAAAAGAGGTTTGCGCAGATTTAGATATTTTAGATATAGGTGGAGGTATGCCTATTTACACCTCATTGGGTGTAGAATACGATTATGAATACATGATAGACCAAATTGTATTCTCTATTAAAAATATTTGCGACAACAGAGGTGTATTAGAACCTGCTATTTTTACAGAGTTTGGATCGTTTACTGTTGGAGAAAGTGGCGGAGTTTTGTATTCTATTATTGGAAAAAAAGAACAAAATGACAAAGAAAATTGGTACATGATAGACAGTTCTTTCATTACCACTTTACCAGATACTTGGGGCATTGGTCAAAAATTTATTTTGTTAGCTGTGAACCAATGGGATCATGAATTTCAAAGAATAAATTTAGGTGGGCTTACTTGTGATAGCCAAGATTTTTACAATTCAGATACCAATACCAATCAGGTATTTATGCCTAAAATTAACAACAATGAGCAATTGGTGATGGGATTTTTTCATACTGGAGCTTACCAAGAAAGTTTAGGCGGATATGGTGGCATTCAACATTGTCTGATTCCAGCTCCTAAGCACATTGTAATAGACCTCAATGAGCAAGGTGAACAAGAAATTTCAATATTCGCTGATGCACAAACTTCAGAAGGAATGTTGAAAATTTTGGGATATTGATTTCGATTGTTATATTCGCACAAAATAAATGTTATGGCTACTACCAGATTAAAAAGAAAAGACAGAAGAAATAAAGTAACCTCTGTATTGCGTAAGAACCGCATTAAAGTAAATACGCAACTTGTGAAGATCAAATCTCCAAACAAGGAACAAACTGTCATTATTGAAGATTAATTCATTCAATAATCTTTAACCAAATTCAATAAAAAAAGGACTGAAAATTCAGTCCTTTTTTTTGTGCCGTGAAGGAGACTCGAACTCCTATACCCTTGCGAGCACCACCCCCTCAAGATGGCGTGTCTACCAATTTCACCACCACGGCTCGATAAATCTGGTGCAAATATGACCAATATTCTTTTTAAAACAATACAAAGATTACCTGCCTGGCCTAATAAGGCTAGAAACAAAGTCAAGAAATGCCGTAAAACCATCCAATACTGCCTGGAAATCAGTTACGAAGAATGTTATTAAAAAAGTAACAAACAAAATCATAATTCCTCTCAGGATTATATCCATACCTTTGGTTTTGAATTCAAACAAAGATAATTTTAATTCTAAGAAGTTTCAATCAAATACATGTATCAATGATGAACCATACCATTCAAGCATTTGGAAAAAGCTACACGTTTAGTGAAAAAGGGGCAGAATTGATTTCTGCAATTGAACTATCTAATGAATATGAATTTATTTGGCAGGCCGATCCATCTATATGGCCAAGGCATGCGCCCATATTATTTCCAATTGTTGGCAAGCTTAAAAACAACCAATACCAATTCATGGGTAACACATATGAATTACCTCAACATGGATTTGCAAGAGATACTATTTTTGAAATTCAAGAACTCTATTCAGACCTCATTACTTTCAAGCTTGAAAACAATGAACATACAAAACTAGTATACCCATTTCAGTTTGTATTATTAGTCAGTTACCAAGCCATTGAGAATGGTTTATCAATGACATTGACCATCCAAAACAAATCGGAGGAATTGATGCCATTCAGCATAGGTCTGCATCCAGGTTTTCAGCTACCAGAAGCCAATTTAAAGGCATTTGAATTGTTTTCAGACACAGCATTCAACTGGGAACGATCAGAATTAAAAGAAGGCTTGCTCAATGGCCAAAAAGAAACTAATTCTAGCACCAGCCAATCATTGCAATTACATTCTGAATCTTTTAAAAGAGATGCATTGGTTTTTGAGAATTATCCAAATAAAATCATAGGCATAAAACACTTGCATTCATCATTCAAAATACAAATGCAAACGTTGGGATTTACGTATTTAGGTATTTGGAATAAGTATCCCAGTCAAAGTTTTGTTTGTTTAGAACCTTGGGCTGGAATTACTGATCAAGTCGATACCAGTGGAGATATTTTCAGTAAAAAGGGGATACATGTCATTGAAAGCAATGAAATCCAAAGCTTTCAGACAAACATCTTAATGTTTGCCCCAAATCAATCGTTTATTTAAAAAGAGACAATAGCTTTTCTTCTCTGTATTCAAATATTTGTCTGACTTGATTGTCTACAAATAGCCAATGTAACAACGGGGCTAAAAAGAAACCTTTGGATTGGTATACAATGGTATCAGTCATGCGTACTCCTCCATCAACTTCTTCAAATTTATGGGTATGTATCCAAGTTGTATATGGCCCTGAAAGCTGTTTATCTGTAAATTCATAAGGTGGATTCCATGAACTGATTTCGGTTCTCCATTTCATTGGAATTAAACCCAACTTTATTTTATACAAAATGATGGCACCTTTTTTTAAATCAATAGGTAAGGGGCTTAAAATTGTAAAATGCAAGGAAGGAGGTGTAATCTCGTTTAAGTTTTCTGCTTTGCTAAAAAAATCAAATACCCTTTCTAGGGAGTGGGGTATAAAAGTGGTGTAGGTTAACTGCTTTTTAAAATTCATAATTATACAACACATTACAATGTATTTTGTTTCTGACAGTTTGACTGCTGAACCAATACTTTACAGTTGTTTAGGCGAATAATATCTGAATGTATTTAGAAGCATAAACAACAGATAAATAGATATTTACATATACAAACCTAAAGTAAATAACCATACCAAACCGTTAACAATTGTTTATAAAGCAGTTAACATTTGTTTCAGGTAATTACATTTGTTAACTTTGTGCTTTACAAATGTTTTATTAAGCTGATAATATGGATTTTAATAGTACAATCAATCAAAGGGTACTCAAAGTAATGGATAGCAAACAATTGTCAAGGTCTGCTTTTGCCAATATACTGGAAACATCATTGCCCGTTCTCACTCATATTAGTTCAGGCAGAAACAAACCTGGTTTAGAATTGATACAAAGATTAATTGAGAAATTTCCTGATATTTCACCAGATTGGCTACTAACTGGCACTGGGTCAATGCTAAGACAGAAAAATATAATGCCTTCCTTAAGCACAGAATTGAACCAACTGAGTAACCTGAAATCAGAAATTGAATCTCAGATAAATGCCATTTCACAAATAGAACAATACCACAGAATTTTAATGAAAGAAGTGAACTATCTTTCTGAATTACAAGCAATTCTAATTAAAAATAACAGTACTTCAGCCAAGCACATAAAAGAAATAGAATATGTTACAGCTGCAATTGCTGAAAAGATGAAGTAACAGTTTAAATATATAAGTATATTTTATTGAATAATAGCGTATTATATTAATTTAAAACTAAGAATTTTGTAACTTAAAACGTTCTATACAGTAATTTTGTCAGTTACTTTTTTGTTGATTTTCGGATTGATTGAGCGTTTGAATGGTTTGTATCCGATTTTCAGTATCAGGATGTGTAGATAAGAATTCAGAAATTTGACTTGGGTTAGTTTGATCCATCTTCTTAAAAAATGAAATCAAAGCATCAGTATCAATTTGATTGAATTGAAGCAATTGGAAGGCATATATGTCTGCTGCTTCCTCATCCGACCTGCTAAATTTCAACTGAGCCAACTGTAAGCCTACTCCAAACCATGATCCATTGATTCCAAGTAAATTTTCAGCAATCAATTGCAAGCCATATTGTTGAATGAGTTGTTCTAAACTATGCCGCAATTCTGCATGAGCAATTTCATGTGCTAAAACCCCCGCAATTTCTGCATCATTGGCTGTTAAATTCAACAATCCCGAATAAACAAATAAATGGCCACCAGGAAGGCAGAATGCATTGACTGTGCTATCGTCTTGAATAAAATGAATGGTCCAATTGAAATCGGCATGGTGTTTCAGCATGGCTGAATTAGTAAGCTTTTCAAAAATTAGCTTAGTAGCATTTATTTTTGAATAACGTACCAAACTATCAACAAACCTATCAGACTCTTGTGTACATACTTGTTCTTCTAAGAGCGCTCCAATTTCTACATCAATTGATATTGGAATGACATTTACCAAATTCAATTGGCAGGATTCCAAAAACAACATACATAAAAACGAAAAGAATAGACCTCTGTTTACCAAATTACAACGCGTTCTTCAGCATTTTTAAACATTTTCTGACCTTTTTGAACCCCAAATGCTTCGAAAAAAGAAGGCATATTGCTCAATGTTCCAATGACCCTGAATTCGCCAGGTGAATGTGGATCTGTCATGATCAATTGACGAATGGTTTCAGGCCTGGCATTGTTTTTCCATACTTGAGCAAATCCAATAAAAAAGCGCTGCTCAGCTGTAAACCCATTGATTACAGGCAATGGATTTTTACTTGTATACATTTTTAAAGCCTCAAAAGCGATTGTTAATCCACCAAAGTCTGCAATGTTTTCGCCCAAGGTCAAAGCACCATTGATATGCAAACTATCTAACATTTTATAGGCATTGTATTGCTCAGTTAACTTTTGGGTACGTTTTTCAAATTGAATCCTGTCTTCATTTGTCCACCAGCTTTTTAAATTGCCATCAGCACCATATTTGCTGCCTTGGTCGTCAAATCCATGTGTCAATTCATGACCAATAACAGCACCTATACTTCCAAAATTGATGGCAGGATCTGCATTAGGATCAAAGAAAGGTGCCTGCATGATTGCGGCCGGAAACACAATCTCATTAAGGGTAGGGCTGTAATATGCATTGACTGTTTGAGGTAACATGCTCCATTTATTGCGATCAATTGGCTTTCCTAACTTAGAAAGCATGTCTTTGTGCGAAAATGAGGAAGCTCTGAAATAGTTTTCGAGGTATGAATCTGGTTTTATTTCTAAATTTTTATAATCGGTCCATACATCCGGGTAACCGAATTTTCTATTGAAAGAATTCAATTTAACCAAAGCCATCTTTTTTGTTTCTGCCGACATCCACTCCAAGTGATTGATACGTACTTTAAATGCTTCTACAATCAAATCTACCATAGCATTTACTTGTTGTTTTGAATCTGCAGTAAATACTTTTTCTACAAACAATTGGCCTAATAATTCGCCCACAATATTATTTGCAGCTGAAATACCTCTTTTCCATAAAGGCTTTTGTTCTTTTGCTCCACTTAAAATAGTTCCATAAAATTCAAAGTTTTTACGCTCGTAACTTGAACCCAAATATCCCATGGAAGTATTAAAAGCATTCCATAGAACATATTGTTTGAGTTGAGATAGGTTAAGAGAATCCACCAAATGATTCAAATGCGCAAAAAAATCTGGCTGACTTACAATAATACTATCTGGATTATTGATATGGTTAGTTTTGAAATACAAGTCGAATTTTAGACTAGGGTAGCGGTTATTCAACTCAGCAAAAGAAAATTTATTATATTGTTTTTCTTGGTTCCTTCTCTCGGTTCTGGTCATAGAATGCAACGCCAATTCCTGTTCAATTGTAAACACATCTGATGCAAAGTTGGTATCGATCACCCCAAATAATTTGGCACTTTCTGCAATGTGTTTTTTATAAGCATTTCTGATATCTTCTGATCGTTTATCTGTTTTGGTATAATAGTCGCGATCGGGCAAACCCAAGCCACTCTGAGAAAGATAGCAGATATAAGAAGTTGATTTTTTTAAATCTTGTGATACATAGAAACCAAAAAAACCTCTAATACCTATTTCATGTAATTCGGCTAATTGGCCAATTAATTCTGATTTATTCTGAATATCATTGATTTTTTGATAAGTAGCAACCAATGGTTTAATTCCTTCTGCATCTCTCTTTAATGTATCCATAAATAACCTATAGAAAGTTCCAACCTTTTGCATGGTTGAACCATTAGGTGCATTGGTATCGGCAGCTGCTTTTTCCAACAATTGTTTCAATACTTCATTGTTGCGTTCAGTCACAATATTGAAATTGCTCCATTTTGACTCACTTGCTGGTACCGGGTTTTTAGCCAACCAAGTTCCATTTGCGAATAAATAAAAATTGGTCCCTGGATTTACTTTTTTATCCATGCTGGATTCATCGATACCAGTTGGAGATTCTATGATTGAAAAAGAAAATAAAAAGAAGGCTGTTACAAACACTAGTCCTTTAATGATACGCTTATTCATACTAATTGATTTGCTGCTAAATTACGAATTTGATATTTATTTATTGTTTTGTGAATATGTTTTAATGCTGCTTGTATGGAACAAGCCTCCGATTCCCTTAACAAATCGAGTATTTGAGAGTATTCATTGTAAAAAGCAGGATATAGGAATAAAATATCTAACATTACATACATTGCATTCACACGAACTGCTAAAGGTGAAAGCCTATTCAGAGCCAATGTTTTACAGGTATCAAACAACTGAATGGTCACTTTACCTTTAGTTGGTTTCAATAAGTTAATACAACCCAAAAGATTTCTATTGACCGCCTCTATTTGGTTCACTTGCACGTATGAAGCAATTTGTTTGAAATGGTCTTGTAATCTGGCTGAATCAAGTTTTGCATAAGTGCTCAATATCCAAGCAATGGTTATTTTTAATTTGATATCTTGAGATTGTAATAATTGAATGAGATCTTTAATACTTACCTCTGTACGAATGAGTTTTAAACAAAACTGATCAATTTGTAGTTTTGACCGAATAGACCTGATTTCTACTTCAACCTCAATTGATTTCATTTTTTCTTTCATTTACAAGTTGTCGTAAATAATTGATTTCTTGGTTATTTAAAGGAATGAGCTCTGCTGCTTGCATATTTCCCAAATGAATTTCCCCAATTTCGAGCCTTAATAATTGAGTTACTTTTAAATCAAACAACTGACACATTCTTCTTATTTGCCTATTTAAGCCTTGGTTGAGCCAAATATAAAAAGCATTTGCACTGATTTGTTCTATTTTACAAGGCAAGGTTAATTGTCCCATGATTTTAACGCCTGATTGCATTTGTACTAACCAATCTTCTTGGATGTTTTTATCAACTGCTACATAATATTTTTTCCAAACAGGAGTGGAGTGGCTTCGTAAAAGTGGGTCATGAATTTGACCAATATTGGTTAAAATCAATAAACCTTCAGATGCTTTATCAAGCCTTCCTATATGAAATAAAGTTTCATTATTGGGTAAAAATGCTTTGAGATTGGGTTCAATTGCTGGATTCAATGTGCATTCAACCCCAATTGGTTTATATAATTTATAAAAAAGAGGTTTTAATGATGGATAAATCAACTGTTGTTGGAAAGTAACTTCATCAAAAATACTTACAATGATATTTTCTGAAATACAAACCTGATTGACTTTAACTTCACCTTTTAGAATGAGTAAATCAGCTGCTTTATTTGAAATTTGAAGCTGCTTTACCAATTTGTATTTAACCCTGTTTCTAAAACTCAAAATAGCATCAATTGGTTTGATTCTTTTGCCAAATTAAAAAATCGGCTACCACAAAAGTACTCCCGCCAATAAAAATTAAATCTTCAATAGCTGCTGCTTTCGCAGCTGCTTGATAAGCTGTTTCAACTTTAGGATATGCTTCACCCATTAATTCATAAGACAATGCCATTTGCTTTAAATCCAATTCATTGAGTGCTCGTGGAAGTTGAGCTTTTGTAAAGTAATAACTAGCTGATTTTGGCAATAAATTTAAAACAGCAGCATGGCTTTTATCTGAAACCATACCTATCACAACATGCAATTTACCTGTCTTAAAAGCATTCAATTGTTCAACAATTAAACGCATACCGTGTTCGTTGTGGCCTGTATCACAAATAACCAAGGGTTTTTCTTGAACTGTTTGCCACCTCCCCAACAATCCAGTATTTTCAATGGTTTTAGCAATTCCTAATTCAATTGCTGCAGCTTTGTCTTTTAATAAATTGAATTGTAACAATTGACAAGCCGCTAGTACTGTTGTAATATTCCGAATCTGATAAACTCCTTGTAATGGAGACTGAACTTGATAGGTGAGGGGATTGTCTTTTAATTGATATGTAAACAATGAATGAGCGCCCTGATGCACAAAACTATCTACTTGGATAAGTTCGTTTGCAAAGTATATTGGAGCTTGTTCATCACTGGCTTTTTTTACAAATACGGGTTTGGTTTCTAGAGTAGTTTCACCAATTACTACTGGAGTCTGCCATTTAATAATTCCTGCCTTTTCAAATGCAATAGTAGCCAAATCATTTCCCAATAAATCCGTATGATCCAATCCTATATTGGTAATAACAGACATCAAGGGAGAAATAATATTGGTAGAGTCAAGTCTACCACCAAGCCCTGTTTCTATGATGGCAATGTCTACTTTTTCTTTAGCAAAATAATCAAAACACAAAGCCAATGTCCATTCAAAAAAAGAAGGCTGAATCTGTTCAAACAATGCTGTATTTTTTTCGACAAACTCAACAACACTTGTTTCAGGAATGTCAATACCATTGATTTTGATGCGTTCTCTAAAATCTATTAAATGAGGAGAAGTATATAACCCAGTTTTAAAACCAGCTTCTTGAAATATGGATGCAAGCATATGACTGGTTGAACCTTTTCCATTGGTACCAGCTATGTGTATGCTTTTGAATTGTTGCTCTGGATGACCTAAGTTGTCAACCAATTGAATAATATTGTGTAAGTCTTTTTTATAAGCAGCAGCACCCACTCTTGAAAACATGGGCAATTGATCGTACAAATAGGCTAATGTTTCTTGGTAGTTCAACTGAATTATTGTCTGAATCTAAAAACAAAAGTGATATATCCGTATTGCTCTTCAGGACCATCAGATTTTGGTGAGAACTTGGTTTGCAAAGCACCTTGTTTGGCTTTTTCAAGCAAAGCATTTTCAATAGTTGTTGATCCAGGTTGCCCAGGCACTGCTTTTACTACATTACCGTCTCTATCAACAACAATTCTAACAACAACCTTTCCAATTGATTTTGAATTGTCTTCAATTGAAGGTAATTTTTTCATTGAACGTCCGGCCAATTCATATTTTAATGGGCCATCGCCACCTTTTCCATTACCACCCAATCCAGTTCCCTGTCCGTCTGGTGAGCCATTGGGGTCACCGTCTGGCCTGCCTTCGTTACCAGGTACATCTCCATCACCAAAACCACCATTTCCAGTTTGGTTATTGGTACTTTTTTTAAACAACGACCTTTGGTCTACTTTCCTAGGTAAGTCTAATTCTGGAGTAGTTGTAGCAACGGCTTTTTGAACTTGATCTTTTACAATTTTCTTTTCAGTTTTTTCTTTTACTTCCTTCTTTTCTTTTTTTTCAGGAAGGGCTACGCTCTCATCTGTCTCTTGCGTGATTGGACTTGGAGCAGTGGTTTCTGTTTGTTCTGAAATAGGTGTGTAGGTTTCTTGAGGCATTGGATTTTCTACTGGTGATTCTGATGGTCCACCCATATTTTCTTCGCCTAAGCTCATCATCATTCCCATCGATTCCAAAGGAGGATTAGGAGGGTAAATGACAATAAAAAAAAGTACCAATGCCAATGCCCCATGAATAATGAATGTTCCAGCCAAGCCACTAAACTTGTGCTTGTTATTTGACCTTTGAATGGTATATTTTTGACCTTGCATCATTTGAATGTAAAATTAGCTTGAGAGAATTCCATTCGCTAACGAAATTCTTCCGCTTATCAACATGTACAATTTTAAACTGTTGACTGATTAGGGCATAATTTTAAATTCAGTTCTTCTGTTTTTTTGTCTACCATCCATTGTTTTATTGTCTGCAATGGGTTGTTGTTCTGCATATCCTTTAAATGAAATTCGGTTAGCCAAAACCTGTTTACTCAATAAATAATCGTAAACAGATTTTGCCCTATTGGTAGACAAAATTTTGTTCTTAGCTGGATCACCTGTATTGTCTGTATGACCTCCAATTTCTATTTTAACAAGTGGGTTTAGATTTAAAAACTGAATCAATTTTTCAAGCTCTATTTCTGATTCATTTTTTACTACATATGCATCAGTATCAAAAAAGATATTATTGAGAACAACCTTAGCACCAGAAGCAATAGGCTGAAGTGCGACATCCAAATTTAAGGGTTCTGTTGAAGTTTGATTTGCGAGACTAAAATTTTCTGAATAAAATAAATATCCAGGAGCAGAAACATTTAGTGCATAATTTTTATTCCCTAATAAATTCAACAAAAACTTTCCAGTTAGTTTATTGGAATAAGATTCTACGATTGTTTTACCGGAACTCAATTCAATGAGTTCTAATTTTGCGCCTAGCTTTTTGAAACTAACTGCATCATAAGAAGTACCACTGATATAACCTGTTTTAATGGGTCTGATTTTTACAGGCATTTCAAAACTATATAAATCAAGTCCTCCATAACTATCCGATCCTTCTCTGGCCATATAGGCATCTACACCATTAGAAGCTATGACAATACAGGTTTCATCTAAATCTGTATTAATTGGATAGCCTAAATTTAGAGCATTCGACCAACGACCATTGCTTTTTTTAGCAACAAATAAATCAACTCTTCCCATGCCAGGGTGCCCATCACTATTGAAATAAAGGGTTTCGTCATCTTTAGCAATAAACGGTGATTGTTCATCTCCTGAAGTATTGATTTCAGGCCCTAGATTAACAGGTACAGCCCATTTTCCATTTTTATAAGTAGTACTCCAAATATCGCTTTTACCAAAACCGCCGGGTCTGCTGCTACTGAAATAAACCGTTTTTCCATCAAAACTAACTGAAGGCTGACTTTCCCATGAACTTGAATTAACAGGGTAGCCTAAATTGGTAGGATTGGTCCAAGCATCTCCATCTAACCTTGATAAATAAATATCACAACTTCCAAAACCACCTTGTTTGTTACAGGCCGTGTAAAAAATATATTGTCCATCTGAACTCAATGAAACAGTACCCTCGTTTCTTTCTGTGTTGATAGGTTCACCAATATTTTGTGCGAGTAGCCAATTGTTGTTGTTTTTTTTACTGATGAAGAAATCTTCATTGTTACCATCTGTCAATCTGGTAAAAATTAAAGTATTGTCATCGGCAGTAATACCCGGAAAATATTCATTTTCAGCGGTATTGATTTGAGGTCCTAAATTAACTGGATTGAAACGAACAGGTGATAAAACTGCATTTTTTGCAAAAATAGCTGAAGCCTTAATTTTTGTAACTTCTTCTTTTTTGCGGTAAAAATCAGATAATTTTAAATAGGTATCCGCATGGTTGATGGCGGTTTCATAATTCTTTTGTTGAAATGCAATGAGTGCCAAATAATAATAACTCAAAGGAAATTCAGGGTTGATTTGAACAACCTCTGTATACAAAGACAATGCAACATTGATTTCACCGCTAGTTCTGTTTATTTCTGCTAACAGCATTTTTGCATCAATAAACAAAGGATCGTATTGAATGGCTTTTTCTATGTTGCGTTTAGCAATGACTTCATCCATTGCCTGATAAGCTTTTAGGGCTTCACCAAAATAAAATTCAGCTTTTTTATTTTTTGTACTTGAAAAAGGCAATTCTTGGGCTTGAGATTGTACCAAAAACAACAATAAACAGCTGATGGAAAATGCAATTTTTTTCATTTTGAATGGTATAGGAAGGCTACTTTGCTATTTTCTACAGCAAAATCATGCCAATGTTTTACGGGTGATTGAATGACACAAAAAGAAGCAGGGGGGAAAGCTATTGAATCATCTTGCATGCAATGGGCAACAAATTCATGCAAACCTGGATTGTGGCCAATAATAATAACTTGATTTATATGGCTATCTATTGATTGAATAAATGATAGAATTTCATCACATGATGCATGGTACAAATTGGTTTCTATTGATAATTGAACCTGAACAGCATTTAATTCTTGGAAAATTGCAGCCATAGTTTGCTTGGTCCTGACCGAAATACTTGCATAGAAATGAGGAGATTCTTGTAAAAAAGAATTGAGTTTTGGAAATAAATCTACAATAGAAGCTTTACCAGACTTGGTTAATGGTCGGTCTATATCTAGTCCAGTAAAATCTGTTTTAGCTTTTGCATGCCGCATTAAAATCAAACTTTTCATGCTGATTTTCTGGGAGAATGATTGTGTTTACTTTTAGATTCAGCTGTAGTTTCCTCTAATTTTGATAAACAAAAGAATGCACAGTACATAAACCCAGCTATCATTAAAACTCCACCAACAGGGGTAATCATACCTATCCAGTTCAAATACAAATTAGATAGCAAAGAACTACATGCAAGTACAAACAATGATCCTGAGAATAAAATAATACCAATTAACATGAATAACAAAGCTGTGCTCAATCTGTAATTAAAATGACGGTGATTGATAGACAACGTTAAGATCCCCATTCCTTGAAATAAGAGGTATTTGACAGCTGTTTCGAAAATGCTTAAATCATTTTCAGGCAATACATTTTTTAAAGCGTGCGCACCAAATGCTCCAGCCAAAATTCCAAATCCACAAATCAACAATGCAGCTTTGGTATAAAATTTCCCTTTCATGAATGAATATTTATGAGTTAAAAATTGTTCAAATTGCCATTTTGGACAATGAACTGTTGACAAATTAAACATATTATTCATGAATGTGGAATTAATTTCGTTGTGAATTGTAAATGATGAACAAACAGTTTGCCACTATCGCGAGTATTTTAATTTCCCTGACCTTGGGACTGGTTATTTATTTCCTGTTTTTTGAAATAGGTGATAAAAGAATCAAACCCATTCAAGTGGTGCCTGAAAATGCCGCTTTGGTAGTTGAAAGCAACCAATCAAGTCAACTCATGAAACAATTTAAAACATATGAGTTTTTTAAAGCTTTATTAAATAATAACAGTTTTGCTGCTTATTATAATCAGTTTGATTTAATAGACTCATTGACCAAAGTTGATAAAAATACATACAGCTGGATAGGAGACGGAGAGTGTGTGTTTTCCATGCACATCAATTTAAACAAACAACCTGCATTTTTTATGGCAATGCAAATTAAGCAAACTCCTAAAATTGCTGATTTAAATAAATTTGTTTCAAGTGTTTTTCCTGGCAGGTTTCAGGCCATTACAAGAAAGTTTCAAGGAGAGGAATTAATCGATTTTCAAGACTTTAAAGGCGGCTACAGTTTTAGTGTCGCATTCAAATCAAGGCTTCTCATACTTAGCTTTGACGGAGCATTGGTAGAACAAGCCATAGTTAAATTCAAACAAATTAATCCCGAAAAACAACTGAGTGAAAATGAAGCCTATTTGGCAAAAGCTAACAAAGATTTTAATTGTTACATACAATACAATTACCTGTCACAATTTTTGACCGGAACACTCAATCCTCAAAATCCTTCAAATTTTGCAATTTTAGCACAATTTGCCGATAAAGGATTTTATCAAATACAAGCGGATCAACATGAACTTGTATTAAAAGGAGCTGCCTATACCAATTCTAAAAAATTTCAGTATTTAGATTTATTCAATGGCCATGCGCCTGCAGAGAACAAAATAGTTCCCTACTTAACTGAAAGTATGGTTTTTAATTTAAACTTTAGCTTCAATGCATACCATAAATGGATACCTAATTTAGCCGAATACCTTCATTTCAAACAACTTGATTCTAAGTACCAATTGTTTGCTGATAGCATCAATAACCATTGTTTTAAAACACTTCAGTTAGATTACACACATTTAATTGGCTCACAAGCCGGTTTGTTTGCTTGCCAAGTTCCCGGTTTAGGAAACGACAGTTCATTGGTTTCTTATTTTGAAGTAACTGACACTGTTGGATTTGATAAGTTCATGAACAGAATAAATGAATTAACCATTCAATCAAAACAAGATTCAAATACTTTTAGCATAGACGAAAGTGCCATCAAGCCTTATGCTTTGGGCGATTACCAAAAGGTACTTTTTGGAGATTTGTTTGAAGGCATTCAAGGCAGTTATTATTTGCGCAAAGACCATTTTGTATTTATTAGTAATTCACCAATGCTATTGGCTCATTTGCAACAATCTTGGGCCAACAGATTATACTGGTTAACCCAAGAAAGGGTAGTTAATTTTAGACAAAAACTCATTCCCCAAAGTAATTTTGAATTATTGGTTGATGCTTCCAAAGCCTCTAAGTTCAGCATGGATTATTTGAATGAAAATTGGTATGGTAATTTTGCTAGAAATATTGGAACCATTAAGAAAATAGGTTTAATTGGGTTTCAATATGGTGGGAGTATTGACAAAACATTCCCCAGTCAGATTCTCATTCAATTTGATACCAAACAAAACGAAAAATCAGAGAAAATATGGGAGATTAAACTTGATACCGTTGCAATTGGTAAGCCTCAGGGAGTTTTCAATTCAAAAACAGGTGAACAAGTTCTCATTGTGCAAGATGTAAAAAATCAGGTTTATCAGATTGACATTACCGGAAAAATAGGCTGGAAATACCAAGCAGATGGGCCTATCATTTCTTCAATTCATGAACTAGACTTGTATAAAAATAACCAAAAGCAAATTGCATTCAATACTGAAAAATTCATATATGTGTTAAATGATGAAGGGAAACCTGTTCAAGGTTGGCCAATTTGGATTCCAACATCAACCCATTACAGCATGTTGACAGAAACAATCAATTCAGAACGTGATATGGCGTTTTTTGTAACAGGTAGGTATTATAAATTAAGTGCATTCAATGCCCAAGCTAAATTACTTCCTGGTTGGAACCCTTTGTCTATTTACCCTAATTTACATTCTGAATTGTACAGTATTTATTCTAAAGGAGAATTATTGCTTTTGGGTTTGAATGAAAAAGGTTGGATTTCTACTTTTAACTTAAAAGGTGAAACAATGCATCCTTATTTTACTGACTCCACCCAAAAATTCCAGAAAATTCAAGTAATTAAAACCGATTCAAATCAATTTCAAATAATAGGAGCAGACAGCAATCAAATAGTTGTGAGTGCCTATAAAAATGACAGATTGGTATTTAAAAATAAATTGGCTTTTGAAGGCCCAGCAACGCAACTGATTGTAAACAAGCAAAACAATAGCATATATGTTGAATCAGTTAAAATTGGAATGGAACTAGATTTCAATGGAAAAGTTTTATTTAAAACAGAAAACACCGATTCAACATTCAAACAACTTATTTTTAGACCATTCGGAATTGCTGGACAAATTTTAAAATACAATACAATTAAAAAACAACTAGAAAGTAACCTAGAAATGTTCCCTTTCCCTGCTCAGTCAAATGGTGTATTTGCAGCAGGAGATTTGTTTAAAACCCAAGACCAATTTTTAATAACAGCAGATACAGCCAATTTTATCCATTTGTTTAAAATCAAATAAATTGAATGCATTTAGGGTAATCAAGTCGTTGTTTTTTATTGTTTCAGGTATCATACTTATATGGATTACCATTCAGAAAATTGACTACTCGGATTTCAATCAAGCCATTCAAGCTTGTTATACCTGGAAAGTAGTTCCCATATTAATGGCATCAATTGGGGTTGTTTTGGTCAGGGCTAAAAGGTGGCAATTACTTTATAAAAATCAAGATGTAAGCGTTTCATTACCAACATTATTTCATGTTTTAAACACTGGCTATTTGGTCAATTTTGCAGTTCCAAGATTGGGCGAACTATCCAGAGCATTTCTATTAAAAAATAAACAACAAATACCTTTTAATAGGTCTATTGCCAGTATTGTTTTTGAACGCCTTTCAGATTTAATAGTGTTGGCACTTATTTTGAGTATTGCAATTATTCTAGAGTATTTTTTACAGTTTGGGGTGATAAATCATTTAGTTTCTGGTGTGCAACTGAACCGTTTTAAAGTATTGATTTTGCTTGGTTTTACGGCATTTTTAAGTGGTTTCATTATTTATTATTGGAGAAATATTAAAGACAAAGCGGGCATTTGGACTCAAGAGTTGATCAATTACTTTTCCAGGTTAATTACAATGAAAGATAAACCAATATTCCTGGCTTTAACAATAGGAATTTGGGTTGGTTTTTATTTGATGACAATGCTTTGGATTTTTATTTTTCCGGATACCACACAGTTGTCATTCTATGCTTGTTTCGAAGTCATGTTAGTAGGAGTTTTAGCAAGAACATTACCCATTCAGGCTGGGTCAGCTGGTGCATACCATTTTGCCGTTAGCAATGCATTTGTTTATTTTGGATTGAACCAAAGTAAGGCTTTTACTTTGGCACTAATGATTCATGGGTTTCAATCTATATTAACCATTTTACTAGGTATACTTTCTTATATTTGGTTCATCTATCAACAGAGAAATGCTTAAAATATATATTAGTTGCTGCTATTTAATGTTTTCAATGACTTGTTTGGCTCAAATACCCCAACTAGGTTCTGATAGTACCTTAGAAATTGCCACATGGAATGTTTGCTGGCTAGGTGATTCAACTCAAGGAAATGGGCCCAGTGACGAAACTTTGCAGTACAACAATGTGAAGCAATTTTGTTTACAAAGCAATTTAGACCTATTTGCAATTCAGGAATTGAGCAATCCAGCTACCTATTACCAATTAAACAAAGATTTGCCAGCATATGCTTCAATGTTGTCTGATATAGATCAGGTTCAAAAAACGGCTTTGTATTGGAAAAAATCTCATTTTAAACTCATTCAAGCTTATTCTTATACTATTTTAAATGATCAAGCATTTAATTTTGGAAGGGCACCTTTGCAAGTTTGTTTAGAATTGAACAATGCTCAAAAAGACACCATTTTTTTCATAGTGTTACATATGAAAGCTTATGGAGACCAGGCTTCTTATAACAGGCGAGTCAATGCATCTGTAGGTTTAAAAGCCTATTTGGAGACCTCATTAAAGAACAAAAAATATGTTGTTTTGGGAGACTGGAATGATGATTTAAATGTATCTACCTACCAGAAAATGGTTACACCTTATCAAAATTTACTGACAGCAGGCTATCATTTTCCATCAAAAGAACTCACCGATAAAGGAAAAAGAAGTTATGCCTTTTCAAAAGTGGTATTCGACCATATTTTGCATAGTCAATACATTCAAGACAGTTTGTATTTACCCAATAGTACTGAGGTTTTTGATTTAGCACCTAATTACATCATGAATTTTTCTAAATCAACATCAGACCATTATCCGGTTTATGCTAAATACAGGTATCAATTAACATCAAACACAAGCACAGGATTTGATTTGAACAACTCAACGAATACATTTAAAATTTATCCAAATCCCACTGTAGATATAATTAGAATTGCTGATGAAGGAGCACCAGTTCATTATCAAATTTTCAATTCATTGGGCGTACTTTTAATGAAGGGACATGGAACTTTTGTTGAGACCGATAAAATACCAGTTGGCATCTATTTCATTGAAAGGGAAGGCTATGGTATTGGTAAATTTATCAAGCAATCATATTAATGTTGGTATCTTCATTTGGCAGCTTTTCAGATTTTGGCTAATTTTGCCAAAACCTAAATCAATTGAATCGTTCAGTAAATAAATTCCCGGCCGTTTTATTGCTACAAGACGGTACTGTTTTCACCGGCACATCTATTGGTAAAATTGGAACCACTACCGGTGAAATTTGTTTCAATACAGGTATGACTGGCTACCAAGAAATTTACACAGACCCTTCTTATACTGGTCAAATTCTGGTACATACCAATGTTCATATTGGCAATTATGGCATACATCCTTCAGAAGAAGAGTCAGATTCCATCAAAATAGCTGGGCTTATCTGTAAAAACTTCAATATTCCTTATTCTAGAAAGCAGTCTGAAACATCAATTCAGGAATACCTATCTACCAATAATATTGTGGGTATTGCTGACATTGATACCCGAGAATTGGTATTGCATGTGCGCAGTAAAGGAGTTATGAACGCCATCATTTCAAGTGAAGGTAAATCTATCGAAACCCTCAAACAAGAATTAGACAAGGTTCCTTCTATGAGCGGATTGGAGTTATCTTCAAGTGTTTCAACACCAGAAACCTATTACTTGGGCAACGCTGACTCCGCAATCAGAATAGCAGTGCTAGATTTGGGTGTCAAAAGAAATATTCTAAATTCATTGGTAGAAAGAGGAGCCTATTTGGCTGTATTCAATGCACATAGCAGCTTTGAAGAGATGAACAAGTTTAAGCCAGATGGTTTTATGATTAGCAATGGCCCTGGTGATCCTGGAGCAATGCCTTATGCCGTTTCAACTGTACAGCAAATTTTAGCTGCCAATATACCTTTGTTTGGAATTTGTTTGGGACATCAAATATTGGCTGAAGCCGCTGGCTTAAAAACATTTAAAATGCACAATGGCCATAGGGGATTGAACCACCCAGTGAAAAATTTAATTACTGGATTGTGTGAAATCACGTCTCAAAACCATGGATTTGCAGTTGCAGCTTCAGATATTGAAAAACACGAAAACGTTGAATTAACCCATATTAACTTAAACGACAATACTGTTGAAGGTTTGCGCATTAAAAACAAACCCGCCTTTTCTGTTCAATACCACCCAGAGGCTGCCCCTGGCCCTCAAGACAGTAGGTATTTATTTGATGATTTTATAAACCTAATTAACAATACAAAATGAGTGCAATAATTGATGTACATGCCCGTCAAATCCTTGATTCAAGAGGCAATCCAACTGTTGAAGTTGAAGTAATTACTGAAGAAGGTGCCTTAGGAAGAGCAGCAGTTCCTTCTGGAGCTTCTACAGGAATTCATGAAGCGGTTGAGTTAAGAGATGGAGACAACTCAGTTTATATGGGTAAAGGTGTGTTAAAAGCTGTTAAACATGTCAATACAATTATTGCAGATAAACTCATAGGTTTGGAAGTTTCTGAACAAAATCAATTAGACAGATTGATGATAGAATTGGATGGTACACCTAACAAAGCCAATTTAGGAGCCAATGCTATTTTAGCTGTATCCATGGCAATTGCAAAAGCAGCAGCTTCAGAAGCCAATCTGCCTTTGTACAGATACATTGGAGGAGTCAATGCCAATACACTTCCAATTCCATTGATGAATATTTTAAATGGGGGTGCGCATGCCGACAATGCCATCGATTTTCAAGAATTCATGATCATGCCTACCAATGCAAGTACATTTAGTGAGTCATTGCAAATGGGAACTTCAGTTTTTCATCACTTAAAAGCAGTTTTGAAAAAGAAAGGCTATTCAACCAATGTAGGAGATGAAGGTGGATTTGCACCCAATATCCGTTCAAATGAAGAAGCCATAGAAACTGTTTTGCAAGCCATTGAAGCTGCTGGATTTAAACCAGGTAAAGATATTTACGTAGCAATGGATGCGGCAACCAGTGAACTGTGGAATGAAGAAAAAGGCTTGTATATTTTTAAAAAATCAGATAAAAGAGAATTAACCCCTTCTGACATGGTTTCTTTTTGGAAAAAATGGACAGAAGATTATCCAATCATTTCAATTGAAGATGGTTGTGCAGAGGATGATTGGAACGGTTGGGCAATGTTAACCAAAAGCATAGGTGATACCTGTCAATTGGTAGGTGATGATTTATTTGTAACCAATGTCAATCGCTTAGAAAGAGGTATCAAAGAAAACATAGCCAATTCAATTTTGGTAAAAGTAAACCAAATTGGTTCGCTTACTGAAACCATCAATGCTGTTAACTTAGCTACACGCAATGCATACACCAATATCATGAGTCACAGAAGTGGTGAAACAGAAGACACAACCATAGCTGATTTGGCTGTTGCATTGAATTCAGGACAAATCAAAACAGGTTCTGCTAGTAGAACTGATAGAATTGCCAAATACAATCAATTGATTAGAATAGAGGAAGAATTAGGTTCAGATGCCATTTTCTCTGGTAAATCTTTTAAATACGCTCGTTAATTATTAACTTGAAGCATGAAAGCACTGATCAAAAACAAATATTTTTTGGCGACGGTTGCTTTCATGCTTTTATTGGTATTAAATGACCGCAACAGTATTCTGGATCAATACAGGTACCAAGTAGAACTCAATGAAGCGAAAGCCAAACACGATTTTTATTTGAAAGAAATAGAACGCCTCAAAAAAGAAAAATTTGAATTGTTGGGCGACCCATCTAAAGTTGAGAAATTTGCAAGAGAAAAATACTTTATGAAAAGAGATGATGAAACAGTTTTCATCATGGAAAAGGATACATCAAATAAAAAATAATTACCTTTTCTTCTTGTAGAGTCCTTTACCCAATGAATTTACAAATTGGGTCCAAGCAAATACATCTAAAACAGGCATTGGTTGTTGCTGACCTGCATAATACGCTCTGTTGGCTACTTGATTGAATGTCCAACTCGAGTTAGCCAACCCGTCATTTTGCAAGCCGTTACCAAAAGCCAACAATGGTTTAACCCTTAAATTATTTTGGGCAATGGTTAATTGATCCATAGGCACATTGATTCTGCTAAACATATACTCAAACTCTTCAGGGCTAGGATTGGCCTTAAAAACCATCTCTGGCAAGAAGAAAGTATCTTCAACCAATGTTATTACTGTATTTATTTTAGCTGATTTAATGCCTTTTGGTACAATAAAATGTTTGGGCTCAAATCCAATACAGCTGAAAACAATGATGTCGTTTTCTTTTGCTACCAATGAAAAATAGCCTTGCATATCTGCATAACTGCCGCGGATTGTACCTTTAATTTTAATACTGGTATAGGGCAAAATGCTGCTGCTATCTGCAGTAACAACAAAACCTGAAAATTGAATCAGATTGTTGTTAGAAACGCTGTCTTTTCCATTTTGAGCATAGATACCCATAGGCAAAATAAGCATGAACAAACCAACTATATTTACTTTTAACGACATTGAAAGGGTGCTGAATTGGGTATCAATTATACTAAAAATCCTGCTAAGAGCGTAACAATTACTATAATTGGGCTTGGAATTTTTGTAGTAAGCAACACAAACAAGGTGAATAAAAGTACAATCATATTGGATTGATTGATTGCTAAAGGTATAAACAACAAATAAGCAGAGGTAATCACCAGCCCAGCTGAAACAGCATTGATACCTTCAATTGCATTGCCAATTGGTGCATAAACTTTTAACTGATCCCAAATTGGATATACAAAAAATATCAATAAAATTCCTGGTAAAAATATACCTATTGAAGCAATGATTGAACCTACTATTTGAACATTTAAACCTTCTGAAGCCATAGCCAATGCCCCCACATAGCTTGCAAAACTGAATACTGGTCCTGGAATGGCTTGTAAAACACCCAAACCTGCTAGAAAGTCATTGGCATTCAAGTAGCCTTTAAACACAACAAATTGGTTGTACATCATTGGAATGAGAACATTTCCACCACCAAAAACCAAACTGCCGTACCTGTACATGTTTTCAAATAACCTGAACAATTTATCTTGAGTTGCCAAACCAAGTAAAGCCGCTGTTGTAAAAATTGCAAAAAACAAAATCAGGTTACTCCAATTGATTTCTTTGATTGCTTGAACAGGATGAATTTGTTTTTTTTGATGTACGAGACTACTAATTAATCCTCCAGCTATCAGTAAAATTGGAAATAGGTAAGGGGTACTTGCTAAAATACCAATAATTGCAGTTGCAATTAAAATAATCCAATGGTAAAATTTATGAATAAATAACTGAACAAATTGGAAGGCTCCATAAATAATGAAGCCAGACGCCATTGGCTGTAAATATTTTAAAAAATGAAGCTCTTGAACAGTAATACCTAAGTGTGTAACCAACAGAGCAAAACTTCCCATTAATAAACAGGCAGGGCTAATCCAAATGGCAAGAGTTAAAAAAGCCAACCGAGGGCCTCCTTTTTTAAAACCAATTGCTGTAATCATTTGAGTGGATGTTGGTCCGGGGAGTATACTACACAATGAATTTAACTCAACCAATTCATCTAGATTCAAGTAGTTTCTGCGTTCAACTAGGTTTCTTTTAAATTGGGTAAAATGAACTTGAGGACCACCAAAAGCAGTACAAGCAAGCTTAAATACTTCGAACAAAAAAAGTAATTTTCTGAATTTGGCAGTATGGTTTATTTGTTCATTTTCCATTAGCAGTTTCAGCATTAAAGCGAACGTGTAAATTTACTCGAATACCTAGTAGTATAAAGAACAAGCTAAATGCGACACCCAATTGTGTTTGCAGAACAGGCTCTACCTGAAAAGCCAAAATAAGTAACAAGTAAATACCGTACAACTCAGGATTTAATTTGTTTCTGAAATACCAGATAGGGTAAAAAAATGCGATGGTAAATAACAACAAACCTGTAATTCCAGTTGCTGCCAATAAAAATAAAAACTGATTGTGTGGAATAATTGGTTTGCTGACATCTGGAAAAGACTGTTGAAATATTTGGGTATTTAAATCTTTGATATCGCCCAAACCACAACCGAACAACCAACTTGTTTGTTGGCAAATTTCAATGGCATTCTGATACGATATGAGCCTGCTTGCTAAAGATTGGTTATTGGCTGATGCATTTTGAGAAATGACTGCCAAATCCTGCCCAGTATTGATGAGTTTATTTCTAAATGTTGGAGAGTTGAACAAAACAAAACACCCTAATATAAAAAGAGTTAAGAAGGCTATAATTGCTTTGAATTTACTGATTTGAATACCATATTTAATGGTTTCTACTACAATGAATACATACATTACAAGCATGCCAATTCTAACTGAAAACACATGTACAAATACAAATAAAAACAAAGCAATGAATAGCCAAACACCTTGTTCGAACTTTGGGAATTTGAAATTGAATTTAACTGTATATAATTGCCAAGCCATAAACGCTGCAAAAGCACACATTAAGCTAAATGTAGGGTGATGGGTAACCAATGTTGGCATTACCTGGCTGTGTAAGTACAATTCGTTAACTGTACTTTGATGCATTAAATAATAGAGCAAAGCTTTAGCTGCAATCAAAAACACCCCAACAATAAACCCTGCGTAACAAACCCTGATTTGTTTATAAGACAACTGTGGTGCAATCAACCAACAAAGTGGTAAGATGAAGAAGGGAATGTTAATTTGTAAACGCTCCAGATAATAATTCAAATTGGCAGAATAAAAATAAGAGGGCAACAGCATGGCAAAACAAAGTGCCAAACTGATATAAATTTTCATTCCATGTTTATCTATTTCTTTGTGAATGATAAAATTGAGTATAGCAATTAAACTCATTCCAATCATGCCAATACTGGCCAATGCCCTGGCAATATCAATCAGTAGCATACCAGAAATGGTTAACAAACAGAAAAAGAGGAAAAGTCCTCTAACGATTTGAGGACGCATTTTCATGAATCAATTTGTAATTTTTGTATTCTCCCACTCGGTAACCCGTTAAACGCTCAATCAAATAAAGGATTTTTTTTCTAATTCCAATTTTTCTATTCTTCAATTGTGGGGTAAACTGCCAATTCTTAGCATCAATTCTACTTTGCATTACTTCTGGATGCATTCCAGTAAAAAGGCTCAATGAGTCGATGGCATTGTAATCAAACGATTCTTGTATTTGCTTTTGTTCTTGGATCCAATTGTCTGAATGCCACAATTGGTGAAAATGTTTGATTTTCTTAGACATCATTTGTGGATGTCTGACCCAACCATAATGGTAAATAAATCCATCAATAGGTTTAACTAATAATTTCTGGTTGTTTTTTCTAAAGCCTTGTGCGTCTTGATAGGAGTGAATGAGTGGGTTGTTTCTGATGATTCTAATTTCATGCCTATAAAAATCTCTTGAAGTAGCTATGTAATCGTAACTCCCAAAGAAATGAACATAATTGAACAATAAGCCTTCCACTTTTGTATCTGCAATATTGGCTTTCATAGCCGAAACAATTGCCGCATATGAAGTTTCGGGAATGACTTCATCAGCCTGAAGATAGATGCACCAATCGGAATGAGACGCAACCAATGCTTTTGCTTTATCTGTTTCAACTGCCAACACCTGTCCACCTGCTCTCAAAGAATCATCCCAAATAGAATGGTGAATTTTAATCTTAGGTGAAGCAATATTTTGAATTAATTGAACAGTTTCATCGTCAGAGTTACCTATTAATACTACTACTTCGTCGCAAAGTGGCAATAATGAATTAATAGATGCTACAACTGGATAGTCATATTTCTCGGCATTTCTTACAATGGTAAATCCGCTTACAAACATATTATTTAGACCTTATGGCTTCAACAGGATCTAATTTGGCAGCTGACAATGCAGGTATAAAACCCGAAACAATGCCAATGATAACAGATACCAATAAGCCCGTAATGATATTCTTTTGACTCAAATACAAATTCATATCCAAACCCGATTTCACACCTAAGGTAATGAGATAAACAAATAACAAGCCTATGAAACCACCCAATAAACAAAGCAAAACTGATTCCACTAAAAACTCTACCAAAATAAAGTAGTTTTTAGCTCCTAAAGCCTTTTGAATGCCAATTTGCTGGGTTCTTTCTTTGACACTAACAAACATAATATTTGCAATTCCAAATCCTCCAACAAGCATGGCAAAACCACCAATTACCCATCCAGCAATGCTCACCACACCAAACAATTGCTTGAGAGGTCCAGACAACAATGTTGTTTTATTGATGGCAAAATCTGGTTCTTCCATTGGTTTTAATTTCCTAACACTCCGCATAACACCTTTTAATTCATTTTCTAATAAATCAACAGTTACCCCTGCTTTTGCTTTTACATGAATTCGGCTATTTATTTGATAAGAATTGGCTCTAATATATGTATTGGCAGCTTTAATAGGTATGATGAAGACATTGTCCATGCTGTTATTGATCAAACTTTCGCCTTCTTTTTTAATAACTCCACAAATCTTAAATGGATTGCCGTTTATTTTAATGAGATGGTCTAGGGGATTGATTTGTGAAGGAAACAAATTCTGATAAATTTCCCATCCAATCACTGTTTTGGCTTCTCCATTATTAGCTTCATTATCTGTAAAATACCGTCCAAATTCAAAATCCATTTGTCTGATATTTACATATTCATAAGATGCTGCCATTCCTTTTACGCCCTCAGCAGCATATTTGCCATTCTTAATGGTATAATTGGGTAAATCAATTGTGAGTGCTGCTGTAGATTGTAAACTGGTATTGTTACTGACTTTTTTTAATTCCGATAAATTGGGATTGGGCCTGTTCATGTATTTCCACCATTTGTAATCGGGTCCAAATTCCCATGGCCATTTTTCTACAAAAGCAACATCTTTTCCTAAAGAATCAACACTGTCTTCTAAATTTTTTTCTAAGGAATCTACCACACACAAAACCATAATGATACAAAATATACCAATGGTAATACCCAAAGTAGACAGAAAAGTTCGCGTTTTATTATTCCTCAATGCATCCAGCGCAAATGAAGCGCTTTCAGCCAATTGTTGGTATAGTATTCTGAATTTTCTCATCAACAGTACAATAATACAATGGTTCTAAGAATTCTTTTCATTTAAATCTGAGATTATTGATCATTTAACTGCCAATTGATAGGTGAAATTCCATTTAATTCTAACCAATGATTGGTTTTAGAAAATGGTTTTGAACCAAAAAATCCTTGGTATGCAGACAAAGGAGAAGGGTGTACAGCAGTCAGAACCAAATGTTTTTGCTGATCAATTAATACCTGTTTGCTTTTGGCATAATTGCCCCAAAGTATAAATACACAATGAGTCTGATGGTCCGAAATTTTTTGAATGACAGCATCTGTAAAAAATTCCCAACCTCTTTTTTGATGACTACCCGCTAAATGCGCTTCTACAGTTAGGGTTGCATTTAATAAAAAAACACCTTGATCGGCCCAATTGCTTAAATCTCCATGATTTGGAGTTTGAACTAGACTCAGGTCTTGTTGGAGTTCTTTGAATATATTTTTTAAAGATGGTGGAATGGCAATTCCTTTATTGACCGAAAAACACAATCCATTGGCTTGTCCAGGTCCATGGTAAGGGTCTTGGCCTAAAATCACAACTTTTACTTGAGCTAAAGGCGTATGTTCGAACGCATTAAAAATTTGTTTACCTGGTGGATATATTTTTTTACCAAGCTGTTGTTCTTGTTTGATAAATTGAATCAAATTGTTAAAATAAGGTAGAGAAAACTCCTCATTCAATGCTGCTTTCCAACTGCTTTCAATTTTAATATCCATGATTGTTTGTAAATATGCCTATTTGATTTGAATTTTGCTAAATGACATTACAAGAAATAATAGAAAACGCTTGGAACGATAGGAGCCAATTGAATATCCCACAAACCATTGCCGCAATTAATGAAGTCATTGAAAATCTAGACAAGGGAAGAATGAGAGTAGCTGAGCCCAATGGAACCGATTGGAATGTAAATGATTGGATAAAAAAAGCGGTCATCATGTATTTTCCAACTAGAAAGATGGAAACATTACACGCGGGACCAATGGAATTTCACGATAAAATGGCGCTAAAAACAAATTATGCCGAATTGGGTATTAGAGTGGTTCCTCATGCAGTTGCCAGGTACGGTGCATACATAGCAAAAGGGGTTATATTAATGCCATCTTATGTAAATATAGGTGCATTTGTTGATGAAGGAACTATGGTTGATACTTGGGCAACTGTTGGAAGTTGTGCTCAAATAGGTAAGAATGTTCATTTGTCTGGAGGGGTAGGTATAGGTGGTGTTTTAGAGCCTGTACAAGCAGCTCCAGTTATTATTGAAGACAATTGTTTTATTGGCTCTAGATGTATTGTTGTTGAAGGAGTAAGAGTGGGAGCGGGTGCTGTATTGGGAGCCGGAGTTACGCTTACTATGTCTACTAAAATTATTGACGTAACAGGAGCTGAACCAATTCAATACCAAGGATTTGTTCCTGCAAATAGTGTGGTTATTCCTGGTATGCAAGAAAAAACATTTCAAGCAGGCAAGTTCCAAGTACCATGTGCTCTGATCATTGGCCAAAGAAAACCAAGTACCGACCTAAAAACTTCGCTCAACGCAACACTCAGAGAATATGAGGTAGCCGTTTAAGGAATTCCTTTAAGATTCAACTAATACTGCATTCCTACTTGCAATAAACAATTGATTTTCAGTCATAAAATTGAAAATCAATTGGAGCAAGATATTTTTAGGGATGAATCAGATCTTGCTCAGGTTATACCTGCTAATTGCCATTATTGCCTGTCCTAAACAGAACTATGCCTGGGGATTTTTTGCACATCAACTCATCAATGAATTGGCTGTTTATGCACTGCCGCCTGAGTTATATGGATTTTACAAACAACATGTAGGATATTTAAAAATGCATGCCTTAGATCCTGATAAAAGAAGGTATATCAATCCAAAAGAAGCTAGTCGACATTATATAGATATTGATTATTACGAGCACAGTTCACCAATTGATACCATTCCGGAATTGTTTACAGCTGCAATTCAAAAATATTCAATAGATACCCTTTTGAAACACGGATCAGTTCCATGGCAAATTCAATTCACTTTGAACAATTTAGAAGATGCTTTTTGCCATAACAACCTTGCACAAATTTTAAAACTTTCAGCCGATTTGGGGCATTACATGGCTGATGCACATGTACCTTTACACAATACGGCAAATTACAATGGTCAATTTACGGGTCAAATTGGCATACATGCATTGTTTGAAAGCCGATTACCTGAATTGTTTGCAAGTCAATACCAATCAATTGTTTCAAAAGCCGAATACATAAACAACCCATTGAAATTTACTTGGAATAGCATTCGTGAAGGATATGCACTACTGCCTGTAGTCTTTGAAAGAGATTTACAAGTTCGTAAGAAAATTGCACCCAAAAACCATTTTGGTTTTGTAAAAAAAGGTAAGAAATGGGTTAAAATATGGTCATTTGAGTATGCCGCAGCATACCACAATGCATTGAAAGGAATGGTAGAACAGCGAATGATGCAAGCAGTTTATGCAATTGCAAGTATGTGGTATACGGCATGGATAAATGCTGGACAACCTATTTTAGTAAGTACATTTGTTCCACCCAATCCTTTGCCCGATTCATTGACCAATTCCGATGAAATGAATTGGTTTGATCGTGGCCACGATTCAATCGATTTAATTTTAGAAAGTACACAATAAACAGGTGAATGAATGTGCATAACTTATATTTGACCGCAACCGATTCACGAGTATTTTTGTTCGTCTCCTGAATGCATTTAATTTGATTCATTCAGAAGTCAAAAAGCGGAATCCGCGTTTAAAATTGATTTATACAATATGAAATTTATAGTAAACAGCAGTGTATTGTTAAGACATTTGTCTTATGTTGATGGTGTAATCGTGGCTAAGCCAATTATTCCAATTTTGAATAATTTCTTGTTTGATATCAAAGGCGGTGTATTGCATATTTCTGCTACCGACTTAGAAACAACCATGAGTACCAGTATCAAGGTTGATGCAAAAGAAGATGTATCAATAGCCATTCCATCTAAAACTACCATGGAATTGTTAAAATCCTTGCCAGATCAACCTTTGGCTTTTTCTATTAATTTAGAAAAAGGATTTGTAGAGATTAAATACGAATCAGGTAGATTTAAATTAACTGCGCAAAGGGGAGAAGAGTTTCCTAAATCTCCAGAGATTGAAGCAGCCAATCAGTTTAAAATTCCATCAAAAGTATTGCACAAAGGCATTGTAAAATCAATTTTTGCAAGTAGCAATGATGAACTAAGAATTAACCTCACTGGCGTATACTTCCAACTGTCAAATAACAATATCACGTTTGTTGCCACTGATGCAAATAGATTGGTTAGAATTTCAAGAAACGATATCAAACCTGGAGTTGAAGAATCGTTTATTTTGCCAAAGAAAGCTTTGAATTTGCTTAAATCAGCACTTCCATTAGATGAAACTGAAGTTCAAATCAACTTTAACCGTTCCAATGCATTTTTCCAATTTGGTGAAGTGAGCATGATTTGTAGATTGATTGACGAAAAATACCCTGATTACAAAGCTGTTATTCCTACAGACAATCCGAATAAATTAACCATTGACCGCGCTGAATTATTAATGTCAGTAAAACGTGTTTCTATTACTTCAAACAAAACAACTCACCAAATCCGCTTGAAACTTGCTGGTAGTGAGCTAACCATTAGTGCAGAAGACATTGATTATGAAAATGAAGCACAAGAGAAATTAACTTGTAGCTATGAAGGAGCAGATATGGAAATTGGTTTCAATTCTAAATATTTACTAGAAATGCTCAATTCAATGGATGCACCACAGGTAACCTTAGAAATGTCTCAGCCAAACAGAGCTGGTGTCATAGTTCCAGCAAATCAAGAGCAAGATGAAGAAATGCTCATGTTGATCATGCCTATGATGTTGAACAACTATTAAACATATCTTTCATTCAAAAAAAAGGGGGCTTTGGCCCCCTTTTTTTTGAAATTGATTAGAATTATTTGTTACACCATTTCCTCACTTTTTCATGCAAATGGTTATGAACCTGTATTGGATCAAATTGATAACTGATACCAATGCTATGGTTCAAAAATTGATCGTATCCATAATGTTCTAAGTTGGGGCTTCCTTCAGCTTGGTCGTTATTGGTCATTCCAAATACTGATTGAACAGTAAGGGTTATATGTGGAATCACATTGACTTTAAAACCAATTCCTGCTAACAAATTGATTTCTCTTTGATGTTCGTCATCAAAATCGTGCTTGTTCTGAAAAATAACAGAATCTATTCTACTGATACTTCTAGTGCCAATTCCAACAGATACAAAAGGCTGGACTTTTTTACAACGCTCACCTAATAATTTATACCTCAAACTGAGGTCAGTTGCCATAAATCGAGAATTGAAACTTTTATCGTTGGCCAAGTAATACCCCCATTCACCAGCATTCATTGACAAGGCCAAATCTATATATGGATTAACATACATAGCTAAAGACATGCCGGCAAAACCAGGGTTGGAGCCTTTAGAAGTTCCTTGTAAGGGTCTAGACTGGAAAGAAAACTGTCCAAATCCATTTCCTAAATCTCCAGCATATTCAGACAAACCCAATTGAAAGCCAATGGCAAGTTTTTTTTCTGCTGTTTGTGCATTCGCACTTAAAAAAGACAATCCAGTAAAGGCAATTAATCCAATTTTTTTAAAATTCATATATATACGTTTTATCCATCTAAATTAGTTATTTAATGAAGTAAATTCAAGCATTTGAATCAAAATATCATACGTAAGTAAGCAAATGCATGCAAATTCGTTAAGTTTGAAAATAGAACAAACATACCCATGAAAATAGGCATCATAGGCAGCGGAAAACTGGCAACTGTATTGGCAGCAGCATGCATACAAGAAAAGATGCTGTTAGAATTTGTACATAGCAAAACAAAGAGCCATGCCTTAGCATTTGCAAACAAATTTGGGACCCATTGCATTGATTCAATTCAAGAAATTCCCTGTCACCTAGATTATTATTTTGTTTGTGTCAATGACGATTCCATTGAAAAAGTAGCACAAATGTTACCCATTTTGAATGGTACAGTTATTCATTTTTCAGGTTCTCAACCAATTGAATTATTGAACAACCACCACCAATATGGTGTCATTTGGCCCATACAAAGCTTTAGCAACGGAACTTTCAATACTTTTAAACAAATACCTTTGTTGATTGAAGCTAACTCAGAAAATACTTTAGAAAAAATAAAAAAAATAGCAGATCTTCTTTCAGAATCAGTGTTACAAGTCAATGAAAATGAAAGAAAATTATACCACCTTGCCGCCACATTTGTAAACAACTTTAGCAATCATATGTGTACTCAAGCAGCATTTTTGCTCAATAAAGAAAAACTACATTTTAATTTATTGCTCCCCATTTTAAATGAAACAGTTCGTAAAATAGAAACATTATCACCATTAGAAACCCAAACTGGTCCTGCCATTAGGCATGATTTAAAAACTATTGAAACGCATTTGGATCTATTACATGATGAACCCAATGCCAAAGAAATTTACCAAGTTATTACTCGTTCAATACAACAAATCCATGGCTAAATTAAAATACATAGGTTTATTCTTGGGAATACTTTTTTTGTCAAACTCCTTGATTGCAAGTAGAATTTTGATTCCAATGGATGAGCAGCAAAATAATCACTTAAAAGCATATGGTTTAACCTATTGGGTACTTAAAAATGGAGAAGAAGCAAATTGGCTTTTGAATTACAGAGGAGGAAGTTTTATGTTGCCCTTTCAATCAGAAATTGAGAGTGAATGCCAAATTAGAGGCATTAAGTATGAAATTATCAGTGAAGGACAGGTTTCGGAAATACTCTTAAACATTGCTAAACCTGATGTAAATATGGAACTGGTGAAGCTTTTAAAAGCACCCAAAATTGCAGTTTATTCTCCAAAAACCAAACAACCCTGGGACGATGCTGTTACCATGGTTCTTACCTATGCTGAAATTCCTTATGAAGTAATTTTTGATGATGAAGTACTTACTGGCAAATTGCCAACTTATGATTGGTTGCATTTACACCACGAAGATTTTACTGGACAGTACGGTAAATTCTATGGTCAATTTGCACAAGCAGCATGGTACAAAGCAGAAGTAAAAGAAAATGAAAATACAGCAGCAAAGCATGGCTTTTCAAAGGTTTCAGAAATGAAATTAACCGTTGCTAAAAAAATCAGAGATTTTGTTTCAGGTGGAGGATTTTTATTTGCCATGTGCAGTGCAACAGATACTTATGACATTGCATTGGCAGCTGAAGGTATAGACATTTGTGACCGTGTTTTTGATGGAGATCCGGCAGACCCATTGGCAGACCAAAAACTTGATTTTTCTAAAGGATTTGCTTTCAAAGACTACCGTTTGTATCTAGACCCATATACCTACGAACACAGTTATATAGATGCCATGCAAGGAACTAGGGCGGTAACTGAACAAAATGACGTATTTTCTTTATTTGAATTTTCTGCAAAATGGGATATTGTTCCAACAATGTTAGTTCAAAACCATACTTCAACCATTAAAGGTTTTTGGGGACAAACTACCGCATTTAGAAAACAATTCATTAAAAGTGAAGTAAGCATTTTAGGTGAAAATAAATCTTTGAGTGAAGCCAAATACATTCATGGCAATGCCGGAAAAGGCACCTGGACTTTCTATGGTGGACATGACCCAGAAGACTACCAACACCAAGTAGGAGAGCCACCTACAGACCTTAGTTTACATCCAAATTCACCCGGTTACAGATTAATTTTAAACAATATTTTGTTTCCAAGTGCGCAGAAAAAGAAACAAAAAACTTAGCCTATTGAATGCTGAGTTGAATGTAATCCCAGAGTTGAATTCTTTGTAACAAAGCTTGCTCAGCAGCTATTTTAACTTCATTCCATTTGCTTTGATCATCACCACACAAAGAGGCAGTCATTTCAATAGCTAAATTAGAATGGTGGGAACCATCTACTTCTATATGCCTTTCTAAATAATAGATAAATTGGTCGAACTTACCTTGAAATTGCTGGTTAAATTCTTTTACCATGGAGATAAACATACCAGGTATTAAATCTTCTCTTCCAAAAGTAAACACCCCAGCTTTAACATGTGTAGGTGCAGTAAATGCTGTTGTTAAAGTATTGTTTACAAAAGGGAAAACAGCTTTTGGAATCAGCTTTTCCAATTGATTGAGATCAAACTGATGATTGTTTAAATGGTCTATAAATGCTGCTATTACTGTTGTGTTTGCATGAACAGCTCGCATGGCATCAAGGTACATTTCAAAATGACTGGCCCTGAGACCTTCTAAGTTGATATCACTTTCTTCACCACATACAATCTCGTTGATTAAAAACCTGGTATTGGGTGTTCCAACTGGCTTCCAGGGTAACTGAACACAAGTTAAATCAGACTGAAGCGACTTGAGCAAACTCATGAAATCCCAAACAGCAAACACATGGTGTTCCATAAAAACTTGAACATGTTCAATTTGTTTGATGGCGCTATAAAGTGGGTGATTGAATAATTTTTCTCTTAAAGGAGCTAAATGTAAATTGATGTCTTGAATTGGATCCATATACGCTAAACAATTAAATGTTAAATTGTTTTTATCTATTAAACAACAATCTCATACCAGTTACGTCTGTTTGCATTTTTTTGTTTGCATAGACCAAATTTCCACTTACCAATGTATGCGTTATTTGAGCTGGAAATGTATGTCCTTCAAATGGACTCCATTTACATTTAGAATACAACTCATCTTTGATTACTTTGGTTTGAATTCCCGGATTTAAAATGGTTAAATCGGCGTAAAAACCTTCTCTTATAAATCCTCTTCTATCAATTTCAAAAAGCATGGCTAGATGATGAGCCATTTTTTCTACAATTTTCTCTAGGCTAATTTTACCCTGTTTGTACAAGTCAAACATTGCCAAATAGCTATGTTGAATCAGAGGTCCTCCACTAGGGCACTGAAAATAACTCCTCGATTTTTCTTCAGATGTATGAGGCGCATGGTCTGTGGCTATAACATCAATTCTATTGTCTATGATTGCTTGTAAAATTGCACTAGCATCATGCTTTGTTTTAATGGCTGGATTCCATTTGATGAGGCTACCTAATTGTTCATAGTCTGCATCATTAAACCAAAGGTGATGAATACAAGCTTCGGCAGTAATTTTCTTTTGTAACAATGGAATTTCATTGCTGAATAATTCCAATTCTTTGGCCGTGCTAATATGTAATACATGCAATCGGGTACCATATTTTTGAGCCATGTTAACTGCAAAAGAAGAAGAGGCATAACAGGCTGCTTCACTTCTGATGAGTGGATGAAATTTCATTGGTAGATCTTTACCAAATTCGGCCTTGTATTGTTTGGCATTTTGAGCAATTATATGGTCATCTTCGCAATGTGTCGCAATTAGGCTGCCGCATTGGCTAAAGATAGCTTCAATTGCTTTGGGGTCATCCACCAACATATCACCGGTGCTAGAACCCATGAATATTTTAACCCCACAAATTTGACGGTCATTTACCCTCAAAATCTGCTCTAAATTGTGCGCAGTTGCTCCCAAATAAAAGCTATAATTGGCAGCAGAAACCTGTGCCGCTCTTTGGTATTTTTCTTCTAATAAATCTAGGGTTGTTGCGGGTGGTAAAGTATTGGGCATTTCCATAAAAGTTGTTACACCTCCAGCTACTGCAGCCCTAGATTCGGTTTGAATATCCGCTTTGTGAGTCAATCCTGGCTCTCTGAAATGAACTTGGTCGTCTATAGCTCCAGGTAATAAATAGGAACCTTCTGCATCTATTACTATATCAGCAGGCATTGAGATGCCCTGTTTTTCAATCTTTTCTATAAATTGTCCTTTGATCAAGACATCTGCAAAGTATTGCTCGCCTTCATTCACCAATTTGGCATTTTTGATTAAAATTTTATTCATGATACAAAGGTACTAAACAAGCCTATCTAAAGCATATAAAAATGTATATTTGTACCAATGAAAAAATATGATTTCACCATTATTGGAGCAGGTATAGTAGGTCTTTCAACAGCCTATCAGCTGCTTCGTAAAAATCCTCTGTTAAAAATTTTAATTCTAGAAAAGGAAAATGCAGTAGCCAAACACCAAACAGGCCATAACAGCGGTGTCATCCATTCTGGAATTTATTATAAACCTGGGAGTTTAAAGGCAGAAAACTGTATCAATGGGTACAAATCCTTGATTGAATTTTGTGATTCCTACGGAATTCCATACGAATTATGTGGTAAAATCATTGTTGCAACCAATCAGAACGAATTACCTGAACTCAACAAATTGTACCAAAGAGGGCTTGAAAATGGCTTGGATCAGATTAAATTACTCAATCAAGCACAAACCAAAGAAATAGAACCCAATGTAAATGCCATCCAGTCTATTCAGGTTCCATATACCGGAATTATTAGCTACACAGCTGTTTGCAATCAATTGCAGCAAATCATTACAGAACAAGGCTGCCAAGTGATGTTCAATGAAAAAGTGAACAATATTGAAGAAAAAGGACACCTTGCGTTTATTCATACCGATACTGGCATATTTGAAACCAAACACTACATCAATTGTGCAGGTTTGTATAGCGATAAAATTGCACAATTAACTAGCCCTCAACTAGACACAAGAATCATTCCATTTAGGGGAGAATATTATTTAATTAGACCTGAAAAGCAAGCACTTGTAAATCATTTGATATACCCTGTACCTGACCCTAATTTCCCATTTTTAGGAGTACATTTTACTCGAATGATCAACGGTCATATTGAAGCTGGCCCAAATGCTGTATTTGCTTTTAAAAGAGAAGGGTACCAAATGGCAGATGTTGATGCAAAAGAAATGTTAGAATCATTGACTTGGCCTGGTTTTCAGCTAGTCATGAAAAAGTATTGGAAAACAGGTATGGGAGAGTTTTACCGAAGTTTTTCAAAAAAAGCCTTCACCAATGCACTGCAAAAACTCATTCCTGACATTACCGAAGATGATTTGGTACCAGCAGGATCAGGTGTAAGGGCTCAAGCATGCGACAGAATGGGAGGTTTGTTGGATGATTTTAAAATCATTGAAAACAACAGAGGGATTCATTTATTGAATGCGCCATCGCCAGCAGCAACATCAAGCCTTTCAATAGGCAATACACTATCTGACATTGCGTTAAAAAGAATAGAATGGTAAGTGCCAGTACACAAATTAGAGTGAGGTATGCAGAAACAGACCAAATGGGTTATGTTTATTATGGCAACTATGCGCAATATTTTGAAGTAGCCCGAGTAGAACTTCTAAGAAGTATGGGTATGAGCTACAAAGGATTAGAAGATTCTGGTATCATGATGCCAGTAATCAGTATGTCATCTAAATACTTAAAACCTGCCAAATACGATGATTTGTTAACCATTCAAACAAGTATCAAAACAAAACCACAAATTAGGTGTAAATTCGAGTACGAAATTTTCAATGAAATTGGCGAAATGTTGCACCAAGGAGAAACGACATTGGTATTTGTAGATATCAAAACTAACAGGCCTGTGAGCTACCCTGCACAAATTGCTGCCAAATTTGACCCTTATTTTCAATCTTAAAATTTGAAACAACCTGCTAACATATTTCACAAGCCATTGAAATGGTTTTACAAAACCTTTTCAGAGATGTCTATGCCTGGTATACAAGGTGTAAGCATATTTGCAATATTTGAATTTTTTGTTCGTAAAATTAGTAACAGCGATCTCAATACACGAGCATCGGCCTTGTCATTTACTTTTTTCTTGGCTTTGTTTCCAACCACCATTTTTTTCTTTACCTTAATTGCTTATCTACCACTAAACTATTCTCACGACGATATCTTATTTTTTGTTCAAGAGGCCATTCCAGTAAATGTGTATGAAACCATAAAAGAAACCTTAGAAGACATTCTTAAAAACCAAAGGGGAGGATTGCTTTCTATTGGATTTTTATCTGCCATCTATTTCTCAACCAATGGATTTCATAGTTTAATGGTTCAGCTAAACAAGTACAGCCATTCTAAAGAAACCCGAAGTTTCTGGAGGCAAAGAATGGTTGCGATTGTTTTGGCAATTATTATTACCTTACTCATTATTATTTCTGTTTTAACCTTAACTGGTGGAACTATTTTAATCAGTTACCTCGAAAAAGTGAAATATTTTCCGTCAAAAGTGGTTCCTTTTCTATTGTCAGGGTTTAACTTGTTAATTGTTTGGCTAATTGTGGTTGGCATTGTGGGTTCAATCTATTTTTTTGCACCAGCAAAACAACGCAAATGGCGTTTTTTCTCAGCAGGAGCAGTTTTTGCTAGTATTGTTATTTTACTAACAACTTATGGGTTTTCTCAGTATGTAAACCATTTCAATTCATACAATAAAGTATATGGTTCTATTGGTGTTTTAATCGTCATTATGATGCTCATTTACATCAATACCTTTATTTTGTTGTTGGGGTACGAGTTTAACATTGCCTTGTTATTGGCAAAAGAACAAGAGGATAAGAACAAAGCCAGAAAAAACAAGGAAAACAAAATCATTTACCTCGAAACTGAATCGCAAAAAAAAGGGTTATCAAGTGAGCACTTGCCTCGTACCAACTAATTGGTTTTAGTTCAATGTTTTGCCAATTTAGAACCTTTGAAATCAAGAAAATTAGTGAGACAACTGCTCAATCAGTCATAAAAACTATACAATAACCAATACAATTTGCAGTTAAAAGGTGTACATTTTAAGCTAATTAATCTAGAAATTGTGGATTACAGCAACAAATTAAAACTTAGTTTCGCTGTTTGAGATAGCGTAGGCAGATGGAAGAAATAAACGAAGAAAACAAGGAAAGCAGACAAGAATACCATGTAACCGCAGTTAACGGACTGTATGAAAATTGGTTTTTAGATTATGCCTCATATGTGATTTTAGAAAGGGCAGTTCCTGCTATTGATGATGGACTTAAACCTGTTCAGCGTAGAATTTTACATGCTATGCGAGACATGGATGATGGTCGTTTTAACAAGGTAGCTAATGTAATTGGGCAAACAATGCAATACCATCCACATGGTGATGCAGCCATTGGTGATGCAATGGTAAATTTGGGACAAAAGGATTTACTCATAGAAACCCAAGGAAACTGGGGAGATGTGCGCACAGGTGACTCAGCGGCTGCTCCCAGATATATAGAAGCAAGACTTTCCAAATTTGCATTGGAGGTAGCATTTAACAAACAAACCACTGTTTGGCAAAACTCTTACGATGGTAGAAAGAAAGAGCCTGTTTCTTTACCCATGAAATTTCCATTATTGTTGGCGCAAGGAGTGGAAGGGATTGCTGTTGGTTTAGCAACCAAAGTTTTGCCCCACAATTTTATTGAATTGTTGCAAGCCAGTATCGACCATCTAAAAGGAAAAAAGTTTGAATTGTATCCTGATTTTGCCACTTGTGGATTAATAGATGTTTCCAATTACAACCAAGGAAAAAAAGGAGGCAAAGTAAGAGTTAGAGCCCGAATAGAAGAATCTGATAAGAAAACATTACTCATCAAAGATGTACCTTACGGGGTAACTACCAATCAATTGATAGACTCTATTATTAAAGCCAATGATTCGGGTAAAATCAAAATTAAAAAAGTAATAGACAATACGGCCAAAGACGTTGAGGTTGAAATACAATTGGCTCCAGGTGTATCACCAGATAAAACCATTGATGCGTTGTATGCCTTTACTGATTGTGAGGTAAGTATATCGCCAAATGCATGTGTAATTGTTGACAATAAGCCCATATTTATAGGTGTTGAAGAATTATTAAAGCTTTCTACTGAGCGCACCAAAGAGTTACTCAAACAAGAACTTGAAATTAAAATGAATGAATTGGAGGCTTCTTGGCATGCCAGTTCATTAGAAAAAATATTCATTGAAAAGCGTATTTACCGCGATATTGAAGAATGTGAAACATTTGAAGATGTAATAGATACCATTTGGAGGGGCATGAACAAGTTTCGCAAATTGTTTAGACGAGACTTAACAGAAGATGACATTCTAAAACTCACTGAAATTAAGATCAAGCGTATATCAAAATACGATGCTTTCAAAGCCGATGAATACATTAAAGGGCTTGAAAACCAATTGGAACAAGTAAAGAATGACTTAGAAAATTTAAAACAATATGCCATTCGTTATTTTGAAAACCTTCTTAAAAAATACAGCAAAGGCAAAGAACGCAAAACTGAAATCAAAACTTTCGATACTATTGATTCAAAAACAGTAGCCATTGCCAACCAAAAATTGTATGTAAATAGAGCTGAAGGCTTTGTGGGCTATGGATTAAAAAAGGATGAATTTGTTGTTGATTGCTCAGATATAGACGACATTATTGTATTCAGAAGAGATGGTAAAATGTTGGTGAGTAAGGTGCAAGAAAAGGCATTTATGGGCAAAGACATCATTCATGTAGATGTTTTTAGAAAAAATGATGAACGCAGAACCTATAACCTAATTTACCTTGATGGTAAAACAAAAACCAGCTATGCAAAACGTTTTCCAGTGACCGGAATTACACGTGACAAAGAATACGATTTAACCCAAGGTACAGCCAATTCTAGAATATTGTATTTTTCAGCAAACCCTTCAGGAGAAGCTGAAATTGTGGCTGTTACTTTAAGTCCATTGAGCCATGCCAGAAAACTTTCATTTGATTTTGACTTTAGCACGTTGGCTATAAAAGGCAGAGGAGTGCAAGGAAATATTTTGAGCAAGTATTTGGTAAAAACAATCAAATTGAAACAAAAGGGAATCTCTACTTTAGGAGGTATTGATATTTGGTTCGATTGGGCTATTGGTAGACTCAATGTCAATGAACATGGCAGTTATTTAGGGAATTTTTCAGGTGAAGATTTAATTCTGTCAATTTTCAAAGATGGTAATTATGAATTGACCAATTTTGATTTATCGAACCATTTCGATTATGAACAATTGCTTTTGATAGTGAAATTTAGAGCAGATAGGGCACTGAGTTGCATTTATTTTGATGGCAAAGCTAAACAAAATTACCTCAAACGCTTTTTAATAGAAACCCAAACGCTCAATAAAAAATTCTTATTTATCAGTGAAGAAAAGGGTTCTAATGTTGTATTTGTAAGCGACCACAAAGAACCCAAAATTAAAGTGATAACAGGCAAAGGTAAAGCTGCTCAAGAGGAAGAATTGGTATTATCAGAACAAATTGAAGTAAAAGGATGGAAGTCTATAGGCAATAAATTTACAACTAAAGATTTGGTTAAAATTGAGTTGATCAGTTCTGAAGAAATTGAAGAAATTATGCCAATTGCCGACGAAAACGAGCCTAATTTAACGGAAGATTTATTCAAAGAAGAAGAAGAAAAAATCAAGAAACTGCTTGCCGATGACGAAGATGTGTTCGACAAAAAAAACAATTCAACTAAAAAACCAAAACCAGAAAATCCGACCGATCAACCTAAATTGTTCTAATTAGAAGTTTTGATAAATTTTGATTGAAAACGTACTCCTTTGTCGGAATACAATTCAACGAAATAAGCACCTTCAGCAATTGATTGGAGGTTGAGTATGCATTGTTTACCTTGATTTTTTAATGGATTGCTTACAATTGTAGTTTCACCCAAAATGTTTGTCAATTTAGCGTATTGGATTGTATGGTTTTGAGGCAAAGTGAACTCAATTTCGTGGTTAGCTGGATTTGGAAAAGCTTGCACTTTGAATGCTGTTATTTGATTGATTCCACTGGGCATAACCACTTTAAAGTCGATGGTACTTTGGTCTAATTTTTCTAATTGATTAGAAAGTCCTTTGATTTTAAAATAAGTATACACCTTCACTAAAATAGCCCAAGTTTGCACGTCTTTTTCGGTTGCAACACCATAAATTCTTGCACAACCTCTGGCACCACCAGCCCAAGTCATATTGGGTGAATTGGTTTCATATGCAAATCCAGGAGGGTAATTTTCAATAGACAATACCACAGCTGAATCTACAGTAACATTGTACATGGTTCCACCAATATCCAAAACACTGTCTTTAGGAACCAATAATGAAATTACCTGACTGTATGGTTCTCCAACAGTAGCATCGGCCAAGCGGGTAGGAGAAACCCCAGGTACTACCATTGTTTGGTCAGGTGTACATTGGGCATTCAGGTTCAATTGACTAAAAAATACAATTGTTAAAAAGCTTATTATATATTTCATTGGTGTAAATATTGCTATTCGAATGTAACTGATTAAATTAAAATTACTGTATACATTTACAATTCTATTGTTTAAGATTTGGTAAATATGGCATAAACATAATAGAGCATGAGACCAAAGCCTATAGAAAAAGGAAGCAATGCAAACATTTTTAATTCTTCAAAGTAAAACTCAGATACCATCCACCAAGCATTTGCCGTAATCCAGCAAAATACCGCCATACTTGAAATTCTTTGGAATAAATCTTTGCTACTTTTTAGAACAAAATAAAAAGCAAAAGTCAACGTAGGCACAACCATCAATAAACCCATTGTTTTGAAATTGAGCATCCAACAAGCATCTTTAATGAGCCAAAGCAATACGTGGAAATTCTCTAAATGAAACCTCGATAACAAGTTCTTATTTGTTGGATTTACCATTGTATAACTAACTGAATCAGAGCAATAATCACATTCCTGACCATTTTCAAGTATTTGTTTTCCTTCACACAATGCACAAACATAACCGCAACTCATGTTATAACTTTTAAACAGGTTTCTAGCATCTGTTCAGTTTCAAGGCTGGCATCGAGCCAGATAATATGCAGACCTTCGCGTTCCATTTTTCTAAAATAAGTCATTTGTCTTTTGGCAAATTTTCGAATGTCAATATACAGTAGGTTTTTCATTTCTTCAAAATCCAATTCTTGATACAAGTACCTTACAATGTATTTGTACTCTAGTCCCAATCTTTTTAACCTTTCGGGATTGACACCTGATTGAAGAAGAGACTCAACTTCTGCAAGCATTCCTTCTTGAAAACGGCTATTGAGACGGTCTTGAATTCTTTTCCAGCGGAGCTCTGTGTTTAAATTTAAACCAAATACAATCGGCTTAAATGGCTCTATTTTTAAGGGTTTTGCCTTGTAATGATTGTGTTCAATTCTTCGAATCAATTGATATCGGTTTAGCTCTTTCATTGCTAACTCAACCGGCTGTTGATTGGCCAATTCTTTTAATTCATTAGATGTCAATCCTTCTAAAAAGGCTCTATGTGTTTTGTCAACAGCCGCATCAAACAAATCAAATGGTTTCAGCATTGATTCAATGTACAAGCCCGATCCTCCACATATTACAGGCATTTTACTGCTTGATACAATTTCTTGTTTAACTACCTGATGCGCTTTGATAAAATCAACCAAGGTAAATTCTATTTCCAATGTACAACAATCAATGAGCCGGTAAGGAATTGTTTTGTTTTCAAATTGGTATGCTGCTAAATCTTTTCCGCTTCCTATATTGAGTTCTTTGTATACTTGACGAGAATCGGCAGAAATTACCATCGAGTTAAAATGAGCAGCCAATTGAACGGCCAATTTGGTTTTTCCTGAAGCCGTTGGTCCTAAAATTAAAACAGAATCAAATAGCTGTTTCATGTGTTCGCAAATCTAACGTATATTTCATACTAGCACCCAAAGTATCTCCCAAATCCGTTTTTATTGAATGGCATTTAAACCCTAATTTTTCAAATGAAAGTCCTGTTCCCCAATTCAAATCAGCATATGTCATTACATGTTGGGCTTTGGTTTCAAGTAAAAATGCTTGTAACAATTTACCCATTGCACCTATAACCGTAGTGTTGCTCAATGAGGCGTAACGCAACCATTCATGTGAGTAGTAGGGTATGTGTTCATAGGTCATTAATCGTGGTTTTGCAAAAGTAGCAAGCGCTTGTAGTTCGCTCTTTTTATTGTACAAACCCAATCTATGCTTGGCATCGCATGCTCCAAAAAAGTGATTTTTCTCTAAAAAATTACAACTTGTTTCTTTGTCAACCCTATCTATTAAACAATCTTTGGCCAATATGCGGGTCCTAATTTTCCATAAGCTGAGCAACCTGTTTTGAACCAATTCTTGTTTTTTTTGCCAATATTGTTCGGGTATCATTATAAATCTAAAGCCCTCTGATATAGCGTTTTTACGCATTTGATTCAATCTTACATTGTTGCCAAATAATTGGTGATCTATTACAAGAATTTGAATGCGTGGTTCATCAGACAAAATGGTATAAGGTGTTGTATTCAATACCTGAATTGGAATGGCATGACCCATCAAAAATTGTATGATTTCTGTTAATACCGACATCTGAAACGAATATTGCAAAATTAATTCCATAAAGTGGTAATTTCGACAACTTGAAAAATTCAATCAAATACTTGTTAATTTTCTGCATTTGGCTAGTTACTGCTTTATGTAACAATTTGCACGCAGCTGCCAACAAAGAAATTGTATTGGAAACTTCTCGTATCAATTATTTATCTGGCAATTGGAAATTGTACTGGAAAGAAACGGCAGCAAGTATAGAAACTACCAAGAATTCTCCAATAACAGTTCATGTTCCAGATTCATGGCATGATTCAAGTATTCAACAATCAGGTTTTGGAACTTACCAATTGACCCTTCAAAACCCCTATCCCAAATCAAGTATTTTAGGACTAAGAATTGGACAGATTGGTACTTCTTTTAGATTATACATCAACAAAATTCTACTTTGTTCTGCCGGTAATTTTGCACAATCAAAAGAAACAGAAAGACCCGATTACATTCCACAAACAGTTTATTTTGAATCGTCTGCCGACAGCATAGAAATCTTGTTGGAAGTTTCAAATTTTCAATACAGGGTAGGTGGTGTTTGGTCTGATATTGAAATAGGAACTGAATCACAAATCAAACAAAAGTCTAACCTTTTGTTAATGGGAAACACACTCATTTTGGGGGTATTTTTAACATTGGCATTGTTTTTCTTCTTCTTTTATCTATTTAACAAATCAGATACAACAAGCTTATACTTTGTACTCATTTGTTTGGGAGCAGCATTGAGAATATGCTCTACAGGAGAAATGTTATTTAGACAAATGGACATACCCATACCATTTGATTTATTGGTTAAAGCTGAATTCATTTCCATGCAATGCATGGTATTTTTTGGAATAATGTACATTCATTATTTGTTTCCACGAGACAGCAAATCAGTTATTACAAAGCTATTGAGTCTGATAAATGGAATATGGTTTTTGGTTTTTGTATGCTCTCCAGTTGAAATTGGCTCTGTTTGGATGGGATATTACCTAGTATTGGCAGGCATTCAACTATTCTATTTGGCTTATTTCTTACTGAAGGTATTTATAAAAAAAAGGCCCTATTCTGTAATTGTAACTGTAGTGTGTTTATTGGTTGTATTGTTAGGCATCAACGATATTTTGAACAGCCAACAATTACTCAATTCAGCATATTTGGTGCCATATGGAATTTTGGTTTTTACGTTTGTACAGTCATTTATTCTCATCAATAAATTTACCAGAACAGGGCATAAAGCAGCTTTGTTATCACAAAAACTTGTGAATATTAAAATCAGGCAAGAGCAGGAGATCATCGAAAAAACAGAACAAATTCAAGTTAAAACCGTAGAACTGCTCATGCTCAACAATATCAAAGACCGCATTTTTTCTATTGTTTCCCATGATTTGCGTTCTCCTTTAAAATCATTGGCAACTTTATTAAAATTTGCTGATGACAATGAATTGAGTAGGGATGATTTGGCTAAGTATTTAAAGAATATTCGTAAAAACATAGATAGTTTAAACCTAACCCTTGAAAACTTATTGGTATGGTCTACCAACCAACTCAATGGTGTAAAATCAAGTGTTGAACTGATTGATATTAGAAGTTTGGTTCAGGATAAAATTACATTGTACACACCTCAGGCAGCTGAAAAGGAATTGCAAATTCACAATAAAATCAATCAACGAATGTTGGTATATGTAGACAAACACCAACTCAGTTTTATTTTAAGGAACTTAATCAACAATGCCATAAAATTTACCCCAAAAAATGGAATTATTGAATTGAATGCCAACATTGTCAACGATAAATATACTTTAATCAGTGTTGCCGATTCTGGAATTGGCATGCAAGCAGATGCCATTGGGGCTATTTTTAATCAATCGGAGATATTTAGCACCTATGGTACAGAAAATGAAAAAGGAACAGGACTTGGATTGATGCTTTGTAAGGAATACATTGAGCACAACGGTGGTCAATTGACCATTTTAAGCGAACCCGAAAAAGGAACAACCATACAATTTACGGTCAGAAACAACGAGGTATAATTTGACAATGGTGTGTAGAACCAAAAATTAACGCAATATTTGCAGTGAATGAGTAAGAAAGGCAAAATTTTGGTAGCCATGAGTGGCGGAATAGACAGTACTGTAGCTGCAGTTATGTTAAAAGAAGAAGGCTATGAAGTGATTGGTATTACCATGAAAACTTGGGATTACCAAAACAGTGGAGGCAGTAAAAAAGAAACAGGTTGTTGTAGTTTAGATTCTATTAACGATGCCCGAAGTATTGCCGTTGAACATGGTATTCACCACATGATATTAGATATTCGAGACGAATTTGGTGATTATGTGATAGACAATTTTGTAGAAGAATATTTGGCTGGTAGAACCCCCAATCCTTGTGTTTTATGCAATACCCATATCAAATGGGAAGCATTGTTAAAAAGAGCCAACCAATTGGACTGTGAATTCATTGCAACAGGGCATTATGCACAAACTAGGTTTGAAAACAACCGATATGTCATTTCAAAAGGATTAGACGAACACAAAGACCAATCATATGTTTTATGGGGGTTAACTCAAGAAAGTTTGTCGAGAACCAAATTCCCATTGGGTGGATTTCATAAAACAGACATCAAACAAATGGCTTTAGACTGGGGCTACCAAGAACTGGCCAAAAAAGCTGAAAGCTATGAAATTTGTTTCGTACCAGACAACGATTACCGTTCGTTTTTGAAACACAAAGTTCCTGGGCTAGAAGCTAGTGTTGCAGGTGGAAATTTCGTAAATACGCAAGGAAAAGTATTGGGTAAGCACAAAGGATACCCATTTTACACCATTGGCCAAAGAAAAGGACTTGAATTGGCCTTTGGAGAACCCATGTTTGTTTTAGAAATCATTCCTGAAACCAATACTGTTGTCATTGGCAAAGAAGAAGAATTAAAGAAAAAGGGCATGCTGGTTCGTAATTTGAATCTCCAAAAATATGCCCAATTAGATAAACCCACTGAAAGCATTACTAAAATTAGGTACAAAGACCCAGGCGCTAACGCTATTTTAGAACAAATAGACAACCAAATGAAAGTGGTTTTTTTACAGGATGTAAAAGGTATTGCACCTGGCCAATCAGCTGTTTTCTATGAAGGCAATGATGTAATAGGAGGGGGTTGGATACAAAGTAGTTTTGAGATTTAGAAAGCTATCTCATTACTTTTTCAAGTGTTTTACCTTTGGCCAATTCATCTACTAATTTATCTAGGTACCTAACCTGACGAGTAATTTCATTTTCTAGTTCTTCAATCCTATAGCCACAAATCATTCCTGTAATTTTGTGAGCATTTGGATGTAGTTGCGACCTTTCAAAAAACTCCTGAAAATTCACTTTTTCAGCTATCAACAATTTCGTTTCCGACGCATTAAATCCTGTTAACCATTCTATGATTTGTAAAAGTTCTAATTCTGTCCGGCCTTTCTTTTCTAATTTGGCTAAATACAGGGGGTAAACCGAAGCAAAAATCATTTTGGCCATGCGTTCATTGTGAATGGGTGTTGTATTCATCTATCAAGAATTAAGACAAATCAGATTTACTTTTAAAAGAAAATCCCCGGATATTTTGCAATACCGGGGACTTCAATATGTTGTCTAAATAATTAAACAGCTTTCTTGAAGAAAGGCACATTGATTGTAATCAAGTAATAGGCTCCAAACAAAACTGAAGCATAGAATACATCACCTAATATGGCATTCTTAAGGAAAGGAATACCTGCCAAATACGATGAAATGATACCATCAAAAGTGTGTGGGTACAAAGTAGTCGGATAAAACAGTGCAAAATTGGTAAACAAAAAGAACACCAAACTACTCAACATTGAAACACCCAACACATTGACTATTCCGGCTTTTTTTCTCAACAAGAAACCCATTAAAATGGTTAAACCAAAACCTAAATAAGGAACAACCATTTCATATCCGTAAAGTCCAATATACAAATCACTGATAAACAATGCCAAAAATGGAACTAAAATGGCCATGATTCTATTGGAAATTAAGGCGCCTGAAAACAAAGCAATTGCACCAAGTGGCGTAAAATTTGGCAAATGACCAATTAATCTAAAAGCGCTTGCCAATAAAATGAGTCCGGTAATAAGTATAAAACGATTTTTCATGATTCAGTTATTCTGTTTTTAACAGCTACGAAAGTAACGTGCTTTGTTAAAAATCAAAAGTCAAATTATACTTGGTTGTACACATTCGGCTATTTTTTTACACAATATGACACCACAAATTCATGTTAAAAGTAAATAAAAAATTTGTCGCAATCTCTTATTAGCCTTATTTTGCAACGATTTAAATACAAAAACATTTATACCATCAGATATGAAGAAACAAGCAATTGTAAAAATCCTCATGGCCGTATTCCTTTTGCAACAATCAGGAATGCTATTTGGCCAACAACCTGCCGGTTCGGCAAGCTTGCCTACACAAACACAACTTATTGAAAAAGTAACAGCCAACCCAGGTGAATTAAAAATTGCCTACGAAAAATACCGTTTACCAAACGGTTTAACCCTAATTGTACATGAAGACCATTCAGATCCTATTGTACATGTTGAAGTTACTTACCATGTTGGTTCCGCTAGAGAAACACCTGGTAAATCTGGTTTTGCGCATTTTTTTGAACACATGATGTTCCAAGGTTCATTACACGTAAAAGACGAAGAGCATTTTAAAATTGTTCAAGGTGCTGGTGGTCAAATGAACGGAACAACTAACCGCGATAGAACCAATTATTTTGAAACCATGCCTTCTAATTATTTAGAAACAGCATTGTGGTTAGAAGCAGACAGAATGGGTTACTTATTAGATTCTGTTACTCAAAAGAAATTTGAAGTTCAGCGTTCAACTGTAAAAAATGAAAAAGGAGAACGTGTAGACAACAGACCTTATGGTAAAGTTGATGAAATCAAAGACGCTACCTTATACCCATCAGGTCATCCGTATAGCTGGCCAACCATCGGTTATTTAGAAGATCTTGACCGCGTAAATGTAGAAGATTTGAAAAATTTCTTCATGCGTTGGTATGGACCAAACAATGCTTGTGTGGTTGTTGCTGGTGATGTAACTCCTGCAGATGTGGTTAAATTAACTGAAAAATATTTTGGTACCATTCCAAGAGGACCTGAGGTTAGAGCACAAAGAATTGAACCAGTAAGATTGCCTGATAACCGCTATGCCAACTATGGTGACAATGTTTTTTTACCATTGTATTATATCGTTTACCCAACTGTTAAAAGTTACCATGCAGATGAGCCTGCATTGGATTTATTAGGTACCATTTTGGGTTCAGGAAACAATTCTATATTCTATAAAAACTTTATCAAATCAGAAAAAGCATACGAAGCCTCAGTTTTCCATTCTTCAAGTGAATTGGCTGGTGAGTTTACTTTAGCAGTATTGCCTTTGCCAAATATTGATGGTGACATTGATGTTGAGAAAATGGTTGGAAGCACATTAGAAGAATTTGAAAAAAATGGCATTAACGACGATGACTTGGCAAGAGCTAAAGGTAGTTTAGAAAGCAGTGTTATTTTCAGCATGCAAAGTGTAGCTAGTAGAGCTAGCACCATCAGTTCTTTGTGGTATACTTCTCATGGCAACCCAAGATTGGATAAAAACTACAACATGAACGATGAATTGGCTCGTTACCAAAAAGTAACCAAAGAAGACATCATGCGTGTTTACCAAACATATATTAAAAACAGAAAATATGTGATGGTGAATGTATTTCCTAAAAGAGCCAATGCTGCTGTTTCTAAGGAAGAAACCAAATCACAAACCAGTTCTGGAACAACTGTAAAATCAGAATTGGAATACAAAGGGCTTTCATACACTGCACCAAAAGACAATTTTGACCGCAGCAAAAGACCAGATGCTGGTGCCTCTAAATCGCCTGAAATTCCTTCATTTTACTCAGCTACTTGGCAAAATGGTATAAAAGTAATTGGCAGTGAATCTAAAGAATCACCTGTAGTAACTTTGTTGTTAACTATGAAAGGTGGAAACATTGCAACTGGAGACCCTGCAAAAACTGGTTTGGCTGGCTTAACAGCTGATATGATGGAGGAAGCAACCCAAAACTTTACTTCTGAACAGTTTCAAAATGAATTGGCTAAAATTGGAAGTACCATTAGCTTTGGCGCTTCATCAGATGCCACAACTGTTCAAGTAATTACCTTAAAAAAGAACATTGATGCCACATTGAGATTGTTTGAAGAAAAATTAATGAGACCAAAATTCAATGCTGACGAATTCAAATTGAACCAATCTCAAACTTACCAAGGTATCAATTCTGAAAAATTTGATGCTGGAGCAACTGCAAACTTAGCTTTCAACAAATTGGTATTCGGAAAAACCATAGCTGCTGAGCCTGTAAATGGCACTTTGAAATCAATCAAATCTATTTCAGTTAAAGACATTCAAAATTATTTCGATAAATTTTATGGTCCTGATTTTGCTACTTTAACCATAGTTGGAGACATTACAGAATCTGAAATCATGTCTAAATTAGATTTCTTAAAAAATTGGAAAAAGAAGAACATTGTATTCCCAACTTTACCAGAGCCACCTGCAGCTTTAGCTAACAACAAACAAATTTATTTGGTTGACAAATACAAAGCAGCTCAATCAGAAATCAGAATTGGTATTGTTGGTCAAAAATATGATTGGAACGGCAAATACTTTAAAACCAATGCCATGAATTTCCCGTTGGGTGGCAATTTCAATAGCCGTTTAAACTTGAATTTAAGAGAAGACAAAGGTTTCACTTATGGCATTCGTTCAAGCAACTATGGTTTCAAAGACAGAGTAGGTGCTTACCAAATTGCAACTGGTGTGCGAACATCTGCTACAGACAGTGCTATGAAAGAAATCATGATGGAAGTAAACCAATATGCTCAAAGTGGCATAACAGACGAAGAAATCAAATTCATGAAAAATTCTATCACACAAAGTGATGCATTGAGGTATGAAACTACCTTCCAAAAAGCTGGATTCTTGAACCGTTTAGTTGAATTTGATTTGCCTAAAGATTATATCAAACAACAAAACGACATTTTAAATGCATTGACCAAAGAAGAAATTAACCAATTGGCTAAAGAAATCTTGCAATCAGATAAAATGACCATTTTGGTTGTTGGTGATAAAGATAAAATCAAAGCCAACTTAGAAAAATTAGGCTACAAAACTGTTGATTACAAAGAAGTTGAAGTAGCTACACAAGAAAGAAACTAAGTTTCAATTTTGTATTCATTACCAAAGAGGCGCAATTCTATTGCGCCTCTTTTTTTGTATCCATTCATTTTGATTACATTTGTTTAAATAATTTCGATTCATGAAAAAATTGATTTTGGCACTATTAATAGGTGCCGCATTTAGCTCATCAGCTCAAAAAAACAAGGTAGAATCAGCAGCGCTTTACCTAAGAAACAATGAAATGGAAGATGCCAAAAACGCCATTAATTTGGCAGTTGAACATCCCGACACCAAAGCAGACCCAAAAGCTTGGTTCTATTATGCTGCCATTTACGATACCATTTACAGAAACCCAGCTTATAACAATTTAGCGGATCAAGATTTGGCCGAAAAATTTTATACTGCTTGTAAAAAATGTATTGAATACGATAGCAAAGAGCGCTACAGCTACTATTGCAAAGACCAAGGTATCATCAATTCTGCATTCATGACCTATTCAAAAGGCATATCTGCTTACGAAGCAAAAGACTTTAAAAATGCCATTAAATATTACCAAATGGCTTTGGATGTGATTCCAATGGATAAAAACGGAGACCTAAAGAAGAACAATTTATCTGAAAAAAATGTGTATCTATATATGGCTTATGCAGCCATTCAAGACAAGGACAATGCCAAAACCAAACAGTATTTGCAAAAATTAATGGACCTCAACTACGAAGACCATATCATTTACATGCAAATGGTGAATATATACTTAGATGAGAAAGACACGGCTACAGCCATGAAGTTTTTGGAATCGGCCCGTCAAAAATTCCCATCTGAAAAAGACCTCATCAACCAAGAGTTGAACATTTATATTACTCAAGGAAAACAAGATTTATTGTTAGAAAAAATCAATGCCGCCATTGAATTAAACCCAGAAGATTTCCAATTGATTTATGTTAGAGGAAATGTATTTGACAACATTGCCAGTGATGAGGCAAAAAAAGCAAAACTTTTTAAAGACAGTATTACTATTTACAACAAAAAGAAGCAAACTGCCAAAGCACAAACAGCCGGTAAATTAGCTGAATTAGCTACTTCAAATTCGAAAGCACATGTAAAGAAAGCTGAGGCCGATTACTTAAAAGTATTGGAATTGAACCCTGATTACATAGATGCCTATTTCAATTTAGGGGCTATGAGCAATAACAGAAGTTCTGAAATTGTAGAAAAAATCAACAATATTACAGCATCAACCCAAACTGAGTACGACAAAAAATACAAACCTTTGAAAGAACGCCAAGATTCTATTTTAAAAGTATCATTGGGTTATTTCAATTCAGCTTTGGCATTGGCAGAAAGTAAAAAAGATGATACACCTGAAGCTAAAAAAGAAAAGAATGCCTATTTGAGAGATATCTTGTATTCTATTCAACAGGTATATGCCAACTTAGGTGACGAAAAGAAAACCATCGAAACTAAAAAGAGAAGAGAAGCAATTGAAGATTAAACATATTCAATTGTATAAAAATAAAGCCCGAACGCAAGTTCGGGCTTTATTTTTGGTATCAGCCTTGGTGCGGCCTCAGTTGTATGATGACCATTTTAGAGGTGGGAGTATTGCTTTTATCTGCAACACTTTGAATAGGTACCAATACATTGGCTTCTGGAAAATAAGTAGCTGAGCAAGTTTGTGGAATATTGAATTCAACAATGATAAACTTACGTGCAATTCTTTCAATGCCATGTTCATTGTTCATCAAATCAACCAAATCACCAGCTTTGTATCCTAATTTTTGGCAATCTAATGGATTCATAAAAATAACCCTTCTTTCATTGAAAACACCACGGTAGCGGTCATCCAAGCCATAAATGGTGGTATTGAATTGGTCGTGACTGCGAATGGTCATCATCATCAATTCATTCTCTTTTAACTGTATGTGGTTGAGTTTTCCTATTACAAAATGAGCCTTTTGACTGGTTAACACATTGAATTTTCCTTCTCTAGCCGAGTTGGGCAAATAAAAACCACCCGGTTCTCTAACCCTCACATTGTAATTGGTGAAGCCAGCAATGGTAAGTTCAATATCTGCTCTTATATGATCGTAATGTTGCAAGTATTTATCCCATTTAACCGGACCATGATTGCCAAATAATTTCAAAGCCAATTCTGCAACAATAACAGGCTCACTTTTGAGCAGTGTGGAAACTGGCTTTAAATTCCCTTGCGATTTTTGAATCACACCCATTGAATTCTCACAGCTGATAAATTGAGGTTCATTGTTCAACATATCCATATCACTTCGGCTCAAACAAGGCAATATGATGGCCTCTTCGCCCGTAACCAAATGACTTCTATTTAATTTGGTAGAAACTTGTACCGTTAATTTACATTTTTCGAGGGCTTGAGCTGTATAGTTGGTATCAGGGGTGGCGCTTAAAAAATTACCCCCCATAGCCATAAATACTTTTACCTTATTTTGGTGCATGGCATGAATGGCTTCTACCACATCGTAACCATGTTTTTGAGGGGGTACAAAACCATATGTTTGAGCAATTTGGTTTAAAAAAGCAGGGGAGGGCTTCTCATAAATTCCCATGGTTCTATCACCTTGTACATTGCTATGCCCCCTTACCGGACAAGTTCCAGCACCAGGCTTGCCAATGCTACCTTTTAAAAGTAATATATTCACAACTTCCTGAATGGTTTCAACAGCATTTTTGTGTTGCGTTAATCCCATTGCCCAACAAGCTATGATTTTTTTTCCTTGTTTTAAATAGTTAGCGGCTGCTTCAATTTGAGAAAGTTCTATGCCTGAATCAATAGCCAGCTGAGCAATGTCTTCTTTTAAAATTGCTGTTTTCCAGTCTTCAAAACCAACCGTATTTGCCTGTATAAAATCAGTATCGATGATTTCAGGGTTTGTTTTTGATGCTTCCAATAACAGTTTAGACAAGGCTTTCAATAGAGCCATATCACCATTGAGTTTCACCTGTAAAAACAAATCGGTCAACTTTGATTTAATACCCATCACACCTTTTAAAGTTTGTGGGTTATTGAACGCAACCAAACCTGTTTCCGGCAAAGGATTGATTGAAATTATTTTACACCCATTGGCTTTTGCTTTTTGCAAAGCACTCAACATACGTGGGTGATTGGTTCCCGGATTTTGACCTATAATTAGTATAACATCAGCAATATAAAAATCTTCAAGCGTAACAGAACCTTTACCAATACCAAGCGATTCATTCAATGCGACACCACTTGATTCATGACACATATTGCTACAATCAGGTAAATTATTGGTTCCAAATTGTCTCACCAATAATTGGTAAAGAAACGCAGCTTCGTTACTGGTTCTTCCAGAAGTATAAAAAACCGCTTCATTTGGATTGTCTAATGCATTGAGTGCATTGGCAATTTTTTCAAAAGCATTTTCCCATTCAATTGGTGTGTAATGAGTAGCACCTTTTGCCAAATACATGGGTTGTGCAATGCGTCCTTTTTTACCAATTTCATAATCGTTTAGCTGAGACAATGCTGCCAATGAATGCTTGGCAAAAAAATCAGGCCCTAATTTTTTGGTAGTTGCTTCTTCTGCAATGGCTTTAGCACCATTTTCGCAATACTCAGCAACTGCAGAGCGGTCATCATCAGGATCAGGCCAGGCACAACCAGGGCAATCAAATCCCGATTTTTGATTCAATTTAGCCAATGCTTTAAAACCCCGTACAGGATCCATTTCATGCAATACATGTTGAACGGCATGCACAACTCCAGGTATACCAGCTGCAGCTTCCTTAGGTGGAGTTAGTTTTAAATCAAGTAAGGTTTCCGGATTTTCCGGATTCACGGCTAATTGTTTCTTTTTCATGGCAATTGAATCAACAAGGGCCGTTGGGGTTTGGATAATTATCTGATTGGTCCTCAAAAGTATTGTCAATACAAACAAAATCTTTTTCAACCAACAAAAACAATTTGGAGCCATTTCTAAGGTCGTATTCATGTTGAAAGCCAACCATTTCTGTATCAGTCCATTCTTTGGCAATTGCAGGAGGCACGCCAATTGAAATGGTTGCACCATTAAAAAATGCAGTTACTGTAGGTTGATTGACAACTTTCAACACATAGCTAAACATAGAATTTCCAAAATCGGTAAATTCTTCAATGTATTTATCTTGTTTAAATTCTTCAACTTCTGATTTACTCAATCGGTATCGGATTGAGTTTCCTTTGATTCTAATTTTCATTCATTATTAACTATGCATTCAAAGTAAAGCAATTGAATCTAAACATCATCCACAATACCAACCAGCAGTAAAATATTCTATACAGCAACTCTATTCAACTGTTTCTTTTACCTTATAATTAATATTATGTTAAATAGTAATAAACTGAATATGTATAGGTTATACTGTTATACTTGCCAATCTTAGCCTACTCTTTTAAATATGATATATTGAATTCCTGAATGAATTATTTTAAAACTTGATTGCTTGATAAGCCTATTCTACCCGCTTATTTTAATTGATGAATTTTAAATTTGATTTAAAATTTCTATTGAGTTGTTCTTTAGAAAAACATATTTGAATGTAAAATTCTATAAATTTAAATCTCTGAATATGCTACACAATCCAAATATTCAGTTTTATATTGCTGTTCAATTTATATGGCAAGTATTCAATCCAACGCCCACGAACAAAATTTCATTCAGTTTACTGCCTTGTGGGCATTTACAGAAACCACTTTAGGCGGACTCATGCATGCGTTACACTTACCATTTACGGGAATTTTTGTGGGTGGATTTGCCGTGATGTTGCTCATTCTTATGGCACATCAATTCAGTTATGCTGAAATTTTAAAAAGCACTTTCTTGGTTGTATTTGTGAAACTCATGGCCAGCCCTCAGTCGCCTCCAGCAGCTTATTTAGCTGTTGGTTTTCAAGGATTTGCTGCTGCATTTTTCTTTTCAATCATACCTATCAAGCAAATTGCCACTTATTTGTTTGCTGTGATTGCCATGTTAGAAAGTGCCATTCAAAAAATTTTGGTAATGACGCTCATCAATGGCAAGGCATTTTGGGAAGCACTTGACGCGTTTGGAAATTCGGTTAGCAAAGATTTTGGGCTAGCTCAATTAGAGCAGATTTCATTGAGTTGGAGCCTTATGCTATTCTATGTTGCGCTCTATTTTGTATGGGGATTTATATTGGGCTTTTGGGGATTGAGACTGCTTAACAAATCAAAGACCAGAAAAATTGAACTGTCTGAAATTAAAAATCAGTACAAAGACCTCATTGTTCAAAAACAAACGCCTTTGAATAAAAAAATTACCTTTTGGGGACTGCTTATTTACCTCGTTTTTATTTCATTGCTTTGGATTACCGGCTATTCAAGCAGTAAATTGTTATACCTTACCATTAGAAGTTTCATTGGCTTATTGGTATTGGTATATGGGCTCAATCCACTTTTAAATTATTTAGTTAAAAGGTGGATTCGTCAAAAAAACGCCACCGCCATGCCCTATTTGAATTCGTTAATGGAACTTCAGCCTCAGTTTAACCAGAACTGGGAAATTGCTAAATTGCATATCCAGCAACTACCCAAACAACGCTTAAAAAAAATAAAACAAATTGAGTTGTTCATTTTATTAAGTATTGGGTCTTAATGGCATTCAAGCGCATATATATAGTGAGTGGCCCTATTCAAACTGGCAAATCAAGCCGAATATTTGAATGGTCAAAACAAGTACATTCAATTGCCGGATTGCTTAGTTTGGTGCAAGATGGCAAAAGAACATTGTTTAATTTACAGTCCAAAAACACCATTCCATTTGAGGCTAATCAAAGCAATGCTAACGAAGCTTGTATTGGTGTTGGCAAGTATCAATTTTACGAATCCGGTTTTGAATTGGGCGTTCAAGCCCTTAAAAATGCACTCGTACAAGCACCTGACTTTCTTGTTTTGGACGAAATTGGCAAATTAGAAATTGAACAAAGTAATGGCTTTCATGCTATCTTTTTAGAACTGTTGAACAATTATAAAATGCCCGGAAATGGGATTTTGCTCCTGGTTATTCGTGACAGTCTTTTGCAAAAAGCAATTGAAAAATACCAATTGCATGATGCCATCATAGCCAATACTTCTCTATTTGATCAAGCGAAACAAATCAATGGCTTGGTGCTTTCTGGTGGGCAATCCAATAGAATGGGATTTGACAAATCTGAAATCAGTTATTTTTCTGAAAAACAAGATGTTTACTTATATCATCAGCTTTCTGCCTATTGCGACAGTACCTTCATAAGCATTCAAACTAAGGAACAAAAGCAATTGGAGCCTGATTTAACCTATTTAATTGATGATGTTTGTTTTGGTAACAATGGCCCTATGACTGCTTTGTTAACGGCAATACAATCGAACCCTTTTTGCAGCTGGTTGCTTTGGGCTTGTGACTACCCGTTACTAAACCAAGACGACATGAAAGGTTTGGTAAATGCATTTTATCAAAAAAGAATATGCACTACACTTACTAAAAATGAAAAATTACCAGAACCCGTTTTGGCCATTTATGATATCAACCAATTTGCCCAATTGAGAACTTTTTACACCAATCAGCAATTTTCACTGTTTAAATTTTTAAGTTCTATTCCACATTACCTTGTGCACATTAAAAACCCTGAAAATATTTGGAGTGTAGATACCCCAGAAGCCTTTGAACAAGCTAAAAAAATACTAAGCCAAGATGTCTAAAATAGGAATTACCGCTAAAGAAATTCATAAGTTCAGTGCACTCCATTGCGAAACTGTTTCTGATTTATTGGTTGTTGAAGAACCTTTGGAAATTCGTTTGCGGTATGGAAATAAGCAAGACCGTCAAGAGATGAACTTGGCAATTACCATGCGAACTCCTGGCCATGATTTTGAACTTACCCTTGGGTTCTTATTTACAGAAGGTATCATTCAAAGTAAGGATGCTGTTCAGTCTATTAAATATTGCGTCAACCCCAAAAGCAATTTAGAAGTTGAAAATATCGTTAAAGTAGAATTGGCACCCAATGTCCAAATTGACCCCTCTGTTTTACAACGCAATTTTTATGTGAGTTCAAGCTGTGGTGTTTGTGGCAAATCGAGTATTGAAGCCGCTATGCAACATTGTTCTACTCAAATTATTGCCAAACAAACCATCCCAATAGAAACGCTTTACCCATTACCTGAAAACCTTAGAAAACAACAAATTCATTTCAAACATACTGGAGGCTTACATGCTTGCGCTTTTTTTAACAAAGCAGGTGAGCTTAGTTTGATTCGTGAAGATGTAGGCCGTCACAACGCTTTGGACAAACTAATAGGCGCTCATTTAAGTTTGAACGAACAAGCCCCATTTGGGTTGTTATTGAGCGGTAGAATTAGTTTTGAATTGGTTCAGAAAGCCAGTAAAGCAGGTGTTCAAGTTATTTGTGCCATTGGCGCTCCTTCAAGTTTAGCGGTTGAAATGGCTCAAAGCAATCAAATTACCTTAGTAGGATTTTTAAAAAACAACCAATTCAATTGTTATACCTACCCCGAAAGATTGGGCTAAAAAAAAGGCTTCCGAAGAAGCCTTTTGGTAGTTAAATGTATGTGTTTATACAATTGGTTCGTCGTTATCTGGAGCCTCTGTTTGCTCATCAGTGGTGGTTTCAATAGCACCATCAATTGGTTCCATTGTTGCCACAACTGCCTCTGCTCCTTCTTCTAACAATTCATCCTCTTCGCCTTCAATCACATCAATTTTGGCTACTGATGCGATTTCATCTTTTTCAGAAATATTGATCAAGCGAACCCCTTGGGTAACCCTTCCTAATACTCTCAAGTCTTTAATGGCCAAGCGAATGGTAATTCCTGATTTGTTAATGATCATGATATCATTGTTGTCATCTACATCTTTGATTGCTACTAATTTACCAGTTTTTTCGGTAATGTTCATGGCTCTTACACCTTTACCACCCCTGTTGGTTATGCGGTATTCTTCTACATCTGAACGTTTACCCATTCCATGCTCCGATACCACCAATACATTGGTTACACTTGGATCAGCAATAGAAACCATGCCAATAACTTCATCTCCTTCGTCTAACCTGATAGCCCTTACACCAGTGGCATTTCTACCCATTGGTCTTACAGTGCTTTCATTGAAACGAATGGCTTTACCTTCTCTAGATGCAATGATCATTTCGCAGCTGCCGTTGGTTAACCTGGCTTCAACCAAATGATCGCCTTCTCTTACATTAATGGCGTTGATACCATTGGCTCTTGGTCTGCTGTAAGCTTCTAATGTGGTTTTCTTGATGGTTCCTTGTTGGGTAACCATAATTACATTGGCTTGGTTGATATAGGCTTCATCGCTCAAAGTTTTTACATTTAAGAATGCTTTTACTTTGTCGTCGGCAGGCATATTGATTAAATTCTGAATAGCTCTGCCTTTAGAGGTTTTCTCTCCTTCAGGTATTTCAAAAATACGCAACCAGAAACACCGCCCTTGTTCTGTAAACAACAATAGGTAATTGTGGTTAGTAGCCATAAAAATATGCTCTACAAAATCTTCTTGTCTTTTGGCAACCCCTCTGCTACCACGTCCTCCCCTGTTTTGAGTTCTGTATTCACTCAAAGAAGTACGCTTCACATAACCCAAATGCGAAATGGTTACCACCACTTCATCATCTGGAATTAAGTCTTCCATGCTCATTTCATTGCCACTCATTTCAATGATAGAACGGCGAGGATCAGCATATTTTTCTTTCATTTCTGCCAATTCATCTTTGATGATTTGCATTCTCAAACCTTCATCAGCCAAAATTTCTTTTAAATGTGCAATGAGTTTCATCAACTCTGCATACTCAGCCCTAATTTTATCTCTTTCTAATCCAGTTAACCTTTGCAAACGCATGTCAAGAATGGCTTTAGACTGAATTTCACTCAGTTTAAAGGTGTTCATCAAACCTGCTTTTGCGTCGTCAGGGTTTGAACTGTTTCTGATTAAAGCAATCACCTCATCTAAATGGTCTAGTGCAATCAATAAACCTTCTAAAATATGCGCTTTGCGGAGTGCTTCGTCTAATTCATATTGTGTTCTTTTTACAACAACCTCGTGGCGATGCTCAACATAGTATTTAATTAAACCCAATAAATTAAGGGTTTCAGGACGCCCTTTTACCAAACACACATTGTTAATATTGAACGCAGTTTGCAATTGGGTGTATTTGTATAACTTGTTGAGGATCACATTTGGAACTGCATCTCTTTTTAAATCATACACAACACGCATCCCATCTCTGTCACTCTCGTCTCTAATATCTGAAATGCCTTCAATGACCTTTTCGTTGATCAATTCTGCAGTTCTTTCAATTAAATACGATTTATTAACCTGGTATGGAATTTCTGATACAATGATTTGGTTTTTGCCAGATGCTGTGGTGTCAAAAATGGCTTTAGCACGCATCACAATTCTGCCCCTACCTGTTTCGAATGCCTCTTTTACACCTTCATATCCATAAATGGTACCACCTGTAGGAAAATCAGGTGCTTTCACATATTTCATTAAGTCGGCTACAGTTACATCTTTGTTTTCAATGTAGGCAACAATACCGTCTATGACTTCACCTAAATTGTGTGGAGCCATGTTGGTAGCCATACCTACAGCAATACCAGATGCGCCATTAACCAATAAGTTCGGAATTTTAGCAGGCAAAACTGTTGGTTCTTGCAAACTATCATCAAAATTGGCTCTGAAATCAACCGTATTTTTGTCAATATCAGTTAATAATTCTTCAGCTATTTTACGTAACCTAGCTTCAGTGTAACGCATAGCCGCAGGTGGGTCACCATCAACAGAACCAAAGTTTCCTTGGCCATCTACCAACATGTATCGCATGTTCCATTCTTGAGCCATACGCACCATGGTATCATAAACAGATGAGTCTCCGTGTGGATGGTACTTACCCAAAACCTCACCCACAATCCTGGCTGATTTTTTATAAGGCCTGTTTGAAGCCAAGCCCAATTCAGTCATACCATACAAAACCCTTCTGTGCACGGGTTTCAATCCATCTCTTACATCTGGTAAGGCTCTACTCACAATAACCGACATCGAATAATCGATATAGGCGGTTTTCATTTCCTCTTCGATGTTAATAGGAATAATTCTGTCTTCTGCCATTTTTAGTTTTTAATTAGACTTTATTGGGAGCTTGAAATTGAAGAAATTAATCTGCAATAGAATGCCCACAAACAAAGCAACGCAAGATACTTAAAAGTGATGAATTTGAGTGGCTAAAATACCCACAAAATCAAATAAAAATGTGGAAAAACAGCCCTAAAAAATCAGGATGTTTGATGAACCTATTTTTGCAGTATACCAAACATGAAAAATTCAAGTAAGTGTAATCCTTTTTTATGGCCATTGATGCTCTTTATTTGTTTCAATTCCAAACTGACAATTGCCCAAAGCAGACTCGATATTTTACACATCGATTTAAAAGGAAAAATTAGTCAACAAACTCAAGGCGAATACAATGGAACAGCCACCATCAAAGGGGTCGTTGTACAAAAACCTACAAATTCTATACAATTTGATTTAATTGGGTTAAAAGTTTCCCAGGTCATTTCAAATGGAATAGATCAATTATATACCCAAAACGACAGCCAAGTTGTTGTAAATATCAATGAAAATAAACAAATTGGTGATACCCTTATTTTGACTATCAGCTATGGGGGAAAACCGGTTCAAGATGCCAAATGGGGAGGCTTTTATTTCAATGGCAATTACAGTTACAATATGGGTGTAGCATTTGCCAGTTTGCCTCATAATTTTGGCAGGTGTTGGTTCCCTTGCAACGATAATTTCACAGATAAATCAACTTACTCGTTTGAAATAGAAGTAGATAAAGGATTTGCAGCTATTTGTAACGGTTTGTTAAAATCTGCCGATAACAACACCTGGAAATGGGAAATTCAACAAGTCATTCCAAGTTATTTGGTAAATGTGGCAGTAGGAAAATATGTTTTGCTAAATGACACTGTTGTAACAGCTAACAGGTCCATTCCTATTGTTTTGGCAGTTGAAGCCAAAGACAGTACCAACTTAAAAATTTCGTTTAGTAGACTCAAGTTAGCACTTCAGTGTTTTGAATCAAAATTTGGTCCTTACCTGTTTGATAGAATAGGTTTTGTGGGCGTACCTTTTAACAGTGGCGCAATGGAACATGCCAGCAATATTTCTTACCCATTGTATGCAATAGATGGCAGTTTACAATACCAAACTTTAATGGCTCATGAATTTTCGCACCATTGGTTTGGAAATTTGGTAACCTGTTCAAATGCATCAGACATGTGGTTAAACGAGGGCTGGGCCAGTTATTGCGAAGCCTTATTTTTAGAGTGTGTCGAAGGAAAAGAGGCTTATTTAGCCGATATCAACGACAAAGTTTTTGAAGCCAACAGATGGGCCGCCTTGCGCGATCATGGATATAGAGCTATTGCCAATATGGACGAAAATTTCACCTATGGTACGCATGTGTATACCAAAGGCGCTTTAATGATTCACAACCTCAGGCTTTTGATGGGAGATGACGCGTTTTTCAATGGTATGAAAAGCTATTTAAACAAGTACCAATTTAAAAATGCAGGATCCTTCCAACTCAGAGACGAGCTGCAAAATTTTACGAGTAAAGACTTAACGGCATTTTTCCAGCATTGGATTTTTGAAGCTGGGCAAACGGCCATGCGGGTGAGCCAATTTCAGGTAACAGGGAAACAACTGAATTTGGCTGTAGAACAATTGAACTTTTTACATCCTAAAACAGACAATGCCTTGCAATTAAACATTCGGTTGTATAGCAAATTGGGTTCAATCATTGATTTTCCAGTCAATTCAACACAAACCAATTACCAATTTGAATTACCCGACGCTTTTGAGCCAGCCTATTATGTACTCAATCATTCAAATGAACCGGCATTGGCAAAAACTTTTGAATTAAAAACCCTCAAAGGAACTGGCATTCAAAACATAACTTCTACCCTATTTTCTTTGAACATTCAAAGCAATTCAGATTCAAGTATCTTGCTTTCTGAACATTATTTTGTAGGCACGAACCCCAACGATCACCCTATCAAAGGCATTGCGTTTTCACCTGAACGCTTTTGGAGAATAGACGGCTCATGGGCTTCAAATTTCAAAGCTTCTGCTTTCTTTAATTATGATGGCAGAAACGATTATACCAACCAACAAGGCGGCTTAGACCCTGAGCTATTTAAAATGGGTACTGAAACTGATTTGGTATTGTTGTACCGTTCAAAACCCGATACCGCCTGGACCATAGAAACAGCTTTGGTACTGCAAACAGGTGCTTCTACCACCGATAAAATTGGCAGATTTTGGTTGAACCAACTCAAAAAAGGTGAATATGTATTGGGCATGAAAAACGCCAGTGCAGGCATTCAACAAAAGAAATTGGGACAACAGTTATTTCAATTGTTTCCCAATCCGAGCAACAAAGAATTGAACATTGTTTGTGAAAAAAACATGAAGGACTTGGCTGTTTCGGTTTATGATAAGCAAGGCAAATTACAATTTACCAAATTGTTTGAGCAAGCTGGTAACCAATTTGTATTACCTATAGAACAACTACAAGCTGGAAACTATATCATCAGCATCAACGCTCAAAAACATTTCAATGCGACATATCAGTTTGTGAAAGAATGAGTGAATCTTTGGCTAAATAATTCAATGGCCTCTCTAAGCTATTAGCAGTGACTTTTTTGTATGGTAAACAAAAATAATTAACTACCAATACAAGTGAATGTATCAAAATGAAATTAGAAGAGCGGAGTTCCCTGAAATATTTCTTCCTTAATTTTCGTGTCTTTTTTTACCTTTGTTTTTCAATTTTAAAACATGAAAAACATTACTGTTATTGGTTCAGGTACCATGGGAAATGGAATCGCCCATGTGTTTGCACAAAATAATTACCAAGTAAATCTGATTGATGTCAATGAGGTTCAGTTGAAAAAAGCAATTGAAACCATTTCAAAAAACTTAGACCGTCAGGTAGCCAAAAGCGTGATTGATGAAAATGCAAAAAACGCTACACTAGCCAATATTCATACCTTTACTGATTTAAAATCAGCTTGTTCAAATGCCGACTTAGTCATTGAAGCAGCCAGTGAAAACATCAATATCAAACTGGATATTTTTAAACAAATTGATGAGTATGCACCTGCACATTGCATTTTGGCATCTAATACTTCTTCTATTTCAATTACTAAAATAGCCAGTGTTACCAAACGCCCTGAGCAAGTAATAGGCATGCATTTTATGAACCCAGTTCCAGTAATGAAATTGGTAGAAATTATCAATGGGTTCAAAACTGCAAAATCAGTTTCTGAAACCATTTCTAAATTGTCTAAAGATATTGGTAAAATACCTGCAGAAGCCAATGATTATGCAGGTTTTATAGCCAACCGTATTTTAATGCCTATGATCAACGAAGCCATTATTTGTTTACAAACTGGAGTTGGTACTGTTGAATCTATTGATACGGTTATGAAATTGGGTATGGCTCACCCAATGGGTCCATTGCAATTGGCCGATTTTATTGGATTAGATGTTTGCTTAGCCATTATGAATGTATTGTACACTGGCTTGGGTCAAGACAAATATGCACCTTCACCTTTATTGGTAAATATGGTTACCGCCGGAAACCTTGGCGTTAAAACTGGCGAAGGTTTTTATGTTCATACGCCTGGTAGCAAAGAATTGGTTGTAAGCAGCAGATTTCAATCTTAAGTATAAAGTATACCAAACGAGAAGCCCCGCAGCTTTGCTGCGGGGCTTCTCGTTTATAATTGAATGATAAAAATAAGGCGCGGGGCTTTGCCCCGCGCCTTATTCTTATTTCTAGATTAGGTATTAATCACATTTGTAAGTGTACAAACTAATCAGATCATTTCCATTAGCTGTTTCTTTTTCTTGAGTTACTTTGTTATCAGCAATAGAATAAGTGTAAGAAGTAGTTCCAGCACTTGTAACTTTGGTTTTAACCAAGTTTTTAGAACCAACACCTGGCTCTTCAAGGTTAAAAATATTTTTGGCTTTACTTTTAGCTCTGTTATCTAATTTATCAGCATAATAGGTAAATTCAGTGATATCAACTGCAGCAGGATCAGCAGTATTGGTTGATGTGGTTTTCACTAAATTACCACCTGAATACTCATAATTGGTTGTTAAAGTAATAATAGTTTGAGGGTCAAAAGTAAGCGTGATTGTAGTTGTTTTAGCAGTTCCATCAGCATTGTATGAATTTTGAACCACATAACCTTGTGTTGAATTACCAATGGTTACTCTGGTTGGATAGCCACTATTGTTTACATAAAAAGAACCACCTGTTGTTGTTGTACCATTGCTTTTTACTTCAATAGTTCCAGTATTTGCATCAGTCCATGTAAGGTTGTAAGCCATTGTTTTTCCCATTGAATCATTCAATTGAGAAAGCATTCTTTTGTTGGCATCATAAGTAATAGTAGTTGATTCAGTAGTTGCTTGATCGGTAACTTTAGTTACCAAACAATTGTCTACTGTTGGTGTTGTTGTAGTTGAAGAACTTGTTGAATCTTTAGAACAGCTCATTTGTACAAACGCCCAGCTTGCAACAAATAACATTAAAACTATTTTTTTCATATTTTTTATTTTCAAAACAAATATGTGATTTTTTTATTTAAAAAAGCAGGGTTTGAAATTCAGAACAACAGGATTTTCAAAATTTGTTAATAAATGGAAAATTATAAGTCTAATTTTGCATTATAATTTTAAAGAAAAGTAGAATGGAACATGTAGAATGCTTGATTATAGGAAGTGGCCCAGCAGGCTATACCGCAGCTATTTATGCAGCCCGTGCAGATATGAAACCAGTAATGTATGTTGGAATGCAACCAGGTGGTCAATTGACTATTACCACTGACGTTGAAAATTTCCCAGGTTTCCCTGATGGTGTGATGGGTCCTGAAATGATGGAATTGTTTAAAAAACAAGCCGAAAGATTTGGAACAGATATACGCTATGGCATGATCACCAAAGTAGACTTTTCTGGTAAAGCACCTTTTAAAATTCAAGTAGACGAACAAAAAGAAATGTTGGCCGATACAGTAATCATTGCAACAGGAGCCAGTGCAAAATGGTTAGGCATTCCATCAGAAAACAAGCTCAATGGCCGTGGAGTATCTGCTTGTGCAGTATGTGATGGATTCTTTTTTAGAGGCAAAGATGTAGCCATAGTTGGTGCAGGTGATACTGCTTGTGAAGAAGCCAGTTACTTGGCTAAAATTTGCAGTAAAGTATATATGATTGTACGCAAATCAGAATTCAAAGCTTCAAAAGCCATGCAAAACAGGGTACTTTCAACTCCTAATATTGAAGTATTGTTCAATACAGAAACAGATGAAATTTTAGGTGAAGACAAAGTTTCAGGAGTAAGAATAAAGAATAACCAAGATGGTAGCATGCGAGAAATAGACATACAAGGATTCTTTGTTGCCATTGGCCATCAACCTAATACCGTAGTATTTAGTCCATATATTGATATGGATGAAACAGGTTATATCAAAACCATACCAGGAACATCTAAAACCAACATAGAAGGTGTATTTGCTTGTGGGGATGCGCAAGATAAAAACTACAGACAAGCAGTAACAGCAGCAGGAAGTGGCTGTATGGCTGCCTTAGATGCTGAAAGGTATTTAGCAGCTAAAGCAGATTGTTAAAATGAACTGGCAATTGCTTCGTACCACAGATGAAATCAATCAATTGATAGAAAATTCATTTCATCAACCTGTTTTGATTTTCAAACACAGTACCCGTTGTAGCATCAGCAGCACTGTATTAAATAGATTTGAGACCAAATGGAAAGCCAATCAAGAACTCAATTTTGAAGGCTATTTATTGGATTTGTTAAACTACAGAATGGTTTCTAATGAATTGGCTTCAAAATTTGAGGTGCAACACGAATCTCCACAGGTATTGGTACTTGTGAATGGCAAATGTGTCAATCACAAAAGCCATTATGAAATTGATTTAGAAGAAATGATAGCTGAAATTAAGCCAATTTAGGTTCAACCAAAATTGTTTTTTCTCGCTCTACTTTTACTTGCCCAGCCAAAGCCGATTTAAATTTTCGGATATATTTCTTTTCTGTATACATAACCAAAACCATGCTACTCGACTTGGCTTTAGAAAAATAGGCTGCCAGTTGAGCCGCTCTATAAATAACCGGTTCGGGTATACTGGCTATACCTTTACGTTTAATAATTACATGGCTCCCACTCACTCCTGCTGCATGCAGCCATAGGTCTTCTTTGTGAGCATGTTGAAATGTAAGCACATCGTTATTTTTAGAATTTCTACCAACCCATATTTGGTAGTCATCAAACATAAACTCTTTAAACAGTGATTCCTTTTGCTTGGGAACACTTTGCTTTTTAATTTCTTTAATAACAGTCGTAACTTCTGCTTGGGCCAATGCCCGCTCTAATTGAACTAACTCTTTGGTTGATTTTTCAATCAATAGATTGGCATTCTCCAATTCTAATTTTCTGTTTTTTGATTTTCTGTAGTAAACAGCTGCGTTTTCAGCAGCATTTAGTTTGGTATTGAGTGCTATCTTTAAATCAGTATTTCTGTAAAAGTCAAATACTTGCACTTGATTGTCTCCCTTTTTTATCAAATGCATGTGAGACATAATTAAATGACCAATTTCATCCAATGGAATGGCTTGGTTTAAATGAGCAATCTTGGTTTGGTTATTGTAAATGATTTTTTTACAACGATCAATTTTTGAATTGATGCTTTTTAACAACTGTGTTTTTGCTTCGTTGAATTGAAGTCTTTTCAGTTCAAAAATTGCAAACGAAGTATACGCCTCTAATATATCAACAGTGGTTAATTTCAATTTGGCCATTTCAGGCAATTGAATGTCCAAAAAATAGCATTGATCCAGTTCAAATACCCTGTATAAAACAGTTTCAGCAATTGGTTTACATGGAAGCAAATGACCCATTTGTTGCAAATTAAAAAGCATATCCTGCTTGATTTGAGGTCTAAATAAGACATCTAAATGCATTCCACGGAAATACAAAACATTCATTAAAGGCCCAAAACATTTGAATACCAATCGCTGATTGTTTTCAAATTCCAATGTAAAAACACGTTCATTTTCAATGTACTGAACCCCTATTACATCCTTTCCTATGAGTGCTTGAAAAATCGGTTGAACACCAGACATCCGATCTGTTTCTTTGTCAAAAAACAAAAAAAACGCTGCTCTGTATACACAGTTCAGATGCAGGCTAAATGGTTCCCCATTTGCTTTAAAATTCAAATACAATTCTTGATTGGTATGTACAAATGCGTCTGTTAAAACAGCCTGTTCTAAAACAGCAGACAACGAGCTTGCAATGGTATGAACACACTGAATTGAATAGCGAAACTCCATTTTACAAGCCGCTTAATTTCAAACCATCGTATGCCAAAAACATTCCATCTGGCAATGTTTTTTGTATGTCTTTGTGCTGTCCCAATTGGTGACTGATATGTGTAAAATAAGTACGCTTAGCTCCAATTTTTTGAGACATTTCAATGGCTTCGTTCAAGGTGAAATGAGAAATATGCTTCTCATGTCGCAATGCGTTTAACACAAGTACATCGAGGCCTTTGAGCTTTTCAATTTCTAGATCAGGAATTGAATTGGCATCAGTAATGTAGGCAAAGTTTCCGAACCTAAAACCCAAAACAGGTAATAAATGGTGATACACTCTAATAGGTATAATTTCTATTCCTTGTACTTCAAATGCCTCCTGACCTATTTGATGAATGGTCATTTCGGGAACACCTGGGTATTTGGGTTCTTGAAATGCGTAATAAAATTCTTGTCTAATGGCTTGTTCAACCAGGGGTTCACAATACAAGTCAATCGACTTTTTCATGCTAAAGTTAAAGCCTCTGATATCGTCCAAACCAGATAGATGATCGCGGTGAGCATGTGTAATTAAAATAGCAGATAAATGTGACAATTGAGCCGAAAGCATTTGTTGCCTAAAATCAGGGCCTGTATCTATAACAATATTGATATCGCCCAACTGCACCAAAACACTTGAACGCAAGCGTTTGTCAAATTCATCAGTTGAAGAGCAAACAGCGCAATTGCATGCAATGATTGGAACACCTTGCGAAGTTCCTGTTCCCAGAAATGTAACTTGAATTCCCATTTGACCTCAAACAAATAACATGATATTTTATTTTTTTTCAAAGGTTTCTTTCTCAATGCCCAATTTTAGGAGTCTTAAAACAGAACTACCCACAACCTTTATGAGGATATCAAATCATTAAAAGAAGTACAAATCGATTTATTTTTTTATAAGTTGCAAGGGTATGTACAATGCTGTTTTAACTACTGAACTCATCAAAACAAAAGCAAAGGCTTTGGGCTTTGACGGTGTTGGAATTAGTAAAGCGGGTTTTTTAGAAAAAGAAGCAATTCAATTAGAAAACTGGCTCAATTCAAACAAACAGGGTCAATTGAACTATATGGAAAATTATTTTGAGCTTCGGGTTGATCCCACCAAATTGGTGCCTGGTGCCAAATCAGTCATTAGTTTGATGTACAACTATTACACGACAGAAACACCCAATCAACAAGAATTTAAAATTTCAAAATACGCTTATGGTAATGATTACCACGAAGTCATTAAAAACAAATTATTTACACTGGTAAATGAATTGAAAACAGAGATTGGTCAATTCAACGCACGTGTTTTTGTAGACTCTGCACCTGTTTTAGAAAAAGCTTGGGCCGCTAAAAGTGGGCTGGGCTGGATTGGTAAAAACAGCAATTTAATTTCCAAAAAGAGAGGCAGTTTTTTCTTTTTGGCTGAAATCATTCTTGACTTAGAATTAGAATCAGATACCCCTGTTAGCAACCATTGCGGCAATTGCACTGCATGTATAGATGCTTGTCCAACACAAGCAATTAGCCCATACCAAGTAGATGCAAGCAAATGTATCAGCTATTTCACCATTGAACTAAAAGACCAAATACCATCTGAAATGCAAGGCAAATGGGACAATTGGATTTTTGGCTGTGATGTTTGCATGGATGTATGCCCATGGAACCGATTTTCAATAGCTCATCAAGAACCATTGTTTGCCATGAATGAAATCATAAAAAATTATTCCTCTAAAGAATGGCTCGAACTCACAGAACCACTATTCAATGATAAATTCAAGCATTCACCTATGCAAAGAGCTAAGTTTACAGGTTTAAAAAGGAATATTCAATTCATTAATAAGAACAATGAAAACAAGTAAACTCATTATTGGTTTGTTGCTATTTTGCCACACCTTGAAAGCACAAAGTAATTTTGGCCTGTACATGAATTTGAATTTCCCAATGGTGAATCAAATTCCTGATATGGTAAGCAATAACAGCTATGCTTATGGGGCTTTTTTTCAACATCCTTTTAGTATTTACCATGCCAATAATTTTTTAAACCGATTGGATTATACCAGTGAATTGGGATTTAATTTTGTAGGATTTAGAGACAAACAAACCGATTTGAGGTACAATAACTATTATATTGAATCTGCATTTCATATCAATTTCATTCCTGATAGAATGACCGATGCCTTGCGCTTATTTGTAGGTATCAGGCCTAGTTTTTTAATCTACCAAGACAATGAAACCTTTCAAATGGGCAACTACCAAACAGTTGACAAAGAAATCAGAAACCACTACCAAACAGGGGATTTAGATTTAGGAATTACAGGCGGTATCAGTCTGTCTTTAGGTCAAGTTGCTCGATTCGAAACCAAATACACTTGGGGCACTACAGCTCAGCTGTCTCCAGGATTCATAAAAGGAAAACCCTCCTTGCTCGAATTTGGATTAAAATTAAGTGCGGTTAACTTGAGCAAGTTAGTTCAGTCTAAAGATGAGACTTTGAACAAGCAATTGAAAAATCTCAGCAATGCTACCTTATTGGTCATGCTCGAAACACCCAATTTAAAACTCATCGATAAGTTGAAATCAACCAATAACGCAGCACAAATTGAGAACCTAAATGCCTATCAACAAGCAACCAATTTGGCTGTAAAAAATGCGTTTACCAAATATTATAACTTCAGTACCATTGCTTTTTTTTACGACTCAAACGCTTATTTAGTATCAAAAGGAAATATAGCCAAAGCTATTGCCAATTGTGAGTTTAACACCAATGCGACTTCACTAAACGATACCGTATTTTACATTGCAGCCTTTTGTGAAGACTTCTCTCCCATTAGCCAAAAAATAGATTATGGTTTGTATTTTTATGATGCAAAATTCATACTACTGAACAAACCATTTAATTTACCAGCAAACCATTTAGGGGTTTTTCCAAATGGAGACCCCTTGGCCTACTTTAAACGTTTGAGTGTGCTCAGAAATGCTGATGATTTTAACCGAATTGTATTCAAAGCAAATGCCAGACTCTTGAGGGCTTTGAAAAAATAAAGTGGAATCTTGCTTATTTTTTCTCCCTGTAAATAAGTGACGATTCTCTATGCCCGGTAAGGTTCATATACCAATCATTGTTGAGTAAACCTCCAGACTCAGCCCATTCCGAAAACTTTAAATAAGCTGAATTGATGGCTGCTTTTTCAATGGGGTAATCAAATGAATCTGGAACATGCATGGCCCACGGAAAACCTCCTTGCTTAGACAAATAAGTTTGACCTGAAGCTATTACGGTATTGTCATCTCCACTTCCAAATAAGCCTACATTTGCCAAATCTGTAGGCAGCTCTCCTGCCAAATGTATTTCTACTGAACGGCCAAAACCTGCATCATTGTTCCAAATAAATGGATTGTAATGGCCCAATGTAAATTCACTTAACGGAACTCCTGCTGCAATGTCAAACGATACATTGTAAACTACATCAGCTGAATGTGGCTGTTCTAAAAAGGTATTCCATTCGAGCATTTCATCTCTCATATTGTTAAAAAGAATCAAAACTGCTTTTGATTGATTTGCTTCTAGTGTAGCCCCTACTACATTAGAAACTTTTGATCTTGAAACCGGAAATGCAATACCAAATCCGTTTTTATGTATGCCTCCTGTTGCTTTTAATTTTAAGGTAACTTTTACATTTACAACTGCATTATGTGCATTGGTAATCAACTCGTAAGCATAATCCATCACCAGATCATTCATGTCATAATCACCTTTATAAGGCCATAAATCTTCAAAACCCAATGTACCCTTATTACCTATTATTTTAAATGTTTTGTTTGGATCGTTTGGAAAATCATCGTATTCATCACACACACCATCTCCATCACTGTCAGTGCAAGGTTCATCTGCATCATTGCCTTCCGGGTTACATGCAGTTACTGGTATTGCTTCAGAACAACTAAATACTGCGGGATAGCTTAAATTTTCGGCCCATACATTTTCAATGACGTTGTGGTCGCAGTATTTGATGGTTCCACCAATCAAACCTTGTGAATTTCCTTTGGTTCCACTGATTACTTTTATAAATGAATAAGCGCTAACTCCACTTGAGCTATAGCCCATGATATGGCTATTGACCTGTATATTTTTAGTAGACAACATAGCCCCATCATACATACTAAATTGATCATTGATTCCACCAGAAAAAGCTGCTTCCAAATCACATTTGATATAGCCATAATTTTTAAATAAACCATTGCAATGGAAATCATTGTGAACAATTAATTTACAATGATTGGTAAAATTTGAATTGGCACTGTGATTCAGTATATAATCAACTTCAATGGTTCCATTGTTAACCAATACCGAATTGGCATTCGGGTTGAAATTTTTTGTGAAATGACAAATTCCTTCATTGGTGAACAATGCATCGTGGTTTACATTGAAATTGGCATTACCTTTTGTTGCTACCTTACCATAATTGGTAAACAAACCATCTATTGGAGTAGAGTTGGTAAAAGTAACATCACCTGTTGAAGTCACTATGAGCTCTGCACTGTGGTGATTGTACTTTAAATTTGAAATTGTACCCGTACCACAAATTCTTACAATGGCATTGTTGCTTAATGTTAAATGGGCTATCGCAAATGATCCGGTTAAACAAACAGTCCCTGATGAATAACTGAGATTACCAGAAGCATTGTTTACCGTATTGGTACATCCTGTATTGCAATCTGGACCTGAAGCATTTTTACCAAAAGATTGAATGGTTGTTGGTGCTATTGTTTGATTGATCTGAGCCGATACTCCCAATATGAATTTTTCAATGAATTTAGAATGGTCTGGTGTTTGCCTTACCATATAAATAGTAGAAACAGCAATAGGTACAGTTATTTTAGCATCAAAAGCTTGAAGGTCCGATACTGAACCTTCTAATAACAATTTGGCACCTGTTGCAGGGTTGCCATCGTAGAAATACAATTGTTGCATTCTTCCAACATAAGGATTCACAGACAATGCTATGTGAATTTGAATATTCTTGGTGGTGCCCCATAAAAATCCTTCAGGAACTTTTATATCGGACATCTTTGTAACTGCAAAGTGTTCATTCACAGGGTTGGCATTTTCTATTGGTTTGCGGCAGGCAATTGCCAATATCAAAAGAAATGATACTTGTAATAATAATTTTTTCATAGGTATTGTGTATATGATAATTAACACAATAAAGGAGCCAAAAAATGCAGCAATAAATCTTACTCACAAATTAATGATATTCAAGCATTTAAATATATTTTAATAAAAATTAAAATAAAATAGCGAAAAAATTCAATCCATCCATGGACAATAAATCCCAATATGAGAATGTTTTCAAATTGGTTTCAAGCAAAAAGGGCAGCCCGTTGGGCTGCCCTTTTTGCAATTTATTAAAGTGAAATTGGCTTAGTTTCTTACCAATTTACCTTTGGTTACTTTTCCAGATGCATCGCTTACTTCTACAAAGTA
>CAISCU010000055.1 GCA_903883965.1 uncultured Bacteroidota bacterium
ATCATGGTGAAACCATAAACCCTGCAGCTTGATTGTTTCATCTAAAATTTATTATTTCCTCAAATTGCCGCCAACCAGCAGCGCAGGATTGGTCCACTTCTTTAGCCAGGGGAATCATGAATAAAATTCATAAACCCTGCAGCTTGACAAAGCAGCCAAGGGAATCATGAATGAAATTCATAAACCCTGCAGCTTGTAAAAGCGGCCAGGGGAATCATGGTGAAACCATAAACCCTGCAGCTTGATTGTTTCATCTAAAATTTATTATTTCCTCAAATTGCCGCCAACCAGCAGCGCAGGATTGGTCCACTTCTTTAGCCAGGGGAATCATGGTGAAGCTAACTTTAACATTACTCAAACTAATTATTCTACACCCTCTGTTTCAAACAAAACCAATACCTTAAAAACAAGTCATCTCATTGTTAATCTGACAATTAAAACAATCTCAAAATCTAAATGCTATAAATAAACCCTTAGAAAAGGGAGTAAACATGGTTGTTTTAATTAAAAAGTAAAGATTAACAGCTTGTCTCAATGGGTTTGAGTGAATAGATTTGCGTATAATTGAAAACTTTTTCAAGAGCAATGAATTGAAATCAATTGTACTTGAACTGCAAAAAATAATACCAAACAAACATGTCGCTTTCAAACATTCTTAAATTTTTCCAACCCAAAGACAAAATCTTTTACACCTTGTTCGAACAAGTCACCGAAACATTGACCGAAATGGGAACTATTTTCCATCAGGCTTTGCACGAAACTGATTTTGCTAAAAGAGAAGAATTGTTGAAAAAACTGGAAGATTTGGAACACAAAAACGATGAAACAACCCATACCATTTTTATTGAATTGGGCAGAAATTTTATTACACCATTTGACCGAGAAGACATCCATTACTTGGCAACATCATTGGATGACATTGCTGATTACATTTGGGGTGCAGCTAAGAGAATTGTCAATTACAACATGGTTGATATTGATGAATCAACCAAAGGATTTTCAGTGATCATTAAAAAATCAATCACAGAATTGCACAAATGCATTGGTGAATTGCGTGGTATGAAGAAAATTAGATCAATCACTGAATCATGCATCAAAATTAACAGCTACGAAAACGAAGGCGATGATTTGTTAGATAGTTCAATGGTTCAACTCTTCAATGCTGAAAAAGACCCAATTGTGGTCATTAAGAAAAAAGACTTGTACCAAATGTTAGAGATTGTTACAGACAAGTGTGAAGATGCTGCCAATGTCATTGAGTCTATCATTGTAAAATACGCTTAGTAAATAGAACCATACACATGACTTTTTTAATTGTCATCATTGCCCTTGCACTTATATTTGACTACATAAACGGTTTTCACGATGCCGCCAATTCTATAGCAACCATTGTTTCTACAAAGGTATTGACTCCATTTCAGGCGGTTATTTGGGCTGCCATGTTCAATTTTGCAGCTTATTTTATTTTCCAAGATCATGCCGTTGCCAATACCATTGGCAAAACGGTTTATCCAGAGTACATAACCTTGCCTGTTATTTTTTCAGGATTGATAGCAGCCATTTTCTGGAACCTATTGACTTGGTGGCTAGGCATTCCCTCTTCGTCTTCACATACCTTGATAGGAGGTTTTGCTGGAGCAGCCATTACACATGCTTTCATGACAAAAGGCTGGGTGGCAATGAGTGATATTGTAGAAATGGAAAAAATAGGTAAAACCGTATTATTTATTTTCTTGGCACCAGTAATTGGCATGTTAATTTCAGTTTTTATCACTTTGGTAACCATCATGCGCAATGTGTGGTCAAGAATTGCAATCATTGCTATTACCACTGTATTTACAGTTTTCTTATTCAACATGTTTGAACAAAACAAAATGAAAGAAAACATTGCTAAAATTTACAAGGTTGACAAATACGAAAAAGAGGTAAAAGCTGACCCTAGCAATACTGAAAAATCAGAAAAACTTCACAAAGCAAAAGACCATACTGACAAAGCAATGCACTTTGTGGCCCTGTATGATAAAATTGGACCGAATGCTGTAGCAGATAGTTTAAACAACAGTGGCTTGCTCAAAACCATTGAATCTGGTAAAGTAAAAGATGCTATTAAAAAAGCCATTCATTTAGACAGTTTAGTGAAATTAGGCAAAAGCAATGCTGAAATGAAGGCATTTGCTGATAGTTTGGTTCATTTTACAGACAATGCAAAACCTATTTATGCGTTGTATGGCAGTATTCCTGCTGAGCAGTTGGCAGATACTTTGGCCCTTACTTTTAATTTAGACGAAAAGAAAAAAGCCAAAATTTTAAGCAGCATCAAAGACATCAATGCCAAATCTGACATTGTAAAATCTTTGAAAAAAGCCGACAATTCAATGATTGTTTATTGCTTAATTGGACTGGTAATTTTGTTTGTCTTGACTTATATTTATGTTGATTCGTTAAGAGAACCAAACGCATTTAGAAAAGCCAATATATTTAAACGTTTGCAATTGGTTTCATCTGCGGCATTTAGCTTAGGACATGGTGGCAACGATGCCCAAAAAGTAATGGGTATTATTGGTGCTGCTTTTGTTGCTTACAACAGCCAAAAATATGGAGATGTAAGTGTAGCCTTAAAAGAATTGACTTGGGTTCCTTTGGCTTGTTATGGAGCAATTGGTTTAGGTACTTTGAGTGGTGGTTGGAAAATTGTTAAAACCATGGGAACCAAAATTACAAAGGTCTCACCATTAGAAGGTGTTGCCGCCGAAACTGCGGGTTCTATTACATTGTTCATGACCGAGCAAATGGGTATTCCAGTTTCTACTACGCATACCATCACAGGAGCCATTATGGGTGTTGGTGCCTCTAAAAGACTTTCAGCTGTAAGATGGGGTGTAACCATCAATTTGCTTTGGGCATGGATTTTAACCATTCCTGTAAGTGGATTGGTTGCAGCTTTGGTTTACTGGATTGTGAGCTATTTTGCTTAATCTATAAATTGTATTCAAGAAAAACAGTCATCCAAAAGATGGCTGTTTTTTTATGCTTTTATGAAACCCTTCCCCATTTGGCATTGCGCTGATACATGGCAAAATACCTGTTGAGGGCTTGGTGCTGTAATTGCTCTAAATTTAAGTCTAGCGAAAGCAATTCCTTGGCGTCGTTTCTGGCTTGTTCAATAATGGCAGTGTCTGAAGTAATGTCTGCAATGCGCAAATCTAAAATGCCACTTTGTGAGGTTCCTTCCAATTCTCCAGGGCCTCTCAGTTTCAAGTCAACTTCAGCTATTTTAAAACCATCAGCAGTTTCTGTCATGGTTTTGAGCCTAAGCCTTGCGTCATTGCTGAGCTCTTTGCTGCTCATTAAAATGCAATACGATTGGTCGGCTCCCCTGCCTACCCTGCCCCTTAATTGGTGCAACTGAGATAGCCCAAATTTTTCTGCACTTTCAATGACCATTACTGAGGCATTGGGAACATTCACGCCCACTTCTATAACCGTGGTGGCCACCATAATTTGAGTTTCTCCTTTGATGAAGCGCTTCATTTCAAAGTCTTTTTCAGCATGTTTCATTTTGCCATGTACCATGCTCACTGCATACTGAGGCAATGGAAATTCAAGACAAATACTGCCGTAACCTTCAGTTAAACTTTTATAGGTAAGTTTTTCTGATTCATCTATCAAAGGATATACTATATAAACTTGCCTTCCCAAACCAATTTGTTGCTTTAAAAATCCATACACATGCAATCGGTTGTTGTCGTATTTATGAATGGTTTGAATGGGTTTTCTGCCAACTGGCAATTCATCAATTACAGAAACATCTAAATCGCCATACAAGGTCATGGCAAGTGTTCTTGGAATAGGTGTGGCGGTCATCACCAATACATGCGGAGGATACTTGTTTTTCTTCCACAAACGGTAGCGTTGCTCTACTCCAAAGCGATGTTGTTCATCTACAATGGCCAATCCCAAATTCTGAAATTGCACTTTGTCTTCAATGAGTGCATGTGTGCCAATGAGCAATTGTAGTGCGCCTGATTGCAAGTCGGCATCAATTTGTTTTCTGGCCTTTGCACTAGTAGAACCCGTCAACAATTCAACTTTTATAGGTAAATCTTTGAGCAATTCTTTCACCGTATGTAAATGTTGTTGTGCTAAAATTTCGGTGGGAGCCATCATACAGGCTTGGTACCCATTGTCAATGGCCATGAGCATGCACATCAATGCCACAACGGTTTTGCCACTACCTACATCTCCTTGCAACAAGCGGTTCATTTGAATGCCACGTTTCATATCCGAACGAATTTCTTTGAGCACGCGTTTTTGGGCATTGGTTAAATCAAAGGGCAAATTGTGTTGGTAAAACGAATTAAAAAGTGGCCCAATTTGTTCAAACTGAATGCCGTTTACCAACTGGGTTCTTTTCATTTTATAGCGCAACAATTTGAGCTGAACAAAAAACAACTCTTCGTATTTGAGCCTTTGTTGCGCAGCCGTTAGTTCTTGTAAGTTTTTAGGAAAATGAACCGCTCTAAAAGCTGTTTTACGGTCCATAAACTGGTATTTATGAATGATAGCAGCTGGTAAATTTTCGGGCATTTCAAATTTCACATCAACAACCAAAGCATGTATCAATTTCATGATGGCTTTGGTGTCTAAGCCCCTTGCCTTCATTTTTTCTGAACAGGAATACAGTGGCATAATATGTTGGTACTGCTTTTCTTGAATTTGCTCTGGATCTTCCATACTTGGATGCACCATGTTGTACGAACCATTGAACGCAGATGGTTTGCCAAACAACACATATTCTTTGTTTGGCTTGATTGATTCTTTTACCCATTTGATTCCCTGAAACCATACCAATTCAAGTAGGCCACTTCCGTCGGTAAAGTCGGCACAAAGCCTTTGGGTACGGCCTGCGCCAAGCAATTTAAACTGCGTAATTTTACCCCTCAATTGCACATAAGCGGTGGCGGCATCTATTTCAGCAATGCGGTAAATTTTACTTCGGTCTAAGTGCCTATACGGAAAATGAAACAGCAAATCGTTGAAGGTAAAAATCTCCAGTTCTTTTTGAAGCAGTTCTGCCCTAGAAGGTCCTACGCCTTTCAAATATACTATGGGTGTTTGGAGAAAATCGCTCATGCTTTACGAAATAACACTATTTGTAGGAGAAATTGAAAGCCCTCAATGAGTAGCAGCTTGCTTATCAACTTCATGTTTATAAAAAATTAAAAGTCATTGTTTGAAGCGAATAGTTTTGAAAGATGAATTTTCCAAAACCAATCCAATTCAATTACAAAATAATTGGCCTAATTATTTGTTACATGGCCATGTTTCATTTACAAGCACAGAACCTTTATCCCATTGAAAAAAAGGGCAAATGGGGTTATATGGATGCCAATGGCAACATGCAAATAGATTTCAAATATGATTTAGCAGGTGCATTCAATGAAGGGTTTGCAAGTGTGGCGCTCAACCGCATGCCTTGTTTAATCAATGCCAACGACCAAAGAATCATTGATACCGGCCTTTACCAATTTATTGGCCCTGCATCAGAAGCTTTGGTTTCTGTAATGGATTACCGATTTAAAAGACATTATTTAAACACCTCTGGGAAATTGGTTTTGAGCCTCGATTCTACCATTTATGATGCTGGAAATTTCCATGGTGGTTGGGCAAAAGTTGGAAAAAAGAAAACCTTACACCAAAATAAATTTGGGTTTGATGTGAGCAATTTAGGGTATGCCTTTACTTTTATGAACACACAAGGCAATTATATGAGTGACTTTGATTTTGAAGATGTAGAAGATTTCAACGCATCAGTTGCCCGTATCATACAAAACAATAAATATGGCTTAATCAACAACAAAGCTGAAATTATTTTAGCGCCACAATACAACCAAATTGGCCCATTCAATGAAGGCATGGCTTGTTTTGAACAAAATGGAAAATACGGTATGATAGATAGCAATGGGAAAATAACTATCCCTGCAAATTTTGATTTACTCAAAGCCGTAAATGAAGGCCTAGCTGCCTATTCAGATAAAAACAAGTTTGGATTTATCAACATGAAAGCTGAACCAGTAATTGCTGCAACATATAACAATGTGAGTCCATTTTCAGAGGGCTTGGCTGCTATTCAAATCAACGAAAATTGGGGATTCATTAATAAAGAGGGCAAACTGGTATTTCAACCCATTTTTGAGGCCACAGGCTATTTCAATGAAGGCATTTGTCCTGTAAAAATGAAAGGCAAATGGGGAGCCATAGACCACACTGGTAAAATTTGTATTCCATTTGAAATGGAATACATTGGCTATTTTGAAAACGGCTTGGCTGAAGTGCAGTTCCGGGGACTTAACTTATACATCAACAAACAGGGCACAATTTGGCCTTTGTTAAAATAACTAGTTCAATTTCATTACTTTTTCGGTGTAAGCACTGGATTTACTTTGAACCCTTATCAAGTAAATTCCTGCGGCAAATTCAGCAGGATTTAATTCAGGTTGAGTGAGCCATTCGGTTTCTTTTATAAAGGCACCATTTATACTATAAACACTTAGTTTAATAGGGGCATGCTCATTCTGCAAAATGCTTAAATTACTGGTACCATTTGCAAAGCCTTGGGTATTCACCAATACCACCGCTCCCTTTAGTTCTTGTAGTTGAGGTACAGCCAAAGAAACAGCAAATCCTCTTTCAATTAACCTTTGTTTGAGTGGACCAAAATGAGCCTTGTTGTATAGCAAACTATCTGTCTGTACCAATAAATCTGCTGCTTCTTGTAATCCCATGCTATTGGCATAGTTGTACATAGAATAAAATAAGAGTTTAGTTGATACCTCCCTTCCTAAATCTAAACTGATATCATTCATCATGCTACTCCACAATTCACTGGTAGCATAGTAATTTGAACTCACATCAGTTGGATATTTTTTATTGGTAGCCGCATTGCGCCCTTCCCAATATTCATTGTGTCCATCCCAATTAAACACTTGCCTCCAATTGTATTCAGAAAATGCTCTTGAATATTGACAAGCCATAAAATCGCAATTGGCTTCTTCTAAGGCCATGCGTTCTAAACCAGAAGTGGTATTAGGAGTAATACTATGGCTAATGCCATGGGTATATTCGTGTACCACAACATCAGCGTCTTCAGCATCGGGTACGCCACCTGTTCCAAAATACAATGCAGGCAAATCGGCACCAGTTAAGGAAAACCTTGATTGGTCTCTACCTTGATAAGCATGGGCATCCACTAAAATCTGAAAATTGGCAAAACTGTCTATTTGAATGCTGTGCAAATACGCTTGTAAGTTGGCTATATGAAACAATGTCATCAATTCTCGGAATGCAGGTTGTGCCCTTGTAAAATCAAATGTATTCTGGGTAGTTTTAAATGGCGCAATGGTAGGGGTTTCTAGCTCTTTAACAATAGCATGTTTGTGCTCGGCATAAAAGGTGTCATTTTCAAATTTCAAAGGCACAGTAACAGCCAATCTTTGTGCGTTCAATTCTGAATAATCTATCCCATTTTTATTGGTCCATAAGCCATTGTCTGCCCCATAACTTTTTTGTGCAGTTGTTAATGGATCAGGAGCAAAAACCTTGGTTTGAACCAATGTATCTTGCTTGTTCATTAAATCGAGCACTTTCAAACTTAATAACTTACCAGTTTCATCAGTTACTTTTTCTTGCCAAATACCATTTTCATCTAGCACTTTTTGAACCAAGGCAGGCACTAATTGATCACCATATACAAACCAGCAATTGGCATTTACCCAAGTTGAAATAAATGGGGTTGAAATTTGAACCAAATTACTAAAGGCTTGAAGTAAATTGCCTTCTTTGGTAATGTTTACTTTTACATCAGAGCCATAAACAGGCAAGCCCTTGTAAGTATGTTGAAACAAAAAATGCTGGGTTTTAGGTGTTGTTTTATACGATATAAACTTCAAAGATTGTTCATTAACAGCACTCAAAGCTTTTTGCAATAGCCAGCTTTCTATTTCATTGCTTGTATTGATTTTGTTTGAGAACTGAACCTGCGCATGAATGACACGACATGTCTTTACTTGATTTAATTGCGGTACATGAGCGTGAACACTCATTCCTATCACAAGTAACAAAACGATTATTAATTTATTTTTCATTAGCAATGTTTTTAGGTTCAACCAACAAATTATCCTGAATTTTTTCTAGGATTTTATCTCTCTTAGAAGGACTTACTTCAAATATAATGCCTTCTTGATCTCCTTGTATGGTTGGGTAAAATTTTAATTCGTCTTGTTTCAACAAACGAATCAACTGGTGTTGGTGTTCGTAAGGCATTAAAACCTCGTAAATATGCCTCACCTGCTTTTGCTTTTTAGGAGCATTCAGTAATACAGTATCGGCCGCTTTTCCGTATGCAGCAATCAAGCCTGGCACACCTAATAATTTGCCACCAAAATAACGCACAACTACTATCAAAACATTGGTTAATCCTGCAGAAAGTATGGCTCTTAAAATAGGTTTCCCTGCAGTACCAGATGGTTCTCTGTCGTCTGACGATTTTTGCAAAGAGGCATCTGCTTCCAATACATAAGCCCAACAATGGTGTGCTGCGGCATGGTGTTCTTTTTTTAAGTCAGCTAATTGTTTCTTTGCTTGCTCATCAGAAGTAACAAGGAATGCAAAAGCAATAAACCTGCTTGATTTTTCTTTGATTTCAGCCGATTGGTTTGAGGCAATAGTACTATAATAATCGGGAAGTAACACCTTACAAAGCCATTAAAACAATTGCTATACTTGCCAATGCCAATCCTATAAGTTTAAGCTGATTGAACTTTTCTTTGAAGAACACAAAAGCCAATAAAGAGCTTAACAAAACAATGCCAATATTGTTAATTGGAAACACCACACTTGCTTGCTGGGTTTGACCCAAGGTTTTTACTAAAAAGTACATGCTAAAGTAATTAGGTATACCCAGCAATAAACCCCAAATCAAAGATTTGCCATCTATGGTTTCTTTTTTTGTAAACAATTGAAAACCTAAAAAAAGTACTCCTAATACAAAGGCATTTAAAAAGATAGTTGTTACAATTTGATCGGCAGTAGATGGCGGTATATATGTCCTATTTAAATGATTTAAAAGGGTATCAATGGCTCCACTTCCTGTAAATACAACAATTGGCAACCAAAAAAATTGTTTGTTAACCGTTGTACTTTCTGTTGATTGTGAGGAACGACTCATTAAATAAACTGCCAATAAAGACAAAACAATGCCAATTGCACTCAACAAACTCAGCTGTTCACCTTGAAAGAACAATGCAATTAAAACCGGAATTACTACCGATAACTTTGCAGCAACCATACTCACAGATACGCCTAATTTTTGTGCAGTTAAGCCAATGCAAAAGAAAATGGATATAAATAAAAATCCTAAAACAACAGCATACCCATACCATGGCATAGTCCATACTTTTGCTTCAAATATGGTTTGGTCGGCAAACATGCTGCCAATTAAGCCACAACTGACATAGTTCATGACTATGGCCTGAAATGTTTTCACATTTTTAAGCTCAAACAATTTAAAAAAACTCACAGTGATACTTGAAAACAGCACACTCAATAACAAATAATTAACCATTTAAATAGCGTTTAAAAATACTCTGATCCAATTCAAATGTATCTACTAGCTTTCCTCCTATTGCTGGAGCAGGTACCCCATCCGAGAAATGTTTAGGCGTATAAAATACTTGAGCCTCTTGCCACAATCCACTATCTATAACATGGTTTAAAATATGGGCGCCTCCTTCTATGATCAAACTTTGCAGGCCCAACTGATACATTTTAGTTGACAATACATTGAGCCAATTTTCATTTTCATCAAAAAAAACATACTCTATATTGGGCAATGTTTCTGATTTTACTGAATTCATTACCCAGGTTGGGGTCTGGCCATCAAACACCTTCAAATGATTTGCCAATCTTAGCTGACGATCTACTACAATTCGCAAAGGATGCTTTCCTATCCATGCCCTTGCATTGAGAGCAGGATTGTCTGTTTCAACTGTATTGCGCCCTACCAAAATAGCCGCTTCTTCTGTTCTCCATTTGTGCACTTGCTTTTGAACCAACAACCCAGTAATGTGTCTTTGCTGTTCAAATGCTTCAGCACTCATTTGATGGGCATGTGGAGCAATATACCCACTCATGGTTTGAGCCCATTTTAAAATAACATACGGACGTTTGGTTTGAACAAAGTGTAAAAATCGCCTGTTGAGCCATTTGGCTTCAGCTTCCAATAGTCCAACCTGAACGTCTATACCTGCGGTACGCATTTTCTCTATACCCCTACCCGCAACTTGTTCGAATGGGTCTAACTGAGCCACCACCACTTTTGGAATACCTGAAGCAATCACCAAATCTGCACAGGGTGGTGTTTTTCCAATATGTGCACATGGTTCTAGGTTTACATAAAGCGTTGCCTGTTTTAACAATGAGGCATCTTTAACAGCTGCTATTGCATTTACTTCGGCATGGGCAGCTCCATAATGTTGGTGGTAACCTTCACCAATTATTTTGTTGTTCACTACCAAAACGGCTCCCACCAGTGGATTGGGTGCTACATTTCCCTTACCCAAGGCAGCAAGTTCAAGACAACGTTGCATAAATATTTTTTGCTCCATGCTGTTTGCGAAAGTAGTAATTTGCCGAACCAAACAAATAAAAAATGCAGATTCAGGCATTCATTCCTTTTATACAAAACCAATTGGCAACTTTATACGAACCAGAAGAAGCAAAACAAATTGGTTACATTTTATTAGAAGAAATTCTTTTAGTTAAAAGAAGTCATTTGCCAATTATACAAAAAGAAATAGGTGCAGACGAAGAAGAGAAACTCACACAAATCATTCTTGAACTCAAAAAGGGCGTTCCTTTGCAATATGTGCTTGGTTATGCTTGGTTCAAAGATTTGGTTTTTAAAGTCAGTCCTGCGGTATTGATTCCCAGGCCAGAAACCGAAGAATTGGTAGATTGGATTTTAGCAGATTATGACAATATCCCTCTCAAAGTATTGGATATTGGCACTGGATCTGGCTGCATTGCCATTGCTTTATCTTCAAACAGAAGCAACTGGGAAATATGGGGAATAGACCATTCAAAAGATGCAATTGATGTTGCACAATCAAATGCCCGTTCAATTCAAACCAATACAAAGTTTAAAGTTGCCGATTTATTTGACCCCAACACCCAAGAATGGATACACCAGCAACAGTTTGACCTCATAGTTAGCAATCCTCCTTACATACCTGAGTCTGATAAAGCTCAGATGCATGTGAATGTATTGAACCACGAACCTCATGATGCTTTGTTTGTAAGCGATGAAAAACCTTTGGTTTATTTTGAAACATTATTAGCTGTTTCAGAACAGGCTTGCTATGTTGAATTTGCGTATAATCTAGAGCCCCAAATGAACCAATTATTACAACATAGTTTATGTGAGTATGAAATTAAAAAAGATATGAGCGGTAACCCCCGCATGTGTAAATGGAATAAACGTAAATAAATAAACAGCAATCCAAAAATGATTATGTTTGCAACAATCTATTAGAACCTTATAAAAATGAAAAAAATACAACTGATTTTGGCATTTTTAGTCCTTTCAATTTGGGCAAATGCACAAGAAAAATTTGAAGTAGAAACTCAGCTATCACCTGACGGAAAGTACAGCTACAGCATTGTTAAAAACGACCCTTTAAAAGTGCGTACTTACCAATTAAAAAACGGATTAACCGTTATGATGAGCGTAAACACCAAACAACCACGCATACAAACACTCATAGCCACTAAAGCAGGTAGCAAAAACGACCCAGCAGACAATACGGGTTTGGCACATTACTTAGAGCACATGTTGTTTAAAGGAACAGACCAATATGGCACTTTGAACTGGGCAAAAGAAAAAGAACAACTAGACAAAATTGATGCCTTGTACGAAAGCTACAACAAAACAACAGATGAAACCAAACGCAAAGCAATCTATCATTTAATAGACAGTGTATCTGGAGTAGCATCAAGCTTTGCAATTGCAAATGAATACGACAAAATGATGCAAGTAATTGGTGCCCAAGGAACCAATGCATTTACCTCTTTAGAGCAAACCGTTTATGTAAATGACATTCCTGAAAACAACCTCAGTAAGTGGATTCAAATAGAAGCTGAACGTTTTAGAAACCCAATTCTTCGTTTGTTCCATACTGAATTGGAAGCGGTTTATGAAGAAAAAAATATTTCATTAGATAACGATTCAAGAAAAACATTTGAACAAGTATTAAAAGGCTTGTTTAAAAACCATCCATACGGCACCCAAACAACCATTGGCACTGTTGAACATTTAAAAAATCCTTCTTTGATTAAAATCAGAAACTACTACAATTCATATTATGTGCCTAACAACATGGCCATCATTATTGCTGGTGACTTTAACCCAGACAAAGCCATTGAACAAATTGATGCAAATTTTGGTTACATGACACCCAAACAAGTACCTGCTTTTAATTTTACACCTGAACCTTTAGGCAACCCCGCTCAAACTTATTCGGTATACGGCCCTGATGCTGAAAATGCCATGATAGGTTTCAGATTACCAGGCGCAGGTACCAAAGAAGCATTGATGTTACAATTGGTTGATATGCTTTTAGCCAATTCAAAAGCAGGTTTAATTGATTTGAATTTAATCAAAAAACAAGCTTTGTTAAGTGCAGAATCTTCTACTTGGATCAACAAAGATTATTCGCTGTTATTTTTAAGTGGCAAACCTAAAAAGAATCAAAGTTTAGAAGAAGTCAAACAATTGTTACTCGACCAATTAGAGGAAATTAAAAAAGGCAATATCAATGACGATATGCTCAAGGCAATTATTGCCAATATTAAAGTTTATAAAATACAAGAAAGAGAAAGTAACAGCGGCCGTGCTTATGCCATGTTAGATGCATTTACACTTGATAGAAATTGGCAAGATGTTTGTAAAGAAATTGCTGATTTGAGTACCATTAAAAAAGAAGAGCTGGTAGCGTTTTCCAATAAATGGTTGAGTAACGACTATGTAATTGTTTACAAGCGAATTGGAGAAGACAAGGACATTCAAAAAATTGCCAAACCTACCATTACTCCAGTTGAAGTAAACAGGAATGATGAATCTACATTTCTTCAAGCAATCAATAACAAACCTGCACCCCAAATTAAACCACGTTTTGTAGACTTTTCAAAAGATTTGAGTATCAAAGGCAATACCTATTATGTTCAAAACAAAGACAATGATTTGTTCCAATTGTATTATGTTATTGACATGGGAAAATACCATGATTTAAAATTGCCTTTAGCCATGAACATGTTACAATTCCTAGGAACAGACAAATACAGTGCAGAAGAAATTAGCAAAGAATTTTTCAGATTGGCTTGCAGTTTTAAAGTAAATGTGGGCACCGAACAAGCTTATGTAACACTTGAAGGGCTCAACGAAAATTACGATGAAGCTGTGCGTTTGTTTGAACATTTATTGGCCAATGCAAAACCTGACCAACAAGCATTGAACCAGTTGGTAGACAGAATTCTCAAGGGCAAGGAAGATGCCAAGAAAAACAAGAGTACCATTTTTAGAGCCGCCTTACAAAGCTATGCCGTTTATGGAAGTAAAAATCCGTTCAAACATGAATTGTCAGCTACAGAACTTAAAAATTTAACCGCTAACGAATTGGTAAATAGCATCCATCAATTAACGGCTTACCCTCATAAAATATGGTATTTTGGGCCTTTAAAATTGGCCGATTTCGAAACCAAAATGAAAACGTTACATCCTATTGCTAAAAAACAATTGCGCATACCTAACCCAGTAGTATTTACAAGAAATCAAACTACACAAAACCAAGTTCTATTTGTGAATTACGACATGGTTCAGGCCGAGATTTTATGGTACAACAATTCAAACATTGCATACGATTCTAGCAGAACTCCAATAGTAACTTTGTTCAATGAATATTTTGGAGGTGGCATGTCTTCAGTGGTTTTCCAAACCATTCGTGAAAGTAAAGCCCTAGCCTACTCTACTTATTCGAGGTATTCACAACCAACCAAAAAAGCAGATCCATACACCACAACAGCTTATGTAGGTACCCAAGCCGATAAGTTAAACGATGCTGTAGGCGCCATGAATGAGTTGCTTCAGAATTTACCACCTAACCAAAACATGTTCGATGCCGCAAAAGCAGCTATCACTAATAATATAGAAACAGAACGTACCAACGATGCTGACATCATATTTGCTTATGCTGCCAACCAAAAACTCGGACTCACATCAGATATCAACCAATTGACTTATGAAACCCTTCCAAAATTAAAATTAAATGATTTGGAAAGTTTCCATCAAAACAATTACAAAAACAAACCTTATACTTATTGTGTAATGGGCTCAGCTACTAAAATTAAAAAAGCTGACCTAGAAAAGTATGGCAAAGTAACAGAGTTAACTTTAGAAGAGATTTTCGGATATTAATACAATGGAATTAAACAATAAAGTTGCCGTTGTAACGGGAGTAAGTAAAGGAATTGGATTGGCGTTATGTCAATTGTTAACCAATGCTGGAGTAAAAGTTTATGGCCTAGGTAGAACACAAAATTCGGAACTGCATGTTCCGAATTTTGTGTTTATTCAAACCGATGTAAGAGACTACCAATCAGTTGTTCAGGCATTTGAACAAATTTTTCAAAAAGAAAACGCCATTCATATTTTAATTAATAATGCCGGATTGGGTTATTTTGGAAACTTAGAAGACATAGAACTAGCACATTGGAATGAAATGATGCAAACCAACGTAAACGGTATTTTTTATTGTTGCAAACAAGTCATACCCGCAATGAAACAAAATGGCATTGGCCACATTGTAAATATTGCTTCAACTGCAGCATTAGAGGGTATGCCACAAGTTAGTGCCTATTGTGCCAGCAAATGGGCTGTCAAAGGTTTGAGCGAAAGCTTATTCAGAGAATTAAGAGATTTCAAAATTAAAGTCACTTGCATTTATCCAGGTTCTACAAAAACCGACTTTTTTAGAAACAGCCCAGGTATTCAACCACATGATTATATGCTCATGCCAGAAGATGTGGCTCTAAGTATTGTTCAGGCACTACAAATGCCCGATAATTTTCATACAGTTAACCTAGAAATCAGACCATTACAACCAAAAGGACCTAAAAAATAAATCAAATAAACAAGATTTGGCAGGATTTCGTCAGTTTTACTTTGATATCCTGTTGGAGAATGTATTTTTGCATTTCTATTTAAGATTATGAGATCAATACAATTCCGTGAAGCACTAAGAGAAGCACTTTCAGAAGAAATGCGTAGAGATGAATCTATTTTCCTGATGGGAGAAGAGGTTGCAGAATACAATGGTGCCTATAAAGTAAGTCAAGGCATGTTAGATGAATTTGGCGCAAAGCGCATCATCGATACCCCTATTGCAGAATTGGGTTTTGCTGGTATTGGTGTGGGTGCAGCCATGAATGGTTTACGTCCTATCATTGAGTTCATGACTTTCAATTTTTCATTGGTAGCCATTGATCAAGTGATCAATGCAGCAGCAAAAATGTATTCGATGAGTGGTGGGCAATTCAATATTCCAATGGTATTTCGTGGCCCTACTGGTAGTGCTGGTCAATTGGGGGCACAACATTCACAAGCATTTGAAAATTGGTATGCCAATTGCCCTGGTTTAAAAGTGGTAGTGCCTTCTAATCCATATGATGCCAAAGGTTTGCTCAAAACAGCCATTAGAGACAACGACCCAGTTATTTTCATGGAAAGTGAACAAATGTATGGAGACAAAGGAGAAGTTCCAGAAGAAGAATATTTAATTCCTATTGGCGTTGCCGATGTTAAAAGAACAGGAACCCATGTTACTTTGGTTTCATTTGGCAAAATTATGAAAGTGGTTTTGGCAGCAGCTGAAGAATTAGCCAAAGAAGGCATTGAATGTGAAGTCATCGATTTAAGAACAGTCAGACCAATTGATTACAACACTGTCATTGAATCTGTTAAAAAAACAAACAGATTGGTGATCATTGAAGAGGCTTGGCCTTTGGCAAGTATATCATCTGAAATTACTTACATGGTTCAAAAAAATGCATTTGATTATTTAGATGCACCTATTAGAAGAATTACTACGCAAGATGTGCCATTGGGATACGCCCCAACCTTGGTTCAAGCTTTTTTACCTAGTATCCAAAAAACAGTACAAACTGTAAAAGAAGTATTGTATAAATAATAGCTATTCAAATTGATATAAAACTGCAAGCTGAAAAGTCTTGCAGTTTTTTTTGTACCTTTTCTTCGAAGAAAAAGCCATGAAATACCTCTTTTACCTAACTCCGTTTCTAATGTTATATGCCTGCTCAAATGAGCCTGCTTCTAAAACAAATCAATCCATTGAAATGATGCCTGATTCCGTTTATGAATCCTTTACAAGTTCAGACAGTAGCAAAACACTTTTGATTGATTTTCATTACTTGACATTCAAGGCTCAAAATAAACAGGTAACCGATTCACTTAACAAATTTGTGATTCAACAATTGGGCTATGATAACCTACCTGAAAATGCAAATCCAACAACTTATTTTAAGGATTATGCAAAAGCATTCAAACAAGAATTTATGGAGCTCATTGCTGATTCAACAATGGAATACATTGGCTATGAAAATACCTTACAAATAGAGGTTTCCTACCAAACAGAAAATCGAATTGGGTTGGCAGCCAATGGCTATTTGTATACGGCAGGCGCACATGGAATTGGAAGTACATTGTTTGCAAATATCAGTACACAAAATGGCAGAAAACTCAGCATTGCTGACTGTTTTAAAAATACTGATTCAATTAGAGTCAATGCCGAAAAAACATTCAGAAGCAATCAAGGTATTGCAGCAAACGCAAGCCTCAATGAAGCCGGTTTTTGGTTTGATAATGATAAATTTACATTAACTGAAAATTTCTTATTAAAGGACAGCAGCGTTGAATTCTTTTACAATGTTTATGAAATAGCTCCTTATTCAAATGGGCCAACCAGTATAGAAGTACCGTTTCAAAAAAACCAATTGCGCTTTTAAGCTTAAACTTTAGGGCTTGTATCTGCTAAATAATAGCTTGCAGTATTTTCAGAAATCAGTAAATGTAGAATATCTACCAAAATTTCTTTACCCATTTCCTCGGTTTCCAAATTAGTCATGCCGTAACACTTGAAACTACCAAAAAGAACCGCTCCAAGCTCAAGTTTAATAGGGGTTCTCATGAAACAAACCGAATAGTTTACGTCCTCTAATTTTACTGAAAACAGCCTGTTTTTCAGATTCACTTCTTGTACCACTCCATACATCTTGTTCATTACATGCACCTATCAATTTTAATGCATGTAAATGTATGTCTATTTTGTGCTCATTCCGGTAATACAATTGCAGTATTTTTATACGTATTCCAATCAAAAATTAAGTGCAAAAAACTTTTAATTGATGACTAATTTTTTAATTCTTTTAATAGGTCCACTGCAATAACTCTGGTGACAATTGATGCATTTTGAAATGGCTACATTGTAGGCTTTTGCTTGTAATCCTTTGGTTTCAAATATTTGTTTGTAGGCTTCCTGAAACAGCCTTGCATTCTCATAAAAATTTGGTTCAAGTACATTGGGGTCAGTAGGTTCAACTAAGTAAAAGCGTAAAAAAGGAAAATCTTTTTCTGAAACACGTTCACCAGCTATTAATTTAGCTTTCATCTTATCCATATTTACTACCATTTGTCTCATCATTAAAGCCATAGGTTTGGCATTGTTTGGGTCCATTATAATGGTAGGTTTGCTACAAGCAACGCTAGAATCTTTGTGAGGCTCTAGAGCTTGTTCTGGCTGTTTGGCTGTTTGCTTTGATTCATTGGTACATGCAATCCAAATCATAGCAAAAAGCAACACGAAAAAAATAACTATTGGTTTTCTCATAGGAATAAAAAAACTGCACAGACGGTGGCCTATGCAGTTTTTAATAAATTTTAATTATTTTAAAATAACCCCACTTGCTTCAAAAGCAAGTTCTTGTTTTGGAGAAGTAATTGCAGCGATTTCTTCTTTGCTTTTGCCAGCATCTTTTGCATATTCTTGCAAATCAGCAATACTGGTTTCTTCTAATTTTGCAATGCCTTCAATAACGGCAGTTTTTCCGGCTGCATCTTTAGGCATAAAAAAAGCATAATCTTTAAAAGTAACTCTTAAAGGTTCTGCACCTTCATTGGTAAGTTCCATCCAGCAACCTTTTTTCTGACAAACCCCTTCAATGGTTCCAACCAATTTTACTTTCATTTCTTTTTGGTTGCCCATTAGCGTTTTTAATTCATTGATAGCAATGGCACTGTCATCGGTAATTTGTTCGCCAAAATAAAGCACAGTAGCAGCCGAATCAGCTGCAGGAGCTACTTGTAAAGAATCAGCAGCAGGAGCTTGAGAGCCTGAACCACCACATGCTGCAAATAAAACAGCAGCAAATCCAAAAACGAATATTTTTTTCATGTTAAACAATTTGTTACAAAAATATTGTTTTGTCTGTAAACTGAACCATTTCAATTCCTAATTAATTCTTAATTAGGAATTTATTTTACAACCAAAGCTTACTGAACAAAAAGAACCTGTTAAAAAATTTGTGTATGCAGCAATTTTTTCTTTTCTTTGCATTCCATTTTGGTACCGTGGCCGAGAGGCTAGGCAAGGCTCTGCAAAAGCTTCTACAGCAGTTCGAATCTGCTCGGTACCTCAAAAGCCTCACAAATTTGTGGGGCTTTTTTTATTTTCTTGTTTATAAATAGCTCCATTTTTTCCAATAAGCATTTATTTTGCGAGCATGAACCATGAGATTATGCCCTGGATGGGTAGAACAGAACTCTTATTAGGACAAGAAAAATTACAAAAACTAGTTAACGCCAATGTACTTGTTGTGGGGCTTGGCGGGGTTGGCGGCATTGCTGCCGAAATGATTGCTCGTACAGGGGTTGGGAGAATGACAATAGTAGATGCAGATACGGTTGACCCCACCAATAGGAATAGACAAATTCCAGCAACCAAAAGTACCGAAGGACAAGTGAAAGCAGTGGTTTTGGCAAAAAGACTATTAGACATCAATCCTGAGTTAAAATTAAGGGTCATACCCGAATACTTCAAAGACCGTATCACGGAAGAAGTTTTAGACAGCGAAAAATACGATTATGCCTTAGATTGCATTGATACACTTTCACCCAAAGTATTTTTTATTAAAGCTTGCTTAGACAGAAAAATACCAATTGTGAGCAGCATGGGTGCTGGCTCTAAAGTGGACCCAACCCAAATAAAAGTAGCTGATATTAGTGAGACTTACAATTGCAAATTGGCCAGATATACACGAAAATACTTGCACCGTTTGGGCGTTTACAAGGGCGTAAAAGCAGTTTTTTCAGCTGAAGAAAAATTTGATGGAGCTCAAGTTGTAGAAAACCAAGGTCGCAACAAAAGATCTTTTGTTGGAACCATTAGCTATATGCCTGCAGTATTTGGTTGCACAGTGGCATCTGTTGCTATCAGAGACTTGTACAACCGTTAATTTATTTTTTTACTTTTAGAGCTTGCAACTATAAAGGAAGTGCATTTTAATTTCCTATTGCTTTAATAGGAGAACTCCAGTAATAATTTATGTATTGTTCTGGTGGTAAATTAACCTTTGGTACAAACGAAATAAGGCTACTACTACACTAAATGACAAATACTGAAACAAATGAGCAACTCGGTTACGTTCATGCTGCATTTGTTCTAAAGAAATCCTATGGCAATAAGGCAATACTTCTTTTTCTATGATGGTTTTTAAATCTTGTTGTGCTTTTAAATCTGTACTTACCAGATTGGTTTCAATTGAAGAAAATTGGCTCAAATGATTGAGGTTATAGGAACCTACCGTAAAGCTACTTTTATCAAACAAGGCTACTTTGGCATGCAATACACTTTGGTTCCATTCATACAATTGTACGCCTGCTGTAAGCAATTCAGTATATATAAATCGGATGGCCTGTTGCATTATTAAAACATCTGACTTACCACTCAATATGATTTTTACTTGAACTCCCCTTTTAGCAGATTTAATCAACATTCTTCGGTATAACAATGAGGGTAAAAAATAACTATTGACTATGATGATTTCTGATGACGACTTCCTGAGTTCAGAAAAATAATAAGCAGCAATGTATTTTTTTCGAGCCAACCAATTGTTTTGAAGCACCCCTGCAGTTTGGTTAAAGTTAGCATAATTGGTTAAAGGCAGAAACTTGTCTTTTTTAAACCTATTAAATAAGAATCCGCCCCAATAACGCTGACAAACTTTTAACAAGTCCTTCACTACCATTCCCTCTGCTATCATTACAAAATCGAGCCAATACTTATTTTCAAAAACGCCTGTTCCGGCATAGGCATCTGAAACATTCATACCTCCACATAGTGCCCATTTGCTGTCAATGACCACAATTTTGTGATGCAACCTTCTGCCTAAGCCTAATGGAAATTGAACTGGAGAAAACCATTTTATTTGCATTTTAAGTTCGTTGCAATCATTAAGTATTTGATTAGGGAAACGCTTGCTTCCAAAATCATCTAATAACAAATAAACTTTTACTCCTCTTTGCGCAGCTTGTTGAAGTGCCTTCAGCACTTTTACACCAATGGCATCTAATTTAAAAATATAAAATTGTAAATGAATTTCTAGTTTTGCCTCTGCAATTTGTGCAATGAGCAATTCAAAAAAACTGGGACCACTTTTGAGAATGGTTAAATTGTTTTGCAATCTCAAAAACTGTTTATATCCCTTGATAGGCATAATAACTAATTAAGAGCCTGCTTTTTTTGCCTTGTAGTTTTCTTTGGTCAGCAAAACCAGTAATTTGTCTCTAAAATCTCCTTGAATGAGAATTTCACCGTCTTTAACAGCTCCTCCAACACCACAATGTTTTTTTAGCATTGAACCCAATTGGTTTAAATCTGCGTCTGACCCAACAAACCCATTAATTCTGCTCACTAATTTACCACCACCTTTTCTGTCTAAAAATATTTTTAGTTGTTGTTGTTGGTTAGGCAAAGTATCCGTTTCAAATGCAGCAGCCAGTTGGTATTCAAAAGCATTGTCCGTAGAATAAACTACACCTTCTCTGTTTTTATTTTTATTGCTCATTTGTTTTTCAAATTGCGCTTAATAGCAGCCTGCTTGGCACTGTACATAAAGTACACTATCAAGCCAATGATTAACCAAACCATTGCACTTATTAGTGTAGGCATAGGTAAACCAACTATCATTGCAAAACATACTACCATTCCTAAAATGGGCACCAAGGGCACCAACGGTGTCTTAAAATTCCTTTTTAGATTAGGCTCTTTTACGCGTAAAATCCAAACTGCAGCACAAACCAAAATAAACGCAAATAGGGTTCCTATACTGGTTAAATCACCAGCTACAGATCCGGGAACAAAGGCAGCAAAAAAACCAACAAACAAAAATAAAATCATGTTTGATTTATAAGGAGTTCTGTATTTAGGATGAACTTCAGCAAATACCTTAGGCAACAAGCCATCGTTTGCCATGGCATAAAATACCCTTGATTGTCCCATGAGCATTACCAAAATTACAGAAGAAAACCCAGCTAATATGGCAACAGTTATAGAGAAAGAAAGCCATGAATAACCCGGCATGTATTTGGTAATGGCATAAGCAACTGAAGCTTCTTTTCCTTCTTTAATAAAATCGGTATAAGGCGCAACTCCTGTAAGCACATGTGAAAACAATACATACAATAAAGTACATACCAATAAGGAACCTAAAATTCCAATAGGCATGTCTCTTTCTGGATTTTTGGCTTCTTGTGCTGCAGTAGAAACGGCATCAAAACCAATAAAAGCAAAAAACACGATACCAGCACCTGTAATGACACCACCCCATCCGTGGTTCCAAAAATTAGAATAATCGTACCAATTGCCATCAGGCAATAAGGTTTTGGGAGCATCTTCAGGAATAAAATAAGGCACATGGTTTGCAGGATTAATAAACTGCCATCCCAATCCTATAAACAACAAAATGATTGCAACCTTTACAAAAACAATGATTGCATTTACAATTGCCGATTCATGTGTACCTCTTATGAGCAACAATGAAATCAATCCTAAAATTACCAAAGCTGGCAAATTCATGATACCACTGGTAAAAGTACCATCCAAATTTTTAATCGATTCAAAAGGTGAATGCATCCATTCATAGGGTATGGAATCACCCAATAGCTTGTTTAAATATTCGCTCCAAGCAATTGAAACGGTTGCTGCACCTAAAGCATATTCTAATACCAAAGCCCATCCAATAATCCAAGCAACCAATTCACCCATTGTAGTATAAGCATAGGTGTAAGCACTTCCTGCTGCAGGAATAATAGAAGCAAATTCTGCGTAACACAATCCTGCAAAAGCACAACCTACTGCAGCAATTAAAAAGGAGATGGTAACGGCAGAACCCGCGTGCTCCCCTGCTGCAGCTGCGGTTCTAACAAAAAGCCCTGCGCCAATAATGGCTCCAATTCCTAATGCAATTAAATTGGTAACGGTTAAGGTTCTTTTTAACTGATGACCTTCAGAAGAAACTTCGAGTAAATCTTTGAGTGATTTTTTGTAAAAATAGTTTGACATGCGCATAAATTTCAGCCACAATATACAGATTCAAAACGAATTTAGAAATCTTACTATTTTTAAAAAGTACAGGAGCAATTATTCCATAAAATCAGGCTTAGCCTGTTGGTTCTTTACTTGTTTGTATTTGTCACAATCAATTTCAATGGTCAGGGGAGCTTGAGGCGCTTCCCATTCATTCACAATTTTAAACAAACCAGGTTTGGCAACAACCTTTTTCATATAATTGGCCCAAATAGGCATGGCCATTGCAGAACCTGAACCTAAGTCCATGGTTCTAAAATGTATGGCTCTATCTTCCCATCCTACCCAACAGCCCGAAACCAAACTAGGTGTAATGCCAATAAACCATCCATCTGAATAGTTTTGTGTGGTACCGGTTTTACCCCCAACGGCTCCAGGAATCTGGTATAAATACTTAACTTTTGCAGCCGTTCCATGTGCCGTTACCCTCTCCATCATTTTGCACATGACATAAGCAGTTTGTTCACTCAATGCTTCTTGAGAAACTTGTTTATTCTCATAAATCATATTGCCATTTTTATCTGCAATACTGAGTAAGTAAACAGGCTTCAACCAAACGCCTTTATTGGCATACGCACTAAATGCTCCAACCATTTCATAAATAGACACGTCAGATGTACCCAAAGCAATACTCGGATAAGGTTCTAACGGGCTTGTTATACCTAATTTTCTAGCTAAATCAACTACCGATTTAGGCCCATTAGGACCCAACTGTTTCATCAAATGCAACACAATGTTATTGACCGAAAATTGCAAGCCTCTGAATAAACTCATTTCAGGTTCGTTGTAGGTATTGTCTGCATTTTGGGGAGCCCAATCATTGAAATCTTCAAACACAACAGGCTTATTTGGAACCACCGTACACGGCGATGTTCCATTGTCAATTGCAAGGGTGTAAACAAAAGGTTTAAACGTTGACCCTACTTGTCTTTTAGCAGTTACATTCACATGGTCGTATTTAAAGTAATTGTAATTATGACCACCCACCCATGCCTTGATTCTTCCGGTTATTGGGTCCATACTCATAAGGCCACATTGTGCAAAATATTTGTAATACTTTAAACTATCCATAGGCGTCATTACAGTATCTACCTCTCCCCTGGTCATGCTATACACCTTCATTTTTACTGGTTCATTAAAATTAGCCAAAATGGCTTCTTGGTCCATGCCCATTTCTTTTAATACACGATAGCGCTCAGAACGCTTCATGCTTGCCGTAATGAGTTCTTTGAATTCACCCCAAGGCTCTCTTCCTTTCCAATGTGTATAAAACTTAGCCTGAATGTCTTTCATTTGCTCAACTACTGTTTCTTCAGCCAGTTGTTGCAATTGAGGATTGATGGTGGTATAAATTTTCAGGCCATCTTTATATAAATTATAGCCATTTTCTGCACACCAATCTAATAGTTCCAAACGCAATGTTTCTCTAAAATAGGTAGCCAAACCTTCGTTATGGTCTTCTTCTTGGTAATTCAATTCAATGGGTTGTGCTTTTAATGTGGCACATTCTTCTGAACTGATGACCTCATTTTTTTCCATTTGGTTCAATACGGTATTGCGTCTGTACAATGCATTGGATGGATTGATAATTGGATTGAATTTGGTAATGGCTTTGAGCATGCCAACTAACATGGCAGACTCAGGCACATTTAAATCTTTAGGTGATTTCCCAAAAAAGGTTTTAGCTGCTGATTTTATACCAAATGAGTTTCCTCCAAATTCAACAGTATTGAAATACATGGTTAAAATTTCTTCTTTGGTATACCGTTGTTCAATTAAAATAGCTGTTATCCATTCTTGTAATTTGGTAATGACTTTTTCGTGAATGCTTTTAAATCTTTTTCTGGGAAATAAATTTTTTGCCAATTGTTGGGTAATGGTACTACCACCCTGGCGTTTTCCCATTAAATTATAAATGACAATGGTAAACAAGCGGTTATTGTCAACTCCAGAATGGTTATAAAACCTTACATCTTCAGTAGAAACCAATGCATTAATTAAATGAGGGCTTAGGTCTTCAAAGTTGGCATTGCTTCTGTTTTGCAAATAATATTTACCCAAAATGGTTCCCTCTTCTGCGTATACCTCACTGGCCAAATAAGTTTTAGGATTCTCCAATTCTTCAATTGGAGGTAACTCTCCAAACCATCCCGATGCAATTGCAGCTATTAAGCCTATAAACGAACATATACCTAGTAGCAAAAACAACCAAATCCATTTTAGCCATTTCCAGAAGGGGTTATTAAAAAACAATTCGGTCAAACCTTTATTCATGTGGTTTATTTTTTATTCTTTTTGATGGTTGCTGCCAACTTAGGATAAAATGAAACGTAAGTAGACAGTTTTTTATCTTTCATCGCTGACCTGAAATTTTTAATTGAAATAACAGATTGCATGGTGCTGTCTTTGCATTTTAATTTATCTGAAATAAAATTGATTGCTTTGAGTGTTTCAAGATAATCATTGGCCTCAGCTAAGTTTTTAAACTCTCGCACAACAATGAGTTGGTAGCCTTCATTACTCATCATCGCATTTACCCTGAGCGAAGCATTTGCCATGTATGATTCATTGTGATTAGAATATGCGGCTAGGTAATCTGTTAAATCGGCTTTTTCATTTTTTACTCCTATAAAATAATAATACGGTACTTCAGTCTCAAGATCAAACTCAACTTGATTGGCAGTATCTCCAGTCCCAACCACTTCTGCCCTTTTTTGTTCTTTGTCCATTGCTGCCAAAATAGCTTTGGAATTGATACTCACTTCATGCTCAGGAAAAGCAGAAACAATACTTTGTAAAGACTTTTTAAATCCAGATTTATCTCCAGATTTCCCTATACACATAGCAATCATGTATTCACATTTTGCGCGGTAAATATTTCCAGGAAAATCTTTTTCCAAATTGCGTTTTAGCAGACTTACCGAATCACATTTGCCATTTTGAAAAGCAGCAAGTAACAATTCATAAGCTTTGTTTAAAGCCGCATTTTGATCAGACTCATTGCTTTTTAAATTCTTTTTCTGAAGAATCAACGCATACGGATGCTCAGGATATTCTTTTATCAACAACTCTTTATAGTAAGTTGCCATTTTCAAGGAATCCTTAATTTGGAAATTTTTATACAGAAAGTAATAGGCTTTGGGTTCGTATTCATTCAATGGAAATCTTTTTTCTAACTCATTATAATAAAAAATACTTTGGTCGTAATCTTTAATTTTATCGTGGTAAATTTCTCCCAAATTATTCAGTGCTTCTAGCACCCTTGTATTGGAGGATTTTAATTGTTCTTTGGTAAAAGGCACATTCTTTATCCATCCTTCTTTTTCTGAATTAACAGGTGGTTTTGCAACAGCTCTGTCATCAATATTTTTACCATCAGCTCCATTTTTTCTGTCTTTTTCAAGAGACTTTGTTTCTTCTGGCTTTGGACTTGCTTTTTCAGGTGTTGGGTCAACCGCTTTTACTTTTTCTCTACTTGCAATTTTCCAAAAATCTTCATTGGCCCTTTGTCCCCATTTTTTATTACTGAAAAATTCAGCTGCTCCTCCGTTTATCAAAGTTTGGTTATAAAAATACCAAGCTACATTACCCGTTCCAGGCAATGGAGTCAAGCCACCAGAAGTACCTGGCATTGCTTCATTGGCCTTCATACTTTCAGCTATTAAGTCAATTTTTCTATTTTGTTTGAAAAGGGCTTCTTGTCTTTTGCGCTCTTGTATCATCCAAGTATCTAATCTTCTATTTAATTCATCAGTACTCAATAAAGCCAATTGTTGTAATGAGTCTTCCGTTTCAAATGCCTGTAAATTACTGATCAAATCTTTCAATGTAATTTGCATAGATTTTACCTGTTCATATTGCTTGTTTTTATTATCTAAATACAACATGCAAGTGTCATAGTAGGCTTGCGCATTTTTGTATGATTTCAGTTTAAAATACAATTGAGCCAATTCTTTACAGGTAATAGATTTCTGAGTGGTATTTGCGCCACTTTTTATAGATGATAATTTCAAGTATTTAATGGCTTCATTGACATTTTTGAGATTCATTTCTAAACGACCCAATTCAAAATAGATCTGACCCAAGTAATCAATATTTTTATCGTCAGATGCCATGCGCTTTAAATTGCGCCTCACTTTAGCCAAAGATTTTTTATCTGTTAACTCAAAACACCTCACCAAATTAATGGTTGCATTGAAATTAAAATCATAAGCAGGTAACAAAGCAATTACCTTCTCAAAATGATAGGCTGCCAAAGGTTTTTTATTTGACTCTAAACACAATTGACCCAATATAAAATGGTATCTGATTCTGTCTTCTTTAGAGACTTTTGCAGTCAATACCATTGTTAAATTGTCTATAGCTGATTGGTATTTAGCCAATCTAACATTAATATCAGCTGCAGTAGTGTAAACGTGGGCTATTTCTTTTTTGTTTAAGTTTTTTCGAGTCAACATTTCACCAATGATGGCTTCTGCTTCCTCAATTTTCTCTAAACCAACATAGCACCTAGCCATCCAACTGTTGATCAAATTTTTATACACGCTATTTTTGTAACGCGTTCCAACAAACTGAAAAGCTTCAATTGCTGAATAATAATCTCTTTTATAATAGAAACATTTGGCAATGCCAAAATAGGCATCATCCGTAAATTGTCCTACCTGATGCAATGCAATTGTACCTGAATATTTTTTACTGGCCTCATCAACTAGGTTGCCTGCTGCCTTCGCCGCTTCAGAAGTTCCGTAAGGAATTACATCTAAAATTTGATTGAAGTTATTCTGGTGACTAGCCTCCACCTGATCTTTCACTTCTAGTATTTTTTGTTCTGCGTTGAAATAAATATTGTAGTGACCAGTTAAGGTATGCCAATTTCTATTGATCCATCTATTTCTAGTAGGACTGCAAGCAGCAACAAGCACCAATAATAGGAGCAGAAAAAAAGGGTTTCTTTTAATTTGATACAATCGTTCCAATGAATTACTTACCTTTGAGCTTTGGTGGCACAATTTTAAACCAATCTTTACAATTTTAAGGAAAGACATGGAAAAGCCGAAAAAAAAACTCTTGCACAAGTTACGGTACAAATACCGTTTAATTATCATAAATGATGAAAACTTTAAAGAAAAGTTTTCATTTAAGCTCACGCCCATGAATTTATTTGTGGGGCTAAGTACTGCTATTGTATCATTAACCTTTTTGGTCATTGTATTCATTTTCTTTACACCACTCCGAGAATATGTTCCCGGATACACCGATAATCAAACCAAACGAAACATTCGGTATTTATTGTACAAGACCGACTCGCTAGAAAAAAGTTTACAAGCCAAAGAATCGTATTACAAAAACCTCTTGAACATTGTCAATGGAGGGTCTGGCATATCTGAAGGAACGGTCAATCCGCCTAATAAAGTCAGTAATCCTTAACCCTATCAAGATTTTTTAGTGTTTGATGCTTTTTTTATAAAAAATAAGTATGTTTGTTATTGGCCTCATGGTCAGCTAGTAAATTTTCATCCATCCAAATTAATATCCTAAGCAAATGGCTATTTTCAATTCAGATAAAAATTCAGGTTTCAACCCACAGGAAATCAACATTTTAAATGCAAGCACCACCATTCAAGGTGACCTCAATTCTGAAGGAGATATTCGCATTGATGGACAAGTAAAAGGAAATGTACAAGTAAAAGCCAAATTGGTACTAGGAAGTTCAGCTAAAATAGAAGGCAATGTCAGTGCCTTTAATTGTGAGGTTTCTGGACAGGTAATAGGCAATATTAAAGCTACTGAAGTATTAACAATCAAACAAACTGCAAGCATTACCGGAGATATCACTTGTAGCAAATTAATTATTGAATCAGGTGCCAGTTTCAACGGTAAAAGCGAAATGAAGGGCCCATTGAGCATTGGTAACGACTTTAACAAAAACAAAGCCAGCAAACCTATTGAAACCAAATCACCGGTAAATGGCGAAAATTCCATCCTCCAAAAAGCAGGGGCTTAACCCCATTCTAAAATACTCGGGTATGGCCTTTCAAATGATAGGGGTCATTGTGAGTTTATCTTTGCTTGGCAAGTTTCTTGACCACCTGTTTGAAACGCATTTTCCAATTTTCACATTGGTATTTGTTATCTGCTCTGTATTTGCAGCACTTTTTTTAACAATTCGTGATTTAATGAAGTAAATCTTTAGGTTTGCAGCATGTTTAGCCGAAATTTTTATAAAATCATTTCCATTTCAAGTTTGCTATTGGCTATTATTTTATGGCTCATAGATACTTTAAACAACTCATACTCAAATAGTTTACTAGTTTGGCCTACCTTGATTTACCTCTATGGAATGAGCTGTATCATCTATTATATTTCCCATTCTGGGTTAAAAAAAGACAATAAAACTTTTATAACAAGAATGTATTCGTCTATAGGCATCAGATTTATTTTTAGTTTATCTCCTTTGCTCATTTACTTGTTTTTCATGCCTTCCAAGGATATTTATTTTATAATCACCTATCTTTTCTTGTATTTCTTTTACACTGCTTTTGAAATTTATTTCCTTGTTGCTAACTTGCGCCCCGATTCAAAAAACCAATCGACTCATGCAAAGTTCCAATAAAAAGATTTTCAAGCGTTTAGCACTGACAGCCATTCTTGTATCAGCTATCGGATTCTGGAGCTTTCAATCTTTTGCCAACGAAACTGCAACAGATTCATTGACTGAACAGCAGTTGGTAACTGAAAATCATGCTGAAGATCATGTTGCAGAAGTACATGAAGAAGGCAAGGTAGATGCTGGTAAATTAATTATGGAGCACATTGCCGATGCACATGATTGGCATATTGCCACTATTGGTACAGCTCATATCTCAATTCCATTGCCTGTTATCATCAAAGACGCAAATGGTGTAAAGGTTTTTCTTTCAAGTGCATTCCACCATGGACATGAAAGTTTTGAAGGTTATGCCTTAAAAGAGGGTAAAATTGTTGCTGTTGATGCCAATAACCAAATCATTGAAGATGCTGACTTTTTAGACTTGTCTATAACCAAAAATGTAGCAGCTATGTTTATTGCTGTATTTGTATTGTGCTGGTTAATGTTAAGAGTTGCGGCTCATTATACTAAGAACAACAACAAAGCTCCAAAAGGTATCAATAACTTAATAGAAACTTTGATTCTTTTCATTAGAGACGAAATTGCAAAGCCTTCTATTGGCCCTAAATACGAAAAGTTCTTGCCTTATTTATTGACTATTTTCTTTTTCATTTTTATCAATAATTTATTTGGCTTAGTCCCTTTCTTCCCGGGTGGAGCGAATGTAACAGGTAATATTGCCATCACCTTGGTTTTGGCTATTTTTACTTTTGTTATCACATCATTCAGCGGAAACAAAAGCTATTGGGGACATATTTTTATGCCTCCAGGAGTTCCTAAACCATTGTGGATTTTATTGGTTCCAATTGAAATCATTGGAATGTTAAACAAACCGATTGTTTTAATGATTCGTTTGTTTGCCAATATCACCGCTGGGCACATTATTATTCTTGGATTCTTTAGTTTAATTTTCATTTTTGGAGCGATGAACCAATACATGGGCCTTGGGGTTTCAATATTGTCAGTTGCATTTACCACTTTTATGAGCTTCTTAGAATTGCTAGTAGCATTTTTACAAGCTTATGTATTTACTTTACTTTCTTCACTGTATTTTGGTTCAGCAGTTGAAGAGCATCACCACGAAGAACATCATTAATCAACAATATAATCATCTATTAACTTAAAACAATTATGAGTTTATTCAACATCATCTTAGAAGCAGTTGCAGATCCAGGTTTCGCTAAAATGGGTGCAGGTATCGGTGCAGGTTTAGCGGCAATCGGTGCAGGTTTGGGTATTGGACGTATTGGCGGTAGCGCCCTTGAGTCTATTGCTCGTCAACCTGAGGTTTCAGGCGACATTCGTGCAAACATGATCGTAGCAGCTGCGCTGATTGAAGGTGCTGCCTTCTTCGGTATCGTAGTTTGTCTTTTGATCGTATTGCTGTAATACACTTTGTAAAAGAAACACATAGTGCCGTTTGGCAATATGTGTTTCTTATCTAGTTGAGGCATTTCAATCAAAAACATTAATCATTAGAACAAATGGAATTAGTAAAACCTGGCTTAGGTTTAATTTTTTGGATGACCATTACCTTCAGTTTGGTATTGTTTATCCTTTCAAAATTTGCATGGAAACCAATTCTTAACTCTATCAGAGAAAGAGAAGATTCTATCAACAATGCATTGAACGCTGCTGACGAAGCACGCAAACAAATGGATGCATTGAAATCAGACAATGAAAAACTATTGCAACAAGCACGCATAGAAAGAGATGCGATGCTCAAAGAAGCAAAAGAGATGAAAGACGAAATTATTGGCCAAGCAAAAAAATCTGCAGATGAAGAAAGCAGAAGAATTTTAACTGCTGCCAATGAGTCTATCGAATCTGCAAAAATAAAAGCATTGAATGAGTTAAAAACTCAAGTAGCTGTATTGTCTGTTGATTTAGCAGAGAAAGTTCTTGCTAAGAAAATGGAAGACCGTTCAGCTCAAGAAGCATTTGTAAACGAAAATCTGAAATCAATAACATTGAATTAAGATGTCTGAAACCAGAGTATCCAATCGGTATGCAAAATCACTCATTGATCTTGCCAAGGAACAAAACATCCTTGACCAAGTTTTTAGTGACATTCAAGTCTTCAAATCAACTGTAGACCAAAACCCGGAATTGAGTAATTTACTCAAAAGCCCAATTGTTGATGCCGACAAAAAAAACAGCGTATTAAACAAAGTTTTTGCTGCATCTTTCAATCAATTGACCATTCGGTTTTTTGATGTCATTATCAGAAAAAAAAGAGAGTATTACCTGAATGATATTGCTATTGCATTCATTAACCAATATAGGTTCATGAATAATATCACAACAGCAACTGTAACAACTGCCTCAGAAATGAGCAGCCAAACATTACAGGACATTACTCAACTCCTAGAGAAAAATACTGGAAAGAAAGTAATTATAAATAGTAAAATAAATCCGAGCCTGATCGGAGGAATGGTGGTTCAAATTGAAGACAAATTATTTGATGCTAGCATTTCGGGTAAACTCAGGAAAGCAAAACAAGAATTATTAAACACTTACATTTCAAAATAATAAAGTCATTATGGTAGAGATTAGACCCGACGAAGTATCAGCCATCATTCGTGAGCAGTTAAGCAATTTCAAATCTGCTACTGAACTAGAAGAAGTAGGTACAGTGCTGCAAGTGGGCGACGGTATCGCGCGCATTTATGGATTAACAAAAGTTCAATCCGGTGAATTGATTCAATTTGCCAATGGTGTTGAAGGTATCGTATTGAACCTTGAAGAAGACAATGTTGGTGCGGTATTGCTTGGTTCATCTGAAGAAATTAAAGAAGGTGATACAGTAAAAAGAACTGGCCGTATTGCATCAATTAAAGTTGGTGATGGTATGGTAGGTCGTGTAATCAATACCTTAGGTAGGCCAATTGATGGCAAAGGCCCAATTGCTGGTGATCTTTATGAAATGCCACTTGAAAGAAAAGCACCAGGTGTAATTTACCGTGAACCGGTTAAAGAACCACTTCAAACAGGTATTAAGGCAATTGATGCCATGATTCCTATTGGTCGCGGACAAAGGGAATTGGTAATTGGTGACCGTCAAACAGGTAAAACAGCTGTTTGTATTGATGCCATTATCAACCAAAAAGAATTTTACGAAGCTGGAAACCCAGTTTATTGTATATACGTAGCTTGCGGACAAAAAGCATCAACCATTGCTCAAGTTGTTAAAACTTTAGAAGAGCGTGGAGCAATGCCATACACCGTAGTTGTTGCAGCTACTTCATCAGATCCAGCTCCTATGCAGTTCTTTGCCCCTATGGCTGGAGCAGCAATTGGAGAATTTTTCCGTGATACCGGTCGTCCGGCATTGGTAATTTATGATGATTTATCTAAACAAGCTGTAGCATACCGCGAAGTATCATTGTTATTGCGTCGTCCTCCTGGGCGTGAAGCTTATCCTGGAGACGTATTCTACTTGCACAGCCGTTTGCTAGAAAGAGCTGCTAAAATTAATGCAACTGATAGCATTGCAAAACAAATGAATGACCTTCCAGATTCTATCAAACATTTGGTAAAAGGTGGAGGTTCATTAACAGCTTTGCCAATCATTGAAACTCAAGCTGGAGACGTTTCTGCTTACATTCCAACCAACGTAATTTCAATTACTGATGGTCAGATATTCTTAGAAGCAAACTTGTTTAACTCAGGAATCAGACCTGCTATTAACGTAGGTATTTCGGTTTCTCGTGTGGGTGGTAACGCTCAAATCAAGTCTATGAAAAAAGTAGCAGGTACTTTAAAATTAGACCAAGCTCAATACAGAGAATTGGAAGCTTTCTCAAAATTTGGTTCTGACTTAGATGCTGCAACCAAAGCAGTATTGGCTAAAGGATCTAGAAACGTAGAAATTTTGAAACAAGGACAGTTCTCTCCATTACGTGTTGAACAACAGGTGGCAATCATCTACTTAGGGACTAAAGGATTGCTTTCAAACATTCCTACACACCAAGTAAGAGAATTTGAAGCTGAGTTCCACCAGTTCATGGAAACCAAGCACAAAGACACTTTGAACGAATTGAAAAAAGGCAATATCAATGATGAGGTTACTAAAGTAATTGAATCAGTTGCCAAAGACCTTTCAGCTAAGTACAACGCATAAACAAACAAGAAATTGGCTAACTTAAAAGAAGTTCGAATTCGCATTGCATCTGTAAACTCAACACAGCAGATTACAAAAGCCATGAAATTGGTTTCTGCAACAAAGTTGAGAAGGGCGCAAAATGCCATTTTACAAATGAGACCTTATGCTCAAAAGTTAAATGGAATATTATCGAATTTGAGTGATTCAGTTGATGACGATTCACTCAAAGTATATTTCAACCAAAGAGAAATAAAGAAAGTTTTATTGGTTGTGATTACTTCTGACAGAGGTTTGTGTGGTTCATTCAATGCCAATGTCATTAAATTAACCAACAAATTAATCAAAGAAGATTACAGCAACGCTGAAGTAACTGTATTGCCAATTGGCAAAAAGGGTTCAGAGTTTTTTGCAAAAACGAGTGTTTCAAGTATTGCTAAATACAAAGATGCACTTCAAAATTTGAATGCTGAAAATGGTTTTGAAATTGGTACTTATTTATTGAATGCCTTCAAAACAGGTAGTTTTGATAAAATTGAGATTGTATACAACCAATTTAAGAATGCTGCCACTCAGATTTTAAGTAAAGAAGCCTTCTTACCTATTGCAGCCAAAACAGATAGCAAAGCAAATAGTGCCAAGTCTGACTATATTTTTGAACCTTCAAAAGCTGAAATTTTAGAAGAATTAATTCCTAGAATTTTAAAAACACAATTGTACAAATCAATGTTAGATTCTTTGGCATCAGAACATGGAGCCCGCATGGTTGCAATGGATAAAGCAACTGAAAATGCAGGTGAATTGCTCAAAGGCCTCAAATTAGAATACAACAGAGCACGACAAGCCGCAATTACGAAAGAGATTTCCGAAATTGTCGGTGGTGCCGCAGCATTAAGTTCATAAAAAAAAGCCACTCATTGAGTGGCTTTTTTATTGCAATAAACATGGATCTTTATCCTTTTCAAGGCATACTTCTCGACAAATTACTCGAAGCAGGTAATTACAGAATGCATCAGCAAGTATTTACAACAGACATGATATTTATGGATGATGCTGTTTTTGATGTTTACTGGTTAAGAATTGCATTGCCCAAAATTCGGTATTCAAAATCACAATTAAAGATCCTTCAAACGAACAAAAGATTTAGAATTGAAATAGCTCCCCTATTGGTTACAAAAGAAATGGAGGAATTGTATTGGAATTACCGCAATTCCATTCAATTTGAACATGTACATGATTTAAATGATTACCTCAGTGATGGTACCCCTATCAACAGATTTGAAAGCAAACAAATTTGCATCTATGATGACAAAAAGCTCATAGCAGTTGGTATTTTCGACAAAGGAACAAAGAGCATTGCGGGTATCATCAACTTCTTTGACCCAAGCTATAAAAAATACAGTCTTGGAAAGCAACTCATGCTTTTAAAATGTGAGTATGCCATAGCCAATCAAATGGCGTTCTACTACCCTGGATACATTGCCGTTGGATACACTAAATTTGATTACAAAGTATTCCCAAACATTGAGGCTGTTGAAATCCTAGACACAATGAAACCAGATTGGTGTAGTTATTCTGCAGAAAAATTAGCCAGTTTACACACTAGATTCGAATGGTATATGAATCAAATGCAGTGAGTATTTGGTTAAAATCTTATACCCACAGCTGGAAAATGTTTCATTTTGGGAAACATGACGAGTCGGTTTAGCAGCAATTTAAAAATCGTATCCATTTATATTTCAAGCACTTAAGTAATATTATTTAAGTTTGGCATCATTCTGTATGTAAAGCCATACAACGCTTAACCTCGTTGTATAACAACCATGAATCAACTAATTAAACAAATGTTCAACAAAGTAATCGGGATTTCCCTGTTGCTTGCATTCTGGGTATGCTCGGTAAATGCTGCAATTGATGCCGGAAACTATCAAATGAACCTGAAAACAGGTGCTAGTTTGGTTACTGGAAGCAAGAACGCCATTATTGGTGCAAACATCAGCAATGCAACTAGTTCAAGAATTACACTTCCATTTAATTTTACTTTTGATGGTACGGTGTACACACATTTTATTGCTTGTTCAGATGGATGGGTCAAACTTGGAAATTCAACCATGACTGCCAATGCTAATTTTAACAACAATTTAAACGATGTCAATGACAGACCTAAATTGGCCCCGTTTTGGGAGGAAATGAACATTCCATCTGGTGCCGGTCAGGGGGTATCAGCTTTTACAGCAGGAACAAGCCCAAGTAGAATGTTTGTTGTTGAATGGACCGTTGCCATTGTGAAAAATGGAACAGGTAGAGGTACTTTTCAATTGGTGCTGCATGAAGGAAGTAATCACATTGAATTTATTTACAACAACATGCAAAGAAATGGGAGCAACCAATTCTTTAGTAGTTACTCAGCAGGAATTGCCGGAACTGGAACAGACATTGCATCATTGACTATGCAAACAAATGGGAGCCATACAGTCAATTACAATACAGCAAACAACTCCAATAGCAACACAATTCCTAATGGTACATCTGTTGTTTTTAGTAAAATCATCAATGACAATTCAAGTACCATGGCATTTTCAAATTTAAACACCCATGGTTTTAAAGCTGATTGGACAAAAGGAAACGGACAAAACAGGTTGGTAGTATGCAGACCAAGCAATGCTGCAGCAGTCACACCAAACAATTTCACAAATTATTATGCAAATGTTGGATTTGGATATGGTTCTTCTCTAGGTTCTGGATTTGTGGTTGCAAATGGAAATATCAATACAAGCACTGTTTATTATTTAAACAGCAATACAAATTATTGTATGGATGTTTTTGAATACTCTGGTTCTATTAGCGATGGATCAGCTGTATTTAAAACAGATAGTTACTATTCTGCATGTCAAAACACATTGGCATTAATTGGGTCGAGCAATTTAGTTGTTACCGGAATTGGCTACACTTCTTTGTCATTTTCTTGGGACAATGGTAATGGAACTGAAAGAATTGTTTTGGTTTCTAAAGGTGATACCGCTAACCAAATGCCAACAGATTATACTTGGTACAATGCCAATTTAAATTATGGTGCTGGTGATCAAATAGGAAACGCTTATGTGGTGTATTCTGGTTCTAATAATTCATTGAGCACCAATATTACTATCAATAATTTGGAAACAGGATCAACCTATTATGTAACTGTTATTGAATTCGAATATGATATTGAAGTGCCAATTTATGCTACACATTTAAAACTAACAGATGCAAGCCCTACCCTATCAAATGACATAGATGAGGACGGTGTAGCTGATGTGGACGACGCCTATCCATTTGATCCAAACAAAGCATACAAAACCAATTTTCCAGCAAGTGGATTTGGAACTCTCATGTATGAAGATTTATGGCCAGGGAAAGGCGATTACGACTTCAATGATTTGGTTGTAGATTACCAATACGAAATTGTTTCTAACGCGAACGACCAAGTAGTTGAAGCCAATTATACATTTGTGACTCGTGCAATTGGTGGTGCTTTACACAATGCATTTGCATTTCAGTTAGACAGCATCAATCCAGCTAAGATTACTTCGGTAAATGGTACCAAAACTGATGGAACTACCTGGACCAATTTTAACAGCAATGGTACTGAAGCTGGAAACGAAAGCGAAACTAACATTATCGTATACAAAGATGCTTATGATCTATTGCCAACAACTGGTGGATTTTGGTTTATCAATGTAGAAGCAGATGCCCCAGATGTTGGGAATGATACTACTTCTATATCTGTTAGATTTATCAACAATGGCATTGCTCCTGAAGCTGGAACCATTACATCACAACAAATGGCAGCCTCTAAATTTAACCCATATATTATTGTAGGACAAGAAAGAGGGAGAGAAATTCATTTGGCGGATAAAAGACCAAGTAGCAAAGTAAACATGAACTATTTTGGAACTGTTGATGACAATAGTGTTCCTGCACAAAACAGGTACTATAAAACTGAAACCAATTTGCCATGGGCATTGAACATTGATCGTTCAATACCATATGCTCAAGAAAAACAAGATTTCAGCAACTGCTTTTTAAACTTTAGCAATTGGGCTCAAAGTGGAGGCTTAAACAATACGAATTGGCATACCAATACAATTGAAAACAGAGACAATAATAAATTGATGAACAGATAAATTAGAGAATATGAAAACGAATAAAATAATATTGGCAATAATTATAAGTATCAGTTTAACTGGAATTGCTTGTAAAAAACACAGCATTAACCCTGAAAATGGTAACACATCTGGGGCTAAATTTACTGACATCAAAGCACCTCAAACATTTAAATGGTCTACATTGAATACCATTTCAATGAAGTACACACCTGTTGCAAACGACGCTAGGGTTTCAACTTTGAGAATTGTAGATGCAGAAGGCCATATTTACTTACAAAGACTTCAAAAGGCAAGTCAAACATTTGAAGCATCTATTGAAGTACCAGGACATATCAAACAACTTGAAATGCGTTATGCTGGTATTAAAAAAACAATTGCTGTTTCCAATGGCAAAGCAATTATTTCATTGAAATAAACTTCAAAAACATTGTAAAAGAAAATGGTGGCTCAAAAGGTCAGAGGGAGTAAAGATTTTTGTGTAAGTTACTAAAAGGTAGATGTAATAGGTAAAAGAATTAATTTTATAAAACCATTACATCATGAAAAAGCAGAAAGA